>JBOEGN010000012.1:0-51999 GCA_050633445.1 Thalassovita sp.
GGTTGATCCGCTCGGGGCTATAGCCGCAGAAGAAATCCTCATTGAAAGTCAGGCCAGAGACCTGCTCAAGGATCGGCACGCAAACCTCTTCGGTGCAGCCCGGAAACACAGTCGATTCGTAAATCACCACATCGCCTTTGGACAGGACCGAGCCAACCGACTGCGAGGCTTTTTGCAAAGGCGTTAAATCAGGGCGGTTCACATGGTCAATCGGTGTTGGAACGGTGACGATATAGATGTCGCAGTCTTTGATGTCATCGAGCTTGGTGGTGAAGCTCAGATGTGTCGCCGCGCCGAGTTCTTCGGAGGTGACTTCAAGGGTGCTGTCCACGCCTGCGCGCAGCGCTTCGATGCGAGCTGCATTTAGATCAAAGCCAACAACCGCGCGCGCTTTGCTGAACTCAACAGCCAAGGGCAGGCCAACATAGCCAAGTCCGATGACTGCGATGCGTTTATCGGTGAAATTTGTCATGAGCATATCCAAATATCTATGTGCGCCCCCAATGCCTTAGTGCTGCACATGCAGGGCTGCATCGGGAAGAATTTCCCGCCCAGCTAGCACTAAGTGATCCTTGCGGCAACTTAAAAGCCGCGCTTAGGGTGCCCTGCTCTGCGCCGCCCCTAGGGTGAACATCAGCAGCATCATATAAAGCTGCACGGTGAAGATAGATTGGAACACCGAATCTGTCAGCCCGTTGAGACCCGGAACGCCGGCCAGACCAAAGACGGCAGGCAGGGTCGCACGGGTGAGTAACGCCAGCCCTGCGCTTTGAAACAGCAGCCCAGAGAGCAACGCAGCTCAAGCATCAGCAGCGCCAGATCAGGCCCATGACGGGGCGGCGTTGACGTCTGCTTAGGGCGTGTCAGCAGCAAATAGACCCCAAGCGCCGCGCCGCTGAGCAACCAGAGCAACAGGATCATCCGCCCACCTGAATAGGTTGCCATCAATCCGGCCAGTGCCAGCAGGGCAAAGCGGATCACTTTGTCGTTGCGGCTAAGATCGTGAAACCAGCAAAAGCTGATCAAGGTCAGGCTGAGGAACCACATGGGGGGCACCAGCGCATTGGTGGAATAGGCCTGCGCGCGCGCCTTGCGGGCCAGAGAAGAACAGTGACATCACGACAAAGCTGATAAGCAATCCCTGCGTCCAACCCGCTTTGCAACGGGCGCTTGGGGCGCGTCATATCTATGTGTTGTGCAAGCACCGTGGAGACTTTTGAAAAGCGCATTAAAAAAGGGTTAAGCAATACACGAACCCCGTCTCGTTAGGCGCAAATTGATGAAAATGTACAGAGCGTTCAGCGCGTTAGGCCAAATCTGCAACAGAGCGGGTCTTGAGGCCGACCCAGTAATCAATCATTGCGCCTACATCCAACGCCACGCCGCCTTGCTCTTGCGCGCTGGCGCAGAATATTTTGCCGATGGATCCACTGGCCACCAGCACCAATATGCCGGGGCCACTGGCCTTTGCGACCAGCGCATTGATGTCGTCATAGACAAAGGGCAGTGGCTGATCGGCTTGCACGAACATCTCATTGCCACGGGTTTTGGTGTGGGTCGGCACTTCGATCACCTCTAGCGGCACCGCGCCGATATGGGGGCGTAGCTTGCTCTCAATCGTGGCTTTGGTCAGGCTAGAGACGATGACCAGTTTTTCCGCCTGCGCGCTGAGACGGGAAATTGTCGGCAAATCAAAGCAGATCTGGTGAATGCGCTCTTCGGTATAAAGGCGCTTTGCCTCGGGCAGTTCCCGCAAACCATCAAGCACATGAATAAGCCCTGCAATCGAGACATGGCCTCGATAGCTGCCAAGCCCGGGATGGGTGTCGCGGGTAAAACGAAACAGGGAGGGGATGCCAAGGCGATTGGCCTTGGCAATCGCGTCAAGCATTGCATCGCCGATTTGGGCGCGCAGCGCTGGCTTGATCTCAGTGCCCCACCAGACCTGTTCACGCCTTGCTGCGTGCTTTGCGCTGATCTTGTCTTTCCAGGCATAGGATTCCCCATCGCCGAGGCGGATCAGGCTGTAGGGTTTTTTGTCATGTAGATGTTGGCTGATGTCGTGACTGAAATCATTCAGTTCTGCTGTATCGCTGCGGCAATCCATCCAGCGCATGTGATCCTTATGCGCGTCGTAAAAGGGCAGGATATAGTGATCCAATTCAACCTGCATTTGCGCGGGCACCACCGCGCGCAGCGCCGCGCCTAGATCGGCGTGTTTGCGCGGCGCGGCAAAGTCTGCGCGCGCATCAATATCCTGGATTTGCACCTGCTCCAGCGGGCTTGGCGCGGCCTGTTTGCGCCAAACGGCGTATGTTTCTTTGCCTGCGCGCGCGGCCAGTCGCAATGCGCCGATCTTATAGGCGGGGGGCAGCGTGTGTAGCGGAAACTCTTTGAAGGCGTCTAACACCGTGCGGACCAAGTCAAGATTGCCATTTTTGATCGCTGCCAGCAGGAAATAGAGCGCGTTGGAGCGCGTGGCCCGCCAGCCGGCTGCCTTGAGCGTGGCCAGCCCCGATGTGATCTCTTCAGCGCTCGTGTTTACGCCGCGATACTCGGCACCGTACATGCGCAGCAGAACCTGCAAGCTGGCTGGTTCAACATCGCTGGCCTGATCCAGTAGGCGTAAAAATAAAGGGTCGCGTTCGCTAAGGAGCATCAGCAGGAACAGATCCGTGCTGTGCGCAGGAAGCAGTGGATTTTTGGCGAATTGGCTCAGTCGCCGCGCTGGATTGGGCGCGGCGGCAATGTATCGCCTCATCCAAATGAGTAAGATTGCGCGCGCGGGTGTGGTCAGCTTGAGCAGCGGGCCGGTTTTTACCCGTCGCAAGGCGCTGTGAAGATGGGATTTAAGGCGCATGTGTCGGTCCGGCGGTTGGGAATGCGTTTCCTAGGGTGATGTCCCAGCCACTGACAAATGTCCACTCTCGTGATCTCAACTGGCCAAGAACGTGCAGGCTCGTTATGCAGCGTGGAACCGAATTAAACAGGACGCTGCCCGTGGCTCTTCGCACAAATCTTCGCAACCATGCCATTGCGCGCCTGCGCTGCCAATCATATGAACTTTTTCGCGCGGTGTTCGCCGCGCCGATGCAGGCTAGCGCCCCTGATCTGGTGCATTGCCATGACAGCATGCCCCTGCTTGCGGCGCAGAGCGTGGCAAAGGCCACAGACGCGGCGCTGGTCTATGACAGCCATGAATTTGAAGCGCATCGCAACATCTTTATGCCGCCCTATCTAAAGGCCAAAATCATTGGGGTCGAAACACAGGTTCTACCCGATACTGATGCGGTCATTACCGTCTCTGATGGCATCGCCGATGATCTGTCGCAGATGTATGGAATTGCGCGCCCGCTTGTGGTGCACAATGCGCCGCCACGCAGACCGATGCCTTTGTCACCCCGCTGGCAGCAAGCCTCGCGCGGCGCGAGCCTGCGCCGCGAAGCCGGGATCAGTGATGATGCTGTTTTGATCGTCTACACAGGCAATGTGGTGGTCAATCGCGGCATTGAGCAGACTATCGCCGGCTTGGCCGAATATTACCGAACAACGCCTGCACCGCGTGATGTGCATTTCTCTATGGTGGGCTCGGCCAAAGATGGCACCGCTGATGTGGTGCGCGCGCAGGTTGCCGCGGCAGGGCTTGTTGATAAAGTGCATTTCCATGCGCCCGTGCCACCAACCGAAGTCACCTCTTTCATTGCCGCTGCGGATATTGCGGTGGTGTCGGTCATTCCCGTGACGCGCTCTTATGATTACGCCATGCCCAACAAGCTCTTTGAGGCGGCGATGGCTGGCCTGCCGATCCTTGGCGCCGATCTGGCCGCGCAGGGCCCCTTCATCAAAAAGCATAAGCTCGGCGTGACTTATGATCCGCTCTCTGCCAGTAGCTTTTGCAGCGCGCTTACAGAAATGCTGGCTCATTTTGCACGCTACAAACGCGATAGCGCGGCGCAAGACGCCTTTGATAATGCCTTTAGCTGGGAAGCACAGGGGCGCAAGATCACCGATCTTTATGCCCGTATCGCCAAGGCGCGCGGGCGCGAGATACGCCGCGTCGCGATGGTGGTGCCCAACCCGTGTGACCCTGATTTCAGAGTGGTCAAAGAGGCGCAAAGCGTGGCTGCCGCAGGCTATGACGTCACACTTTTTGCGACCCGCGCGCGAGGCTCTGATCTGCCAGATACAGAGCACTTGAATGGCGTTACCTATGTGCGGTGTGATTGGCATGCCCGCGCAGCCGCACGTGGCCTTGGCAAGCAAATGCTTGGACGGCGCATATGATCAAAGCGCCGCGTGAAATAGTGAACGAGCGTTTGGCTTGGGGCGCTCTTATTGGCGTGGCTGCGTTGCTCCAGATATTTCTCAGCCTGAATACCCCCTACCCCTATGTGATCGAAAGCGGCGATAACGGATCAATCCTTTATATTATCGCGCGCTGGCTTGACGGCGAGGCCTTTGCGCAAGACGCGTTGCTGGGCATTGAAGGATCAACCAGCTTTTACCAAGCGGCGCTGATGTGGCCCAATTATCTGATGGGGCTGATGGGGCTGCAATTGGGGCTGTTCTATGTGATCGCCTGTTTCCCGATGGCTCTGGCGCAGATGGCGGGGTTTTACCTGTTGGGCAAACGCCTGTTTGACCATCGCGCGATTGCGCTGGCGCTGGGTTTGATCACATTGCCGGTGGTTTACACGCTGTCGGGCGATCTTTGGGGGATGTATAACTCTCCCCTGATGCGCACGGGGTTTGCAGCCTCGCTGCCGTGGCTGCTTTTGCTGATGATCGCTGCGCGCCCGCGCCCCTATCTTTTGATGCTCGCCGCTGGGCTTGCCAGTTATCTGCACCTACCCTCTGGCCCGCCCGTTGCCTTGGCGCTGTTGGCGGTGTGTTTCTTGCGTGCTGGACCCAGCGAGGGTTGGATGCGCGCCAGCCTGCACCACATCCTTGCGGGCCTGTTCTATCTTTTGATCATGTCGCCCTATGCGGTGCTTTATGCGCAGGGCTTTGCCGCCGGCGATGCTAAGGCGCTCGATATTTATACAGGCTCGCCCTATGCCAATGTCTCTGTCGCGCTGGATCAACTGATGTCCCTGCGCGGGCCGAACCGCATGGCCATTCTGGTGGGCCGCGTTGAGGGGCTGGCTTGGGTCGGCGCGCTGACCAAGCCTTTGTTCGCTGCGATTTTCCTCTTGGGCAGCCTTGCGCTTTGCGCGCTGAGCATCCTTGCAATTGGCCCTGCCCGCGCGCGCATCAAAGCGGCGCTGGACATCCGTCGCAACTGGGTCTGGGTCGCGGGCTTCTTTGTTCTTACCATCGGCATTGGCGTGGGCCTTTCGGCGCTGGACCAGGCGATTGCGGCGGCCAACGGGCGTGGACCTGTGCAGCTTGACCTGATCCGCGCCACGCGTTTTATCGTGCCAGCCTCTTATTTGGGTCTGTTTTTTGCGCTGGCCCTGCTCGCGCCGCGCCGCGCCGCTGTGGTAGGTATTACCGTGATCACGGCGCTGGTTTGGCTGACGGCCTATCCCTCCACCAGCCACGGGCTTTACCGGCTCACCAAAGGGCAAAGCATCCAAGACAGGGCGCTCGCTGATTTTGGGGCTTTTGTGTTGGAGCTGAAAACCCGCGATGATCTGGACGTGCTGACCCCTGTGCTGCGCTATGATTATCAATCCAGCGCGCTGCGTTATATCGGGTATTTGCCGCTGCGTTTTAATCGCAAGGATAATAATTTCATCACCTATAGCGGCACGGCCAGCGCTGCAGATCATCGCGCGCTGATGGATCGCATCGATGCCATCCGCAAAGCGCGTCGCCGCTCTGATGAGCAAGCTCCGTTGATTGACAGCTTTCTGCGCGATTTGGGCGGACGCGATATGGTCATTGACCGACGCATTGTTCTGGAAGAGGCCGAAGCGCTTTTGCGGGCCAATCATGGGTTCTCTCTGGTGTTTGAGCGTGGTGACTTCGCCCTGATGCGCCGTGTTGCGCCATAGCGGGCAAGCTGATACCCAAAGCGCCAACGCAACTTCCCTTAGAAGAGACGCTCTTTTGGACGATTATATCCCTGCCAATATCACCATTGTTCTGCCCGCCTTCAACGAAGCCGAAGCCGTCGGGGATGTGATCACCGATCTGCGCGCGGCCTTGCCCGATGTCACCTTGCTGTTGGTGGATGATGGCAGCAGCGATGACACCGCAGGCGAGGCGAAGCGCGCAGGCGCCACTGTGATCTCCCATCCGCATAATCGCGGGTATGGCGGCACATGGAAAACCGGCCTTGCCGAAGCGACAACACCTTTCGTGATGTTTTATGATGCGGATGGTCAGTTTACCGCGCAGCAGGCGCAGGATCTCATTGCGCAGTGGCAAAAGAACAAACCTGCGTTGATTTCTGGCGCGCGGACAAAATCCTCGCATGTGGATGCGGTGCGCAAGCCCGGTAAAATGGTGCTAGGTGCGTTTTCGCGCCTTTTGGTGGGCCAGCGCATTCCCGATCTGAACTGCGGTTTGCGCATCTATAAACGCACGCAGCTTCTCTCTTATGCAGAACTGTTGCCAAACGGGTTTTCCGCCTCGGCGACCTCGCTCATTCTTTATATCAAGCAGAACTTCGAGATTGATTTCATGCCCGTCGAGACGCGCAAACGCGTGGGCAAATCTTCGGTGTCGATCATCAAGGACGGGTTCAACATCTTGTTGCTGATCACCCGTTTGATCGCGCTCTATGACCCGATCCGCCTGTTCTTGATCCCGTCTTTCGGCTTGGCGGTTTTTGGCGTGATCTACAGCGGTATCGTGATTGCCACCCAAGGCCTTGGCCTGCCGGTCTTTGGCGCGGTTGCCTTGCTTGCAGCGTTGATCCTGTTCTTCATGGGCATCCTGTGTGATCAGGTCTCGGCCATTCGCATTGCCCAAGCGCGCACCAATGCGTCCCTCGCGCGGCTCGAGGAAAAACACGGGATCACCCATGAGCCAGAGTGAGAGCTGCCGCCTGTGCACCGCACCCGTCACGCTGCGCAAGGGGCATAGCTTTGGGCGCTTTGATCTTTCAAGCTGCGCATCCTGCGGGTTTGAGCAAATCGCGCCCGAGCCCGAGATGGCGGAACTCGAAGACCTTTACGGCGCGCTGTATTTCCAGAAAGCGAAATACACCGATCCCAAAGCGATTGAGCTGGAATATAAACGCCGTCACAAACTGATGGCGCGTGCAGGGTTTAAAGCGGGCGATCGCCTGCTGGAAATCGGCTGCGGCGCGGGGCAGTTCATTGCCACATGCGCGCAGGACTATGACTGGCATGGCACGGATTTCTCGCCCGAGGGCATTGAAGAGGCACGCGCGCGCTTGCCTGAATTGGCTCAGGGTCGCCTCGCCGCTGGTCCGATTGAAGACTACACGCCTGATTTAAAGGATGGCCTGTTCGACGGCGTGTTGATTTTCGATACGATTGAACATGTCTACGCGCCGCAAGTGATGTTGGAGCGCGCGAGCGGGTGGCTGAAACCGGGCGGCAAGATGATCGTCACCACGCCAGATATTGGCGCGCGCTTTGCCCGCCTTTTGGGGCGGCGCTGGCCCTTCATGACCCCGCCTGAACATCTGTCCTTCTTCACCCGCCCCTCAATGGCGGCGGCGCTGGGGCGCGTGGGCCTGAAAACCATCTATTCCCGTTCGCTTGGTAAATTCGCCAATGTGGCCTTTGTGATCTACAAGGCGGGCCGCGTCGGGCTGCTACCGAAATCATTCGGCACGTTTGCGGCCAAGATTGGCCTCGGCAAGCTGACGATCTATGTGCCAACGGGGGATGTTATGTATGTGATCGCAGAAAAGAAGGCTGCCTAAGATGTGCGGTATCGCGGGTATTCTGGCGCTTCAGACGCGCACCGACCCTGAACGCGCAGAGGTGCAATTGGCCGCGATGCTGGATCGCTTGCACCATCGCGGCCCTGACGAGCGCGGACAGATGGGCGACAAACAGGTCTTCCTTGGCAACACCCGCCTTGCCGTCGTTGGCGAAGACAATGGCAGCCAGCCAATCTGGAACGAGGATCGCAGCATCGTCGTGGTGATGAACGGCGAGATTTATAACGCCCCTGATCTCACGGCAGAACTTACCCAAGCGGGCCATCGCTTTGCCACCGACACAGATACCGAAGTTCTGGTGCATGGTTATGAGCAATTCGGCATGGGCTTTCTTGAGCGCCTCAATGGCATGTTCGCCTTTGCGCTGTATGACATTGCGCGCGGCCAAGTGATCGTGGCGCGCGATCGTTTCGGGATGAAGCCGCTCTACCTTTTGCAAAGCGCGACCACCGCAGGTGATCTGATTTTTGCCAGCGAATTAAACGCGCTGAAAAAGGCCGATGGCTTTGATCCCGCGCATAGCCCTGAGGGTCTATCGACCTATTTAGGCTCTATGTATATCTCTGAGCCGTTCACAGCGTTTCGCGATATTCGCGCGCTGGAACCGGGTTGCGCATTGATCTGCACCGCCTCTGGTCAGCGCCTGCATCGCTACTGGGATATGAGTTTCAACCCCGATACATCGCGCAAAAGCGAAGCGCAGGCGGTTGAGGCCGTCGCCGATGTTCTGCCGCGCGCGGTTGGGCGGCATTTGATGGCCGATCGCCCTGTCGGCGCACTGCTTTCTGGCGGTCTTGATAGCCGCGCGGTGGCGGCGGCGGCTTGGGCGCAGGGCGGCACAGGGCGCGCCTTTACCGTGGGCTACGATAACCCTGCCTTTGATGAAAGCGGACAGGCGGCGAAATGGGCCGGTGCGCTGGGGCGTGAACATCACATTTTGCGCCTCTCCGAAGAGCAATTTACAGGCACCGTTGCAGGGCGCGCCAAAGGGCACGGCCAGCCCTATGCGGTCTGGGTCAACTCCGCGTCCGAAGCCTTGGCCAAGGATATTCGGGCCCAAGGTTATAAAGCGGTTCTCACAGGCGAGGGCGGGGACGAGTTGTTCTGCGGCTATCCAACGCTGCACGCCGCCAATATCGCGCGCTATTATCGCTACGTGCCAAGCCCGATCCGTAGCCTTGTGGCCAAGGCCACTGACATGCTGCCCGCAGGCAGCTCGCGGCTGCCGCTCAGTTTCATGGCACAAAGTTTTGCCAAATCGGTGACGGGCGATCTGCTGCGCAGTTTTTACGGCTTTAAGGAAGTGATCCGCTACGGCGAGTGGAAAGACGCGCTGACGCCAGAGGCCTATGCGCTGGTGGGCGATATAGACCCTGCATTGGGTTTTACGCAGTACCGCGAGCGGATTGAAGATTGGCCGCTGATTGATCAGCTTTCCTATATCGACATCAAAAGCTTTCTGGCTTCGTGTAGCCTCGTGCCCAATGACAACGCCTATATGTCCCAAAGCATCGAAACCCGCATTCCCCTGCTGGATCTGGAAATGGCCGAGCTGGTGAAAACCATCCCCCTTGGCGTGCGCTTTCATGCAACCGAACCCAAACGCCTGCTGAAAAAAGCATTGGCGCATTATCTAGAGCAAAGCGCACCGCAGGCGGTTGCTGCCCTTGGCCCTTATAAAAAGATGGGCTTTGAAGTGCCGACCACCTCTTGGATTAATGGCGCGCATTTCGGCCCGGTGATGGATGACGTTCTGAGCCCCGCCGCGATCAAGCGGGCAGGCTTTTTCAAACCTGCCTATATTGCGGGCAAACTTGAAGACCAGCGCGAGGGGCGTGCGAACAATGAGCGCGTGCTGCAAACGGCAATGGCTTTGCAGCAATTTTTGCTATAGCCAATCCGCGACCACTGGCGGTCAGAATAGGTCGCGCTTAAGTGCATGATGTAGAAGGACGATCCAGATGTGTGGGATATTTTGCCTCTCGCTAGAACCGGGTGTGGTGCTGGCCAGCGATGCGCTGACCCAGATGAGCCGCAAAATGCTGCTGATCGCAGAGCGGCGCGGGCGTGAAGCGGCGGGTATCTGCGCTTACGGCGCAGGTCAGACCAGCTATATCAAACGCCCCACATCAGCCACGGCGATGGTAAAAGCGCCTGAGTTCGCTGATTTTTGCAAAGCGGCCTACGCGCCTGTGACAGGTGGCAACGCACTGTCCCACGGCATCACCGTCATCGGCCATGCGCGCCTTGTCACCAACGGCATGCGCGCCTTTCATGACAACAACCAGCCCTTTGATGCGAATGGTTTTGTCGGGGTGCACAACGGTATTATCGTCAATCACGACAAGATTTTCGCCGATGCAGACGTCGTGCCAGAACTGGACAGCCTCGCGATCCCCGCCCGCCTGCGCCACTACCTTGAGGCAGGCGAGACCGCGCTAGATGCCAATGAAAAGGCGCTGGCAGAGCTGGAGGGCGTCGTTTCTTATCTGGTGATTGAAACGGAAACGGGGCGTGTGCATGCCGCGTCCAACAATGGCTCGCTCTATGAAGCCCCTGTGCTGGCGGCGGGAAAAACCGTTGGCCGTTTGCTCATGTCCGAGCATGAAATGCTGCGCCAGATGGAAAAGACATTAGAGGCCAGTGATCTCAGCCTTGGCGCGGTACGCCGCTATGATCCAAGCACCGTTGATAGCTGGCTAACGGATGCGTGCGAAACGCCGGCCACCTCTGCGCCCCGCGATCTTAGTGCGCTCGGCGATGCCAGCGCTGCCGATCTGACCCGCTGCACCACCTGCCTTTTGCCCCACACCATGCCCTTCATCGAGTTTGACGACAAAGGCGAATGCAACTGGTGCCGCAACAATCTGCTCACGCCCTTGAAAGAGCGCGCAGAGCTGGATGTGAAGCTGGCGCAGTTGAATAAAATCACCGACCGTCCCAACTGCCTGATGGCGGTGAGCGGCGGGCGCGATAGCTGCTATGGTCTGCATGTGGCCAAGACCCAGTTGGGCCTCAACCCCATCGCCTTCACCTATGATTGGGGCATGGTTACCGATCTTGCGCGGCGCAACACCTCGCGCATGTGCGAAAAACTGGGGATCGAGCATATCATTGTCTCGGCCGATATTCCGCGCAAACAGGAAAACATCCGCCTGAACATTGAAGCATGGTTAAAGCGTCCCGAACTTGGCATGGTGCCGATCTTCACCGCAGGGGACAAACAGTTCTATCAACACGCCAACCGCCTGCAAAAAGAGCTGGACGTGCCAGCGATTATTTTCTGTGAGAATGGCCGCTATGAGAAGACATGGTTCAAGGCAGGCTTTGCCGGTATCGACGAGGGCAACCGCCGCCTCTGGAACCTCTCGCTGCTCGAAAAACTGCGCTACATGAGTTACTATGCAGGCCAATTCCTGCGCAACCCTGCCTATATCAACCGCTCGCTGCTGGACAGTGTCGAGGCGTTTATCTCCAGCTATTTCCTCAAGCATGACTATATCCAATTGTTCGATTACATGCCTTGGGAAGAAGACGTGGTTGAGCAGGTTCTGTTGGAAGACTACGGGTTTGAAATTCCCGAGGACAGCCCGACCACATGGCGCACGGGCGATCGCACCGCGCCGTTTTACAATTTCATCTACCAGACGGTTGTCGGCTTTAGCGAGTTTGATACTTTCCGCTCCAACCAGATCCGCGATGGTAAGATCACCCGTGAATTCGGCGCAGAGCGTTTGCCGATTGAGAACGAGCCACGCCTAGAGGATGTGCGCGCCTATCTGGCAACGGTTGGGGTGAACTTTGACAAGGCGATGACCCGCATCCTGTCAATTCCACGGCAATACTGATGCAGCGTCTGGCGTCATATAGGCCAGGCATGCCAACGCGTGCAGAGGCGCTGCGCATGGCGGCGATCCTTGCCATGCTGGCCAGTGCTATCGCGCTGTTTTACTGGCTGAAGGACGAGCCGCGCATCTTTCGCCGCGCCAGCGCCTATAACGTCAATCTGACGCTGCTTCTTTGCGTATTGGGCCTTGGCCTGAGCGGGCGGGACACTCCTGCGGCCTTTCGTATATTGCTGGCCTATATCACCGGGTCTCTGACGCTCTATCTGCTGACGGGCTATGCGCTGCACGACCTAACCGTCGGCCATCCTGCCGCCGATTGGCTGGTGATCCCTGCGCTGTTTGCACTGGCGAGCTATTGGCGCCCTGCGCTGGCGCTGTTGCCGATCATGGCGGTGATGTGGACGAAGATTTTGGCGCGCAAGGACTTTGGCCTCGGCATTTCCTCGACCGATTATATGGTGGTGCTGGAACTTGGGGTTCTGCTCTGCCTGTTTATCATTCCTGCCAGCTTGCTCAGCCTTGCGATGCGTATCCCGCGCGCGCGCGGTGAGGGGCTCAAAGCGCTGCGCAGAGACTACCTGAACGCCGCTGTGGTGATTGGCGCGGCGGTGCATCTGGCGAATTATTTCTATTCTGGCCATACCAAGCTGATCTTGGAAAACGCAGGGCCGCTGACATGGGTGCTGGAAAACCCCACCTATATCCTGACGCCGATCACCAAACATTTCGGCTATCTGACGATCTTTGAGTTTTCCTGGATGCCTGTCTGGATGAACGCCGCGCTGGTCTGGATCACCGTGCCGTTGAACGCCGCAGTTCTTCTCGCGCAGCTTGCTGTTGTGTTCGCCTTCTTCTCGCGCCGCTTTATGATCGGCGTGACGATGTTCTTTGATCTGATGCACACCGCCATTTTTGCACTCACGGCGATCTTTTTTTGGAAATAGATTCTGCTCAACCTTGGCATGGTGCATGCGTTTCATAAGCTGCGCCACGAGAACTGGCGCATTCCGCTCTGGCTTGGCGCGGCGGCGCTGGTGGTGATGTTCACTGCGCCGAATACCTTCCAAGTGGCGCGCCTTGGCTGGTTTGACAGCGGCGGGGTGAATTACGCCTATTGGCAAGCGGAAACCAAGGGCGGAAAACGCGTCAAAGTGCCGACGAATTTCTTTCTCGCCACCTCGATCTCTTTTGCCCAGCAACGCCCGGGGCGCCCCTTTACGGGCTTTCTGCCAACCCACGACTGGGGTACCACAATGGACGGCAACGTGATGCATCAATTCACCGATGCCTGCGCGCCAGATGCGTTGCTTGCCCCCGCGCTTGATCCTGAAAAAACCGCCATCGCGGGGGATTTCGTGCAGCGCCACCATGCGCGCGTGCTGCAGCGTGCGGGAGGGTCAGGCAATATCGCCTATGACGCCTACCCCCATCACATCTGGTCCTCGCCGAAAGCCTCCCGCGACTTTCGCGCACTGGATTTGGCCGACGTCAGCGCCTATATTCTGGTGGTTGAAGCCAAATGCGTCAGTGTCGCCAAGAACGGCGCTGTGAACATCAAGGAGTTGGCGCGCCATGAAACCCGTTTCCCTCTCTGATCTACCCGCGCTGGCCGCATACGCAGGCAAGACCGTGATCATCTATGATGGTGAATGCCCGTTCTGCTCGCGGTTTGTGCAATGGCAACGCCTGAAAGAAAGCGTTGGCCCCGTGCACATGTTTGATGCGCGCGAGGCAGGTGATCTGAGCACTGCGCTTTGGGATGCGGGTTATGATCTGAATGAAGGCATGGCGCTGATCTGGAACGATCAGGTGTTTCACGGCGATGACTGTGTGAACCGCCTTGCGCTGCTCTCTAGCGGCTCAGGCGCGTTTAATATGCTGAACGCTTGGGTGTTCAAATCCCCGCGCATCTCTGCGCTGCTCTATCCAATCCTGCGTTTAGGGCGCAACACGCTGCTGCGCTTGCTGGGGCGGCGTAAAATTTCCCAAGGCTGATCCCTCCAAGCAGTGGTTGAGAAGCGCGCACCGAGCGTGTATCGCAGGCGCGAGCCTGCAAGTGAGGATATGGTGATGGACGTTACAGACCTTTTGATTGATCCGCTGGATCACAGCCCCCTGACCATCACCCGTGACGCCAGTGGCACTATCACTGCGATTGCCTCGCAAAGCGGCACCTACCGTGTGACCAATGGCCATCCCGATCTGATCCCTGATCCCCTGCCCGCCGATCTTGCCGCGCGCCAGGCGCTTTGGGACAAATTGCAGGACAACGGTAATTTCACCTATGAGGCAGATCCGGCCCTGAACCTGTCCACGGATGACGGCTTTGCGCAAGATTTCCAAAGCGCGACAGGCATCAAGGGCGCGGTGCTGGATATTGGCTGCGGTCCGCAGATCCACTCCCCGCGCTACCTAGACGGTGAAGGCATCGGGCCTGTTGTGGGCCTTGATCCCCTGCCCGGCGCCGCCACGCGCGAATTTCCCTTTCTCATCGGCATCTCCGAAGCGCTGCCTTTCGCCGATGCCAGCTTTGATGGCGTGGTCTTCTGCCGCTCGCTTGATCACGTGCTGGATACCGCCTCTGCCTTGCGCGAAGCCATGCGGGTGCTGCGCCCGGGCGGCACGCTTTGCGTGGTGATGGACCTGATGTCGGACGAGCGCCAAAGCCTTGTTGCGCGCCTCAGCCACCTCGCCTCGCGCGGGATGGGCCAGTTTATCAAAAGCGCCCGTGCGCATGGCGTGATCCACGCCGCCCGCTACATCTGGACTGTTGGCACACTCAAGGTGCCAGAGGGGGCAGAAGACATGTTCCACATGCATTTTCCCTCCACAGAAGAAGTCGAAGGCGTTTTGCGCGAAACAGGTTGCACAGATGTGCGGTTCCATAATCTGAGCGAGGATGAGACGATCTGCATCGCGGTGAAGTGACGAGCTTTAACGCTTGTGATATAATAGTGAGCAGTCAATTTAGGGACTTATTTTGGACTGGTTTCAATTCATTTCAAGTATGACGAGCTCTTTAGTGTGGCCAATGGTCATGCTCATGCTGATTTTATCTTTCCGACACGATATAAAACAGCTTATCGTGCGCACTAAATCACTAGAAATTGCAGGAACTAAGTCCGAGTTTTCTGATCATGCCGCAGTTTTCGGGTATCTTGAGAAAAAAGCACAAGAGGTCGCTAACGAAAGTGATCCGGCGGCCCGCAAAGCCCTTGCAAAAGAAATAAAGGCCACAACAACCGAACTTGGAGGAATCCATCCTCTATCTCTCGGGTTTCTCATCGAAATTGGTCGTGGAGTTGGACGTGATGACTCCTGGGCACAGTATTCTGAGGAACTTTTCAGTTTGTCGGAGCTAAGTCTAATTGAGTTTCGAAACAAAATCACCAAGGCGAGTGATATTACAAGAGAAACAGAAGCGCGTTTGACTGTGGATGGGTTGGACTTTTTAAAGCGTATAGGCTTCCCTAATGCTATGTGGATTGAGCATTGGCACTAAGGTTTGTTGCGGCAAAATTCATGAGCTTCGGCCGATTACCCCCTCACCTCAAAACCCTGGGCAACCACCTGAGTAGCAACACCAGTTGCATCCCCTCCGCGATCGCTGTGGCCACCGCCGCGCCTACAGGGCCAAAGAAGGGGATCAGGGCTAGGTTGAGTAATAGATTCACCCCTGCCAGCACGGCAAGGAACTTGGTTTGCAGGCCCGGCGCGCTGCCTTGGGTGAAGGCTTGATTCAGGATCACCGCAGGGGCGGCGAGCGTGCTGGACAGGGCGATGATCACGAAGACCAGCGTCGATGTGGCGATGTCATCTGCGCCCAGAATGCTTGGCACCAAGTAGATCATAAACAGCGCTGCGATCAGCGTGATCAACGCGGCTATGGCGCGGCCCATGCGCGCCAGCGTGCTCCAAAGCGCATCAAACGCGGTGCGGTCAGAATCGGCGATATAGGTGGCAATACGCGGGTTCACGATGCTTTGGATTGCCGCCAAAACCATGCGCAGCCCATCGGCAAACATCGCGCCAAGCGCATAGATACCCACCACCGTATCAGACACGAGCAGGCCCAAAATCAGCACATCGACCTTGCTGTTCACATCCGCCAGCAACCCGATCAGCGCGCCGCGCCAACCCCGCCCACTGGTCTCGCGCATGAGCGCGGCAACCTCAATTGCGCTGACAGCTACGCTTGGTGTGTAGCGCCACAAAAACCCGATGAGCAGCACAAGGATCACCGCCTCTGAGGCGACGAATATCCAGCCGAACTGCCCCGCATCTGCGCCGCCCATTGCCAGCGCAGTGAAGGCGGCCAGCATCAAGGGCATGCGCAGCCCTTGCAGCAAGGCGTAGGTTTTCAGATGCGACATGCCATTGAGCGCGTTGATCCCGATTTTATTCAGACCAAAGAGGAAGACCGCGAGCCCCACCGCAGGCAGACAGGCGGCCAGCGGCGCGCTGCCCAGCACATCGCCGATCATCCCTGCGCCCTGCCAGAGTATCAGCGCAAGCACCGCGCCAACAGCCGCCACAGGTATGCAAGTGGCCAGCAAATAAGCGCGCCCCTCTGCGGCATAGGCGCCGCGCCGCGAGAAATGATAGAGCGCGGCAAAGGCAAAACCGCCCGCTGCGATCTGCCCTAAGATCAAGAAGAAGATCAGCGCTTGGCTGAAAACGCCAAGGCCTTCAAACCCATAGACGCGCCCGACCGTCAGGTTCAGCACAACCCCCGCAATCGCCAGCGCCGCAACAGAGCCTAAGTTGGCCAATAGGGTCGCAGGATCGCTAATCGTGCTGAGCGCTGCGCGCGCCTTGCTTGCGAGCGATACGCTCACGCTTTTGGCTTTTGGCCCAGAACCGACCAGCTATAGCCGTGACGATGATGCAGGCTCACATTCTCAAACCCTGCGCGTTCAAGCAGATCGCGCGCCTCATCTTCGGTATAATACAGCGCCCATGCGGGTTTGAGTTGATCGACAATCACCACGCGTCGATCCGAGGCTGCCAACTTGCCATAGACATCGCGCAGATAATCGGAGAGCGGCACTTTGATCCCGCGCCGCGCCAGAAACACCAGTGGCATCAGGATACCATCCAGCAGATAGGACAACCCGCTGAGCACAGGGATCGGCAAGCGCCGCGTTATCGCGCGCATCGGCAGTGCCACGGCAAGATAGGCGGCATTGCCCTCTTTGCCATAAAGCCAGATGAACATGCGCCCACCGGGTTTGATCGCCTCAAAGGCGGCTTTCACCACCGGATCAGGCTGGGGGATATGATGCAGTACGCCGATTGACATCACCATGTCGAAATCATCGCGGGGGATGTTTTCACCTAGCACATGCGCCACGCTGGCGCGGGTGCCAAACTCGGCAAGGTTTTCGCGTAAAGGTCCAACCGCATTGCTTGGCTCAACGGCAGTGAAGTGAGAGGCACCAGCGCGCAGGGACATCGCTGCGATATTGCCCGTACCTGCGCCAATCTCGGCGCAGGTGATGCCGTTGAAGTCCTCAGGTGTCAGCATCGGGCCGACAAGATCGGCAAAGAATTCATCGCTGGCGTAATAGCCGTCATTCTCGGTGAAATAGGTCCATTGCTCGCCAAAATCAGACACTGTTTTTGAGCGAAGACCCTCGGTATCACCGGAAATGCTTCCGGTGATGTCAGCGGGCTTGGACTTGGACGGATCACTCATCATATGACACCTTTTGCGCCGCTATTTGTCGTAATATTCGCGGAACCAATCGACGAACTTCTGGATGCCGTCTTTGAAATCGGTCTGCGGGCGATACCCAGTCAGGCGTTGCAAAAGATCCGCATTGGCCCAGGTCGCGGGCACATCGCCAGTTTGCATGCCCATGTAATTACGCTGGGCTTTCTTGCCGAGGCTTTCTTCGATGGCATCGACAAAATCAAGCAAGCGCACCTTATCCGAATTGCCAATGTTCACAACGCGGAACGGCGCAACAGGGCTCAGGCTGTCGCCCTCATGAATGTCCTCAGGGCGCTCAGGGCGCTCTGGCACCGCTTTGATCAGCAAGGAAATCGCGCGCACCAGATCATCCACATAGGTGAAATCGCGGTACATGTCGCCGTGGTTATAAATGTCGATGGGCCGGTCATCGAGGATCGCATCGACGAATTTATACAGCGCCAGATCAGGGCGCCCCCATGTGCCATACACGGTGAAGAAACGGAACATCGTGGTCGGCAGATCATAAAGATGCGCATAGGAATGGCCCATGCTCTCGTTGGCCTTTTTCGTCGCCGCATAGATGGTCAAAGGCGTGTCGGCCTTTTCGCATTCATCAAAGGGCATTTCGGTATTGGCACCATACACTGACGACGTCGAGGCCATCAGCAAGTGCTGCACATTATGACGCTTGGCCGCTTCCATCACGTTGAAGGTGCCCACGACATTGCTCTCGATATAGGCGCGCGGGTTTTCCAAAGAATAACGCACACCCGCTTGCGCGGCGAGATGCACAATCACATCGGGCTCAAACTCATCGGCCATTTTATCGAAGGTGGCCAGATCCTCGAGCATGCCCTCGGTGCAAGAGAAATTCGGGTTCTGGAGCAAAGCCGCATGACGGCGCTGTTTCAGGCGCACATCATAATAATCGGTCATCCCGTCAAAGCCGTGAACACGGTCACCATTGGCCAGAAGCAGCTTGGCAAGGTGGAAACCGATAAAACCTGCGGTGCCTGTAATCAGAACTTTTTGCACGGGGGATGTCCTTTTCGCTCGTATCGCCTTCAAGGGCGCGTTTCACTGCACATATGCCCCGCCTGCGCCATGCACTCAACCCGTCTATTTCACCGCTTTCAGGTGCTCACTCAGACGTTCCCCCATTAATGTGGCTCCGGCTCTGGTCAAGTGACCGCCATCATAAGAAATCAGCAGACCCTCTGGCGTCATGTTCTTACAGGTCTCGCCCGCGCCGCACATCATTTCAGAGATGTCGATAAAGTCTTCAGGGATTAGCAGTTTTTGCATCAGTGCATTGATCCGCCTGTGACCTGAATTAAGCGGCATCTCGATCTCAGAGTTGCCCTTTTGATACTCGGCCATATAGCGTTTCAAGGACATGCCAGACCCGAAATGCTTGCGCCCCATCACCCGAATTTTGGCGGTGGTGATGGCTTTGATGTTGGTCAGGCTCTCTGGCAGGTTTTCGACGTGCCAGTCTTTCCAACTGGACACCAGCCAGATGTCATCGGCCTGTTTGATCCTCTCTTGCAAACCTGCATCCTCATACCCTGGGCGCTTGGCACAGAGCGCGTGATCAGCAGGCGCAATCAGATCGGTGAAATCGCGCTTCAGAAAGATATTGCCGCAGCGCGATGAAATACGGAATGTGGACATTTGATAACGGGTATCCAGCGCGGTTTCCTTGACCGCATTGACCATATCCTGCCCATAGCTATCCCCGATGATCAACAGTTTGGCGCGTGGATCGCTTGCATCAAACTCCGCATTGAGCAATTTGAGAAACCGCGTGCGCACATAGCGCCCAGGATCGTCATATTGCTGGAACACCGCAAGGTGGCGCGCATCATAACGGCTTGGCACACCTTTGCTCAGCAGTCCTGCAAAACCAAGGGCAATGATCAGCGCGCCAACCGCCCCTGCACCTGCGAAAATGCGCCTGCGGGTGAAACGCGTTTTGTTGCGGAACGGCGTTTCGACGAATTTGTAACTTAGCCAAGCCAGTCCAAACGTGGCGAGACTTAGCACGCCCATCACCGTTAGCGGGGGGTGATCAAGGCTTAAGTAGCGCGCATAGGCGAACAGCGGCTGGTGCCACAGATAGGCGGAGTAACTGACCAGCCCGATGCCGATGCAAACCGGATTGGCCAGAACATAAAACGACCATGTGCCGCGCCGCTCAAACAGGATGATCAACGCGGTGCCCAGCGTTGGTGCCAATGTGTAAAGGCTGGGAAACGGCGTGTTCTTGTCATAGGCGAAAATCGCATAAAGGATCAGCGCCATGCCCATTACCGAAAGCAGACCGCTTAGAGCCGGTGCGGGCAGGCGCGGCGCCGCGCGCGCCATGTAAAAGGCCACGAACGAGCCGATCATCAGCTCCCATGCGCGTGTGGGCAAAAGATAAAACGCCGCTTCGGGTTCGCTCAGCGCGCCAAAGTCCCAGATACCCAAGGCAAGGCTGGCGGCGAAAATCACCGCAAGAATGCTCAGGATCACCGCTTTTCCAAAGCGCCAGAACAGCGCCAGCAGGACAGGGAAGAAGATGTAATATTGTTCCTCTACCGCGAGCGACCATGTGTGCAGCAGCGGCTTTAGCTCGGTCTCGGTGTCGAAATAGCCGCTTTCCATCCAGAAAAAGATATTGGACCAAAACGTCGTTGCCGCGACCGCGCTCAGCGAAAAACGTTCGAAATCTTCGGGCAGTAGAATGAACCAGCCCGCAATAAAACTGGCGATGATCACCACAAACAGCGAAGGCATGATGCGCCGCGTGCGCCGATCATAGAAGTTCAGGATCGAAAAGCGTCCCTCGGAAAGTTCGTTGATCAAAATCGTGGTGATCAAATAACCCGAGATCACAAAGAAAATATCAACCCCGACATAGCCCCCTGTAAAATAGGGAAAGCCCGCGTGGAACAGGATCACAGGCACCACCGCAAGTGCGCGCAGCCCGTCGATTTCCGGCCGATACTTCAACAGATGTCTCCTTTAGCCCTCTGAGCGCGACCAGCCATAGGCGGCTTTGGTGCTGTCCAACTGTCGTTTGCGCGAGAATTTTTCCAAAATCAACGCCGGTGCGCGCGCATGTATATCCGCGCGCCACTCTGTGTCTTTAAGCGCAGCAACAACCGCCGCGGCCAGCGCAGGGGCCGTGCGTTCAGGCAGGCGGGCGGTGTTTTCATCAGCAATCGCTTCGCTCATACCGCCCACATCGGGGGCCACCACAGGCAGGCCTGCAAGCTGGGCCTCAATGACCGCATTGGGCAGGCTTTCGGTACGCGTACTCATCAAGGACAGATCCATGCGGCGCAAATAGGGGAACAGCCCCTTGGTGATCAGCCCGGGCAATTCAAATTGCTCGGTTAGCCCTGCCGCCTCAATCGCGCGCTCGACGCTTTTGCGCATAGGCCCATCGCCGATCATCAAAAATCTGGTGCCCGGCAATTGTGCATGCACAAGGCGCGCGGTTTCGATCCAGAGCAGCGGATCCTTGACTGGGGCAAAGCGGAACACGCTGCCCACCACCAACGGGCGATCAGCGCCAGCGTCAAACGGGGGGGCCGCGCTATAGCCGAGCTCCTGCGCATCCACCGCATTATAAAGCACCGTCATGCGACTTTCGGGTAGATTGGACGCGCGCGCCCAATCATTGGCCGCCGCGCGGCTGTTGGCGGCAAGCACTACCTGCGGGAAGGCCGCGCACAGCTCCATTGCCCGCTCAACCAGCTTTTCGCGCAGCATTTCAAGTTCGGTGCCAGAGGATTGCTGCCCTCGTGTCATCGAGCCGAAATGCACCACAACGCGTGGCACACCTGCAAGCACCGCCGCCAGCACGACTTCGGCGTGCAACCCCCCGCGCACATGCATGACCTCGGGGCGCAGCGTGTAAATCGCGCGCAATATCTGCGAAATGCCGGACAGACCCAGGGGGCGGGCTAACGTCAGTATTTCTTTGAACAGCGGATGATCGCGCCAGGGGGCGGGCAAATCATCGGGTAGGCTGTCAAAATCATGGGCCTTAAATCGCGTCGCATCCTGCTCCATGCTGTAGGCGCTCTTCGGGCGCTCTTTGAGCAAAAGATGCACCGAGCTGGCCTCAGAATCTTCACAAAGCGCCGAAATCAGATTGGTCACTTGCCGCTCCGCTCCGCCAATCCCAAGCGAGTGCGAATAGATCAACACGCGGCGCGGTTCCGGGCTATAGGCAGGCGCTGGCGTATTTCGATGCTGCGCCAGCCAGTCTGGCATCACATAAAGCGCCGCATCCTCGCCCGCCGGAATATCCAAACCCGTCGCTTTAAGCGCAGCCTGGGTGTCTTCGGCCAGGGTGATCTGCCCGTAAAGCGCAGGCCAGCGGATTGAGGTCCGCGCCAGCTCTGCCGCTTCGCCAAACCGCCGCAAACGGAGCAAACTACGTAGCGCGACCTTCGCGGTTTGCTCATTGCTCGACCAGCTCGCAGGGTCTTTCAGCACCTCTAGCGCACTGTTCGGGCACCAAGCGGCCCAAAGACGCAGCGCAACCTCTGGCGCAGGGGCACCCCCACGCGCATGCACGCTATGCAGCCAGCCAACATACCGCTTCACCAGAGCCGTGCGCCCCAACTTATTAAGAAGATCAACGCGCACATAGCGATCTTCGGGCAGCACATTTGGAAAACGGCACAACCGCCGCGCATGTTTAAGAGCCGCATTATAATCGCGCCGCAAAATATCACGGCGCATGACTTTACGCTGTACCAAGGCCTGAATGCGCTGCGTGCGTTCGGGAGATGCGGCATCCACTTGCTCGGGCAGAATCGAGGTAACCATCTCCAGAAACCGATAGTAAGCCCCTTCCAGATCTTCCGATAGATTGGCTGGGTTCAGTATGATCCGTTCCAGATGCTCATAAGGCATCGTGCGCAGCATATCTGGCGCATTCTGCGCGACGGCCTGCACCAGCGTCTGGCGCATTTTCTGATGTTTGCTGGTAGGGAATTCATCCATCCATACCAGCGAGGCCGCGCCGCGGTCGGGCACAAAGCTGCGGACAATTTGTAACGGCAGACGCGTTTCGATCGCTCTGGCAAGGCGCGCGCCCATGGCGGGGGGGGCGATTTCAGAAACCGCTTTTGCACTCAGAACATCATGGTTTTGCAACGCCGTACTAAACGCGCGCTTGAGCATATATCGCCATTGAAACCGTTGCAGCACGCCGAGCGAGGCCATGTCCAAACGCGGCGCAATAGAGAGAACCGCCTCAAGACCTTCGGGCTTTGCCGACCAGAACCGAAGCAAGCGCTGCGCCTTTTTGATTCCGTTTGTATCCCACCCCAGCGTGGCCGCATCATCCGCGCTTAAAGCTAGCGCAATCTGCTGCACCGATTCCGGGACATCACGATGTATGGCAACGTCGGGGGCAAAGCGCATCGGCGCACTGCGAAACCCGTGCAACAGCGCCTTGACCTCAGCCGTATATCCCACGTCATCGCGCGCTTCGGCACGTTCATCCAAATGCGCATTCAGCGTGTTCTTTGCCGCGCTCCATTTGCGGTAAGCGGGCAGCAAAAGGGGCGCAAGGGGGCGCAAACGGGTTTTTAGGGCGGGGCTTAAATACATCTGCTAGTCCTGCTCAACGTCATCCACTGGGATCTCTGGAAGATCGCCGCGGCGCAAAGCCGCCACGATCTTAACGTCCTTCAGCTCTGTGCGCGCTTCCAAAAGCCGCGTCATCATCGCGCCAGTTTCGCGCGCTGTGTTGATCGCATAGCGAATAGCAATCACCAAAAAGATCAGCAACACAAGCTGGCTTTCATCAATGTCATCAAGGCCAAAGACAAACCACACGATTGCGCCAATGGCGATGCCAGAAAAAATACCCTGATTAAAAGGCGCGCGGTTCACCCGCACCCAGTTCTGCGTTGTGCCCTCTAGCAAAGTGGCGCGCACCTCGCCCTGGAGCAGCGGAACCTCATCCACCGTACCCAATTGGCGCTGGCCTGTGACGTCGCGATTGTGTTCGCGCGCGGCCAAAACATAGGCATTGCGCATCGGCGAGAGCGCCTTGAGCGTGTTGATCTGGCGTAGGCTGCTCAGCGTCACCGCAATTGCGATGATGATCGACATCAGGAGGATCAAAAGGAACAGATCAAAGCGAAACACCGCCACCACGCCAAGCGCGATAACAACGAACATCAAGCCAGAGCAGAATTTCGTCGCGAAAATCAAATAGGCCGGCACGCGCAGCACCGTGAACAAATCGGTGCGCAACACCATTGAGGTTTCCCCAATGGCGCGATGAATATCCCCGACGATATGATCAAGCTGCGTCATTTCCCATTTTTTCAGCAAAGCAGGCAGGCCAAAGATAAAGGCGACAACAATCGGCGCGATAATCGGCAGATACTCCAGCGGCAGATGCAACCAGTTCAGAATATTCTTGGCCTTGAAATCCGCCCCCTCGGAGCTGGCATATTGAAAGGCAATTATGATCGCCTGAATGCTGGTGATAAAGGCCGCCAGATGCAGGGCGCGACAGCCGAAATTCAACGTAACCGCCCAGGCAAACCGGCCTCGGTTGGGCGCGACAAGAATCGCATAAAGCAGCTTGAGAATGGTGCGCCCCGTCGCCAGCGAGAAGCGAACGCGCTCCAACTTCAATTTTGACTGGTCGATAAACCGCATGATTGTCCGCTCGGTGCTATTATACGTGCCTCAAAAAACACGGCCCTCGTTGCCTACATGACCTCGCTGTGCCCAACAAGCAATCAAGTCTGGCCCAGCCCTTTGATTATCCTTAAGACAGAGCGGGCGAGCCACGCACAAAGCGGGGCCGTTACCTGGATTGAGGGCACTTAGAACCATGACCAATTACGCTCTGATCGGCGCCGCAGGCTATATTGCGCCGCGTCATCTTAAGGCAATCAAAGAAACCGGCGGCACGCTCGTGATGGCCTATGATCTGGCCGATAGTGTCGGCGTAATGGATTCGCATTTCCCCGATGCCGCCTTTTATACAGAATTCGAGCTGTTCATCGACGCGTTGCATGACCGCTCTGATATTGATTATGTGATCGTTTGCTCGCCCAATTACCTGCATAAATCCCACATCAGCGCCGCCCTGCGCGCAGGCTGCGATGTAATTTGCGAAAAACCCTTGGTGCTAGAGCCGGGCGACATCGACACGATCAAAGCGCTTGAGACCACGACAGGCCAGCGGGTCTATTCGATCCTGCAACTGCGCCTGCACCCTGCGATCATCGCTCTGAAACAGCAGATCGAAGCCGATACCAGCGGCAAAATCTACGAGGTTGATCTGGGTTATTTCACCTCGCGCGGGGCGTGGTATCACAAATCCTGGAAGGGTCTAACCCATAAGTCCGGCGGCATTGCCACCAATATCGGGGTGCATTTCTATGACATGCTCAGTTTCATCTTTGGCGATTTGAAACAAAACGTGGTGCATCACAAAAGCGATGACAGCGCGGCGGGCTACCTCGAATATGACCGCGCGCGGGTGCGCTGGCTGCTCTCGATCAATCGCGCCAGTCTGCCGCCGCAAACGCCCGAAGGTCTGCTGACCTACCGCTCGATCACCGTGGATGGCACTGAGATTGAATTCTCTCAAGGCTTCACCGATCTGCACACGGAAAGCTATCGCAACATTCTTGCGGGAGGCGGATATGGCGCTGAACTGGTACGCTCCTCCATTGAGGTTGTCAGCCATATTCGCACGGCCAAACTAGAGCCTAATAAGGGCGAAAGCCATCCGCTGCTTGCCTCGGTCCTGGCCCAATGAGCGCGCCGTTCATTCATGAAAGCGCCTATGTGGATCAACCCTCTACGATTGGCGCAGACACGAAGCTCTGGCATTTTGTGCATGTGTTGCCCCACACCCATATCGGCGAGAACTGCTCGCTTGGGCAAAACGTGATGGCCGGCCCACATGTGAACATTGGCAACGGGTGCAAGATCCAGAACAACGTCGCGCTTTATAAGGGTGTCACGCTGGAAGACGATGTCTTTTGCGGCCCCTCTTGCGTGTTCACCAATGTACTAACACCCCGCGCCCACGTTGAGCGCAAGGATGAGTTCGGCCCGACGCTGGTCAAACGTGGTGCCACCATCGGTGCGAACGCCACCATCGTATGCGGCAACACATTAGGGGCCTACTGCATGATCGCCGCTGGCGCTGTGGTCACGCAGGATGTGCCTGATTATGCGCTGATGGCGGGCGTGCCTGCGCGGCGCATCGGCTGGGTCGCGCGCGCGGGGGATCGCCTTGGCGATGACCTCACCTGCCCACGCACGGGCGAGATATATAAAGAGAGCGGCGAGACGCTCTCGCTTGTTTCGGAATAACCCATGCAGTTCATCGACCTAAAAGCCCAGCAAACGCGCATTCGCGACAAGATCGACGCGCGCATTGCCGCGGTGTTGGATCACGGTGCCTATATTCTAGGGCCTGAGGTCAAGGAACTAGAGGCTAAATTGGCCGAATTCTGCGGTGCGCGCCATGCCATCAGCTGCGCCAATGGCACGGATGCGTTGCAACTCGCGCTCATGGCTTTGGGCACCTCCAAGGGGGATGCGGTGTTTGTGCCCTCCTTCACCTTTGCCGCCACCGCCGAAGTTGTGCCTAGCACGGGCGCAACGCCTGTCTTTGTCGAAGTTGATCCGGTCTCTTTCAACATGGATGCGACTAGCCTGAAACGCGCGATCAATCATGCAAAGGCGCTAGGCCTCACGCCCAAGGTTGTCATCCCTGTGGACCTCTTTGGCCTGCCTGCCGATTACGACGCGCTCACAGCAATTGCGACAGCAGAGGGCCTGCGCATGATCGGTGATAGCGCTCAAGGGTTTGGCGGGGTTTATCGCGGCAAGACAACGGGCAGCTTTGGCGATCTTGCGACCACCTCTTTCTTTCCTGCAAAGCCTTTGGGATGTTACGGCGATGGCGGCGCGATATTCACCGATGATGAGACCCTCGCCGAGCTGCTGATCTCCCTGCGCTTTCACGGTAAGGGGGATTACAAATATAACAACGTGCGCATTGGTATGAACTCGCGCCTTGATACGATCCAGGCGGCAGTTCTGCTGGAAAAGCTCGCCATTTACCGCGATGAAATTGAGGCGCGCCAGCGTGTGGCGGATCGCTATACGGACGCTTTGCAAGACCTGATCGACACGCCAAAGGTCGGCAATGAAAGCCAATCCATTTGGGCGCAATACACGCTGAAAACCCGCGAAGGTCAGGACCGCGAAGCGATCCAGGCCAGCCTCAAAGAGGCGGGCATTCCAACGATGGTCTATTATCCCATGCCGCTGCATCAACAGCAGGCCTACAAGCACTACCCGACCGATCCAAACGGCCTACCTGTGTCCGAAGCGCTGGCCAAACAGGTTTTCTCTGTGCCCATGCATCCCTATTTAGACACTGAAACGCAGGATAACGTGATCAACGCCCTGCGCGCGGCGTTGGCCTAATCCTATGCGCGTTTGGGTCATCAAAACCGGTGAACCCGTACCGCATCTTCCTGCCGAATCCGGGGATCGCCTGTTTCGCGCAGGGCTCATGGCGCAGACATTGCATGAGCGCGGGCATGAGGTGACATGGTGGAACGCGCAGTTTCACCATCAGCTGAAAACCATGCGCGATGTGACGCCCTCGACCCCGCTGCGCCCGAACCCAGACGGGCCGGAAATGATCTTTCTGCCCTCGCGCGGCTACACCTCGCATCTCTCGCCCAAGCGCTTTCTCGATCACCGCGATGCGGCCCGTGCCTTTAGCGCGCTTGCGCCAAAGCAACCGCGCCCCGATGTGATCCTGTGCGCATGGCCGACGATTGATCTGGCCTTTGCCGCCACCGAATTTGGGCGCAAACATAATATCCCTGTGATCCTAGATATCCGCGATCTTTGGCCAGACATTTTCTACGAACGTATCACCGCCAAAACCGGCCTTCCCTTCAAGGGATATTTCATCCCGTGGGAGCGCATGGGGCGCAAAGCCATGCAAAGCGCCGATGCGGTGATTTCGATCACTGCCGGTATGCTGGAATGGGGTCAGAAACGTTTCGCGCGCGAAACAAATGCCCGCGACCGTGTGTTTTATCAAAGCCAAAGCGCCACGCCTGTGGCAGAGGATATGGATTTTTGGCGCGGCAAAGGCGTTGATCTGGACGCCCCAAAAACGCGGCTGATCTGGGCGGGCACATTGATCTCCGATCTGGATATTCAAACGCTTCTTAGCGCGATTGAGACCCTGCCAGAAGCCGCCGCCAAAGAGCTTGAGTTCATCTTTTGCGGCTCGGGCGATCTTAGCCCTCGTATTGAAGAAATGGCCACCCGCCTGCCGCATGTGGTGTTTGGCGGTTGGGCCTCTCAAGAGGCGCTTTCCGCGCTCTATCAGCGCTCTCATATCGGGATGATGTGCTATCTGGATCGCTTTGATTTCCAGCTTTCTATTCCCAATAAGGTTGCGGATTTCACCCGCTCAAACCTGCGTATCCTCACCAATCTGGGCGGCGAAATGCAGCGCGTGCTTGGCCCTGAGGATCTGCTGATCCCCTACCCGACTGGCGATGCAGAGGCCCTGCGGACCAAACTGATCGAAATCGCAGACAACCCCACGAGCTACCGCGCCCCGGCCCCAAAAGCGCGCGCGCTCTTTGATCGCCTGTTTGACGCAGGCACCGTGATGCCTGAATTTGCCGAATATATCGAGCAGATCGCAAAAGAGGGACGCGCATGAAACGCTTGATGGATATCCTCGGGGCCAGTATCGGGCTGATCCTGCTCTCGCCCGTCATCGCAATTCTTTGGATGATGATCCGCCGTCGCCTTGGCGCGCCTGTGCTGTTTCGCCAAACGCGCCCCGGCAAAGATGGCAAGCCTTTCGAGATGATCAAGTTCCGCTCGATGAAAGATGCCAACGCCCCCGACGGCACCCCCCTGCCCGACAGCGAGCGCATGACGCCCTTTGGCGCTAAACTGCGCTCTACCTCGCTGGATGAGCTGCCTGAACTTTGGAACGTACTTAAGGGTGATATGAGCCTCGTTGGCCCGCGCCCCTTGCTGATGGAATACCTGCCGCTCTATTCCACGCATCAAGCACGGCGCCATGACCTGCGCCCCGGTGTCACTGGCTGGGCGCAGATCAACGGGCGCAATGCGATTGGCTGGCCCGAGAAATTTAATCTCGATGTCTGGTATGTGGAAAATCGCTCGCTCTGGCTCGATATAAAGATCATCGCGCTCACCATCAAAAAGGTGGTAAAACGCGATGACATATCGGCCGCAGGAGAGATCACCATGCCTAAATTCACAGGCGAGCAATGAAGGCGCTACGCATCATCGGCGCTGGCGGTCACGGCCGCGTTCTGGCGGATATTGCCCAAGGCATGGGCTATACGGACATTGCTTTTCTTGACGCCGCCTATCCTGACCTCACGCGCTCTGGCGCATGGGATGTGATTGGCACACCAGCCGACATTGACGAGAGCGCATATGCGCTTGGCATTGGCGACAATCAGACCCGAATGGACTTGTTAGAGTCTATTCCTTGCGATCTTGCCACGCTCATCCATCCCTCTGCTACGGTCTCGCCCCACGCCCAGATCGGCGCGGGTAACGTGATTTGCGCCGGCGCAATTGTTGGCCCCTTTGCCAAGCTCGGACAGGGCTGCATCATCAATACAGGCGCCAGCGTCGATCATGATTGCGTGCTCAGCGATGGGGTGCATATCTCGCCCGGTGCGCGGCTTGGCGGGGGCGTGTTTGTGGGCGCGCGCACATGGATCGGGATTGGCGCTGTGGTGCGTGAATATAAATCCATCGGCGGAGACGCGATGATTGGGGCTGGCGCCGCTGTTACCCGCGATGTTGCCAATGGTGCCCGCATGGGCGGTGTACCTGCAAAGGAATTTTAGAATATGCTGAACGGACCTTTTTCCCCTTGGCCCTCTTTCACCGCCGAAGAAGCCGATGCGGCGCGCGACGTGATCTTGTCGGGTAAGGTCAACTATTGGACAGGGCAAGAGGGCCGTGAATTCGAAAAAGAGTTCGCGAAGTTTGCTGGTTGCAACCATGCAATTGCGCTGGCCAATGGCACGCTTGCGTTGGATCTGGCGCTGCAAGGGCTTGGCATCGGGCGCACCAATGGGGGGAGCGAGACGGACGAAGTCATCGTCACCCCGCGCAGCTTTATTGCCTCGGCCTCAAGCGTGGTAAATGCAGGCGCAAAACCGATCTTTGCCGATGTGGACCGTGACAGCCAGAACATCACCCCCGAAACCGTCGCGCCGCTGATCACCGAAAACACCCGCGCAATCATCTGTGTGCATCTGGCCGGTTGGCCCTGCGATATGGAGGGGTTTCGCGCCCTTGCCGCGCCGCGCGGGATCAAGCTCATTGAGGATTGCGCGCAGGCGCATGGCGCGCAGCTCAACGGCGCGCCTGTGGGATCGCTTGGCGATGTGGCCGCTTGGTCGTTTTGCCAAGACAAGATCATCACCACAGGCGGCGAAGGCGGCATGGTCACCTGCAATGACGAAAGCCTTTGGCGGCGCATGTGGGCCTTTAAGGATCACGGCAAAAGCTGGGAAGCGGTCTATGAGCGCGAGCATAAACCCGGCTTTCGCTGGCTACATGAAAGCATTGGCACCAACTGGCGCCTGACCGAAGCGCAATCAGCCATCGGGCGTATCCAGCTAAAACGCATGGAGGGCTGGCAAGCCGCGCGCGAGAAAAACGCAGAGGCGATCCTCAACGCCGCCCGTGAAAATCCGCTGTTTCGCGTCCCTAAAATGCCAAATTCGATGCGCCACGCCTATTACAAAGCCTATTTCTTTGTGAAGGGCGGTGCCGAAATGCGCGATCGCATCATGAATGAAATCACAGCCAAAGGCGTGCCGTGCTTCTCTGGCTCTTGTTCGGAAATCTACCGCGAGAAAGCCTTTGGCGGCTTGCCCGCGCGTTTGCCCGTCGCGCAAGAACTGGGCGAGACCAGCCTGATGTTCCTCGTGCACCCGACATTGACGGATGCAGAGATTGCGCAGACCGTCGAAGCGATCCGCGCGGTAAAGGCTTAACCCGCGCTGTCGATCTGCATCAATGTATCAGCGATCAGCTTGCCGGAGACGCCATAGGTTTCTGGCGGCAGGAAGTCGTCAAAGAAGGCCTGTGAGCGCTCGTCGATCTTCTGCTCGGAATCGATCATCGCGCGCATCTCTTTGAACGAATTGGCGTGCAGGCCGAATTGCTCTTTGAAGATTGCGTTTTCCGCGGAGTTCTTCAGGTGGCGGGTGATCGGCTCACCGACAATCCAATCCGGGTAAATCACCTGTTTGCCAAGCGCGACAGCCTCGTAAACCATCGTGCCGAAATCCGTGATAACCACATCGGATTCGACCAGCGAATGTACCGTCGGGTTTTTCTCTTTGCGATTGCGCGGATGCAGGGAGGTGGACACGCTATAATGCTTTTCCAGCTTGGGAATGAATTTCTCAAACTTGGGATAGGACGACAGCGACACCTGCTTCTTGCCGCGGCGCGCAAAATCATGGGTCGGGGCCCACAGCACCTTTTTCTGTGCGCCCTCAACCTGGTCTGCTTCCAGCGCTTTTTGATCTTCAATCAGTTGATCAAGGCGAGGCCAGCCGATCGCGTGTACCTGATCTTCGTTAAAATCCAGATGCGCGGATTCCACGATGCGACGCTTGAGCCAAGGGCCAGGCACGAACAGATGCTTGCGCTCCAGAGAATGGTTCAAACGGCCACCCTCGACATCGGGGTCTTTGCGCCAGTGGTAATTCTTATCCGCCGCGCCGTGCGACATCAAAACATCGGATTTCTGGTTGATGAAAAGAGAGAAATTCAGCTTTCCTTCTTCATATTCAAAAGACTCGGACCAGCCCCCTTCCGGGAAATGCTTGGAGATCGAGCCGAGGATTTGGGTTTGCACCTGAGCGTAGTTTTTTGAATTCGTTTTATTGAAATGAATCATCGTAAATTCTCCTGCTTATCTATCAGTTATCTGATGCAGCATTGGTTTCCAAGTTGCTTGTCTTGTGCGGCGTGCGCTCCTCCCCGCTTACCCGCGTGGCACATTGGGGATTGCCTTTGACAACCGCTAGAGCGGCGCATAAAACGGGCGTTGAATCCGAGTTTTACCTGTTATTTCAACGAGACCCTCTTTCAAGGATCGCTCTAAAATCGGGCCGTTCTGCACATCATTTCTGAGTAGTTTACACCTATGACACAGCTATTAATCCACATCGGCCCGTTCAAAACCGGCACAACATCCTTTCAGAATTACATGTGGGGGCATCGCGAAGCCCTGCTTGAGCAAGGGGTTCTTTATCCCAAAGCTGGCGTATTTGCCCAAAATTTTGGCGCCCGGCATCTCGGCTTGGCCCGCGCACCGAAAAGCAAAGCGGATCAGGCAAAGGTGCTTGAGAACTTCGGCGATCTACGCCGCGAGATCGCAGCAAATCCCAAGGCTGAAAAAGTTGTGCTGAGCGCAGAACGCATGTCCCAGCGGATACCCGCCCTTGTCTCACGCAAGCGATTTTATGAAGACTACAATCCCAAATTGGTTGTGGTTGTGCGCGACGAAGTCGCAATGGTGCGTTCGATGTATTTCCAAATCGTCAAAGCACGCTTTGGTCTGATGAAGAACGACAACACAGACGACGTAAAGGATTTCCCACGTTGGTTTGAAGGCTACAAAGACAAGATGAGCTACCCGCTTATGCTTCAGCCATGGATCGATGTGTTTGGCGCGGACAGCATTATCTTTGTGCCCTATGAGGCGCATAAAAAGGTGAACATCATCACCTCGCTTAATGACGCAATGGGCCTGCCGCATTTGGAAATTGGTGGCAAAAAGGGCTATCAAAACCCCTCCATCGGTGGTCTCGCTGCCGCAGCGGCGATCTATGCGGCTGATTACGGTCTCGAACAAGCCAAGCGCGGTATGGAGTTTGCCGCTCTGCTTGAGGCCGAGCATCCAGAGATGAAAAAGATGGATCCAAAGGGTTATGACGGGGATGCGATGCGCGCCTATTATGACGCGCAGAACGCTCCTGCTTTCGAGATGTATCCTGCCTTTAAAAAGGCCCATGATGCGGCGACGAGCAGAGATTAATCAGGCCAGTCTGCGCAGTTTTTAGGCAGTGGGAAACGCAGCAGCTCTGCGTCGACAAAGCTGCGCCACTGTGCTAGTCCAAATCCGTTGCAGTTCCTCGCACAAGGCTTGGAACACGAGGCAACCGCGGATGCCTGGCAGGTTATTTCACCCAAAAGACATCCAGTGACGTCAACCGATACACTTATAAAGGTATTCCCATGATTGACACCGTTTCTAAAACAACCACCGACGCGAAAGCGAAAATTGTAGCGGACATTCCTGTTCTTGATAAAGCGGCGAAAGACGCGGCATCAAAAGACAAGAAAGCTGCCAAAACGAGCGCAGGGCCAAAGCCAATCAAAGCCAAGACAATCAAACGCCGCATGGCGCGTATTGGCGATGAGAAAAATGCCAAGAAGGCACGCAAGATGAAAGACAAGCTTGCGGCTGCGATCATTCGTCAAATCGCTGCTGGCACGATCAAAACCCCGCGCGCCGTCGCAAAGGCTTTTGTGAATGCACAGGAAAAGAACGCAGAAGCGAAAAAAGCTGATGCGCCAAAGAGCGAAGAGAAGAAAGCCTGATCCAAGGCTTTCGACGCTGTTCGCGTCGCTCGATAGGTTCTGGAAAACCCTCGCCAATTGCGGCGGGGGTTTTTCTGTTGAAAGCGCCTAGAGCGTGCCCGAGATATGCGCCACGTCTTGTTGTTGGTGATAGCCATCCACCCGCGCTTCGATCAATGTCCGCAAAGCGCGCGCATCGCCTGCATCCAGTGCTTTCGTCAACTCGCGTAGCATCGCCGCGATTTCGATCTGGCTCAGCATCGCTTCTTCGGCACGCAGGATTTTGCTATGTGGTGTGCCAACAAGACTGCCATCATCAATCAGCAGCTCTTCATAAAGCTTTTCACCCGGGCGCAAACCAGTGATCTCGATCTCGATATCACCCTCGCCGCCTTCAAACACACGCCGCCCTGAAAGCGCGATCATCCGCCGCGCGATATCCAAAATCTTCATCGGCTCGCCCATATCCAGAACGAACACATCGCCACCCGTCGCATAGGCCCCCGCCAGCAAGACCAGACGCGCCGCTTCCGGGATGGTCATGAAAAAACGTGTGACCTCTGGATGTGTCACGGTGACAGGTCCACCGCGCCGGATCTGTTGCTCAAAGAGCGGCAACACAGAGCCGGAACTGCCCAGAACATTACCAAAGCGCACCATGGAAAACTTGGTCTGATCCGAGCGGGTTTGCAAATCCTGCACCACCAGCTCGGCCAAGCGTTTTGTTGCGCCCATGATATTGGTCGGGCGCACGGCCTTGTCGGTGGAAATCAGAATGAACCGCTCAACGCCCGCCGCGCGCGCCGCTTCGGCGACAACCTGCGTGCCCAGCACATTGTTGCGCGCGCCCTCCAGCTCGTTCTGCTCCACCAGCGGTACATGCTTGTAGGCCGCCGCATGGATCACGATCTCGGCGCGCGTTTCAGCCAGCACCTCGGCCACGCGGCGCCCATCCACCACAGAGCCAAGCCGCGTAGTGACTTTGATCTGCGCCGCTTCGGCCAATGCGCGCAGTTCATTATCAATCTTGTAAAGCTCGAATTCGGAGCGCTCAAAAAGCACGATATGAGAGGGCTTGATATCCAGCAATTGACGGCACAGCTCAGAGCCGATCGAGCCACCTGCCCCTGTCACCATAACACTACGCCCCGCATAGGCCTTGGCCACGTCGGGGATATCCAGATCAACCTTGTCGCGGCCAAGCAGCGCATCAGGCGCAACAGGAGCCACAGTTTCCGTCAACCCTTTGCCCGCGACCAAATCCGCATAAGAGGGCATCACCTGCACTTCACACTCAAGCGGCGCGAGTTGCTCGAGCAACTTACCCTCCCGCGTACGGCTGATTGAGGGCATGGCCAACAACACGCGGGCAATTTTTCCCGAAGCGGTGAGCGCTGCCAACTCTTTTGGGTTCTTCACCTGAAGACCGGAAATCAACAAGCCCCAAAGCGCAGGGTTGTCATCAACAAAGACCACCGGCTTGACCTCATTGGATTGGCGCAAAGCAGAGGCCAGTTGAATACCCGCAGCCCCCGCGCCATAGACCGCCACAGGCACCGCATCGCCCAGATGGCCCAGCACAGCTTGCAAAAGCGCCAAGCCAAACAGACGCATCGCGATTGCTGCGCCAAAGAAAAGCACACCAAAAATCAGCGGCACAGAGCGCGGCGCCCAGAAATCAAACAGGTAGCTGAGGATCATCGCCCCCGCGGTCAGGGCGAGCGCCGCCAACCCGATCCGCCGCATCGCATAGGCATCAAACGAATGCAGCTTGATCCGCGGCAGCCCGAGCAGGGAAAACACCACGATGCCGCCCATGATCAACAAAGGGAACAACAGCAAAGACGATTGCATCATCGGAAAGGCCGAGGGCGTGCCAAGGCGCAGCGCAAAGGCCGCATAAAGCGTGATCGGAACAAGGGCCGTGTCCACCAAAAGCCACATCATGACTTTAGCCTGACGCGGCATATCTCTGAGCAGTCGTTCCATAGGAAGGTGCAATCTATTCTGATGGGTGTCTAAAAGGGTTAAAGCAATAAACGGTATGACCCAGAGTAACCCAAAGCACCCCCCCGCAGCAATCGACCCCTCCCCGTTTTTCCAGCCCTGTGACCTCAGGCGCAAAAACGGCGCTAGATTTCACACCCCCAGCGCGATGGTCCGCCCCGTAACAAAGTGCGAACAAGGAATAACGGGCGTTATGTTGTGCAATTTTGAAGGGAACTGTTAGATGTGAATTATTCGACTGAAGCAGTTTGGAATAGTCATAATGACAGGGACGAAATTGATCTTAGCGCTAGTATTAACAAGCTTGCTCTTTCTGGCAGGCTGTAAAGAGCGCTATAGCTGGTACCAGATCAATACGATCACGATCCAAACTCCCAACGGACCTGTGTCAGGAACAGGAACGGAACGTGTGAAGTTAAGAATTAGCCCTAATGCAGTCTTAAGCGGCCCTTTGGGTTGGACCTATTGGGGTGAGGGTGCAGTTGTTGACTTAGGTAACGGAAAATTTGTCTTCGCGTTGATTGAGTTAGGCACCTACGATGTATGGGATATAAGGAAAAGTTACCATCCTGATGTTCGGATTCGAATTGCGTTAGATCGGTTGGAATTAGTACCTCGTCTGGAGATTCAGAATGGTAAGCCTTGGTTCAATGCGATGATGGATATTAACTATCCTATTGAGCTTGACGGACCCGAAATTCCAACACTTGTCGCATTTAAGGATATCAACGATCCGTCCACTATAACTGAACTAAAATCACAAGCTAATTTTCATGCTGTTTTTGGTGAGGGTTATAGTTTTGTTAAGGCGGAGCTAGAAGTAGTCAAAGAGGCGAAGTTGCAGTCTCAAGTCTTGCAAGCGTTACCTTGGGTAGCAGCAAAACGCGGTAGTTTTACGCTCTCTGGCATGCCTTGTGATGTATGCAACAATGGTGGAAAAGTTGATCGAAATCCATATTTTGGTGATGTCATAGGGGTTCGAAACTTTATACGAACGCAGCCTTAACAGACATTTGCAACGCCGACAAAGTTTGATTTAGATACACTTCCAACAAACTTTTTTACGCATAACCGCTGTTATGTAACTCTCCCTCTTGCCCCCTGTGCCGCGCTATCCCTTTGCCTCTCCTCGCGCTTTCACATAGCCGACAAAAGCCGCATCGGCCGAGCGTAGGCGCGGCTTGCCCGAGCGCATCCAGTAGGCGCGCCAGTCGGCTTCTAGGGCGTAGACATCCAGTCCTTTCGCCAATGCGCGCGCGGCCTCCAGCGCGTCCGCTGACAAAGGCGGCAATTGCACACCCTCCTCGATCACCGAGGCGCGCGCGGTGAAGCGGATCAGATCGCCCTCCTCCTCGCTCATCTCGTAATCGGGCAGGTGATCGGCGGCTATCATATCGCGGATCATTTTGCGGAACACGCGCCGCGGCGATGCACTGCCTGATTTCTTCAGCAGCACCTCCACAGAGACACGCCAAGATTTCTGGCGCCCGCAGTGTTTGCGCGCGAGCTCATAAATGCGCCGCTCCAGCGGTTTGCGCAGACGGAAATAATCCGTGGACAGCGTCAGCACCGATTTGCTTTCCACCGCCCGAAACAGCCACTCGGACAGCACCACAGAAACGCTCGCCATACGCCCGCCCTTGGAGGCGCGCACAATTTGCCAACTCTCGATCAGGCCAAAGCCCGTCGTTACCTCTTGCCCGCCGGTCTCCATATTGGTGGTGATGCGCGTGCCTGCGAGGCGCTCGAAAGCCTCGCGCAACCGCTTGTAGCCATCGCCCGATGTTTCGCGATTTGTCGCCACTAAAAGGTCATGCGCCTTCAGGGTCAGCTTGCGCGAAATCTCCCGCCCGCCGTTCAGCGCCGCCATCAGCTGGGAAATGCAGTAAATGAGAATATCTTTGTCATGCAGCGTCGCCAGCCCCTTGACCGAGGGCACGACCGTGATCTCGGTGCCATTATGCGTATAGTTCAGGATGCGCCTGTCGGGGCGCGTGGAGAGCGAAAAGATCGGATGTTCCATGCTCGCCATGTCATCCTTTGGCAGCGCATCAAAGATGTCGCAGATAAAGAAATCGGGCGTGGGGTGCCTGTTCGGGTCCAGCCCAGAAGCCAGAGATATATGTGCCATATTACTGCTCTCGCCCCGTCTAAATGGCGTGCCTCTTTGTCGGGCAAACGTCTCATCCGCGGGATTCGTGTTTTCATTAACGCCTAGCCTAAAGTTATCCACAGGCTGCGTCTATGATTCTGGGGCGTCCTTATCGGGGGTTCAGAGTCGCTGCCGCGTGGTTTTAGAGTCGCCCTATCGTGGGTTCAGAGTCACTTGATCTTAAAGGAGCGCCAAAAAAATGTTCAAAATAAAGAGCTTAGGTAAAAGTCAAAATCCCTTAACTATTCTATTAACTGAATCCTAACAGGATATTTTTTGCACAATCTCACAAAACCACGCATTTCCCCCGTGAAACCCCCTGATTTTACTGAGAAAAGCTTAGTGTTGTGAGGGTTCTGCTTTCATGTGACGTGTTTTTGCGTATATTGAGCGAAACAGCGCACATTGGATCACATGAGGGAACATCATGGCCAAGGACAGTAAGGCAGAGCAGCCTCCATATTTCAACATTGATCCAGACAAGGCGCTTGCCGCTTTGGACGATCCGCTTGGCACCGACGGTTTCGCGGCCATCGCCAAAGCCTGCGCAGCGGGGCGCGATGATCTTTCCTCGCGCGGGATGAATGAAGAGGGGCGCAAACAGCTGCGGCTCTTCTCTACGTGGGAGATTACCAAATATCTGATCCCCGTTGCGCAGGCCCATTTCCGCCGCGTGCTGAAACAAAACCCTGAGCTACCTCAAGGCACCAGCGAAACCAATGGCGGCGCCAAGTGGTTCACCCTTGATGAGGTGCTCAAGCTGCGCGCGCATTTTGCCAGCGGCGGATCGAAGGCGAAAGAATACCAACCCTACCGCCCCGAGGGCCTGCCCGCGAAAATGATCGCTGTGGCGAATTTCAAGGGCGGCGTTGGCAAGACCTCTACGGCGGCGCATCTGGCCATGTCTGCCGCGCTTGACGGCTACAAGGTGCTGGTGCTTGATCTGGACAGCCAAGGCTCCATGACCTCCATTTTCGGCGGCAAAGTAGAAGACGAATGGGACACGGTCTTTCCCCTGCTTGCGCGCCATTACGGTGAACATCTGCGCGCAGAGAACCAGAAACGCCTTGATCGCGGCGAAGCCCCCCTGCCCCTTGATGACACCCTCTCTGAGGCGCTCGATGTCACCGCCGACAGTTTGATCAAGCCGACCCATTGGCCCAACATCGATCTCATTGGCGCCCAGCTCAATCTCTATTGGGCCGAATTCCAGATCCCCGTCTGGCGTATGCAGGCGCGGGGTTGGAAGCTTTGGGATGCTTTGACCGAGAGCCTTGAGCGGGACGGCGTGCTCGATAAATACGATCTGATCTTCATCGACACCCCCCCTGCCCTTGGCTATCTGACGATCAACGGGCTGGCCGCTTCTGACATCCTACTGGTACCGCTTGGCGCCTCTTTCTTGGAGTTCGACTCAACGGGGCGTTTCTTTGACATGCTGCATTCGACCTTTGCCTCTATCGAGGAGGGCGAAAACATTGCCGCCCGCGCATTGGGCCGTGATGAGCTGGCGTTCGAGTGGGACGCGGTGCGCGCGGTGGTCACGCGCTATGACGGCGCGCAGCAGGCGGAACTGGCGGGGCTGATGCAGGCCTACCTCGGGCGCACGCTCTCCCCGCATCGTCAGGACTTCACCGCGCTCATCGGGCAGGCGGGCGAGCAGGTCAGCGGCATCTACGAGGCCGACTACCGTGATTTCAACCGCGAGACCTATGTGCGCGGGCGCGAAACATTTGATGCCACTTACGGTGCCTTCAAAGAACTGCTGCTCGGCGTGTGGAGACGCGATGAACTCGCGCAGGAGCGTTCGGATGGTTAAGCTGCGTTTCATACCCACCTGTTTCCCTGCCTTGCATTTACAGGAGACGACATAATGGCCAAACGTAAACGCCTTGCCCCCGCGCAAACTCAAGAACGGGCGCGCGATCTGGATGCACCGCTGGAAACCAAATCCATCGCTGGTCTCTCGCCCCACTCTGCCCCACCGATTGCCAGCGTGGCCGGGGATGCGGCAACTACCGCCGCGCTTGAGGAACTTTCTGAGACCCTGCGCCGTGCGCGCGCTGAGGGGCGGATGATTACCGAAGTGCCGCTGGCGCAGATCGATCAAAACTATCTCGTGCGTGATCGTATCTCTGTGGATGATGATGACATGGACGCCCTGCGCAGCTCGCTGAAAGCGCGCGGTCAGCAGACGCCGATCGAGCTGGTCGAGCTTGGCAAGGATCAATACGGGCTGATCTCTGGCTGGCGCCGCCTGCAGGCCCTGCGCGCAATTGGCGCTGAAACTGCCAAGGCCATCATTACCGCCCCGCGCGAAGCCCCTGATGCCTATGTGGCGATGATCGAAGAGAACGAGATTCGCGTCGGTCTCAGCTATTTCGAGCGCGCGCGCATCGTGGTGCGTTCGGTCGAATCCGGCGTTTTCGAGACTGAAAAGGCGGCGCTGCAAACTCTCTTTGCCTCTGCCTCGCGCGCCAAACGCTCCAAGATTAAATCCTTCATTCCCGTGGCCAGTGCCCTTGGCGGTGCGCTGAAGTTTCCAACCCAAATGGGCGAACGCATGGGGCTGCAGCTCTCTAAGGCTTTACTCAATGACCCCTATGCCCCGCGCCGTATTCTCTCTGCACTAAGCGCCTTTCCTCCCGAGACAGTTGAGGCAGAGCAAAAGATACTAAATGAGGCTCTGGAGCAGGGTTTAGAGACTGAAAACAGACCGAGTAAGCCAAAGGCAGCCGCGCCAGTTCTTGAGCATGTGACACCAGAGTTCATGATGCAGCTGAACCCTAAGGGTGGGGCATTGAGCATCACCGGTGCAGGGGTTGATCCCAAGTTTTATGGAGAGCTGCGTCGCTGGATTAAAGCGCGCAAGTGATCAAAGGGGCCTTAGCGGTCCCTTAACGTCTTGCTTCTAAGATCGCATCGGTTGAACGAGAGGCGATCATGCAGGCAAGTGGTATTCTACCATGGCATAGAAGTAGGCTTTACGAACGCGCAGGCAAACGCGCGTTCGACCTTGCCGTAACGGCCCTATTCAGCCCGCTGTGGGTGCCCCTAACGATGTTGCTTTGGCTCTTGTCCTGGCTTGAGGCTGGCCAAGGATTTTATACCGAGCAAAGAGTTGGGCGGCATGGGCATTTGTTTCGCTGTGTCAAAATCCGAACGATGCGATGTGGAACGTTGCGCAAATGCGCGGCGGTTAAGACGGGCGATGATCCTCGCGTGACCCCTTGGGGGCGATTTCTGCGACGGGCGAGCCTTGATGAGCTTCCCCAGTTGTTTTGCGTTCTCAGGGGCGAGATGAGCCTTGTTGGCCCTCGTCCCGTTCCAGCAAGTGAATTGGCGCGTTATGGGTTTGGGCGGGCGCAGTATCTCGCGCTGCGCCCGGGGCTTACCGGGCTTTGGCAGGTTTCGGGGCGCAATGCTTTGCCCTACAGCGCCCGTATTGCGCTGGATGGGCACTATGGGCGAGAGGTGTCATTGATCGCGGATGTGCGCATTTTGCTGGCGACCTGCCGGGAAGTGTGGCGCATGTCCGGACGTTAGGGTGCGCGCTGACAAATGTTTCGCGCGCGAAACATTTGCAGACTCTAATAAGTCCATTTTACTCGTAGCCGTTTGGATTTCTGCTCTGCCAATTCCATGCGGACTGGCACATTTCTTCTACGCCATGTCTGGCCTGCCAACCCAAAACCTGTTTGGCCTTGGACGCATCCGCAAAGCTTGTGGCGACATCTCCGGCGCGTCGATCTGTGATGTGGTAGGGGATGGATTTGCCAGCCGCCTTTTCAAAGGCCTGTAGCATTTCAAGAACAGAGCTGGCCGTGCCAGTCCCGATGTTGAAGCTCTCGCAGCCGGTTGAGTGTGTCGTGTACTCCAGCGCGGCCAGATGGGCGCTGGCAAGGTCTTCCACGTGGATGTAATCGCGCTCGCCCGTGCCATCACGGGTAGGGTAGTCACCGCCAAACACCTGTAGCTCTTTGAGGCGGCCTGCTGCGACGCGGGAAATATAGGGCATAAGGTTGTTCGGAATGCCGACCGGATCTTCCCCAATATCGCCCGAGGCATGAGCCCCCACAGGATTGAAGTAGCGCAGGATCGCAGCAGATGTGTCTGCATTGGCCGCGCTCCAATCGCGAATGATCTCTTCGATGAACTGCTTGGTGCGCCCATAGGGGTTTACCGCGCCAAGAGCGTCGTCTTCGGTAAAGGGGGGCTGCCCTTTTGGATCATAGACCGTTGCAGAGGAAGAAAAGACGATCTTGCGGCAGCCGACGTTATCCATGGCCTCCAGCAGGGCGATGCTGCCAGAGATATTCGTGTGGTAATAAGAAAGCGGCTTTTCAGCGGATTCGCCAACGGCTTTGAGACCTGCAAAGTGAATGACGGCCTCTGGCGCAGCGGTGTGCAGGGCGGATTGAAGCGCGGCGGTGTGGCAAATGTCACCCTCAACGATCGTTAGATCGGATTGTGCCAGTCGTTTGACCCGGGCAAGCGCTTCGGGCGAGCTGTTGGAATAGTTGTCAAACACGGTGACATCTGCGCCTTGGCGGAGCAATTGCACAAGCGTATGGGAGCCAATAAATCCTGCTCCACCTGTCACGAAGACCCGCATTTAACCATCCTGTTCATGAGGCGCGTTTGCGCATTTGTTCAGGTCATCGTTATCATCTGAAATGGCTTGCGTTCAATTGCCATTGCGCCGCGCCTCATGGGGAAATGTTTCGCGCGCGAAACATTTATGGCCTGCCCCCTTGCCAAACTTTCGCCCAAACCTGACGCTATAGGCTAGGCAAGCAGCTAAGGGCTTTGGTTATGATTACTCCAGTTATCCTCGCAGGGGGCAGTGGCACGCGGCTTTGGCCGCTCTCGCGCAAAAGCTATCCCAAACAATTTGCCGATCTCGGCAAGCCTGACACGCTGTTCCAAGCAACGGTCAAGCGGCTAACGGGGCAGGGGTTTCGTCGTCCTGTTTTACTGACCTCGGAAGAGTATCGTTTCATCGTGACCGAACAGATGGGTGGGGCAGGGGTTCTGCCAGAGGCTGTTTTCATCGAACCTGAGGCGCGTGATACCGCGCCCGCAGTTTTGGCGGCGGCGCTGTTCTTGCAGGGTAGCGATCCCGAGGGCTTGATGCTGATCGCGCCAGCCGATCATGCGATCCCTGACACAGAGGCTTTTCGCGCCGCTGTTGAGGCTGCCCGCCCTGCGGCAGAGGCGGGCTCAATCGTCACCTTCGGCATTACACCAGATCGTCCGGAAACGGGGTATGGCTATTTGGAACTCACGGGGGAGACTCACCCCAAAGATGCACCAGAGCCGCTCAAAGCGTTTGTGGAAAAACCCGAGTTACCCCGCGCAGAAGCGATGCTCGCGTCTGGCCAGTTTCTGTGGAATGCAGGGATATTCCTCGTTTCTGTTAAAACGATTTGCACTGCGTTCCAGCAGCATGCTCCAGATATGATAGCGCCTGCACAAGCTGCGCTTGATGGCGCCGAGCAAGACCTCGGGTTTCGCCGCCTGAACGCCGCTGCATTCGGGCAGATTGAAAAAATCTCGCTTGATTATGCGATCATGGAAAAGGCCGAGAACCTGAAGGTGCTCGCCTTCTCTGATGGGTGGTCGGATCTTGGCGATTGGGAAGCCCTGCGGCGCATCGCTGACAAAGATGTGCGGGGCACAGCGCTGGTGGGAGAGGCCACATCAGTGGAGTGTAAAGATAGCCTGCTTTGGGCGGCATCCGAGGGGCAAGAACTTGTTGGTATTGGCCTTGAGAATATCATCGCGGTGGCCATGCCCGATGCGGTATTGGTTGCCGACCGCTCCCGCGTGCAGGACGTCAAAGCAGCAGTAACAGCGCTGCAAGAGAAAGGCGCGAAACAAGCGGGGCAGTTCACGCGCGATCACCGCCCTTGGGGGTGGTTTGACAGTCTTGCGATGGGTCCACGCTTTCAGGTGAAACGCATCGTTGTCACGCCCGGTGGTCAGTTGAGTTTGCAAAGCCATGTGCATCGCGCAGAGCATTGGATCGTGGTCGAAGGCACGGCCCATGTTACGATTGATAAAGAGGTGAAGATGGTGACCGAAAACCAGTCGGTCTTTATTCCCCTTGGCGCGGTTCATCGCATGGAAAACCGGGGCCGGGTGAATATGACCCTGATTGAAGTTCAAACAGGGTCATATCTAGGCGAGGACGACATCATTCGTTACGAAGATGTCTATTCGCGTGAGTGACGTTAAATCAGCGTGTCGTCGCGTGAGCCGCCCGCATTTTCAATATCTTTCATCCACTGTGGAATACGTCCACGACCGGTCCAGGTTTGATCTGCATCGGCAGGATTGCGATATTTAGGCGGGCTGACTTTTTTGACTTTGCCAATTCCAGCAAGGTCGGACAGGGAGAACCCCATCTCAGCCGCTTTCTTTTCCAACTCTGATAATGCTTCCCGCTTTTTGCGGTCTTCAAAACCATTGATGGCCTTTTCAACGTCTTTACGTAGTTTTTTGAGCTCTTTGAGCGTCAGTGTAGTTAGATCCATTTTTCATCCCCATGAATAAATGAGTGGCTCTAAAATACCGAAACTTTTAAAATGAAAAGCAAAATTATTAACCAAAGGCAAAATTTAGCCGTTTATGCATACTCAGCGTTGTACCAGTTAACAAAACTCGCCACACCGTCCTTCAAATCGGTGCTTTTCATTGGTCCGATTAGATCGTGAAGGAGCGTTGCATCTGCCCAAGTAGATGGCATATCGCCCGGCTGAATGTCTAACATATTTTTTTCTGCAACCCTGCCGAGAACCTCTTCTAGTGCGAGGATAAAATCAGTTAATCGCGTGGGTGCGCCATTGCCAATATTCACCGCGCGCCAAGGCGCGATCGGGGAAAGACTATCAGCGGTGCTCACAGGTTCTTTGCCAGGAATGGCATCCATGAGGCGGCGCACAGCGTCCACAAGATCTGTCACAAAAGTGAAATCGCGCAGCATATCGCCAGAATTATAAACGTCGATTGCACGGCCATTTAAAATCGCATCGGTGAATTTAAACAGTGCCATATCGGGGCGCCCCCATGGCCCGTAAACAGTAAAGAAACGGAACATGGTGGTCGGGATGTCGTAAAGGTGGGCATAGGTTTGCGCCGTTGCTTCTGTCGCTTTTTTGGTGGCCGCATAAAATGACATCTGCGTGTCGACTTTATGGGTCTCGCAATAGGGCATTTCGGTATTGGCACCGTAAACAGAAGAGGTCGAGGCAATCAGAAAATGCCCGGGCCTGTGATGGCGCGCAGAGCCCCTAATGGCAAGATCGGCCGCGCGCGCAAATGTTTCGCGCGCGAAACATTTAGCCGATCTTATATCCCCAGAAGACAGTGTTATCTGCAGCGAGATAGGTATCGCTATTCTCTGCTTTTGCCTGCAACGCGACGCTGTCACCAGTGCTCAAAGGTACAAGAGTTTGAGTGGAGAGCGCGCTGGCGAGGCTGTGCAGCGTGCCGCCTGTGCGCCCGACAGAGCCGTTTAACACATCAGTGCCATTCAACAGCATGCGGATATTGAGCTGCGCATTGGAGAGGTGTTTTTTATACAAGAGCGTGCCGCCCAAAAGGTAGGTGCCATCCACAGGCGCGGTGAACAGATGGGTGGCGGCATCAAAGCAGCCTTGATCATTTGTTGCCGCGTTATTGATCGCTGCGGTGGTCCAGATGTTTTCGGTGAGGAAGTTGTCAAAATTGGTGCTGGCCTGAAAGCGGGGCAGGGCGGGGGTGTCGGCGATACCTGTCGCGGGATCAATACTCAGGGCGTCGGTGAAGGTGCTTCCATCGGGCGTCACGGAGAGGCGCAAACGATTGTCGCCAAACAGGCCGATCAACGCGCGCGTTTGGAAGTCCTCTTGCAGCACCAACCCCACATCATCGCCACTGGCCTCTTTGTTCAGCGTCTGGATCAAACTGCCTGTCCCGCCGTCGCCGCTATAAAGCGCGCTCCAGAGAGCGGCATTGAGTTTTGCGGCGAAGGGCGCGGCGCTATCGGCCTGCATGCCAAGCCCGATCAGGGCGGCGTTTTGCAGCGCGCTTGGGGTGATCTCATGCCACTCGGTGCCGTCAAAGACCACCAGTGCTTCGCGCGCATGCACATAGCCGCGCCAGCCCGCGCGCGGGGTGTGAAACTGCCAAACCCCATCAAGGAAAGCTGCGATGGCGCCGTCTTGTCCGCTCCATGCGCCACTACCGACCGCGGCAATGATATAGCAATCGCCTTCGCTTGCCGCAGGAGGGGGCGCGCTGAGCGCGTCGTCTTCGAATGAAAGCTGCACCAACATATCAAGCGCGCGCACCGCTTCGTTATGGGTGACATGTTTTTGCGCCTGTGCAGGCTGAATAAAGGGCAAGGTCAGGCGGGGGCTGGTTTGGGACATCTCTCAAAGCTCTCGTCAGGGAAATTGGCCCTGACGGTGCTTCATTTGTCTTGCGCGCGCCTTAGCAGCGCGCGCTTAGGATTAAGAGTTGCTTAATCTTCGTTATTGAAACCGGTGCGCCCGATGCTGTCATAGGCTTCAAAGCCCGCACGTTTCGCATCCTTAACGGAATAGACGTTGCGCAGATCGGCCATATGCGGAACTGCCATCTTCTTGGCCAGTTTCTTGAGGTTGAGCGCGCGGAACTCGTTCCACTCGGTCAGAACCACGACAAGATCGGCATTCTGCGCGGCTTTATAAGGATCTTCGACCCAGTGAACGCCGGGCAGAAGCGCTTCGCCTTCGTGCTGGCCTTGCGGATCGCACACGCGCACCTTGGCACCGCCGCCCACAAGCGCAGGCACAATCGTCAGGGCAGGGGCGTCACGCATATCATCGGTGTCGGGCTTGAACGTCACGCCCAGCATGGCGACGGTTTTGCCGTTGAACGAGCCACCGCAGAGATCCTCAAGCTTGGTGATCATGCGACGCTTGATCTCTTCGTTAACGGTGATGACCGTCTCGGTGATCTGCATGGGAACGGCGTGTTCCTGACCAATACGTGCCAGTGCTTTGGTATCTTTCGGGAAACATGATCCGCCATAACCGGGGCCGGCGTGCAAGAACTTGTTGCCGATGCGCCCGTCCATGCCCATGCCCTTGGAGACCTGCTTGACGTCCGCGCCCACCTTTTCGCAGAGCGCTGCGATTTCGTTGATAAAGGTGATCTTGGTCGCCAGAAACGCGTTGGCCGCGTATTTGATCATTTCCGCCGATTCCAGATCGGTGGTCACAACGGGGAATTCGCGCAAAGACAGCGGGCGGTAAATTTCGTGCATCACTTCGGCGGCTTTGTCCGATTGCACACCGACCACAACGCGGTCAGGGCGCATAAAGTCGTCAATCGCGGCGCCTTCGCGCAGGAATTCAGGGTTAGAGGCCACGTCGAAATCAAGGTTCGGGTTGGCTTTTCTGATCGCCTGTTTGACTTGGCGGTTGGTGCCGACGGGGACCGTGGATTTGGTCACAACGACCACATAATCCTTCGCCATCTCCGCGATTTCTGTGGCTGCAGCCATCACAAATGTCAGGTCCGCATGGCCATCGCCGCGCCGCGTGGGCGTGCCAACCGCGATGAACACCGCTTCGGCACCGTCAATGGCGCTGGCAAGATCGAGCGTGAAGGACAAACGCCCGGCTTCCACGTTCTTTGCCATGAGCGCATCGAGGCCCGGTTCATAGATCGGGACTTCGCCGCGCTCTAGCATTTCAATCTTGGACGGGTCTTTATCAACGCAAACCACGTCATGGCCGAAGTCTGAAAAACAGACTCCTGAGACCAAACCTACATAGCCTGTCCCGATCATTGCGATTTTCATGGGGTATCCCCTTACTGCTTTGCCTCGCGCTTGGTATGACGCATTGGGGCGCAGAGGGTCAACGGGGCGCATGCGCCTTTGTAAATTCATGGCAGTTGCATCACATTGACATGATGCTGGGGCCATTACGCTTACGGGTATGATTGAGCAGGGTAGAGAATGCAGATTGAACAGACGAACCTTTCTGGCGTGGTTATTCTAACGCCCGCGCGTTTTGGTGATGCACGCGGTTTCTTTAGCGAAAGCTGGTCGAGCGCGCGTATGGCAGAGTCGGGGCTGAATTTCGAGTTTGTGCAAGATAATCATTCGCTCTCTGAGCAGGCAGGCACTGTGCGCGGTTTGCACTTTCAAGCGCCGCCCTTCGCGCAGGCCAAACTGGTGCGCTGTGGACGTGGCGCGCTGTTTGATGTGGCGGTTGATATTCGCAAAGGCTCGCCCACTTACGGGCAATGGACGGGGGTCGAGCTGAGTTTCGAGAACGGCAAACAACTGCTGGTGCCGCGTGGGTTTTTGCACGGGTTTGCGACGCTCGCCCCTGATACCGAAGTGATTTACAAATGCGATAACCCCTATGCGCCGACATGCGATGGCGCGGTGCGCTTTGATGATCCTGACATGGGGATTGACTGGAAAATAGACTCTAAAAAGGCGATTTTGTCAGAGAAAGACGCGGCAGCGCCTTTGCTGAGAGACTTTGACAGCCCCTTTATCTACGAGGAAAGCACTATATGAAACTACTCATAACAGGCGGTGCTGGCTTTATCGGATCGGCAGTTGTGCGTGCGGCGATCAAGGCGGGGCACAGCGTAGTGAATGTCGATGCGCTGACCTATGCGGCCTGCCTCGACAACGTGAAATCCGTTGCGGATAATGAGAGTTATGTTTTCTTTCAGGCCGACATCTGTGATCGCGCCGCGATGGATAGCATCCTGAACGACACCCAGCCAGACGCGATTATGCACCTTGCCGCAGAGAGCCATGTGGATCGCTCGATTGACGGGCCGGGCGCGTTTATCCAAACCAATATCACTGGGACCTACACGCTGCTGGAAGCCGCGCGCGCCTATTGGAGCGCGCAAGGCAAGCCTGAGACCTTTCGCTTCCATCATATTTCCACCGATGAGGTTTTTGGCTCGCTTGGGGAAACGGGTATGTTCACCGAAGAGACGCCCTATGATCCACGCTCGCCCTATTCTGCGAGTAAAGCGGCCAGCGATCATCTGGTGCGCGCATGGGCGGAAACCTACGGGCTGCCTGTGGTGCTGAGCAATTGCTCCAACAACTATGGCCCTTATCATTTTCCTGAAAAGCTGGTGCCGGTGGTGATTCTCAATGCGCTGGCGGGCAAAGACATTCCGATCTACGGCAAGGGCGAGAATATTCGCGATTGGCTTTATGTGGAAGATCACGCCGATGCGCTTTTAACGGTGCTCATGAAAGGCACCTTGGGGCGCAGCTATAATATCGGCGGCGAGAATGAGGCGAGCAACATTGATCTGGTGAAAATGATCTGCGCGCACCTCGATCAAATGCGCCCGAAAGACACGCCCTACGCAAAGCAAATCACCTTTGTTGCAGATCGCCCGGGCCATGACATGCGCTATGCGATTGATCCGACCCGCATTCGCGAGGAGCTGGGCTGGCGCCCGTCCGTGACGCTTGAAGAGGGTTTGGAGAAAACCGTGCGCTGGTATTTGGACAACGAAGAGTGGTGGCGCGCCTTGCAGAATCGCGCAGGTGTCGGCACGCGGCTTGGAACAGGATGACAGGGCTTTGTATCTGCTCTATGTCAGAGGCAGGTATTTACCAAAGGTGATTTCAAATGGACGGACGTCTCGCGGTACTTTTCTTTGTCGTTGGCCTTGCCGATATGAAGACCAATGATTGCGATACGGGGTGCCTTGCGCGTACGCCCGCGCAAGATGCGATTTCGCTCTCCTTCGGTAATGTTATCTTTCAGGAAAAATCCATCGGTAGCGAAGCCTATCTGCGCTATGATCTGGGCACGTCGTTCGGCCCGTTCCAACCCGCGGTTGGTCTGTCGGTGACAGATACAAATGATGTCTGGGTTGGCCTTGGCGCAACGCATACCACCCGCTTCTGGGAACGCCCCTCTGGTGTTGGCGGCTATGCGCAGTTGCACTTTATGCCCGGTGTTTATGCGCAGGGCAGCGGCCCCAATCTGGGCCATGATGTGGAATTCCGCTCTGGCGCTGAAATTGGCTGGCAGGCCCGCAGCGGCGTGCGCATTGGTGTTTCTTATGATCACCGCTCTAACGGCGGTATTTCCAAGGTGAACCCGGGGATGGAAACCTTGCAACTGCGCGTGAGCGTTCCGCTCAATTGATGCAGGTTCTGGTTTTTGGCAAAACGGGACAAGTGGCGCGCGAGCTTCAGCGTTACGCTGGCGTAACAACATTATCGCGCGGGGATGCAGATCTGAGCGATCCTGCCGCTTGCGCAGAGATGATCGCACAAACCAATGCAGATGCGGTGATCAATGCGGCGGCCTATACCGCTGTGGATCAGGCTGAAACAGACACTAAACAGGCATTTCGGGTCAATTCAGAGGCTCCAAGTGCGATGGCCAATGCCGCCGCAAAACGCGCGTTGCCCTTTTTGCATATCTCGAGCGATTACGTCTTTGACGGATCGGGAACGACGCCTTGGGTCGAGGATGCACCAACGGGCCCGCTGGGCGTTTATGGTGCCTCCAAACTGGCGGGCGAGCAAGGCGTTCGGGATGCAAATGGCCCCCATGCGATCCTGCGCACCTCTTGGGTGGTCTCGGCGCATGGCGCGAATTTTGTGAAAACCATGCTGCGCCTTGGGGCCGAACGCGATGCCCTGAGCATCGTTGCGGATCAGATTGGCGCCCCAACCCCTGCGCGCGATATTGCAGAGGCCTTGATGCAGATGGCCGCGCAGCTTTGCGCGGATCCAAGCAAAAGCGGCACCTATCATTTCGCGGGTATGCCCGATGCGTCATGGGCTGATTTCGCCCGTGAGATATTCGCGCAAAGTGGTACCGTTTGCGATGTCACGGACATCCCTTCAAGCGATTATCCAACCCCTGCCGCGCGGCCGAAAAATTCGAGGCTCGATTGCACGAAAGTAAACACAATCTTTAGCATATCTCGCCCAGATTGGCGTGTAGGCTTGGCGGGTATTTTAAGCGAGTTGAAGGCAGAGACATGAAACAGGCTGAAATTCTGCGCAAAGGCATCATTCTGGCAGGTGGCTCTGGCACGCGGCTCTATCCCATTACAATGGGTGTCTCGAAACAGCTGATGCCGATCTATGACAAGCCGATGATCTACTACCCGATCTCTGTGCTGATGCTGGCAGGGATTCGCGAGATTTGCATTATCACCACGCCTGAGGATCAAGCGCAGTTCCAACGCGCCCTTGGCACAGGCGCGCAATGGGGGCTGTCGTTCACCTATGTTGTGCAGCCTTCCCCCGATGGGTTGGCGCAGGCCTATCTTCTGGCCGAGGACTTTCTTGATGGCAGCCCTTCGGCGATGGTTCTGGGTGATAACATCTTCTTTGGGCATGGCCTGCCTGATCTGTTGGAAGAGGCAAACGCGCGCACCAGTGGCGGTACGGTCTTTGGCTATCATGTCACCGACCCTGAGCGTTACGGCGTGGTGGATTTCGACGCAGATGGGCGTGCGCAGGCGATCATTGAAAAACCGGAAAAAGCCCCTTCGAACTATGCGGTCACGGGGCTTTATTTCCTCGATGAAACCGCCCCTGCCCGCGCGCGCGATGTAACGCCCTCCCCGCGCGGCGAGTTGGAGATTGTGACGCTGCTGGAAAGCTACCTTGAGGATGGCAGCCTGCAGGTTAATCGCATGGGGCGTGGTTATGCCTGGCTTGATACAGGCACCCATGCGTCTTTGTTGGACGCAGGGAATTTCGTGCGCACGCTACAGTCGCGCCAAGGTCTGCAAACCGGCTGCCTAGAAGAGATCGCGTTTGAAAACGGCTGGATCAGCGCGGATGAGCTGCGCACCTTGGCCGAGCCGCTGCAAAAGAACGGCTACGGCGCATATTTGCTCGGCCTGCTTTAGAAGCGGAAGACGCCAAAGCCAGCGTCTGCCAAGGCCACACGATCAAAGACGGATTTCAGATCCGCGAGCACAGGTTTATCCGCGCGGCACATAGCGCGCAGTGTTTCCGGGCTGAGGGATGAATACTGCTCATGCGCGACGGCAACGGCGATGGCATCCACATCTTTCAGATCGTCCTGCGCCACCAGCGTGACGCCATATTCATGCGCGACTTCTTCGGCATCGGCCCAAGCATCAGCGACAACAACTTCAACGCCCCAGTCCTGCAATTCGCGGACCAGATCAATGACCTTGGAATTGCGAATGTCAGGGCAGTTTTCCTTAAAGGTGATGCCCAGAACGGCAACCCGCGAGGCGGCGACATTGGTGCCCCCTTGGGACATCATCTTGATCATGTTGCGGGCGGCATAACGGCCCATGTTATCGTTGATACGGCGACCGGCCAAAATAACCTGCGGGTTGTAGCCAACTTCTTCGGCCTTATGGGTCAGATAGTAAGGATCAACGCCAATGCAGTGACCGCCGACCATGCCGGGGCGGAAGGGCAGGAAGTTCCACTTGCTGCCCGCGGCTTCAAGCACATCCAGCGTGTCGATCTCGAGACGGTTGAAGATCACTGACAGTTCGTTCACGAGGGCGATGTTGATATCGCGCTGGGTGTTTTCGATGACCTTGGCGGCTTCGGCCACTTTGATCGAACTCGCAGGGAATGTGCCCGCTTCGATGATCGAGCCATAAAGCGCGTCAATTTCCTTTGCCATCTCGGGCGTGGAGCCAGATGTGACCTTCATGATTTTGGTCAGTGTGTTGACCTTATCGCCGG
>JBOEGN010000013.1:0-576 GCA_050633445.1 Thalassovita sp.
AGCTTGCGCAGACGGATCATACTCAGCGCCATAAGAGCGCCGGTATTGCCACAAGACACGCAAACATCTGCATCACCGTCACGGACCGCGTTCACTGCGGACCACATCGAGGTATTCTTGCCGTGGCGCATCACCTGAGAGGGCTTATCCTCCATCGTGACAACGTCCTGAGCGTCGCGAATCTCGACCCGGCCAACAAGCGGTTTGCGCTTGGCGACCAGTTTTTCCAGCTCTGACTTGGGACCATGCAGAATAAACCCGATTTCCGGGTTAATCTTTGCGGAATCAGAAATACCGGCGACAACTGCCGCCGGTCCCCGGTCTCCGCCCATAGCATCGACAGAGATAATGGTGCGCCCGGCACCCGCTTGAGTCTGATCGTTCTGAACGGACATGCGGACACCGGTCCCCAATCGATTTATGCTGCGTCTTCGTCCAGTTCGATCTCGTCGACCACAGCGACCACTTCACGGTCGGCATAGTGGCCACACGAGGGGCAGACATGGTGCGGGCGTTTCAGCTCGCCACAGTTTGTGCACTCGTTCGGGTTTGCCGCAACCAGCGCGTCATGTGCGC
>JBOEGN010000013.1:763-2583 GCA_050633445.1 Thalassovita sp.
AGGCCGGCAAAAGGTTTCAGATCTGCATCGCTCAGCGCCTCTTTGCCCGGTTCGGTATGGAGCGTTTCGCCCAGAACCGCGCCCTCGGCCCGTGGATACAGGGGCAGGTGCAGCGCCAGCGCCTCGATCATCACGGCGGCGGGGTCAATTTCGGCCCCCAGGGCTTCGATCGAGTCGTCTTCGCTCATCTCGATTTCCTCGTCCTCTTCCGTTTGCTCGGGAAGAGCGGCAAGGAATCGCCGGATAACCGGTTCTTCCAGACGCGTTGTCACAGGCTCCAGCGTCACCACACAGTTCTGGATCACGGTCGCGCCCAAATTGGCCTCGAGCAGCCAGTCGCGGTCGCCCGTGGCGGTGATTTTTCCCTTGAAACGCAGCTTGCGCAGCCCGCGCAGGTCCAGCTCTTGGGCGATGGCCGACAGGGCCGCTGCATCGGGCACCAGCTCGAAATAGGAGGGCTTGGATTGCGGCAGATCGGCCACGCGCAGGCTATGAGTTGGCAAGTTTGTCATAAGGGTCGGGGCTTCCTTAGCTTGAACAGACGTCGTTCCTTCTGTAATCGGATTAAAAGGCAGGCGATGCCAATACAAGAGGCTAGCACAGGGGGCAGCCATGTTGAGCATGGGCAGAACGATCAGAATTGCAGTCATAGGCGGTGCATTGGCCGCGCTGGTGGCGTGTACGGCTCAGTTCCGGAACCATGGCTATGTGCCGCTTCCTGATGATCTGGCCAACATCGTTGTGGGCATTGATACCCGTGACAGTGTCGCAGAAACCGTGGGCACGCCCTCGACTGGCGGCATTCTGGACAATAGCGGGTACTACTATGTGCGCTCGCGGGTGCGGCATTACTCTTATCAGGCGCCCAAGGTGATTGATCGCGAGGTCGTGGCCATTACCTTTAACAACCGGGGCGTCGTCAGCAATATCGAGCGCTTTGGTCTGGAGGACGGCAATGTCGTGCCGCTGGAACGTCGCGTGACCAGCAGCTCGGTCGCGAATCTCAGCTTCTTGCGTCAGCTTTTGGGCAGCTTGGGTAAATTCAACGCTGCGGACTTCATCGAATAAGCAAAGGGTCGCGCATCCCTGGCGGTGCGCCCCTTGACCTGCATGCCGTCACGCCCTTGATACATATGTTATGCTAGGCGGACCAAAAGACCGCTATGTTGGTCAAGACAGTTGCAGGAGCGGGCACATGCTGCTGATGAACAAGGGCCGTTACCATGCGCGGCTTGCGAAGACACAGGCTGATATTCATGCAGCACAGACCCTGCGGCATCTTTGCTTTCGGGGTGCCGACGCGGGCAAGGGCGCTGATGCCGACGAATTCGATGGAATTTGCGATCACGTTCTGATCGAAGAGGCGCGCTCGGGGCGGTTGGTATGTACCTTTCGGTTTCTGCCTCTGTCTGATGGCGGAGAGATCGGCCGCAGCTACGCGGCGCAGTTCTATGAGCTGTCTGCGCTGGAAGCGTTTTCAGGTCCGATGGTCGAAATGGGCCGTTTTTGCATCCATCCAGAGTTCAGCGACCCTGATATCCTGCGCGTCGCCTGGGCTGCGATGACGCGATTCGTGGACGATAACCGGATCGAGATGCTGTTTGGCTGCTCGTCTTTTCACGGCACGGACGAGCAGGAATACCTGGACAGTTTCGCCATGCTGAAAGAGCGCCACTTGGCCCCGCGTCGCTGGTTGCCTCGGGTGAAGGCGCCGCTGGTTTTCAATTTCGCGCAAATGCTGCGACGCAAACCTGATGCGAAAAAAGCGATGTTGCGGATGCCGCCTTTGTTGCGGACCTATTTGCTGATGGGCGGCTGGG
>JBOEGN010000013.1:2601-3123 GCA_050633445.1 Thalassovita sp.
AGGGGGCGCTGCCCCCTCGCGTGGAAATCTGCGATTTCCGCGCTTCACCCCCGGGATATTTTCCAAAAAGAAGAAGGGCGCTTGACCTTGGGTTGGCGGCTGGTTAGCTGCGCTTTATGGCACGTGCACCCTTACTTCAGCTTACCGATATCTCTCTGACTTTTGGCGGAGATCCCGTATTTCATGACCTGTCCCTGGTGGTTCAGCCGGGCGATAGGGTGGCCTTGGTTGGGCGAAATGGGTCGGGTAAATCGACCTTGATGAAGGTGATGGCGGGGCTGGTTGAGGCCGATCGCGGCGCGTGTATCGTGCCGCCGGGCATGAGTGTTGGATATATGGAGCAGGATCCGGATATGTCGGGTTTTGCCACATTGGGGGATTTTGCCACCAGTGCGCTGGACCCTTCGGAGATGTACAAGGTTGAGATGGCGGACGAAGGTCTGAAATTCGATCCCGCACGGGCTGTCGAGACGGCTTCGGGTGGGGAACGGCGACGCGCCGCATTGGCCAAGCTGATGGCCG
>JBOEGN010000014.1:0-577 GCA_050633445.1 Thalassovita sp.
CACCAGTTTAGAGCCCCTACAATCTCAGAATTCTGACCCTCTGGATTTCGGTGGTATCGCCGTGTGGCAACTCGAGGCGGCTTTGAGCGATGCCTATAAGTTGGGTTGCAAGAAGGCCGAGACCAATAGTTTGGGTGTCAGCAGCTCGGACGTTTCAAAATTTTCGTCCAGAAGCTAGTCACAAAAAATCCAGAAGCTAGCGCGCCGCTACAGTGGGCGGCGGTCCAGCCTGTCGAGATATTGGTCCAGTTGCGCCTTGAAATAGGATCGCACCTTCTTTCGAATTTCGTCTTGCCTAAGTCCTGCCAAAGCTCTGCTATCCTTCAGTAACTTCCCGCAGGATGTAAGATATCGGGCAAGATCGCCAGCTCGATTCGGACACCGAGTTCTCAGAGATATGCGTACTGTTCCCCTGTAGCGGCACCTAGGGTCAGGCAGCGGCCAGCGAAAATAGAAAATTCCATGCCTTGATTGGCTTAGATAAGATGACAGCATCACAGGGCGTGTGTCCCACTTTGTGTCACACTCGACTATCCGGCCGCTAACCCATTGATTTAGAATGAAATGGAGGCGAGTA
>JBOEGN010000014.1:623-14269 GCA_050633445.1 Thalassovita sp.
GTCACCACTCCGCCAACTCGCCGCCAGAAGTGGTAGGGGCGGATTATAGGATTATGAAACGCTCTGCAAGGGGCGAAGCAGCGGCGATTTGACGTTTTCGTGAGGGCTCATTGCCGTTGCCGCCCGGAGAGGAATGTGGCAATACTGCAGACAGAATCTGAACGAACGAGTTTAGCACATGACCAACAACGCCGATCGCCGTACCATGATGGTTGATACGCAGGTCCGTCCCTCGGATGTGACCAAGTTCCCGATCATCGACGCCCTTCTTTCCATTCCGCGCGAAGATTTCGTGCCCTCTGACAAGGTCGAGGCCGCCTATGTGGGGGATAACATCAGTCTGGGTGGTGCGCGCGTCGTGCTTGAGGCGCGGAGCCTGGCCAAGATGCTGGATGCTCTGGATGTGCAGGCCGATGATCTGGTGATGGATCTGGGTTGCGGGCTGGGCTATTCCTCGGCAGTGATCGCGCGCATGGCCGCAGCGGTTGTCGCAGTCGAAGAAGACGAGGCGCTGGCCGCAGATGCGCAATCAGCGCTGTCCGGGGCCGGGGCGGATAACGTGATCCTGCACACCGGAACGCTGTCCGACGGCGCCAAAGAACACGGTCCGTATGATGTGATCATTCTACAGGGCGCGGTCGAGCATTTGCCCGACGCGATTCTGGATCAGCTGAAAGAGGGCGGCCGGATCGCCGCGATTTTCGCCGACGGAGAATTGGGCACCGTACGCATCGGATATAAGATCGACGGTGAGATGAACTGGCGCTTTTCATTCAACGCTGCGGCGCCTGTGCTGCCGGGATTTGAACGGCACCGGGCCTTTACGCTGTAAGCGTCAAGTTTTCAGGCCGCGCCCGATCAAACGGGCGCGGTTTTTTCGTTTGGGGTATCGGCCAGTGGGCCAAAGCAGGAGCGACGGATGGGGATCATGGGACTTCGGAAACGGGTGACGGCGGGCGGTATTGCCCTGGTGATGGCGGTGTCGACGCCGGTGATGGCCACGGCAGAAAGCCTCGCGGATGCATTGGCTTCGGCCTACAATAACTCGGGTCTGCTGACGCAGTATCGCGCGGTTCTGCGCGCAGCGGACGAAGATGTGGCCGTTGCACTTGCCGATCTGCGCCCCGTTCTGGGCTGGAGCAGCAGTGTTGAATTCAGCCGGTCGCGCTTTACCAATTCCTCTAGCTTTGTGGTGGACCGGATCACAGATGGTGTCAGCGTAAGCACAGGGATCGGTCTGGAGCAGATCCTGTGGGACGGCGGCAAAACCAAGATGGGTGTCGAAGCCACAAAAGAGGCGGTTCTGGCCACGCGGCAGGCGCTTGTTGGGGTCGAGCAGAGCATTCTGCTGCAAGCCGTTGATGCCTACATGAGCGTCCGCAGTGCATCGGAATCCGTGGCGTTGCGCGAAAACAACGTCCGTGTGATTGCCGAAGAATTGCGCGCCGCTAAGGACCGGTTTGATGTCGGCGAAGTGACCCGCACCGATGTCGCCCAAGCCGAAGCCCGTCTGGCCTCGGCCCGCAGTCAGCATGCCCAAGCACAGGGTGATCTGGTCAGCGCGCAACTGTATTTCAAAAGCGCCGTCGGGCGTCGTCCGGGGCAACTGACCCCGCCGCCTTTGGTGCCCGCAACGGCCAAATCCATTGCCGAAGCCAAGGCGATTGCCGTGCGCAATCATCCCGATATCAAAAAGGTGCAGCACGAAGTGACCGCCGCCGAATTGGCGATCGAGATCACACGCGCCTCTTTCGGGCCAACGGTGTCGCTGAACGGCGGCGTCAGCTTGACCGAGAATTTCGACAGCCCCAACTACTCGCGCGGTCTGTCGCTGTCGCTGGATGCCAGTGGTCCGATTTATTCGGGCGGTAAACTGTCAGCGCTGTTGCGACAGGCGGTTGCGAATCGCGATGCGAAACGCGCCGAGTTGCTGGTGACCACGCAGACTGTTGAACGCGAGGTCGGCACCGCATTTTCGTCCCTGCGCGTCGCCGGGGCTGCTCGGGATGCTTATGACCGGCAGGTCCGCGCCGCGACCGTGGCCTTCCGCGGTGTGCGCGAAGAGGCGACGCTGGGCGCCCGCACCACGCTGGACGTGCTGAACGCTGAACAAGAGCTGCTGAGCGCCAAGTCCAACCTGATTTCGGCCCGCAACAACGAATATGTTGCTGCCTATTCCCTGCTGTCCAACATGGGGCTTCTGACCGCGCAGCACCTGAAACTTAAGGTGCAACGCTATGACGAAACCGCTTACTATAATCAGGTGAAAAACGCCCCTGCCAGCATCAGCAAGCAAGGTCGGCAGCTGGATCGCGTGCTTCTGGGTATCGGAAAGAAATAAAACTTTTCGGCATCGGTTGAGCGAAAACGCCTGCGGGGGTACTATGACCTCCGAGGTTGAGTGGAAATTGGCATGTCAGACCCTGTTACCAACGCAGATATCGAGGACGTATTGTCCTCCATCCGTCGGCTTGTCGCCGAGGACGAGCGCCCTGAGATGGTTGCGCCGCCCAAGCCTGCCGTCACGGACCGATTGGTGCTGACCCCGGCATTGCGCGTGATGGAAAGCGAGGCCCCCGAGGAAGTGCCCTCGGCGGAGTCGGCTGATTTGCTCGAAGATGAAGGCGCCGCTCAGACCGATCTGCCCGAACCAGAACTTGTCGAAGGTCACGAATTGGCCGGGCTGGATATCGACGACAGCGCCAAACGGAACCTCGAAGCCCGCATTGCCGAGCTTGAGGCGGTGATTTCCGACACTGGCGGGCAGTGGGAGCAGGATGGCGAAGAGGGCAGCGATAACGCGGGTGGCACGGTCGAAAGCCTGACCTGGGAGGACGAACCAGAGGCCGCCGAGACACCGGGACCCGAGGTCGAAGAAGCGCAAATGGTCGAGATGGCCGAAGAAGAGCCGTCGAATTCCGATACAATCGCCGCGATGCCCTTCTTGCGTCACAAGTTTGATATGCCCGACGAAACCGATACGGTCGAAGAGCCGGTCGCGGTTGAGGCCGAAGAGGTTGTCGAAGATGATCCTGAGCCGTCGGTCGAACCTGAACCGATTTTTGAAGAGCCCACCGACCAAGATGCACCGCTCGAGGATTTCCCGGCAGAAGAACCCTATGAAGGTCAGGATTTTGTCGTCGACGAAGAGGCCTTGCGCGCCCTTGTCGTCGAGATCGTGCATCAGGAATTGCAGGGCAAGCTGGGCGAGCGGATCACCCGCAACGTCCGCAATCTGGTCCGGCGCGAAATCCATCGCGCCATAACCAGTCAAGAGCTGGAGTAGTTCGGCTCTGACGCCAGCGCGATCAGCTGATCAATGTTCAGATGTTGCTCCATGTGCAGGGCCAGCGCGTCCAGCGTGGTCTCGACCATGTCTTCGTAATTGATCCCGGTTTCGGCGCCCATCTCGGCCAGAATCGTTTGGCGGAATCCGTCCGAGCTGAACAATCCATGCAGATAGCAGCCCCGCACGCGACCCCGCGCGGCGCCCGCAGGCAGCCCCTGTATCGACAGCCAGGCGTTGCTGCAATCAGGGCCGGTGGTGTTGCCCAGATGGATCTCGTACCCCTCCAACGCGTCGCCCGTGGGCAAATAGGTGGCCGAGGTTAGCGACAGGTGTTTGCGCGGTTGCATCGTGGTTTCCACATCCAGATGGCCCAGCCCGTCCACGCTGATCGGGGTGCCCTCCAACCCGTCTGGGTCGTGGATTTTTCGGCCCAACATCTGGTAGCCGCCGCAGATGCCCAATACATGTCCACCACGCCGGATATGTGCGGTTAGGTCGATGTCCCAACCCTGAGCGCGGAAAAATTCCAGATCCGCGATGGTGGATTTAGAGCCAGGGATCAACACCATCTGCGCGTCGCCAGGCAGCGGCCGCCCTGGCGCGATGATCTCGACACTGATATTTGGCTCGGCCGAAAGTGGGTCCAGATCGTCGAAATTCGAGATCCGGGGCAGATGAGGCACCGCGATCTTGAACGCACCATTCCCGCCCGAGGTGATGTCCAGCACGTCCTCGGCGGGTAATTTCCACGCATCGTAAAACCATGGCAGCACCCCGATCGAGGGCCAGCCGCTGCGCTGCTCGATATACCGCACGCCGTCGTTAAACAGGCTGACATCTCCGCGGAATTTGTTCACGGCGAAACCTCGGATCATCGCGGCATCCTGGGTGTCCAACACCGTCTGGGTGCCAATCAGCTGAGCGATCACGCCGCCCCGGTCGATGTCACCCAGCAGGATCACCGGCACACCGGCGGCGCGGGCAAAGCCCATATTGGCGATGTCACCTTTGCGCAGGTTGATCTCGGCTGGACTACCCGCGCCCTCGACCAGAACGAAGTCAGCGGCGTCGCAGAGGCGCTGAAAACTGTCCAGCACATAGGGCATCAGGCTGGGCTTGTTCTGCCCGAAATCGCGGGCCTGCTGCGTGCCAACGCGTTGACCTTGCAAGACCACCTGAGCGCCATGTTCGGATTCGGGTTTCAGCAGCACTGGATTCATGTCGGTATGTGGCGCGACGCGCGCAGCACAGGCCTGTAATGCCTGAGCGCGACCGATCTCTCCGCCATCGCTGGTGACGGCGGCATTGTTGGACATGTTCTGGGGTTTGAAGGGCCGCACGGAATAGCCACGATTGACAAGCGCGCGGGCCAGTCCGGCCACGAACATCGACTTGCCCACATTCGAGCCCGCCCCCTGGATCATAATCGCGCGCGCCATGCTGTCCCCTTTGTTTGGGTTCGGTCTAAGGGGCATCGCGCGTTCAGAAAAGCCCAAAAGAAAACGCGCCCCCAAGCAGGGAGCGCGTTTTTCATCAGGTAAAGGGCAGGGGCCTTAGGCGGCCTCGGCCTGCTGTGCAGCATTGCGGCGTTCGCTTTCTTCGCGCGACAGCGCAACCGAGGTGCGGACACCTTTGGAGACGAACTCCATCAGCCCACCGACAACACGTTCGTTGGGGTCGATCCCGGCGCAGGACAGCACTTCGCGCCCGTCGCGCGAACGGGCCCAGCGGGCGATCTGTTCGGGGCCATTACCGTACTTTTTGTCATCGGCGATGGCGTCATCAAGTGCAGCCAACACAACGGCTGCGAACAGTTTACGTGCACGGTTGCCCTGCTCGTTATTGAAGGCGGTGCCGTCAACGAAATCTTTCATGATTCGTCCTTTGTTATTGCTCTTGCGTTTTCTGGCGTGGCGCTCCTTATGACGGATTGAATGTGATTCGGATAGGCTCTATTTGCATAGCTATCATGCAAATTTTGCATAACTTCGTCTGGCTCAGTCCTAAATCTCGTCTTCTTGCGCCAAAGGCAGACACAAGATATAGGAACGGTCAGATTCCAATCAACCTTTTAGCAAGGTTTTGCCAATATGCCCAAAATCAACGGTAACGAAATCCGGCCCAGCAATGTGCTGGAACATGACAACGGCCTGTGGGTCGCGGTCAAGGTGGATCATGTCAAACCCGGCAAGGGCGGCGCGTTCGCTCAGGTCGAGTTAAAGAACCTGCGCACCGGGTCCAAGCTGAACGAACGCTTCCGCAGCGCCGATAAGGTCGAGCGCGTGCGTCTGGAGCAGAAAGACCAGCAATTCCTGTATGAAAACGACGGGATGCTGGTGTTCATGGACACCGAGACGTTTGATCAGGTCGAACTGCCTGCCGACCTGCTGGGCGACCGCCGCCCCTTCTTGCAGGATGGCATGACCGTGGTCATCGAATTCTACGACGAAGAGGCGCTGAACGTCACCTTGCCGCAGAAAGTGACCTGTCAGATTGTCGAGACCGAGCCGGTCGTCAAAGGTCAAACCGCTGCGAATTCGTTCAAGCCTGCGGTTCTGGACAACGGCGTGCGCGTAATGGTGCCGCCCTTCGTTGCCCAAGACGAAAACATTGTGGTCAATACCGAGACCATGGAGTATTCCGAACGCGCCTGATTACAGGTCTGATCTCTGGGAGGGGGTCGAGCGGAAGGCCGGGCGTTTGCCCGGCTTTTTGCGTTCTGGGGGCCCGTGCGTGTCAATAGGTCAGTCAACGCCGAGAACCGAGCGGCCTTGGACTAAGGCGTCCAACCGACCGTGGCATCCCCCGCAGTCATGGGCCCTTTGGCGCGATCAAACCGTAAATAGGCGATGGCGCGTCCGCCCGATTGGGTGAACAGCGTTCCCGCCTCTTTTTCTCCGGCCATGATGGGCGTACCGGCGGGCGCAGCGCCGTCGATATCCACGAGAGTCAAACCTTTGCGCAGTTCGGTCTTGTGTTTCATCCGGGCGGTGACCTCTTGGCCGACATAGCAGCCCTTGCGGAAATCCACGCCGTTCAGACGTTCGAACCCGGCCTCAAGGATAAAGGTGTCCGAGGTCAGTTCGATCCCGGTTTCGGGGATGCAATGGGCCACGCGGATCGCGTCCCAATCGCTGCCATCATCACCCTCGGTGTCGCCATACAGACGCCAGCCCATTGCGACGTGGCGAGGGTCCGCGACAGCGCCCTCAGGTGCGTCACCGGTGCCGCGCAGGACCTTCAGCTCGGTTTCAGTCAGGCTGACATCCGCGCGCAGTTTGTACATGTTCAGGCGCGGCAAGATCGCAGGCGCAAGGCCCGCATCAATATCCAGCAACACATCCTCACCATCCGGGATCAGGAAAAAGTCGGCCATGTACTTGCCCTGAGGCGTCAATAGCCCGGCATAGACCGGCCCTTTGGACAGGCGGCTGACATCATTCGTTACCAACCCTTGCAGAAAGCTCTGCGTGTCCGCCCCGTGGATGCGGATAATCTTGCGTGTCATTTTATTCTCCCGTCCTGCGCCTGAGTTTAATATAGGCTTAAGGCGCGAGGACAACAGGGGAAGCAGTCATGCGCGCGGCACTCAGTGTGGTGATACCGGTATTGAACGCGGAAAAGGGGCTGCCAGCCTGTTTGGCCGCGTTGATGGAAGGGCTAGAGGTCGGGCTGATCCGCGAGTTGGTGATCTCGGACGGTGGATCAACGGATAAAACGCTGACCATCGCTGACGAGGTCGGCGCTGTCGTTGTTACCGGACCTGCGTCGCGTGGCGGGCAATTGCAGCGCGGTGTTCAGGCGTCGGCCGGCGACTGGGTGATGCTGCTACACGCCGATACCGTGTTGGAGCCAGGTTGGACCGAGGCCGTCATGGCGCATATGTCCGGCGATAGAGCGGGCTATTTCCAACTGGGGTTCCAAAGCGGCGGGATGCCCGCGCGGATCGTGGCGGCCTGGGCCAATCTGCGGTCGCGCTGGTTTGGGCTGCCTTATGGCGATCAGGGGCTGGTGTTGCCCCGCGCCTTACTGGACAGCGTCGGAGGCGTGCCGGACATCCCCCTGATGGAGGACGTCGCCCTGGCGCGCGCCTTGTGCGGTCAGCTGGATCCGCTCCCTGTCACCGCCCGAACAAGCGCCGAGAGATACGAGTCAGAAGGCTGGTTTCGCCGCGGGTGCCGGAACCTTTGGACCCTTTGCCGGTATCTTGGCGGCTCTGATCCTGAGCGGCTTGCGCAAGACTATCGGCGGTCGGCCCGTCGGTCTTGAATTGCAGGGCGTGCAGATCGGCATAGATGCCGCCGCGCTCCAGCAGTTCGGCGTGGGTGCCTTCGTCAACGACGCGGCCCTTGTCCATCACGATGATCTTATCGGCATTGCGCACGGTGCTAAGACGGTGAGCGATCACCAGCGTGGTGCGGCCCTTGGCCAGCTTGTCCAGCGCGTCCTGCACGACCCGTTCAGATTGGGCGTCCAGCGCGCTTGTCGCCTCGTCCAGCAGCAGAACCGGCGTGTCGCGCAACAGCGCGCGGGCGATGGCAACGCGCTGACGTTGCCCACCCGACAGGGACGAGCCGCGCGGGCCAACAGGCGTATCCAGCCCCTCCGCCAGCTTGGGCAGGAAATCCTGAACATGCGCCGATTTCAGCACGTTTTGCAGCTTATCCATCGGGACATCTTTGCGCCCCAGCAGGATATTTTCGCGCAGAGTCTCATCGAACAGCGCGGCATCCTGTGACACAACCGAAAACATCCCGCGCAAGTCAGGCAGCGATAGATCTTTGGCCTCGGTGCCGCCGACCATGATGCGGCCCACTTGCGGGTCCACAAGGCGGGTCAGAAGATTGAAAACAGTAGACTTACCCGCGCCCGAAGCCCCCACCAAAGCGGTGGTTTTCCCAGCAGGAGCAACCAGAGTTGCGCCGCGCAGAACCTTGGTGTCGCCATAGGATAGCTGCACGTTTTCCAAGCGCACTTCGGGCACACCTTTCGGGGCTGGGCGGGGCTGTGCGGGCGAAACCAGCGTGGGCTGCTCGTCCATCAATTCCTTAATCCGCTCAATCGCGGCGGCGGCGTTTTGCCAGACACCCGTGACCGACCCCAAACGGCGCAACGGCTGAAACGCAAAGCCAATCGCGGTGAAAAAGGACATGAATTCACCGATAGATTTTTCTCCGGCGATAATCTCTTGCCCGCCAAAGATCAGCACGCCCATAAACCCGATGCCAGCCATCACGTCGATCAGCGCGGGCATCGAGGCGGCGCCCATCACGGCCCGTACTTCGGCCTTGATCAGCTTATCCGTCAGCGCGCGGTAGCGGCTGGACTGGTAGTTTTCCAATCGGTTCAGTTTCACTGGAATCAGGCCATGAAATACCTCGTCCAGACGGGTCGACAGCTTGGCCCCCGAATCCCGCGCCTCGCGGGCGCGTCGGCGCACGAATTTCTGCATTGCAGCTGCAGGGGCGACCATCAACGGCGTGGCGATGCAGGCCACCAGCGTCCACTGCCAATCCACCGAAATCGCAACGCCCATCAGGATGATAAGCGAGATGAAATCCCGCCCCGCGCCCGTGATCACCGCGTTCCAGACCTGGTTCACGGATTCAACGTCGCTTTGAACGCGTTGGATCAGGAAACCCGGCGGGTGGCTTTGGTGAAAACTGCCGTCCAGCCGCATCAGATGCGCCAGCAAAGAGGTGCGCATATCCGCAGCAGAACGTTGTGAAATCAGCGCCAGAAGGCCTTTTTGACCCATCGTGGCAATGGCGCGGACGCAGAATATCCCAAAAAACGCGAAAGAGACCCACCAGATTGCGCCATAGTCTCCGGCGACGAAAATCTGATCGAACATCGGGTTCATCATATAGCTGAGCGCACCCAGCATCGCGCCCTCGGTCGCCATGAACAAGGTTGCCGCGATCAGCAGCCACAGATGCTTGTGCAGGTAATTGCGCCACAGCCAGCGCAGCAGATGTCCAGAGGAAGTGTTCGGTGTCGGCGTCTCGGCCATGGGGGCCCTTTCGGCGATGCTCGGGCGTGTATCCCGCAGGGTAATTCCGGGCGAGTTGTATTTGAGCATGGGCACGGGCGCAAGCTTGGGCGAAATCCGGCCTGTGGACAGGTGTTTCGCAACGTCACTTTGATGCCACGGGATTGCGGAATTGACCCCGTCGTTTTGAGGAATACGCTCGGCCACTCACGTAAGATTGGAGAGATCCCATGAGCCTTGCTAACGGACAGCATTACCTAGCTATTCCTGGCCCCTCGGTCATGCCCGAGGCCGTGTTGCGTGCGATGCACCGCACTGCGCCAAATATCTACGAGGGCGAGCTGGTGGACATGATCGGCGGCATCGTGGCTGATCTGAAACGTGTGGCCCGTACGCAGCACCATGTGGCGATCTATATCTCGAATGGTCATGGCTCGTGGGAGGCTTCGCTTTCGAATGTTATCGCGCCGGGGGACCGGGTGCTGGTGCCGGCGACGGGCCGGTTTGGGCACGGTTGGGCGGATATTGCCAATGGCTTGGGGGCTGATGTGCAACTGCTCGATTTCGGACGCCAGAACCCGTTTGATCTGGCCAGGATCGAGGACACGCTGCGCGCCGATACCGACCACAAAATCAAAGCGGTTCTGGCCACGCATGTGGATACCTCTACGGGGGTGCGTAACGACATTGCTGGCGTGCGGGCGGTCTTGGACGGGCTGGGGCATCCGGCGTTGTTGATGGCCGATTGCATCGCGTCTTTGGGGTGTGATGTGTTTGAAATGGACGCATGGGGCGTGGATGTGATGGTTGCGGCCAGCCAAAAAGGGCTGATGGTGCCGCCGGGGCTGAGCTTTGTGTTCTTCAACGACCGAGCCGCTGCGGTGCGTGCCGAAATGGCGCGTGTCAGCCGGTATTGGGATTGGCAGCCGCGTACCGCGCCCGAGATTTTCTATCAGTATTTCGGCGGCACGGCCCCGACGCATCATCTGTACGGGCTACGTGTCGCGCTGGATATGCTGCACGACGAAGGATTGGAGCATGTCTGGCTGCGGCACGCGGCGTTGGCCCGCGCGATCTGGGCCGCAACCGAGACTTGGGGCCAGGGCGGGCCGTTGACGGTGAACGTCGCCGACCCCGCGCATCGCAGCCATGCGGTGACCTCGCTGCGGTTGGGCGGGCCCTTAGGGACGCAGCTGCGCGAATGGGTGCAGCACGAGGCCGGGATGACCCTGGGTGTTGGGCTGGGCATGTCGGAGCCTGACGATCCAAACGGTGACGGGTTTTTCCGCATCGGCCATATGGGGCACGTGAATGCGCAGATGGTGATGGGCATGTTGGGCTGTATCGAGGCTGGGCTGATCGCTTTGGATATTCCGCATGGCTCGGGTGCATTGGCGGCTGCGGCAGCGGTCATGGCTGAAGGCGCGCGTTAAGGGGGCAGAGGGGCGCTGCCCCGCCCGCCTTTGGCGGGCCCCCGGAGTATTTTACGAGCAAAGAAGGGGCGGCGCGGGCGACAGGTTTAGTGACTTGAGAGCCGATTTATTAGGCTGTTCAGGCCTAGCCCCGTCAGCAATACGGCGGGCAGTCCCCAGACCACCCAGATCAGGCCCAGCAGCCACAGCAGGTTGATCAACCCCATGACAAGGGCCGCATTGGTGTAATTCGGCGCTTCTCTCATGCGGGGATTTTAGCACGAGATCCGTCAGCGGAGAATGAAAAGCCTGTGATCAGGTGCTGTGGGCGGCTGCCAAGGCTTGTGGAAGCAGCGTTTCGAAGTGGTCCAGGTCCTGTGGGCGGCCTGCGCTGACGCGGATGCAGCGGTCTTGGGGGGCGACAAAGGGCATGCGGACGAACAGGCCTTTGGAGACCAGCTGGGCCAGAACTTTGCGGGCGAAATCTCCGTCTTGGCCGCAATCCACGGCGACGAAATTGGTGGCTGAGGGCAGGGCGGTCAGGTCATTCGCTTGGGCGATCTTGTTGATTCTGTCTCGGGCGGCGGCCACGTTGGATGTGGTTTGGGCCAGGTATGCTTGATCGTTGAGGGCTGCCAATGCACCGATCTGAGCGGCGCGGTTCATGCCAAAATGGTTGCGGATTTTGTTAAAGGCGGTGATCAGCGGCGCAGCCCCCAGCGCATAGCCGACACGGGCGCCCGCCATGCCATAAGCCTTGGAGAAGGTGCGCATTCTGATCAGGCGCGGGTCGTTGATCTCCACTTTGGCGGCTGTGCCTTCGGGGGCGAATTCCACATAGGCTTCGTCCAGTACCAGCAGGGTGTTCTCGGGCAACAACTCCATCGCTGCGACGATATCCTGGCCGGAATGCCAGGTGCCCATCGGGTTGTCCGGGTTGGCCAGATATACGATCTTGGCGTCCACCTCGGCTGCTTTGGCGAACAGGGTCGCGGGGTCCTCGTGATCGTCGACATAGGGCACGGTGTGCAGGTCGCCACCAAAGCCACCGACATGATAGTTGAACGTCGGATAGGCCCCGGCCGACGTCACAACCGCATCCCCTGGTGCCACCAGCATGCGCACCAAGTAACCCAGTAGCCCGTCGATCCCCTCGCCAATAACGATGTTTTCAGGGGCAATGCCGTGATGTGCGGCCAAAGCCTGTTTCAGGTCATAGGATTCCGGGTCGCCATACATCCACAGATCGGCTGCGGCCTTGGCCATCGCCTCGATCGCGCGGGGGGAGGGGCCGAACACGTTCTCATTGGCACCCAGTCGGGCGACAAAAGGCTTTTGGCGGGCGCGTTCCTGCGTTTCGGGTCCGACAAACGGAACCGAGGCAGGCAAAGAGGCGCAAAGCGGGGTATAGCGAGGTCCAGTCATGGGGCCAGATAAGCGCAGTTCCCCGGGCGTGGCAAGCGCCGGAAGGTGCCCTTACGTTTTAGTGGATTTCGCGCAGCTTTGCTCGATACTGACCGCAAAACCGGAGGAGAGACCATGGCCCGCGTAACCATCGAGATCGAAAACCACATCGCGCGCGTGACGCTGACGCGCGGAGATAAGATGAACGCTTTGGACGGCGAGATGATCGAGGCCATCGTTGCTGCTGGCGAAAGTCTGAAAGAGAATACCGATATCCGTGCGGTCGTTCTGTCGGGCGAAGGCGGGGGATTTTGCGCTGGTTTGGATGTGTCGAGCTTCTCTAAATTCGCGGGCGCTGACCCGGTCGAGATGCTGATGCCCCGCTCGCACGGAGAGGCGAACCTGTTTCAGCAGGTCTGCATGGTTTGGACCCAGGTGCCGGTACCGGTGATTGCTGCGCTACATGGCGTCGCGCTTGGGGGCGGGCTGCAATTGGCGCTGGGCGCGGATATTCGCATCGCGCATCCTGAGACGCGCCTGTCGGTGATGGAAATGAAGTGGGGCATCGTGCCGGATATGGGCGGAATGGTCATCCTGCCCCGGCTGTTGCGCTCCGACGTGATGCGTAAGCTTATCTACACTGCCGATCAGATTGGTGCGAATGAGGCCTCGGAGATAGGGTTGGTGACGGAACTGTCTGACGATCCTCTGGCCGCAGCGATGGAATTTGCCGAGCAACTTACGCTCAAAAGTCCCTCGGGGTTGAGGGCTGCGAAACGATTGATTTCCTTCGCGGAGAGCGGTGCGGACGGACCAGCGGTTCTGTTAGAGGAAAGCCGCGAGCAGGCTGACCTGATCGGGAAACCGGATCAGGTCGAAGTGATCATGGCGAACATGCAAAAACGCCTGCCGAAATTTGGATAGCGGGGGAAGGGGCGCTGCCCCTTCTTGGCCTGCGGCCAATTCAACCCCGGAGTATTTGACGAGCAAAGAAGTGAATTCTGGCGATTGACTAGTTGGGGAGACTGGCCGGCCGAAGGCCGGCCCCCGCCCGCCGCAGGCGAGGCTGATCTTTGATCAGCCCAGCTCTTCCAGACGGGCCAATGCCAGTTTTAGCTTCTCTTCCTCGGCCTCTTTCAGCGCCAGGTTGCCGCGGGTTTCTGTCACGACTTCTTCAGGGGCGCTTTCGACGAATTTGGGATTTTTCAGGCGCCCGCGCAGGCCACCCAGTTCTTTGGCCAGCTTCGTCAAGCCTTTGGTCAGGCGGGCTTTTTCTTCGTCCACGTCGATGATGTCAGCCAGGGGCATCCCGAAGGTGCCTCCGTCCACGGGGATCGTTGCGGTCCCTTTGGGGAAGTCCGCAGCCTCGGTCAGGCTGTCGATCCGGGCCATGCGTTTGATCAGAACCTCGTTGTTGGCCCAGGCCGCTTTGCCGGCGGCGTCCAGGTCTGTCACCAGCATCGGCACATAGAGCCCTGCCGGCACGTGCATTTGCGCACGGGCTGAGCGGACCTCTTCGATCAGCGAGATGACCCAGTTCATTTCCGTA
>JBOEGN010000014.1:14275-63043 GCA_050633445.1 Thalassovita sp.
CTTCGGTGATGAAGGGCATGATCGGGTGCAGCAGGATCAGGCATTGATCCAGAACCCAACCCATCACGGCGCTGGTTTCGGCCTTTTCGGCGTCGGTGCCGTCCAGCAGCAGTGGTTTCGAGAATTCGACGTACCAGTCGCAGACCTTACCCCAGACAAACGCGTACAAAGCGCTGGCCGCGTCGTTGAACCGGTAGGCGGCCAGGGCTTCGTCCACCACTTCGCGCGTGCGGGCGGTTTCGCCGATGATCCATTTGTTCACCGTGGCAGTGGCCGTGGGGATTTCCGAGGACGGTGCTCCGTTTTCATAGACGCCGTTCATTTCAGCGAAACGGGTGGCGTTCCAGATCTTGGTGCCGAAGTTGCGATAGCCTTTGATCCGGTCCTCGGACAGTTTCAGCACGCCACCGATTGCCGCCATCGAGGCGTTGGTGAAGCGCAGCGCGTCGGCGCCGTATTCGTCGATAATCTCCAGCGGGTCGATGACGTTGCCGGTGGTTTTCGACATCTTCTTACCCTTCTCGTCCCGCACCAGCTGGTGCAGATAGACGGTGTGGAAGGGGATCTCGTCGACCACGGCCAGCTGCATCATCATCATGCGCGCGACCCAGAAGAACAGGATGTCAAAGCCGGTGATCAGAACGTCGGTGGGGAAGTATTTTTCCAGCTCATCAGTCTGTTCGGGCCAGCCCAGCGTGCCGATCGGCCACAGGCCCGAAGAGAACCAGGTGTCCAGCACATCGGGGTCGCGCCAGACCGGGTAGGTCAGTTTGGTCGGGTCCTGATCGACAGCATATTGCGCCAGCGATTCCGCGAAGGCATGGATCGCGGCGTGCTTGTCCGCGACCTCGATCACCGTAGCGTGGGACAGCGGCGCGGGGATGCGGGCGTTATCGTCCAGGAATTTGGCGGTCACGTCGTCAAAGCTGGCGGCGCAGTGGGACACGTCGCCCCGATGCAGCATCCCGCCTTCGTTCAGCAGGCGGCCCAGTTCGACTACGTCCAGATCGCCGTCGCCCTCGTCATCCACGAAATCCTCGGCGGCCAGATCCAGCCCATACCAAACCGGAATCTGGTGCCCCCACCACAGTTGGCGCGAGATGCACCAGGGCTCGATGTTTTCCAGCCAGTGGTAGTAGGTTTTCTCGCCCGATTCAGGGATGATCTTGGTTTTGCCGCTGCGCACGGCCTCGAGCGCGGGTTCCACGATTTTCGAGGTTTCTACGAACCACTGGTCGGTCAGCATCGGCTCGATCACCACCTTTGAGCGGTCGCCAAAGGGCTGCATGATCGGCTTGTTCTCGACGTAAGGCACGGTCACGTTGACCTCGTTACCCTCGTCATCTTTGCGGGTCTCGGTCGTCATGACCGCCAGACCCTCGTCGGTGATCTGTTGGACCACCAGTTTCCGCGCCTCGAACCGGTCCAGGCCGCGGTATTCCTCGGGGACGAGGTTCAGGCCATCGACTTCCATTTCCGCGAAATCTGCACCATCCGCGATTTGCTGCGCGCGGGTGGCGCAGGTGGCATAGTCGCTGCCGTCGGCCCGCATGTGGCCGCGCGTATCCATCAGGCGGTACATCGGAATGCCGCCGCGCTTGGCGACCATGTAGTCGTTGAAGTCATGCGCGCCGGTGATTTTCACCGCGCCCGAGCCGAAATCTTTGTCCGGGTATTCATCAGTGATGATCGGGATCAGACGGCAGTGCTCTTTGGGGCCGACGGGGATTTCACACAGTTTGCCTACGATGGGCGCATAGCGTTCGTCAGAGGGGTGCACCGCAACCGCACCGTCGCCCAACATGGTTTCAGGGCGCGTGGTGGCAATGGAGATATAGTCGCGTTCTTCGGACAGGGTGACGTTGCCGTCTTCATCTTTTTCCACATAGGTATAGGTGGCACGTTCTCCATTTTCTTTGGCCGCGAGCGGGTATTTGAAGTGCCACATGTGGCCGTCAACTTCGGTGGATTCGACTTCAAGGTCCGAGATGGCGGTTTCGAAATGCGGGTCCCAGTTGACCAGACGCTTGCCGCGATAGATCAGGCCCTTGTTGTACATCTCGACGAAGACCTTGATCACGGCATCGTGGAAATTGCCGTTCTGATCCGAGGCCGGGGCACCGGGGGCGCCGGACATAGTAAAGGCGTTGCGGTCCCAGTCGCAGCTGCTGCCCAGACGTTTCAGCTGGTTGATGATCGTGTCGCCGTACTGGCCCTTCCATTCCCAGACCTTGTCCAGGAACTTGTCACGGCCCAGCTCGCGACGGCCTGCATTGCCTTGTGCGGCCAGCATCTTTTCGACCTGCAACTGGGTGGCGATCCCCGCATGGTCCTGGCCGGGCTGCCACAGGGTGTCAAACCCGCGCATCCGGTGCCAGCGCACCAGAATGTCCTGCAACGTGTTGTTAAAGGCATGGCCCACGTGCAGAGCACCCGTCACGTTGGGAGGGGGGATCATGATGCAGAAGGTTTCAGCGCGCTTTGCATTCGCGCCCGCAGTGAAACAACCAGCCTTTTCCCACGCGTCATAAAGACGGTTTTCAGCTTCGGCTGCATTAAAGGTCTTTTCCATCGCCATGATCCAGAACTCGCGTCAGATTTTCCGTTGCGGACCCGTCTAGCGAATTGGACAGAGAAGGGAAAGCGGCTTGTCCCAAAAGGAGCGTGCTAGCGCACGCACATGATGTCTCGGTTGCGGCCTTTGGCCTTCACCTCGGAACAGGGCTTTGCCCTCGTCGCTGCGCGACGTCCCCAGGATATTTAGAAAAAGAAGAAGTTGAAAAGGCGTCTTCTTCTTTTTGTAAAATATCCCGGGGGTGAGGCCGTAGGCCGAGGGGGTTGGCCCCCTTATGTGCGACGGTCGAGCTTGGTGGACAGGTGTATCAGACTTTCTGAACCACGGACGCCTTGCACGTCTCCGATATGATCCAGGACGGCGTCCAGTTCTTCGGTCGTATTGGCTGCGACGTCGACGATCAGGTCAAAACGACCACTCGCGGTATGGACTCTTCGGACTTGGGGAAGGGGATTAAGTCTGGCCAGAACGGCTGCGCTGCTGCGGGGCTCGACCCCGAGGAGAACTGTGGCCCGCAGTTTTGGGTTGTGAGATGCGCCCAGCTTTAGGGTGTAGCCTTCGATCGTGCCATTGGTTTCCAGCTTCTCCAGCCGCGCCTGGACGGTTGTGCGGGCCAGTCCCAGGCGCCGTGCCAACGTTGCGACAGGCATGCGCGCGTTTTCGGCCAGAAGGGTCAGGAGGTCTGTATCAGTTTTGTCGTTTGGCATGATTGTCTCGTCTATCTGACGGAAATTTTCGTCAGTATAGGCGATCCGCGCATCCAAATCGACCGAAATTCACCCCAGCATGAAAGAGAGCGGCGGAAAGCCGACGGATACAGGAGAGACTTCATGCATGTGCAACCCTATTGGCCTGACCCTTTGGCGCATTTGCGGCGGCATCGCCCGGATCATGCGGTGATGTATTTCAGTCCCGCGATTTTGCAGGGGCAAGCACAGCGTTTTTTGACGGGGTTTCCGGGGATGGTGACCTATGCGGTCAAGGCCAACAGCCGGGCGGATGTTTTGGTAAACCTGGTTGCCGCGGGGCTGGAGGGGTTCGATGTCGCCTCGCCCAGCGAGATGGAGGCGGTGCGCGCGGTCAGCCCGGATGCGGCTTTGCATTACAACAATCCAGTGCGCACCCCGGCCGAGGTTGCGGCGGCGCAGCGGCATGGGGTGGTGTCAGCCTCGGTTGACAGCATGGGCGAGTTGGAAAAACTGGCTCCTTTGGGGCCAATCGAGGTGAGCGTGCGGCTGGCGTTGCCTGTCGCTGGCGCGGCCTATGATTTTGGCGAAAAATTCGGGGTTTGCGCGGATGGCGCTGTGGATTTGTTGCAAGAGGTCGCGCGGCGCGGACATATCCCGGCGATCACGTTTCATCCGGGCACGCAATGTCGCGATCCAGAGGCTTGGGTGACCTATATCCGTGTGGCCGCCGAGGTTGCGCAGCGCGCGGGTATCTCTTTGGCGCGTCTGAATGTTGGGGGCGGGTTTGCCTCGCATTGGCAAGGGCCGGCGCCTGATCTGGAGCGTGTTTTTGCGCGAATTCATGACTCGGTGTGCACCCATTTCCCCAATCGCCCAGCCTTGGTCTGCGAGCCTGGTCGGGCCATGGTCGCCGAGGCGTTCACTTTGGCGACACGCATTAAGGCGCTGCGGCCCAACGGGGCGGTATTTCTGAACGATGGCGTCTATGGTGCCTTGTCCGAGCTGCGCGATATTTGCGGCAATGATCGGGTACAGGTGGTCGCGCCGGACGGGACGCCCAGACGTGGTGTTTCGGTGAAACGCACGGCCTTTGGTCCAACCTGCGATAGCCTGGATAAATTGCCGGATCCCATCGCCTTTCCTGACGACACGGCCGAAGGGGACTATGTTCTGTTTTCCGGCATGGGGGCCTATTCGCTGGCCATTGCGACTCGGTTCAACGGCTATGGCGTGGGGGACCCAATCACCGTTGCGTCGCTTTAGCGCCAAGCCTCTGGACAGGGCAGTTCAGAGGGCTACTCTCGAGCCCTGAGGGAAGCGAGAGGGCGAGTGATGGAAAAGTTTGGGAAAAGCCAGCCAATAACGCGGGTCGAGGATGCGAGATTCCTGACCGGGCATGGCGGCTATGTGGATGATATAGCACCCGAGGGGGCGTTGCAGTGCTTTGTGCTGCGCTCGCCGGTGGCGCATGCCACGATCACCACGTTGGACACCCAAGAGGCGCGCGAGGCCGAGGGTGTCCATCTGGTGCTGACGGGTGCCGATCTGGCGGCGGCAGGGATCACCCGGTCAGTCTGGGGGATCACCGTTAAAAACCGTGATGGCAGCAACGCGGTCAGCCCGCCGCGGCCCATTCTGGCGCTGGACCGGCTGCGGTTTGTGGGGGAACCCGTGGCGATGATCTTTGCCGAGACGCTGGATCAGGCGCACGATGCCTCTGAACTGATCGAACTGGATTTCGACGAATTGCCCGCCAAGATGGATCTGGCATGCGGCGGAGAAACCTTGCATGCCGAAGCGCCGGACAACCGTGCCTTTGACTGGTCCATGGGGAACGAGGCCGCCTGTCAGGCTGCCTTTGATCGCGCCGATAAAGTGGTGGAAATGGACATTGGCGACAACCGTGTGATCGTGAACTCGATGGAACCGCGTGGCTGTTTTGCCGAATATGACGGCGAGCGGCTGCATATCAGCTTTAACGGGCAGGGGGTCTGGGGCCCCAAGGCGCAATTGGCCAAGGTTCTGAATCTGGACGCGGACAAGCTGCGCGTGACCCATCCCGATGTGGGCGGCGGCTTTGGCATGAAAGCTCCGGCCTATCCTGAATATTACGCGCTGGGCCACGCCGCGATGGTGCTGGGCCGCCCCGTGCGTTGGATGTCTGACCGGACCGAGGCCATGCTGTCCGACCACCATGGGCGCGATCTGGTCAGCACTGCCGCGCTGGCCTTTGACGCCAGCAACAAGATCATCGGCTATCGGGTGAAATCGGCCTGCAATCTGGGTGCGTATAACTCGAATTTCGGGCAGATCATCCAAACGCAGCTGTTTTCGCGGGTGCTGATGGGGACGTATGACGTGCAGGACACGTTCCTGCATGTCGAAGGGTTCTATACCAATACGATCTATGTGGATGCCTATCGCGGCGCTGGCCGCCCCGAGGCGATCTATGTTCTGGAACGCATGATGGACATGGCTGCGCGGCAGCTGGGTGTTGATCCTTGGGAGCTGCGCAAGCGTAACTTCATCCCCGCCGACCAGTTCCCCTACAAGGCTGCGACGGGCGAGACCTATGACGTTGGCGATTTCGCCCGTGTGCTGGATCGCGCGGCGGAACTGGCGGATCGCGAAGGCTTCACGGCACGTAAACAGCAAAGTGAAGCGCAGGGCAAATTGCGGGGCCTTGGGTTGTGTTACTATATTGAAAGTATTCTGGGCGATCCTTCCGAAGGGGCCAAGGTAGAGTTTAACAAGGACGGAACCGTGACAATCTATGTCGGCACGCAATCGAACGGTCAGGGCCATGAAACGGTCTATGCCCAGTTCCTAAGCGACCAGACCGGTATCCCGGCGAACCTGATCCAGGTGGTGCAGGGCGACAGCGATCGCATCGCGCAAGGCGGGGGCACCGGAGGATCGCGCTCGGTGACGACGCAAAGCAACGCCACGCTGGCCACTGTGGGCAAGATGATCGAGGTGTTCACGCCCTATCTGGCCGATAAAATGGGTGTTTCGCCCCAAGATGTCTCGTTTGACGATGAAACCTTCCGTGCGCCGGGATCGAATATGACGCCGACCATGATAGAGGCCGCGCAGATGGCCCGTGCGGATGCGCGCGAGGATTTGCTGGTCCACGAAGAACGCGCCACCTTGCCGGCGCGTTCCTTCCCCAATGGCGCGCATGTTGCCGAGGTCGAGGTCGACCCTGATACCGGTAAAACCGATCTGGTGCGCTTTACGGTCGTGGACGATTTTGGTAACCTTATCAATCCGTTGCTGGCCGAAGGGCAGGTCCATGGCGGTGTGGTGCAAGGTGCCGGTCAGGCGTTGATGGAGCGTACGGTCTATGATGAAGACGGTCAGTTGCTGACGGCGACCTTCATGGATTACGCCATGCCACGCGCGACCGACATGCCCTTTATCACCTTTGATACCGAGCCTGTGCCCTCGACCGCGAACCCGATGGGGATGAAGGGCTGCGGCGAGGCGGGGACCGTCGGCTCGATGGCCGCGACGACGAATGCGGTGCTGGATGCACTGTGGGATCGCGGGGTGCATCATGTGGATATGCCACTGACCCCGCACCGAGTTTGGGAGTATCTGGAGGATGCTAAAACGACTGGGTAAACGTCTGCTGGGCCGTATCTGGCCCGGCCTGCGCGAGGGGCAGCCCGCCCCCCGCCCCGACACGCGCGGGGTGCTGACCCATGTCATTATCCTGGACGGCACGGCCTCGTCTTTGGTGGCTGGCTGCGAAACCAATGCTGGCCTGACGTACCGGTTGCTGTCCCAGGTCGGCGCGCCGGTGTCGCTGTACTATGAATCCGGCCTGCAATGGGAGGATTGGCGCAAAACGCTGGATGTGATGATGGGGCGCGGGATCAATCGCCAGATCCGCCGCGCCTATGGTTATCTGGCCAGCCGCTATCGCCCCGGTGACCGGATCGTCTTGCTGGGCTATTCTCGCGGCGCCTTTGCCGTGCGCTCGTTGGCGGGGGTGATCGACAGCGTGGGGCTGTTGCGGCCTGAACACGCCACCGAACGGCAGGTCACACAGGCCTATCGCCACTATCAAGTGACGCGCGGCAGCGATGCGTCGCACCACTTTTCCAGACTGTATTGCCATGAGAAAGTCGAGATCGAAATGGTCGGTGTCTGGGACACGGTAAAATCGCTGGGCCTGCGTTTGCCCGTGCTTTGGAGGTGGTCCGAGCCGCATCACTCGTTCCATGACCACGCGCTGGGCAACTCGATCAAACACGGGTTCCATGCGCTGGCGCTCCATGAATCGCGCGAGGCATTTGCCCCCGTCATGTGGGACAGCAGTGCGAATTTTCCGGGTCAGATGGAGCAGGTTTGGTTCAACGGCAGCCATGGGGACGTGGGGGGGCAAGTTGGGATGTTCCCGGATGCCCGGCCGCTGGCAAACATACCGTTGGTTTGGATGTTGGAACGCCTGGCTGCCTGCGATGTCCCCTTGCCCGAGGGGTGGCGGACGCAATTCCCTTGTGATCCCGATGCCCCGCGAATGGGGACATGGCGCGGCGTGGGCAAGCTGTTTTTGATGCGCCGAAAACGGGTGGTTGGGGCCGACCCGTCCGAACGCTTGCATGAAACTGTAACGTCCGAGGGCAATGGGCTTGGTATTGCGCGCCCGGCCTAGCGCAATTTCATCACGATGCAGGTGGTTGAGCCTGTTGCATAAAGCTTGCCATCGCTGACGCCGCGGATCTCGCCATTGGCGATGCCCGTTGATCGGCCGACATGCTGGGCCGTGCCGACCGCCTCGATCTCGGTGCCCAACGGGATGGGGCGCAGGATATTTATCTTATATTCCAACGTGGTATAGACGCTGCCCTTGGGCACCTTTGTCATCACCGCGCAGGCCATGCAGCTGTCCAAAAGGGTGCCGTACCAGCCGCCATGCACCGTGCCCATCGGGTTGGTGACCTCGAATTCTGGGGTGCCCGTGAACACGGCATGACCATCCTCGGCCAGGGTCAGCCGATAGCCCATCAACTGAGCGATAGGCGGGCCGGCGATTTCGCCGCGCGCCATTTTCTGCATGGTTTCCAGCCCGGACATCGACAGCATCTCGTCCTGTGTCGGTAGATCGTCGACTGTTTTAGCCACCTTGCGAATGGGCATTGCGCGCCTCCCTTTTGTTCACCTGCGAAGAGTGGCGCGGCAATATCAATCGGGCAAGAGGGTGTTACGCAACGTTCTCTAAGCTGGTTTTCGGGGCGACACCCAAGGCATGGCACACATCGCGGGTCAGCTCGGGCCGGTTCAGCGTATAGAAATGCAGGCTGTCCACGCCGCCGTCGATCAGGTCGCTGCACAGCTCGGTCGCCAGGGCCGTGGCCAGCAGATCTTCGCGCCCATCACGGGCGGCCTTTTCGAACGCATCATCCAGCCAGGCGGGCACATCGGTGCCACAACGGCGGGCAAAGTTGCGTGCGCCTTTCCAGTTCTCGATCGGCAGGATGCCGGGGATGATCGGCTTGTCGATGCCAGCTTTTTCACAGGCATCGCGGAACCGAAAGAACGTGTCGGCCTCGAAAAAGAACTGAGTCAGCGCCTCGTCCGCGCCCGCATCGAACTTGCGCTTCAGGTACTCTACATCGGCCGCGCTGCTGGAGGCCTCGGGGTGCTTTTCAGGGTAAGCACCCACGCGGATGTTGAATTTTCCAGTCTCAGACAGCGCCTCGATCAGCTCGACCGAGCTGGCGAACCCATCGGGGTGCTGCTGGAATGCGCCGGTGCCCTTGGGCGGATCGCCACGCAAAGCCACGATGTCGGTCACCCCAGCCTCGGCAAACTGATCGGCAATGGCCAGAGTGTCCGCGCGGGTCGCATCTACGCAGGTCAGGTGCGCGGCCACGTTCAGACCGGAATGTTTGTGAATGGTCGCAACCGCATCGCGGGTCAAATCCCGCGTGGTGCCGCCCGCGCCATATGTCACGGACACGAACCGAGGGGCCATCGGTGCCAAAACCTGCACAGTGTCCCACAGGCGAAACGATGCCTCCAGGTTCTGGGGCGGGAAAAATTCAAAAGAAATTGCAGGCACGGTCATCGGTCTATCCATATCTAAGGTGGCCCCCTTGTCGCAGATTCAAGATTGTGAGACAACTTCATAAAACTAAAGGTCAACTTGAGGCGCATTCATAATGCACATCGAAATCCGCCATTTGCGCACCGTCAAAGCCATCCACGAAGCCGGAGGAATGGCCCGCGCCGCCGAGCAGCTGAACATCACGCAGTCGGCATTGTCCCATCAGGTCAAACACCTAGAGGATCAGACCGGGGTCGAGCTGTTCATACGCCGCTCCAAGCCGCTGAAACTGTCGGCGGCGGGCATGCGCCTGTTGCGCTCAGCAGACAAGATCCTGCCCGAGCTCGCCACGCTTGAAGAAGAGTTCAACGGTATCGTCAGCGGTAGGGCGGGACGCTTGCATATCGCCATCGAATGCCACGCCTGTTTTGAATGGCTGTTCCCGGTGCTGGAACAATTCCGCAAAGCCTGGTCCGACGTCGATATCGACATCCGCCCGAACCTGGCCTTCGACGCGCTGCCTGCCCTGATAAAAGAGGAGGTGGACCTCGTCATCTCATCTGACCCCGAAGACATCCCCGGCGTCGAATTCATCCCGCTTTTCGACTATTCCCCTGTTTTCGTTGCCTCGGCCCAACACCCGCTGGCCCAGAAACCCTATGTCGAGGCCGAAGATTTTCAGGATCAAACCCTGTTTGCCTACCCTGTGGATCGCTCGCGGCTGGATATCTTTAAACTGCTACTGGAACCCGCGGGCGTCGAACCCGCAGCCATTCGCCGGGTCGAGCTGACCCCGATGATGCTGCTGTTTGTGGCCTCGAACCGGGGCGTTGCGGTGCTGCCCGATTGGGTGGTCCGCGAGGTCAAATATAACTCAGATTATGTGACACGCCCCATCACGAAATCCGGCCTCAATCGTCGCCTCTATGCGGCTGTCCGCTCGGATGATGCGACGCGCCCCTACTTCGCGCATTTCACGCGACTTGCCCGGACCGAGCCGGTGAAACTGCAACGCCAATAACCCGGCCTCATTCTTCTTTTTGAAAATATCCCGGGGACGCCCCGTCAGGGGCGGGGGCAGCGCCCCTGAAACCCTCAACAATCCGCGCTTTGCCCTTGGCAAACAGGGCGCTGAGGGGTATAGGCGCGGCTTGGATAATCAGGAGCCGACCGATGCAGGGCAGTGCGAATCTCAACATCATGATCAAGGCCGCGCGCAAGGCGGGCCGTTCCTTGGTCAAGGATTTCCGCGAGGTCGAGAACCTGCAGGTCTCGATGAAGGGCGCGGGGGACTTTGTGTCCAAGGCCGATCTGGCCGCCGAGGCGATCCTGAAAGAGGAGCTTCTGGGCGCGCGACCCACCTATGGCTGGCTGGCCGAAGAAGGTGGCGAGATTGAGGGCAAAGATCCCACCCGCCGCTGGATTGTCGACCCGCTGGACGGCACCACGAACTTTTTGCACGGGCTGCCGCACTGGGCCATTTCCATCGCGCTGGAACACAAGGGCCAGATCGTTTCTGGCGTGGTCTATGATGCCGCCAAAGACGAGATGTTCTACGCTGAAAAAGGCATGGGTGCCTGGCTGAACGATAGCAACCGGCTGCGCGTTTCTGGCCGGACTCGTATGATCGAGACGATCTTTGCCACCGGGATTCCTTTCGCTGGGAAGAAAACATTGCCCGCGACGCTGCAGGATCTGGCGCGCATCATGCCAGAATGCGCCGGCGTGCGCCGCTTTGGCTCGGCCGCACTGGATTTGGCTTACGTCGCTGCCGGCCGTTATGACGGTTATTGGGAGCGCGAGCTGAACATCTGGGACATCGCCGCAGGGTACCTGATCGTGCAAGAAGCGGGTGGCATGGTTGGCCCGATCCGTGATGGCCACGATCCACTGTTGAATGGCAATATTATCGCTGGAAATGGCGAGGTTTTTGACCGTTTTGCCAAGATCATTCGTGCTCGCGACTGATTTTTTCGGCCGCTGGTAATCTGAATGGGCGCGCTGATGCGCGCTCAGGATATCTCGGCCTTGCGGCCTCGGGTGCGGGGCTCTTCCCCGGCGCCTGCGGCGCTCCCCGGGATATTTTTTAAAGGAAGAAGAATTGGGCCGGTGGAGGGTCTATTTTCGGCGGCGTTTCACTGTCGGGATTGAAGATTGGGCGAAACGGTATTCGGCTTTGGGATGGGGCGGGTGTCCTGCTGTTTGGTTCCAGAAGCTTGTGCCGCCGCGTTTTAACCAGATGGGCAGGGTGAGCAGGAAGCCGATGATGAAGCCTCCGGCGTGGGCCCAATAGGCGACACCGCCAGTTTCCGGATCGGCCCCGGTGCCCGAGAAGAGCTGAAGCGCAAACCACACGCCAAGCATCACCCAAGCCGGGATCGAAAAGATGCGGAAGAAGATGATCAAGATCAGCAGGATGTCGATTTTCGCCTTTGGAAAGAGCAGAAGATAGCCGCCCATCACACCTGCGATCGCACCGGACGCGCCCACGGTAGGAATCATCGAATAGGGGGCCGAGATGACATGGGCCAAAGCGGCACCCAGCCCCGATGCGAGATAGAAGAGCAGGAAGCCGAAATGCCCCATCTCTTCCTCCATGTTATCGCCAAAGATCCACAAAAACAGCATGTTACCAGCCAGGTGCATGAAGCCTCCGTGGAGGAACATGGTGGTGAACAGCGTGTCATAGCGATAGCCTTGGGCGACGTTTGCAGGGATCAGGGACCAGTCGTAGAAAAAGGCGTTCAGCGCGCGGGGCTCTGAGAACAGGCTGACATAGCTGAGAAATACGGCCACGTTCACCACGATTAATGCGTAGGTAACGAAGGGCGTGCCTTGGGACGGGTTGTGGTCTCGGATCGGGAACATGCGCGCACGATTGATGGTTTTGCGCGGCGGGTCAAGATGCCAGGGTGCGCGGACCCTTGACCGGAGCGGAATTCGCGCCATCATCGGGGTATGCGTGTGTGTTTTGTCATAGCATTCAGCCTGTTGGCGGCGCCCGGATGGGCCTGCCCTGCTGCGCCTGATCATTCAAATGCGTTGGCCGCGCTGTTCAATCAGGTGCGGGCGGCCAAGACAGAAGCCGAAGGGCAGGAAATTTCCAACCAGATGTGGGCCTTGTGGACGCAGGCCCCGGACGAGGCCGCGCAGGAATTGCTGGACAGTGGAATGCGCAAGCGCGGAGTTTATGATTTCTTGGGGGCGGTTGGGGATTTTGACCGCTTGGTACGCTATTGCCCAGACTATGCCGAGGGGTACAACCAACGCGCCTTTGTGCGATTCTTACGACAAGAATACGAACTGGCATTGGCGGATTTGGATCAAGCGCTGCGCTTGTCGCCGACCCATGTTGGGGCCTTGTCGGGCAAGGCGTTAACCTTGATGGGGTTGGGTCGCGTGGATGCTGGGCAATCCGTTTTGCAGGATGCGTTACAGTTGAACCCCTGGTTGCCAGAGCGCCATTTGCTGCGACGTCCCAAAGAAAAGGAACTGTAGCCCCCTAAGCTGAAATTCACATCTGGCCCTTGTTCGCGACACAGGGTATTCCAGTGGCGATTGATCCGATTTGTCTGGGGTGGCCGCTGCCGATGTGGTGGAACAGCAGACGCAGGAGGTTCAAAACCGTCGAGGCTGTGCGCTAAAGTACGTACGGAACAAGGCGTTGCGACGAGAAGACCGCTTTCTGGCCCGATTATAGGCTCGAAACTGAGAATTGAAGAACAACGCCAGATGCGGGCGTGATGGAATGGTAGACATACCAGACTTAAAATCTGTTGGGCCGTGTGCCCGTGTGGGTTCGAGTCCCACCGCCCGCACCAAAACAGCCTCCCGGGTCTGCAAGACCCCCTAACGCTCTGAATGGTAAGACTATTTGTGGGGTTCTAGGTCCCTCAAATCGGTCGTATTGGATGCGGTCTGCGAAGGCCAGTTTGAGCACCGTGCGACGCAGGGCAACGCGGCCGGTTTTGATCGCCTCTTGCGCCTGTGCACGGCGTTGATCCCAAGCGTGACGGAACATCGCCTTTGCGAGCGCCACAAGCTGTCTGGTGGGCTGCAGGGTCTTGATCATCGCCCCGACATCACCTTCGACCTTGTCGCGCGCGATGGACTTCCCATAGCTGTCACAAGTCAGATAGTAGGCGTAGGACTTGCTGCGACCAGTGCTATAGGATGAACGCAGAGGCGTGCCGCAATCAGCGCAGCAGACAAAGCCACGCAGGGCAATTCGTTTCCGATGAGGGGCCTTGGCGATGCCTTGCAGGCGCTCCTGTACCTTTTCGAAGGTTTCAACCGAGATCAGCGAGTCGTGATGCCCTTTGAGCCAATCGATGCCGTAGTTTTCTGAGCAGATGTACCCAGTGTAAAGCGGATTGATGAGAACGTCTTTCACTCGCTGTCGGGTGAATTCACCCTTCTTGTTACGCGGGAAGTCCGGGAAGGTTTCGAAGAAACGTTGGATTTCAGTCTGGGTCGCAAATCGGCCCATGGCATAGCCCTCAAAGGTGTCGCGCACGATAGAAACCAGCGGTTCATCAAAGAACAGCATCTTACCCGACCTTTGACGGTCTGGTATTTGTAGCCAACCGGTGTGTTGTGTATCCAATTGCCCGACTGCATCCGCGCCTTCATCTTTTGCGCCACCTGACGCCCGTTTTGCTTGGGCTCTAACGCACCCTGAGCGGCCATGATGGTCTCGATAAACTCGCCCTCGGGTGTGTCGTCGAACTTGAAGTTCAGGCATTCGACCTGCACACGGCGCAAACGGAAGGCATCACGCAAGTCAAGGAAGGCACGCGCGTCGCGGCTGGCGCGTTTGAGATCGTCGAAGATTACCACGAACCGCTCAAGGGGTTGCGCATCGATGAAGCTCAGTATTGCCACCATGCCGGGGGTGCCATGAAGTCACCACCGCCAGTCATGGCGTCGGGAAAGGCGGCGGCGACTTCGAGTCCTTTGGCTGAGGCGAACTGACGGCAGCGGGCTTCTTGGGATTCAAGCCCATGGCCGTCCTGCTCCTGCGTTTTGGAGGAGACGTGACGATAAATGACAGCTTTGGCAGTTGGATTACTCATGACGCCCCTCCGTTTGATCTGTTTGCGCATTTTCCAAACCTACCATGCCCGAGGTGAGCAGGGTGTAGAGATCAGCGTCGTCTCCACAGCTTTCGTTGACGGATTTGATATCCCAGCCGAGATCGACAAAGCCGATCACGATGGACCAAAGGGTTTCGATCGACTCGACCTTCTGCTCAAAGGTTGCGTTTTCGTCTTCGATATAGGGCAGCCAATCGTTTACATCGAAACGCAAGGAAGGCCGCGAAGGTGTTGGGCTGAGGAAGTTGGAGGTGTCTGGCGGTCTCGTGTCTTTCATATCTGCTCTCTTTCTATAGCGGTCTCCTTTGTCTGGTTCACGCACACCGCATGCGAGAGCGAAAAGGGAACAAATGGGCATATATTCCCAATTCTGGCAAGGAAATTATAAAGTTACAGGCTCGGACCTGTGCGCTAAATCTGACTGCATTTTGCCTGACGGGCAGCACATTCAGCATCGCGAACGGGGATGTGATATGTGGTTTCCAGCTCTTTTCCGTGATAGCGCAGCGAATGCCCCTCGGCGGCCTCAGCCATCAGTTTCGTCATGCCGGTCTCTGTGATACCGTGTTGGCGCCATTGCCACGCCAGCGTTGTCAGCGGTTTGATAGAACGGCATGGTCGGACCTTCCTGGATCATTTGTCCGATGGATCGAGCATGGTGCGCCGCTTGATCTTGAGCAGTTTCGCGGATCACGTCCTCGCGTTCCATTACCCCCATGACAACTAGGGCGGCCGCCCCCGTGCAGATCAAAGGGTGGATCCTCGCCATGCTCTGTTCACTGTGCTGCACCTGCGCGTGGCTCTGATCCTGCGTGACCGCACCTTTGATCCTTGCACCCCGCTCCTCGGCGGAAGCCAGGCGGTTGCATGCGCAGACCGACCCTTCGACCGAGGTAGTGGCGCTGGAATATTGTTTCCCAAAAGCAGGCACACGCAGAGATCAACGCTGCGTTACATCTCTAACTCGAACTGTGCGCGCCCAAAATCTTGCCCATTTATTCTGAGTGAAACGGCATGATCTCCGGGGCAATACGCACGCGTTGTGATTGGACGCATGGGATGTCGACGTGTCTCGTTCGAGGATAAGGTCGATTGTTTCCACTTGAACACTTTGGGAACTAGCGTTCCATTCGCTTTGCAGTGGTGGATCGCATAGTCAATAATGAGTTTTTGAGGCTTCGCGCTCGTGGAACTAAAGGTAACATCAAACGTTAACGCGTCTCCCAAGACGACTTTTCGCGGATTGATCTCGATTTGCGGCATGCCGATCGCTGGCGGCAAAACACCAAACACGGCCAGTGTTGCGCTATGCCCCTGCTTGACCAAGCTACGGCAGGCATGACGGATCAACTTTTCCCGATCTTTCGACGCGTGCATCATCCAATTGCGCGCAATGTTGGCCACGAGATCGGGATGATCTTTGGCGATGCCGTTGAGATGGTTCACAACAAAGCGCCGTACATACTCAGATGGATCATCTCGCAAGACTTCAAGAATGGGAAGCGTTTTGGTGGGATCGGCGACCAAGGCATGTAATCGCATGCCGCACGGCAATCGTGGACGGGAGCCTTCTGTTGCCAATCGCCTGACGTGTTCGTTGTCGTCTTTGGCTCAGCCAAGCATAATATTTAGCGCGCGATCAGGGTCTGCTGCAATTAAGGGGCGGACATCAAACTCAGACGTTCCCCGCATCGTGATCTCGCGGAGGGCCTCCATCGAGTGGTTGAAGGCAGTCAGGCCTGAACGTCCTATCACATCGGTAAGCGGCCACACGCCCCAACCACACATACCGTGTTCTGAGCTTGTCTCACTTGCGCTCGTAAGCGTATCGGGATGCAACATGCCGACGAGTATCGCGTTACGCTCCTCAGTATTCGTGGGTAACACCGCGAGCATTTTCTCAGAAATCAGCTGCACACGTTGTTTGAGCTCCAGCTCCTCCAAAAGAGGAACGATTGATGCGACGAAAGCCTTTCGATCGAAGCCATTCAACGATTTATCCAAATGGAGGCCAATCAAATCCACGACGTCTTCAGACATCAAATTTTTGAATGGTTCCCTTGGTCAGCGTTCCTTCACATCAACCGATAGCGACCTGTCATCACGGCGTCCAAATGCTGCGGTGCCGCCCGTCGAAACGGCCATTCGCTGAGTTAGCGAAGTCATCCACTCATTGAGTAGCCGCATCCCGAGATTCACTGCCGGTTTGCTTTGCGGGTAATACCAATCTGGTCGGCCTGCTGAGGTGTTCTGAGCTTGCGCTGTATTTCCGCCATCCCAAATTAGGGGATTTCTAGAAAGGGCCCTAGTAGCCCACGCACGGCGACGAAACGCACAGCGCCTTTGACGCTGTGCGTTTCATTTTTTACTTTAGAGACAGGGCCTCAAGGACGTCAGCTGCTGAAATAAACTTGAAGTTCGTGGTGAACTCTTCGTTCTGATCGTCCATCATAACCAGCATGCCTTTTGGATATTTTGGGCCAAGAGGGGCTGAAACGATGTCCAGGCCATCTGTTTCCGTCACGCCATCAACTGCGCCAGCGGCGACCTCGATCATGCCTGCGCAGTCTTCGACCTTGCCGTCCACAACCGGGAAAAATACCGCCCGGTGAATACCCTGGGAAGAGGCCACAAGGTAGCGCCCTTCTGCGCCGTCATAGAAGGTCAACCCCTCGATGTCGTCGCGCGGGAAACATTCCGATGGGATAGATGCGATGCGCTCTGCCTCGTCCCCGGCCTCGGGGAGCAACGGGAAACGCCAGATCGCCACATCTTCTTCGCCCACATAGAGATGGCCCAGCTTGTCGTCGGCCACCATGCCTTCGGGCTGTGTTTCCACTTTGAGCACGCGGGACAATTCGAGCTTTAGCTGCCCGTTGTCATCAAGCACTTCGTATTGTGCCACATGGCCGGTTTTGAAGTTTGCCAGCGCCCAAACGCGTCCTGTTTCAGGGTCACGCGCCATCGCATGCCCATAGATCTTTTTGATCTTGTCAGGATGGTCTGGAATGCCCGGGAAGGCGTGCGGCGAGGCCCGTTCAACGGATCCGTCTGCGCGGATCACGTAGAACACGATGTTGTCGTCATCACGCTCGGTCGCGGAGGCCAGCCAAACAGTTTCGCCTGCCAGGTTAAACGCGCGCATGTCCACGTTGTTAAGCGCACCATCTGCAAAGAAAGCAACTTCTTTGCCTTCAAGGTCGAAGACATGCAGGCCGTTGTATTTATCTGTGCCGAGCACCAGGCTCGCCTCAGGATTTGTTGGATGAACCCAGATCGCAGGGTCGTCGGCGTCACCGATGATCGCTTTGGATTCTGTGACGGCGGTTACCTTTGCTTCGGGGACATCTGCAATTGCAGATGTCGCCAAAAACATGGCCGCGCCAGATAGGAAGGCGGAAAAAATCTTAGTCTTCAACTTCGAACTCCGTCACATCCAGAGTGAACGAGATCACTACAGCGTCGTCGCCGTTGGTTGCGTTGATGTAGCCGCCAACCAGGCCTTCGTCGGAGGGCTCTTTTCCTTTGGCACCATCAAGGTTCACGGTCGCCGTGCCGGTCCAATCGGCAAGCTCTACGTTGACGGAATTGCCGTTGCCTTCCCATTCAAATTCGAACTCTGTGAAGACGTCGCTGCCTTCTGGGAATTCTTCTGCGGATTGCAATGTGAACGCCTGAGGCAGGTCGCCCAGCTTGTTGAAATCAGCGTGGACGAGCTTGGCTTCGATGGTTTTGGCCACGCCTTCGAGGACGAGCTGAATGCCGAAATCAATCTCTTGGTAAGGCGAATAGTCGGTCTCGTTGAGCAGATACTCGCGCTTGACCTCAAGTTCGTGCAAATCCGCGTTTGCAATGTCCATCAATTGAAAATCAAACGGGAATCCAGAAGTCGTCCCCATGATGACCAGATGCGGCTCAGCGCCGAGCCATTCTGTCGGGGCTTCTGTCAATGTGTTGTTCGGCGTGATGGTTTCCACAAGCGGCTCAGCGAAAGCCAAACCGGGCGTTAAAGCAAGTGCGAGTGCAAGCGTGCGCATAGTGTGTTCCTCTGTTTTCTAAGTCCCCAAGACCAGGGATCAGCAGCGAGGTACGCGGCGGACTTAACATATTTATGTCAGTTTTTCGGGTTCAGAAGCGGCAAGAAAAATTGCTCAATCATTTCCTGAACTTAAATACAGAAATTTTTTTAAGTTAGTTTTTTCCCTATATTTTTCAGCGCATAAAGGAATGCACATATGTGCAAGAAATGACTGATTCCGTCACGAGACTGATACATTCCCTTCTTACTCACGGCGTACAGATTCTTCTTCAGGCTCAGCGCTTCAATGCAGGGCGAACAACAGAAAGACCGTTATGATCGCCGCTATGATCTCTCAGCGTTCAGCTCAGGTTCGCGCCAGCACGAGGCTGGTAAATGAGCCATCCGTGCTCATCGGTTTGTTGTTGTTGGCGGTCTTCAGTTGGTTGATTGCAGCACCATTGTTCATGGTGTTCTCGGACGTGATAACCAGCCAGCCGGGCGATGAGCTCAAGACCCACGTCCAGGACGGAGCGTTCACAACCTACTATGTCGAGCGCGCCTTTGCCTCGCGCATGTCCAAGATCATTTTCTTCAAACCGCTTTGGAACACGCTGATGGTGGCGGGGATTTCCACGATTCTGGCGCTGATCATCGGCACGTTCTTGTCGTGGATTTTGGTGCGCACGGATTTGATGGGAAAAACATGGCTGTCGACCGTCCTAATCGTGCCGTTCATGTTGCCAGCCTGGACCTTTGCGCTGGCGTGGACGACCATTTTCAAAAACGCCACCCTGGGCGGTCAACCCGGATTTTTGCAATCGCTCGGCGTGCAGCCGCCCGATTGGCTGGCCTATGGCGCGGTGCCGACCGTGGTCATCATGACCCTCAACTATATCCCCTTTGTCATTTTGCTGGTGGGCAACGCGCTGAGAAAACTGGACAGCCAGCTTGAAGAGGCCGCGCGGATGCTTGGCGCAGGCCGAGGCGTCATCGCGCGGCAGATCGTGCTCCCGATTGTGCGGCCAGCGGTTCTTTCGTCCAGCCTTTTGATGTTCGCGGATGCGATTGGCGAGTTCTCTGTGCCCTATGTCCTTGGCCTGCCGGTGCAGTTCGAAACGCTCGCCACATCGCTGTATCGCGCCATTGGCACACAGCAAAACGGCATGGCGGCCGTCTTTGCCGGAGTAGTGATGCTCATCGGCATTGTCACCTTGTCGATTGACACCTGGATGATGCGCGAGACCCGCCGTTTTGCCATCATCGGCGGCAAGGGAGCGATGGCGCGCATCACCCAACTTGGCCGGTGGCAAATGCCGATCTTTGCCATTGCTTTGACAATGGTGGTGATCAGTGTCCTGCTGCCTCTTGGCGCGCTGGCACTGTCAACAGTCATGCATATTCCGGGCCGTTTTGACGCTGCAAATTTCACCTTTGACTATTGGATCGGGACCGACTTGCCGACGATCGCCCTGCGCGAAGGCATCCTGTTGTCAGATGTCTTTTGGTCAGCGGCATGGAATTCGGTTCGCATCGTGGGAACCGCAGCGCTGTGTGCAGGGATTCTTGGCATGCTGGTGGGCTATGCCGTGGTGCGCAGCCCCATTCGCTTTGTCTCCATGGCTTTGCGGCAGATCACGTTTTTTCCCTATCTTGTTCCGGGCATCGCCTTTGCTGCTGCTTTCCTGGTGTGGTTTGCCCAAGATCGCGGGCCCGTTCCGGCGCTCTATGGCACGCCCTGGATTTTGCTTCTGGCCTTGATTGCGGATCAAATGCCTTTTGCCTCGCGCGCGGGTATTTCAGCCATGAGCCAGCTTGGCGCAGATGTCGAAGATGCCGCGCGCATGGTCGGAGCTGGCTGGCTGCGCCGGATGCGGTCTATCATCTTCCCGATCCAGAAAAATGCGCTGGTCGTTGGAATTTTGATGCCCTTCATTTCTGGCATCAAAGGCGTGAGCCTGTTCATCCTGCTGGCCGTGCCGTCAACAGATGTGCTCACGACCTTCTCCATCAGGTTGGTGGACTACGGCTATACCCAGGCGGCCAATGCGGTGGTGCTGATGATTTCGCTCATCGCCTTCCTTGGCACGCTTTTGATCAACCGTCTTACAGGCACGGGCCTCGCCCAAGGATTGGAGAGCTAAATGCCAACACTCACCCTTTCAAAACTGACCAAGCGTTTCGGGGCCTCTATGGTGCCAGCGGTGAACGCCATAGACATGGTCGTGGAGGATGGCTCTTTCACCTGCATCCTGGGGCCATCCGGATGCGGCAAGTCGACCCTTTTGCGGATGATCGCAGGCTTGGAACATGCCAGCGAAGGGCGCATCGCCATTGACGATCGCGCGGTGGATGCCCCCCAAGAGGGCGTTTTTGTCGCCCCAGAGAAACGGGGCGTGGGTCTTGTGTTTCAATCCTACGCGCTTTGGCCGCATATGACGGTTGCAGACAATATCGCCTTTGGCCTCAAGCTGCAGGAGATGTCGCGCGCGGATCGTGTGGCGCGGGTCAAGGAAATGGTGCAAAAACTGCGCATTGATGGGCTCGAGAACCGCTATCCCGCGCAGCTCTCTGGCGGTCAGCAGCAGCGCGTTGCGCTGGCCCGCACATTGGCTTTGACGCCGAACGTTCTGCTTTTGGATGAGCCATTGTCGAATTTGGACGCCAGTCTGCGCTTGCAGATGCGCACCGAGCTGTCGCGTCTTCACCGTGAATTCGGAACGACCATTGTCTTTGTGACCCATGACCAATGGGAAGCGATGACGCTGGCCACCCATATCGCCGTTGTCGACAAAGGCGAGGTGCAGCAAATGGGGACTGCCGCAGAAATCTACGATGAGCCCGCAAATCGGTTTGTCGCGGAATTCATCGGCAACCCACCGATCAATATCTTGCCAACCGACGGCGATGCCGCGCGTGCGTTAATCGGAGATCAAAGCGCAAACCAACCCGGCGTTTTGGCGTTGCGCCCTGAGGCCATTGAGCTGTTGCCCAAGGAACGCTCAGGCAGCTTTGCCGCACAGGTTTCAGCCGTCATTCCGACTGGTGGCGCCTGGATCGTCGAGATGATCCTGCCCGAAAGTCCCGTGCCCCTTTTGATGACAACCCATCTGCGGCCCCAGCTATCAATCGGCGCGCAGGTGTTTGTGGCCGCCCGTCCAGAAGGCCTGCACCTGTTTGATGCACAGGGACGGCGCCGTGCGCTTCGTCCTTTCAAAACAACTCAAGAAGAAGCCCGACCACCAAGGGCTTCCGCCCCTCTGTACACCTAATCTTTCTTTCACATGACACCCTGAAAAAACCGAACCAGGAAATCTGATATGAAAACTCTCACTCTTTCCGCGCTTTTGCTCAGCACGGGTTTTGCAGCCCCATTGATGGCAGAAGACTTCAACGAAACCGCGCTTTGGGAAGCGGCAAAATCCGAACCTGCGCTCAGCGTTTTTGACTCAACGGGCAAAATCCGTAAACAAGCCGCGAACTTTGGCAAGAAATATGGCCTCGAGATCGCTGGCACCAAATCCAAAGCGCCCGCCACCATTCGCATGATCACGGGCGAAGCTCAGGCCAATAACGTCCAAGCGGATGTGATTATCGTCTCTGACACGCCAGCGGCCAAATCGCAGCTGATCGACAAGGACCTTGTCACCACCTATGTCCCGTCCGATATGGTCGCGTTTATCCCGGAGAATCTGCAAGACCCGCTGGTGGTCTCTGTCTCTCCGATCGTCTGGAGCTACAACACCGCGCTGAACGACAGCTGCCCCGTCTCCAATATCTGGGAACTCACCGAGGCCGAATGGGCGGGCCGTGTGACCATGCCTGACCCTCTTGTCAAACCGGCCTACACCGACTGGTTCAACCAATTCGCCATGCACCACGATGACACCATCGCCGCGGCCTATAAAGCGCACACTGGTGAAGAGCTGAAAACAGACTATGCCACTGCGACAGAAGCATGGGTGTCCGCGCTGGCCGCCAACAGGCCGTTGCTGACCACCTCGGATAGTGATGTTGCCGCCGCCGTTGGATCGCCTGATGCGACCGAGAACTTTGTCGGGATCATGTCCACCGCGAAATACCGCGACAATGAGGACGGCATGAAGCTGGGTATCTGCGCATCAATGGAGCCAATGATTGGCCTGCGCACTCCTAAATTCATGATGGTGACCAAAGGCACGGATAGCCCGAATGCGGCGAAGCTCTTTGTGCATTACATGCTGACCGCAGAAGGTTGGGCGCCGCAAGCGATCGACGGAAAAATGGCGAGCAACACAAGCCATGGCGTTCCTGCGGGCGAACCATCCGGCTTTGAAGCCTTCCTTGATGATATCTGGGAATACAACACGGCGACTTCGGGCGACGATTGGAACTCGCGTCAGGACTGGCAGGACATTTGGTTGCTTGCACGCTCAGGCAGCTAAATCGGTTTTCCGCGTCTTCTAAGGGGCGGACATGAAATCAAAGAGCCCGAGGAGATCCATCCTCGGGCAATTTTTGAAAGAAAAAGAATGACACTAGATTTAGACGCGCGTGAAACGTTCTTGCGCCAGCTGGCCCCAATCGCAGCAGAGGCGGCCCGAGTGGGGTTTGAAAACCGTACGGCCGGCAGTTTCACCCTCAAAGGTCCACAGGACTTTCTGACCGAAACGGATGAGGCGGTCGAACAGCTTATTCGCAAGCACATCGGCGCGGCTTTCCCCGAAGATGGCATTCTGGGCGAGGAAGTCGGCGGCGAGCCGACAACGGTCATGTGGATCATCGACCCGATTGACGGCACGGCAAATTTTGCGCGCGGCGTGCCGCATTTCTGCGTTTGTATTTCCTTCTGTGTCGACGCGATCCCGGTTTTGGGCGCGATCATTCATCCGGTTACTGGTGAATTTTGGTTTGCGCGCAAAGACCATGGCGCGACCAAAAACGGGGCGGCAATTTCCGTCACCAAAACACCGTCTATTGAAACCGCCTGCGTTGAAATGGGGTGGTCGCGTCGTCATCCGTTGGATGGCTATCTTGAGGCGCAACGCCATGTCATTTCATCGGGTGCAAATATTCGTCGTTCGGGCTCGGGTGCTTTGGCTTTGGCTTGGGTGGCCGAAGGGCGTTCGGACGGGTACCTAGAGGCCCAAATGAACTGTTGGGACTGTCTTGCGGGTATGCTTTTGGTGGCCGAAGCGGGCGGCACGGTTTTGCCCTTTCCGGCAGGCCTGGACGCGCTGAAAACGCCGGGCCCAGTCAGGGCCTCGACGCCCAGCATTGTTGACGTGCTGGACGAGGCTCTTCAATTCGCAAATGGGGGGATGTCATGAACGAGCTCGATCCGAAAACAGACAAAGGCACGATGAAAATGATATTTGCCGAAGCCGATGTCGGCCGCGCGCCGATGCACCTTATCGACACGGATTATAACGGCGCAGATATCTATATCGGCAATCGCCAAGCGGCGAGTGATCCTGAGCTTTTGGCCAAACATGGCGTGACGAACGTGCTCAATTGCGCCATCAACCTTGATATCAATATGGTTGAGAAACCCGCCGCAGATTGCCAAAATCAAACCTTCGGTTGGTCCGGTGTGAAGTACTTCAAATTGGGTATGGTCGATGGGCCGGGCAATCCCGATGATTTGCTGCTGGCAGGCTATTTTCAATTGCGGGGATTGATCGCGCAGAAGCTGCCTCAGAAAGTGAGCTACCCTTGGGACGATGGCGGCAATGTCTTGGTGAATTGCCGGGGGGGGCGCTCTCGCTCTGTGACGCTCGTGGCGCTTTACATGCATCTGGAACGTCCCGAGAAATACCCAACCCTGTCTGATGCAATTGCCCATGTGCGCGAATATCGACAGCTTGACCCGAAAGAGTGGCCGAGCGCGCCAAAAGATGTATTGATCGAGGCAGCTATGCGTGTTGCCAAGCAGGTAAAGATTTTGAGAGATGCCAAAGCCAGATAAGCTCAGCTTCGCACAAAGACGCCAACCTTCGGCAGCGGATGTTGCCGAGTTGGCCGGCGTGTCCCGTTCTGCGGTGTCGCGCACGTTTACGGATGGCGCTAGCGTGTCTCCTGCGACAAGGGCAAAGGTCGTCAAAGCGGCGCAAACGCTTGGCTATCACGTCAATCATCTGGCTCGGGGGCTGTCCAAAGAGGAAAGCCGGCCGATTTGCATTTTGGTTTCAACGCTCAAGAAACCCTATCACGCGCAATTGCTGGATACGCTGACGCTTGAGCTGCAAAAGGCCGGGCGGATCATCATCTTGATCAATGTCGGGGACCGGCCCGACAACGCGGCTGACGCGCTCGAACAGGCGCTCAACTATCGCGCAGCGGCGAGCGTCGTCATTTCCGGGGCGCCGCCAGCGGACCTGGTGCAGCGCTGTGTTGATGCGGGCCAGAAAGTCATCCTCGTCAACCGCGACGAAAATCTGCCGAATGTGCATCATATCCGCAATGACTATGAAAAAGCGATGGAGCAAGCTGCGGCCTTGTTTGAGCAGGCCAATTGCAAAAGGGTCGCGATTGTGTCCCGCAAGGCCCGCACGCCGAGTATCATCGGGCGCGAAACCTGTCTGGCCGGTTCTCTGAGTTCGCGCGGGATTGCCGTAGACATCTGGCGCGGTGCTTCGACGACCTATGAGACAGGTCAATTGGCCGCCAGAGATTTGTTCCTGGGCGCTGAGCGACCCGATGGCATATTCTGCGCCAATGATCTTTTGGCGTTTGGTGTGATCGATGCCGCGCGCGACGATTTCCAGCTAAGAGCCCCGGATGACTATTGCATCTTGGGTTTTGACGATGTGGAGCAAGCGCAATGGTCTGCCTATGACCTTACATCCTATGCACAGCCCTATGCCGAAATTGCAGAGGTCATAACCGCGATCGTCGGGGGCAAGAACGAGCCTCATAAAACCCACCAACTTCTGCCCACACTGGCATGGCGCAGAACGATGAACCGGCGCTAAGTCAGATCAAGTCGTCAAAGAGTCCTGTCCCGCACCTACGTCAACCAGACAGGTCAGGCGGTTCAAACGCCGTTTATTCAATGGCGTGCCGGGACAATCCACTTTGTCCTTGGGAACTGGCCGATGAGTTCATTCATCATCTCCTCGCCTTTCAGAGATTCCAACACGACCTTGGCACCTGAAGGTGGTTGCTGATGGATTTGAAGCGTCTTGAACGCGGGAATGCCCCGTCTCACAGGTGCTGTCTTGACTAAGCCACCATCCGTCCAAACGAATACGCTTCGGCACGCCATTTATTACAAGTTGGTTGCGCATCTATCCCTCCAACGATTTCCGTCTTCATTGGAATGACTATGGGCTCATCATGTGCACGCTACCGGGGCGAGTTTTGCAGTTGCCGGGGTTTTTCGTGCAGTATTTGTGCAGGTTATTGAGCTGTTCGACAAAAACCAATTTCGGGATCGCAGCTAATTTCCGTTTTGACAGACTGCAAACGCAGAATCTAACAGCCACGCGAAGGTAGGTTCAGGGCCGAAACTGTAGGGCAGGTGGGTTCGACGAGGCGCAGCATGTCTTGGGCGCTGAAGCTGGAGGTGTCGTGCAGATTCCCGCCCTGATCGCGGGCCAGTGTTAGGACCTTGTCACTCTCATGGCGCTAGGTTGCGGCCTTCAAAGACCCTTCGCGCAGGGTCTCGGCGGGGCGGTTGGTTTGATCGTCAGACATGGATTGTCCTTTCTTTTGTGGTTGAGGGATAGGGGGAACCACCGCGCGCGCCGAAACATTTCGGCCGGAGGACCTGGAGATGATGGAGCTGGATTTCACTGCCAAAGCCGCGACAAGACCAAACTGCATTGTGTGAAGCTGCTGGGCCAGCACCCGGCCGCCCGGGGCGTCTCGACCATCAGGCCGCTGAATTCTAGATCTGTGTCGCCGTGCTGAACGGCTCCACAGCACTCTGCATACCGGTAACGGAAGCCGTGGGGTGAGGCTGTCCGGGGAAAGGCTCAACCCGGCCTTCAACTGATTTGTGCAACAAAGTCCTATAAAAAATTTCTGCTCGAAGGGATTTCAAGACGCAGGGTAATTTTCGCCGGTCAAAAAATTCCTGTTGATCGACTCGGGGGGATATGATCGTCTGACGATCAAGGTGCGGCCGGGTCTGATCCCGTGGTGTTAGATCGACCCGCCGGATGTGACCAAACGTGGGAGCGATGCCGCGAGCCTGACGCATTGAGGGGTGTGGATGGCGCAGGGAAACCTGTTGAGGCAGTTGTGGACGTGAAGTCATGCCTACTGACCGTCTGACGGTTGGGCAAAGCACGACGCGGGAGCTGGGAGGTTCCCGCGTCAGCTTTTTCAGGGGTCCTAAACGTCCATCCAGATCGTGACAGGCCCGTCATTGACCAGCGAAACAGCCATATCCGCGCCGAATTGGCCCGTTTCAACGGGGATGCCTTCGCTTGCCAGCCTTGCCGCAAAGTATTCGTACAGGCGCGCGCCATCAGTCGGAGAGGCGGCCGATGAAAACCCCGGTCGGTTCCCGCGCGACGTGTCAGCGGCCAAGGTGAACTGGCTGACCACCAATGCCGATCCCCCGATATCGCGAAGCGAGCCGTTCATTTTGCCCGCTTCGTCCTTGAAGATTCGCAGTTTGGCGATCTTGGCGGCCAGTTTGTCGGCCTGTGCCTCGGTGTCGCCCTGCATCGCGCAGATCAGGACCAACAGGCCCGGACCGGTCTGGCCGATGACCTGATCCTCGACCGAGACCGAGGCGGATGTCACCCGTTGTAGAAGCGCTCTCATGAGGGTTCCTTTTCGTTTATTCGTGCCAACTGATCACGTCATCGACCGCAGCGCGTTCTGTGCGAAAGCCATTGGCAGGGTGGTCTGGATCTTCATATCCAAAAGAGATGGCGCACAGGATGTTTCGGGTTTCCGGGATGGCGAAAAATGTGCGCACTGTTGGGGCAAAGCCGGCGATTGCAGCCTGTACGATGGTGGCGACACCGGCCGCTTGGGCGGCGATGGTAAAGGCCGCGACAAAACCGCCGCAATCCATTGCGCCATACGGGCCCAAGTCGGCCTCGGACGTGACAATCGCCACATGGGGCGCGCCGAACAGCGCATAGTTCTGCATCATCTGCGCGGCCGAGGCAGCGCGATCACCACGCGCCACGCCCACGGCCTCGTAGAGCTGAAACCCGCAGGTGCGGCGCCGGTCCTTATAGACACCCTCGTAACGGCGGGGCCAGGACATTTCCGGCTGAGGCGTCTGAGTGGTCGCGGCCTTTTGCAACGCGGTGCGGAAACGGTGGGTTTCGGCCCCTTGGGTGATGTGCAGTTGCCAGGGCTGCGCGTTGCACCAGGTGGGCACTCGCGCGGCGGCGATGGTGATCTGTTCGACCACCTTTTTCGGCACCGGATCGGGTTTGAAACCCCGGCATGAATGCCGACTATGCATCAGCGCGTTAAACGCTTCGAATTCTTCTGTCATGTCCCCTCCCCAAGGTCATGTTATTGATTTTGAGCGATAAAGTATCCTGCAACTCCAGCCACGATCAGGCCCAGAATGACGGCAAATGTTATCTTCCACGCGGACCAGGGGCGTTCGCCCTGCACGCGGCCCGTTTGACCGTTCACCACGAACCGATAGGTTTTCCCCCGGTATTTGTAGGCGGCCAGCCAGACCGGAAGCAGCACATGTTTAAAGGTCACATCGCTGATTTGGGTTTGGATATCATGGACGCGTTGCTGGTCTCCGCCGATGTCAAAACGTACGTCACGCTCGATCACCCGGTTCATCTTGGCCCTCGCGTGATCAAAGCCTTCGTCCAGTTCTACCGCATAGCCCTCGGCCCGAAACCCGGCCAGGAAATGCGGCTGATACGGTTCTAGTGCGGACAGATCCCACGGCTCCAATGCATCGGTGTATTTGCGCGGTAAGCTGCGCGAGGCCAGCACCAGCACGTCGTCAAAGAACCGCGCGACCCGCCCCGAGGCCGGTCGCCAGCGGATTTTCGTCACAGTCACCTTTTCGCGTTTTCCATCACGCATCACCGTCCGGGTTTCCTGATATCGGGTCCCCCGTTCGCCGCGATAACTGGATTTCGTGTCCGCATCAAAGGTCCAGTAAGGGACATAAATGCCGTCCATTTTGCGCCCCTTGCGCGCGTATTCCTGCAACCCGTTGGGGGCGAACCACAGCTTGCCCAGCCAGCGGTTCATCGCGTCACGAGATTGTTTTTCGTCCAGAACAAAGGGCAGCACGCCGCGCGGTTTGATGTGTCGGTGCGTACCGGTATCGGTGACGACGGGGGTCGCGCAAAACGGACATTCCAGCGCGTGATCGACTTCGTTGAACTCGACCTGAGCCCCGCAGTTCGGGCATTTTGTGACCCGCGTTTCTTCGATCTCTTGGGCCGGCAGCAGGTTGTTCAGGGCTTGCTTGAAGTCCAGCTCGCGGATTGCACCGCCCGTCCAGGGACCAGTATCCGTGACGGGCTCTGTGGCCCCGCAATGGTCGCAAATCAGTTGCGATCCGCCTGGGTCGAACCGCATATCGGCCCCGCATTGATCGCAGGGAAAACGATGTTCATCCAAGGGGTTATCAGCGTTTTCTGTCATTTGAGCGCTCTGCATGTTCAAAGCTAACCACCTGCGCGATGGTCTGGGCCGAGGACGAGGTGAACCGGATCACATGGCAAAACAGGTGTGTGCCCTGACCCGCTCGCGTGACCAGCCCCGAGGCCGTGCCAGCCTTGCCATGGCTCACCACCTGATCGACTCGGATCGTGTCGCAGTGGGGCAGGGTGGCGCGCGTGGCCTGAATGGCGTTGCGCCCCGAGATTGCACCGTCGGTTCGGTCCCAGATGGCGCCTTCGGACAGGTATTGGTCAGGCAAATCGCCCGCACCCATCAGGGCCAGGGCGATCTCTTCGATCCGCAGGCTTTTGGCGGTGTTTTCGCAGTCGGGGCCGCGTGAAATCCGGGTCATGTTTGCAAATGTCCCGGTTTAGCCCATCGGCGGTGGAGGCGGCATCACTGTGAAAAGCTGCGCCAGTTCCGTGACATCATCGGCGTGCTTCCAGCCGTCTTGGCCCGCGGTCCAAACAAAAGTTTCGCGAGTCAGGCCGCCATCTGCGGCCATGCGACCCAACGATGCCTTGGAGTAGGGACCTTTGGTTTGACCGTCTTCGGCGATGTGCCACACTTTTTCGACAGGGGGAGGAGGCGGCGCGACGGCAGGGGCGACCGCAGTGGGCCGAGGCCCCCAGGGGCCCGGATTGGCCATCTGCTGCGCCATTGCCATGCCCATGCCCATCCCCAAGCCGGCCCCCATGCCGGAATTCGGAGTTTTGGCGGCGGCTGTCATGGCCTCGGCTGCGGAATACTGGGTGAATTTGCCCAGATCACCGGCCAAACCCATCGAGGTGCGCTTGTCCAAAGCGGCCTCGACCGCTGGGGGCAAACTAATGTTTTCAATGTACAATTCCGGGATCGACAGACCATATTCCGCAATCGTGCCCGAGATTTCAGCGGCAATCAGCTTGCCCAGATCTGCGGTATTCGCCGCCATGTCCAGAACCGGAATCCCCGAGGCGGCAATCGCGCGCGAGAATTCCTGAACGATGACATTGCGCACCTGAAAACTGATCTCGTCCATGGTGAATTCACCATCCGTGCCGACAATCTCGGTCAGGAACAATGCGGGGTCGCTGACGCGCACCGAATAGGTGCCATAGGCGCGAATGCGGGTCGGGCCGAATTCAGGGTCGCGCAGCATGATGGGGTTTTTCGTGCCCCATTTCAGATCGCTGAACCGAGTGGTGTCGACGAAATAGACCTCGGATTTGAACGGAGATTTAAAGCCGTGATCCCAGTGCTGCAACGTGGTCAGAACCGGCATGTTGTTGGTTTCCAACATGTACAGACCGGGGGTGAAGACATCGGCCAGCTGGCCTTCGTGAATGAACACGGCGGCCTGGCCCTCGCGGACGGTCAGCTTGGCGCCGTATTTGATCTCGTNNCGCTCGAACCGCCAGACCATCGTGTCGCGGGTGTCATCGACCCAATGGATAACGTCGATGAATTCTCCGGTCAGGAAATCGAAAATACCCATTGTCGGGCCTCCTTGGTTCAGCTGGATCCGCCGGTCAGTTCGCGGGCGATTTGGCGGATGATGGGGCGTGCAGCCTCGGCGCTGATACCCGCATGAAGCCGTCGATCATAGAGTATTTTCAGCAGCATTTCATCATGGGTCGTCAGCAGGGCAAATTCATCGTCATCGTTAAAGATCGAGGGCCGCGCGGCGGGGCTGTCATTGGCCAGACCCAGACCTTGGGCGATCTCTTCGTGGACGCAGGATTTGCGCAACAAATCAGGGTGTTCAGAGCGGATGATCGCGATGGCTTTGGCATAGTGGTGATCCGCCTGGGCCTCGGAAAAGGCCAGCACCAGACAGTGGATCGAGCGCGGAATATTCTGGATGATCTGCAACGAGGCCGGGTTGATATTCGGAACGATCTGACGGACCCGCGCCAGGGTGGTGGGGCCGTCGTCTTCGGACATGATCAAGACGTGGAAATTGGCGTCTTGCGCCCGCATCGTGATTGGGTGACCGGTCACACGCTGCAACCGCGCGACATAGTTTGAAACGGTCGCCATATCCTGCGTTTGTTGTGCCTTGGGCACGTCAGGACCGAATTGCACGGCGACACGGACGGGGCCTTTCCAACGGCGCAGCACACCTGCGCCCGCGCGCGAGGCTTGGAGGCCAGCGCCGCGTTCGTATTCATCGAAAAACGCGATCTTTTCAAAGTTTCGCGCCAGCATCGCAGCGGAATAGGGCGTGTCCGGTCCACCACCATCGGTGCGCAGCAACCCTTGCACCAGAAGGTCAGCCTGAAGCCGGGCATAATAGGTGCTCAGCGCCCGGCTTTGTGCCGAGGGTTGCGCCAGCGTCGCCCCCTGTCCTGGCTTGGTCGGAGCGGTGGTTTCAACGCAGCCAGCAAGGGCCAGGACGGCCCCCGCTGCTATGGTTTTTATGATCCTGTTTACCTTCACGCGTGATTATGCCTCGGGGACCGAGGTGCTGGCGGTGTCGCCAACCCCGTCTTTACGCGCCTTGGCCGCAGCCAGCGTGTCGCGCAGCTCGATCTCCATTTTCTTCAGGTCCTCTTCGGCGGCGGCGCGTTTGGCTTTGCCGTCGTCCGCAATCTGAAGGCTTTCGTTAATCGTGGCGATCAGATCGGCATTCGCTTGTTTCACGGCCTCGATATCAAAGACACCGCGCTCCATTTCTTCGCGGATCATCTTGTTGCTTTCGCGCAGGTTTTGGGCGTTTGCAGTCAGCAGTTCGTTGGTCAGATCGTTGGCCTCGCGCACGGCACTCGCGGCCTCGGCGCTGCGCTGGATGGTGACGGCCTGCGCCAACTGGGTTTCCCACAGCGGCACGGTGTTCACCAGGGTCGAGTTGATCTTGGTCACCAGCGACTTGTCATTTTCCTGCACCAACCGGATCGAGGGCAGCGATTGCATCGTCACCTGACGGGTCAGTTTCAGGTCATGCACGCGGCGTTCCAGATCGTCACGGGCTGCGCGCAGGTCGCGCAACTCTTGCGCTTTCATGACCTGCTCGGCCTCGGGAGCGGCCTGAACTTCGGCCTCTTTAGCGGGGATGTCTTTGCTGTCCAGCTCGTCCAGCTTGGCCTTGCCAGCAGCGATATACAGCGCCAATTCGTCATAAAAGGCCAAGGTTTTCTGGTACAGAAGGTCCAGCGACTTGATGTCTTTTAGCAGCACATGTTCGTGTTTCAGCAGGTCATCGGTGACCTTGTCGATCTGGCCTTGCACCGTTTCAAATCGCGCGGTGAATTTCGCGAAAGGAGCAGCGCGCCCAATCAATTTTTCCCACCAGCTGCGATCGCGACGCACGTCCAGCTCGCTGATCGAGAACCCCCGGATCGTCGTTACAATCTCGCGCAGGCTGTCGCCCGCTGGGCCCACATCCTTGTTGCGCACGTCCTGCAACATCGCCTGGCTGATCTCTTGCAATTCCGCCTGCGCGGCCGAGCCGAAATGCACGATCGAGCCGGTGTCGGACATGTCCAGCTCGTCCATCCGCGCGCGGATTTCCTCGGTTGTGGCGGGTTCGGCCTGTTCAATGGTCACGACCTCGTCGGCCTTTGTGGGGTCGGGCAGGATGACAGCGTTGACCTCTTCGACCAAGGCCAGTGTTTCCTGAGCTTTCTGCTGAATCGTTCCGGACATGATGTTCCCTCTCGGTATCCGTTAAATCGTTAATGCGAGGTCAGACCTTCGCGTTTCAGCCGGTCGCGCAGCACGTCGATCTCGATATTCAGATCGCTGCGGTCGTCCAGCAACAGTTTTTCTGTGCGAGCGGCGAAATTCTGCTCAAGATCATCCAAAAGCGCCGCGTAATCGTCACGCGCCTGCGTGTCGCCGGTGCGGGCATAGATGTCAGCGAACTTGATCGTCGCGTCGCGGGCGCCCATCAGATAGACGGACAGGTATTTTCGCGCCGCAGTCAGGTCGCGCGGGTCGTTTTCGACCGTGCGAAACAGGTCGCGGGCGGTGATCTGAAATTGCTCCAGCCGGGCGATCATCTGTCGGTCACCAGCGCGTTTCATCGCATCGGTCATGGCGCTCAGGTGGTCCTCGGCCTCGTCCACAGCACGGGCGACGCGGTCGGATTGAAAGGTGTCTACGCCCTCCATCCCCTTGTTTTTCATGGGATCCAGACCGAATGACAGCATATGCAGAGCCGCGCCGATCACCAGATAGACGACAGGTTCGACAATACCGCCAGTCGCGGCGAAACCAGCCAGGCCCAGACCCAGACCGGTCAGCATGGACCCTGCAATTTTGCGCGGAAAGGCCGGGCGGCGGGCGACGGTGCGCGCCTCAAAGGCCTCTTGTGCCAGCAACCCTTCGCGGGTCAGCCAAGCGGCCAGCAACAACACACCAAGCGCGACCAGGTTCAATACCAGCGCCGTGGGACCATTCCCGAAAGCGGACCAGATCAGGGGCAGGGGGGCCAGAAACAGCAGGTTCACCCGACCGCCAGCGCGGGTGCGCCGGGCCGCACGGAAAGTGCCGCCGGGTTTGGCAGTGGCTGATTTGGGCGCGTCGCTGCCCTCGGGGCTGAATTTCCCACCGTATCTTTGAGCCACCTCAGACGCCTCCTGCGATCGAGACGTAGAGGATCAATATGACAAGCAGCACAAACGCCAGCTTTTGTAGACCGGTATCAGACATCATTCCCCACATGTTGCTCCACCTGAAACGTAGGAGATCGCGCGGGCTGATACTAGGGGGAAGATTAAGGCGACGGCGTCACTTACGCTTGGGCGGGCGTCCGCGCGCTGGTCCGCCGGGTTTGCCCCCACGCGACGGGCGGTTGCCCAGTTGCGCACTTGGATCCGCGGCCGAGCTGCCACGACGGGGTTTCCCCTTGGGCTCGCCAGCCTGAGACCGGCCCGAGCCACCGGGTTTTCCGGGCTGTCCGGGGCCGCCGAAATCACCTGTACGCGGCTTGCGGCGGACGAATTTCTTGCCAGCGGCTTTGCGCGCCTCGCCGGTGTTGTCCTCGGCGGGCATGCCCAATTGGTCGCGCAGCACTTTACGGCGGATTTCTTCGACCGCGCCTTGTTTCAGCTGGCCCAGCTGGAACGGGCCGTAAGACACGCGTATCAGCCGGTTCACGGACAGGGCAATGGCCTCCATCGTGCGACGGATCTCGCGGTTTTTACCTTCACGCAGGCCGACGGTCAGCCAGGCATTCGCCCCTTGCTGACGATCCAACGAGACGTCCATGGGCAGGTATTTGATGCCCTCATAGGTCAAGCCCTTGCGCAGCGGTTCCAGCATCTCTTCGGAGACGCGGCCATTGACGCGAACACGGTATTTGCGCAGCCAGCCGGTGCTGGGCAGCTCCAGTTTGCGCTTCAGCTCGCCGTCATTCGTCAGCAGCAACAGCCCTTCGGAGTTCAAATCCAGTCGGCCGACGGTCATGACACGCGGCAGCTCTTTGGGCAGGGCGTCAAAGATCGTCTCGCGGCCCTGTTCGTCGCTGTTGGTGGTCACCAGGCCTTTGGGTTTGTGGTACATCCACACGCGCGCAGGTTCGGGTTCGGCCAGGGGTTGCCCGTCCACGGTGACCCGGTCCGAGGCCGTCACGTTCAGCGCCGGGCTGTCAATTGTCTTGCCGTTGACGGTGACGCGGCCCTGTTCGATCAGGCGCTCGGCCTCACGGCGGCTGGCGCGGCCCGCGCGGGCAATGACCTTGGCGATACGGTCGCCTTCGGGCGTTTTGGGGGGCGTGGAATTGGTCATGGATCGGTTCCGAAACTGGGGCAAGCCTGTCAGCTATACCATTTCCCCCCATTGCGAAAGCGTTCAATGACGGGCAAAGACAGGGAATGGTGTTTCGCAGCTACATGGATCAAGCGCTGGAAGAGGCGCGCGCCGCCGCCGACCGCGGCGAGGTGCCGGTGGGCGCCGTGCTGGTGTCCCCGGACGGAGAGATCGTGGCGCGGGCTGGCAACCGCACGCGTGAATTGTCCGACCCCACCGCCCATGCCGAGATTCTGGTGATCCGAGAGGGCTGCGCAGCGCTGAGCTCGGAACGGCTGCCGGGGTATGATCTGTATGTCACGCTCGAGCCATGCCCGATGTGCGCCACGGCCATTTCAGCGGCCCGGATCGCGCGGGTGTATTACGGCGCGGCTGACCCCAAAAGCGGCGGTATCGCCCAAGGCCCGCGTATTTTCCGTCACCCGCAGTGCCACCATACCCCCGAGGTCTACGATGGTATCAGCGCCCCAGAATCCGAGGCGCTGCTGAAGACTTTCTTTGCCCAAAGGCGGTGATCACAGCGCGATCGGCACCATCACCTGAGGTTCGATCACGTTTACGCCTTGCAGTTCTTCCTTCATCAGCGCGGCCGATTGTTCCAGCAGTGGAAAGGTTCGGTAGTGACAGGGGATCACAGTGGTGAAGTCAAAAAACGTCTTGGCCGCATAAGACGCGCGTTTCATGTCCATGGTGAAATGCCCGCCCGAGCACAGAATGCCGATGTCAGGTTTGTGCAGGTCGTTAAAGATCTTCATGTCGGCCATCACATCCGTGTCACCGCTGACATAGATCGTGTGACCCTCGCCCGAAATCATGAACCCCGCCTCGGACCCGCAATAGATCGGGCCATCCTTACCGCCCATCGAGGACGAATGCACCGCGTTCACCATGGTGATGCGCACATCGCCCTGACTGACCGTCCCCCCTTTGTTAAAGCCCACGGTCTGGATGCCCTCGGTGGCTTCCCAATGGCTCATCAGGTCATAAATGCCGATCACGGGAATGTTCAGCTCCTTGGCGATGGGAAGGGTGTCACCGATGTGGTCGCCGTGGCCGTGGGTCAGCAGGATCGCCGTCGCGCCTTTGATGGCCGTATCACGACTGTCCTCTGGGAACATCGGGTTGCCGGTTATCCAGGGGTCGATCAACAGGACCTGGTCTTCGATTTCGATTCGGAACCCGGAATGGCCCAGCCAGGTGATTTTCATTTTCACTCCTCCTCAACAGCACGTTTGATCAAAGCCTAGCACGGGTCGTGCCTTGTGCCAGCGCGGAATTGGGTTTTGCATAGCCGTAAAACATTTTTCGTCACGGAAGCGGACTGGGCACGGGGCGACGCTTGCGGACAGCGGGACCGCGCGTTAAACGCAACAAAGACTGAAAAACGGAGACTTGCCGATGTCGATCGACACGCAGACCGCCGCAAAAGTGGCCAAGCTGGCCCGCATCAAGGTGGAAGACGACGCATTGCCCGCGCTGGCAAATGAATTCAACACCATCCTGGGCTTCATCGAGCAGCTGAACGAGGTGGATGTTGAGGGCGTAGAGCCGATGACCTCGGTCACGCCCATGCGTCTGAAACGTCGCGAAGATGTGGTGACGGATGGCGGCTATCAGGACAAGATTCTGAAAAACGCGCCCGACGCGCGTGAAGGCTTTTTCGCGGTTCCCAAGGTGGTTGAGTAATGTCTGATCTGAACAAACTGACCCTGGCCGAGGCCCGCGATAAACTGCGCGCCAAGGATGTGACCTCGGTCGAGCTGACCGAAACCTGCCTGTCCGCCATCGAGGCCGCGGGCGAATTGAACGCTTTCGTGCACAAAACCCCCGAGATCGCGCTGGAGCAGGCCAAGGCCGCGGATGCGCGTCTGGCGGCGGGCGATGCGCCGGCCATGTGCGGCCTGCCCGTCGGCATCAAGGATCTGTTCTGCACCAAGGGCGTACCCAGCCAGGCCGCCAGCGGCATTCTGGAAGGCTTCAAGCCCGAATACGAATCCACCGTGACCAGCAAACTGTTTGATGCAGGCTCGGTCATGCTGGGCAAGCTGAACATGGATGAATTCGCCATGGGCAGCTCGAACGAAACCAGCGTTTACGGCAACGCGGTGAACCCGTGGCGCCGCGGCAATGATGACACCCCGCTGACGCCCGGTGGCTCGTCCGGTGGGTCGGCCTCGGCTGTGGCGGCGGACCTGTGTCTGGCCGCGACCGGCACCGATACCGGCGGGTCGATCCGTCAGCCCTGTGCCTTCACCGGCACCGTGGGGATCAAGCCCACCTATGGCCGTTGTTCGCGTTGGGGCATTGTCGCCTTTGCGTCGTCTCTGGATCAGGCCGGGCCGATGACGAAATCCGTGCGCGACGCCGCGATCATGCTGGAGGCGATGTCGGGCCACGACGCCAAGGACAGCACCAGCGCCGATCTGGCTGTCCCGAATTTCGAGGCGATGCTGACCGGTGATATCAAGGGCAAAAAGATCGGTATCCCCAAGGAGTACCGTCTGGATGGCACCCCTGATGAGATCGTGAAACTGTGGGATGATGGCACCGCGATGCTGAAGGATGCAGGCGCCGAGATCGTCGATATCTCGCTGCCGCACACCAAATACGCGCTGCCTGCCTATTACGTGATCGCGCCCGCCGAGGCCTCCAGTAACCTGGCCCGCTATGACGGGGTGCGCTATGGCCACCGCGCCACGCTGGCCGCCGGGGATGGCATCACCGAGATGTACGAAAAAACCCGCGCCGAGGGTTTTGGCCACGAGGTGCAGCGCCGCGTGATGGTTGGCACCTATGTGCTGTCGGCGGGTTTCTACGACGCTTACTACAACCGCGCCCGCCGGGTGCGCGCGCTGATCAAGAAAGACTTCGATGACGTCTTTGCCGCCGGTGTGGATGCGATCCTGACGCCCGCGACGCCGTCCTCGGCCTTTGGTCTGGGCGAGATGAACGAAGACGATCCGGTGAAAATGTACCTGAACGACGTGTTCACCGTGACGGTGAACCTGGCCGGTCTGCCGGGCGTCAGCGTGCCCACCGGGCTGGATGCCCAAGGCTTGCCGCTGGGTCTGCAACTGATCGGGCGTCCGTGGGAGGAGGGCGATTTGCTGAATACCGCTTATGCGCTTGAACAGGCTGCCGGATTTGTAGCCAAACCGGGGCAGTGGTGGTAAAACCCTGAAAAACGACCTGAGGCAGGATGTTTTCGATGCGGTATATTCTTTGCGGTGTGGCCCTGTTGGGTCTGGCTGGGTGCGAACCTTCGATCCCCGATAGTGGGGCCGGGGTGGGCTTTGGCAATTACACAGATTTCCAAAAGCAACAGGCGCAGCGGGATGCAGCGTTGGAGGGCGAGGCATTGCCCGCCCCCATGGCCGTATCCGAGGAAACGCTGGAGCCCAGCCGCAGCGGCGTATCCGGGACCGTGCCCACGACTGGGGCTCCGATTTCGGCCACACGTCCTGTCGCCGCCAATCAGCCCGAAACCGAAGCCGAGCGTATCGCAGAGGCCACGGCAGCCGCGTTGAATTCCGGGGACAAACCGCTGGATGCCAGCCCTTCGAACCCGGCACCGGTGCAAATGAACCATCCGGGCATTTCGTCCGAGAATGACTTTGATGCCGTGTCTGCCGAACGCTCGATCGAGCGCGATGCCGAACGTCTGGCCCAGAACCGGGCGCAATACGAGGTCGTGCAACCGACCGCCGTGCCGACGCGCTCTGGCTCCGCTGGGCCGAATATCGTGGAATATGCGCTTAGCACCGACAATCCGATGGGGCGTCAGCTGTATCCCCGCTCGCCGCTCAGCACAGCTGCGCGGGCCGCTCGGAACTGCGCGGCCTATGCTTCGCCCGATCTGGCGCAGGCCGATTTCCTGAAGCGCGGTGGCCCCAAGCGGGACCGCAAAGGGCTTGACCCTGATGGCGATGGCTATGCCTGTAGCTGGGATCCGCGCCCGTTCCGTAAGGCCTCTGGAGGCTGACAAAGCGTGAGCGACAGCCCTGATATTCTGTCACACCCGTCCCCGAGTTTCGGCCCGCGTCGCGACGGGGGCAAGCCGGATATGGTTGTGCTGCACTACACCGCGATGGACACGGCCGAGGCCGCGCTGGAGCGGCTGTGCGATCCCAGCATCGAAGTGTCTGCGCATTACCTGATCTCGGAAACCGGCCAGATTTGGCAGATGGTGGACGAAGAAAAACGCGCCTGGCATGCCGGGGCCGGGCAGTGGGGGGCGGTCACGGATGTGAACTCTCGCTCGATCGGCATTGAGCTGGCAAACATTGGCGATTGTCCGTTCCCCGAACCGCAAATGGCCGCGCTGGAATTTCTGTTGGCGGGCATCCAGAACCGCTGGGATATTCCGCCCGAGCGGGTGATTGGCCATTCTGATATGGCGCCCGAGCGTAAACAGGATCCGGGGCCTCGGTTCGATTGGCAGCGGTTGGCGCGGCAAGGGCTGGCCGTCTGGCCGAACGTCTCTCGCGCGGACTTTATCGGCCAAGAGGGCTGGGACGCCGCCAAGATCATCGAGATCGGGCAATCCCTGCGTACCTTTGGCTATGTCATGCCCGACAATGAAATGGCCCCGCTGCATGTCTATCATGCCTTTTGTGCGCGCTTTCACTGTGGTGGTCCCGAAAGCCGCGGCTATGCCATCGCAGCCGCCCAAGATCTGGCCGCACGCTTTCCGGTTCAGCGCGACGGTTGACCCGCCCCCTTGCAACGCCTAAGTGATCCCAGCGCGGAGAGCTGGATGGCCGCGGCGGGCAACCGTCGAGGAAAGTCCGGACTCCACAAGATAAGGGTGCCGGGTAACGCCCGGCGGGGGCGACCCCAGGGATAGCGCCACAGAGAACAGACCGCCCTGCATGCAGGGTAAGGGTGAAACGGTGGAGTAAGAGCCCACCGCGGGACTGGCAACAGGACCGGCATGGCAAGCCCCACCCGGAGCAATGCCGAATAGGGACCTCGCGCGGGGTTGATCGGGTCCGCCCGATATCACCGCAGGGTACGTCTTGACCCAGAGGTCCGGGTTGGCAGCTAGAGGCGCGTTGGTAACAGCGCGTTTAGAAGAATGGTCATCCAGGGTGTGCAAGCACCTGGACAGAATCCGGCTTACAGGCTCTCCGCGCATAAATCCCCAAAAATACCCGGAAAAAGCTTGGCCCCAAGGGGTCTTGGTCGCACAATGGGCGCAACGAAATTGGAACCCCGGAGGTATTCTCATGAGCTTTGTTAAAACCCTTGCGACCCTTGCCGTTGGCTTTGCTGCTGCGCGCGGTGTGGACAAATTCCGCCAGATTGGTGGCATGGAAGGTGTGCAAGACGCGATGAAGAAGATGACCGGCGGCGACGAAGGTCCGATGGCTCAGATGAACACGCAGATGAGCGAAATGGCCGAAAAAATGGGCATGTCGGGCGGCAAGGACGCGATGGAAAACATGATGGGCATGTTTGGCCAGCAAAGCAAAGGGGCCTCGGATGCAGCGGCGGCTGGCATGGCCGGGCTGATGTCGGCAATGACGGGGGCTGCGACCGCAGGCGCTGGCGGCATGTCCTCGATGTTCGAAGCGATGACTGCTGGCACCCCCATTGCTGCCATGGCCGAAGAAAACGCCCGCCTGATGATCCGCGCAATGATCCAGGCCGCCAAAGCTGACGGAGAGATTGACGCCGAAGAGCAAGCCAAGATCCTGGAACACATGGCCGATGCCAGCGAGGAAGAGATTGCTTTTGTCACTGCGGAAATGAGCGCGCCGATGGATGTAAACGCACTGGCAATGGACACCGGCGAAGCGGCCAAGGCGCAGGTTTATTCGGCGGCGTTGATGACGATCACCGTGAATACCGACCCGGAAAAACAATACCTGACCGGCCTGGCCAGCGCCTTGGGGCTGAACGATGACAAGGTCGCCAGCATCCATGACGCGATGGGTAAACCCGCGCTTTAAGGGCTGTTTTCGCCAAAGCGTCCCCGATTGTGTTGGGGGCGCAGAATTGCGGTTGACTCGGGGCTGATAACCCTTAAAAGGCAGGCTTCAAGGATTCCACGGGCGGCCCGACTGACCCGTAAACTGAAAAACGGAGTTTTAACATGGCGAAGCCGACGACGATCAAAATCCGTCTGAACTCGACCGCAGGCACGGGCCACTTCTACGTGACCAAAAAGAACGCTCGTACCATGACCGAGAAGATGATTGTGCGTAAATATGACCCGGTTGTGCGCAAGCACGTCGAGTATAAGGAAGGCAAGATCAAGTAATTGATCCGCTTATCCGAAAGACGCCAGGGGCCACGCAATCGCGTGGCCTTTCGCGTCTTTGGGGACATGCAAATGCATTGCAGGAACCATTGAGATGCCAAAAGAGGGACATTTCATCAACCGCTCAGGTTGGTTGCGCGCCGCGATTCTGGGGGCGAATGACGGGATTCTGTCCACCGCCAGCTTGTTGGTCGGCGTGGCCGCTGCGGGCGTGGATCGGTCCGGGCTGTTGTTGACCGGGCTGGCTGGGTTGTCGGCGGGGGCATTCTCGATGGCTGCGGGCGAATATGTTTCGGTCTCGGCCCAGTCGGATATCGAGGCCGCAGATCTGGAACGTGAACGCAAGGCGCTGGAAGAAAACCCAATCTACGAACTGGGCGAGCTGGCAGATGGTTTGATCGCCCGTGGGGTGGACCGCAAGATCGCTCGCGAGGTGGCCTTGCAGATGACCGCTCATGACGCGCTGGACGCCCATGCGCGCGAGGAACTGGGTCTGACCGAGCTGGCCAGCTCGAACCCGCTACAGGCTGCCGTGGCCTCGGGAGTGGCTTTTGCGATCGGCGCGTCGATCCCGCTGACTGGCGCGGTTCTGGCACCATCCTCCATCATCGTTTGGGTCGTGGCCGTGATGACCTTGCTGGCGCTTGGGTTGTTGGGAGGGGCTGGTGCGCGTCTGGGCGGTGCGCGTGTTCTGCCAGCGCTGATCCGGGTCCTGTTCTGGGGCAGCGTCGCGATGGGCGTCACCTCGGCGGTGGGGCAGATGTTCGAAGTTCTGGTTTGACCTTGGTCGGACAAAAGAAGACGGACAAAAGAAAAGGGCCGGTCGCTGTGACCGGCCCTTTCTGATTTCCAGATAAGCGCGATTACTCGCGGTTGCCCAGCAGTTGCAGCAGGAACATGAACATGTTGATGAAGTCCAGGTACAGGTTCAGCGCGCCCATGATGGCGGCTTTGCCCAGCCATTCGCTGTCGCCGCTATGGGCGTGCTCCAGGTAGGTGTTCTTGATTTTCTGCGTGTCATAGGCAGTCAGACCGGCAAAGATCAGCACACCCAGAACCGAGATCGCGAACATGATCGCGGGCGAGCCCAGGAAGATGTTGACGATTGACGCGACGATCAGGCCGATCACACCCATGATCAGGAAGGTGCCCATGGCGGACAGGTCCTTCTTGGTGGTGTAGCCGACCAGCGACAGGCCCGCAAAGGCGATCGAGGTCACCAGGAACACTTGGGCGATCGAGAAGCCGGTAAAGGCCACAAAGATCCAAGCCATCGACAGGCCCATGACGGCTGCAAATGCATAGAAGAACAGCTGCGCGCCCGCCGCCGACAGGCGGTTGATGGCGGCGCCGAAGGCAAAGACCATGATCAGCGGGGCGAACATGACGATCCAGCCCATGATGTTGGGTTGCAGGGTCATGGGATCGCGGAACACGCCCAGCAGTGCGGGCGAGGTGCCGATGGCCCAAGCCACCGCAAAGGTCAGCAGCATGCCGATGGACATGGTCCCGTAGACCTTGTTCATATGGGCGCGTAGCCCGGCGTCAATCTGGGCGGCGCTGGTGCCGGCCGCCGACCGGATCGTATTCAATTCAGCCATTTAAGCCTCCGATGATAAACTTTGTGCCCTTTCGCGCGGGCTTGGTTGAAATATCGGTGACTATGGGTCGGTTTTCAAGGTTTTCCGGCGCGAAAACGCGCCGAAACTGCCTAAAATCGGGTTAGCCCTGCCAATGCTCGGGCGCATCCCAGCACGAACGCGCGGACTCGGCCTGCGCCTGGGCGCGGGTGATGCCGATATCCTCCAGCATGGCATCATCCAAATCCGCCAACTGGTTGCGTTGGCGCTGTAGGCTGAGCGCGCACAGAATGCGGGTCATCAGCGACGGACGGGGGGCACGACGTTGCAGCGCGGAATGGTGAGACTGGTTCAAAGTAAACATTGTTGACCTTCCTTTCGTGATGTGTGGTCGCTTGTTCATCATTTATGTTGATGTGTATGCCGTGTTGTGGTTCATATTGGAAATGAATGATTGATCGGTGAACCATCAAGAATGGTGATGTGATGCGAAATTTGGATGTGACGACGCTGCGCTCGTTTGTGGCGGTGGCTGATCTGGGCGGGGTGACACGGGCCGCAGGGGCGCTGAATCTGACGCAATCTGCTGTCTCGATGCAGTTGAAACGGCTCGAAGAATTGCTGAACGTGCAGCTGCTGGACCGCTCGAACCGAAAGATCGGGCTGACGGCGGCAGGCGAGCAGCTGTGCAGCTATGCCCGGCGCATGGTCGAGCTAAACGATGAAATCATGTCGCGCCTGACCGATCAGGTGTTCGAAGGAGAGCTGACGCTGGGCGTGCCGCATGACATCGTCTATCCGGCGGTGCCCAAGGTGTTGCAACGCTTCAGCGCCGAGTTTCCCCGGATGAAGGTGCATTTGCTTTCGTCCAACACCCGCGATCTGAAGGCGCAGTTTCAGAACGGGGAATGCGATGTGATCCTGTCCACTGAAAGCGGCAAAGGAGAGGGCGCTGAAACCCTGACGACCAAGTCGCTGCGCTGGGTTGGCGCGCCGGGTGGCCATGCCTGGAAACAGCGGCCCTTGCGGCTGGCCTATAGCCGCCACTGCATTTTCCGCGCCGGAGCCATCAGCGCGCTGGAAGGCACCGATATCGACTGGGAAATCGCGGTTGAAACGGAATCCGACCGCACGATCGAGGCGACGGTCAGCGCAGATCTGGCCGTGCACACCATGATAGATGGCACCGAACCTGCACATCTGGAGGTCATTGACCATGGAGGCGCGCTGCCTCCGTTGGAGACGCAACATATCAACATGTATGTGGCCAATCGGGGCACAAATGGCCTGCGTCAGGTCAAGCAAGAGGTCCTGAATTATCTCACCGACCAGTTGCGCCTGTCCTACCAGATGATGTGAGCGCCGGGGCTATGGCGCAATCACGACCTTGCCGGTGGATTTACGGCTGCGCAGCAGGTCCAGGCCCTCAGCGGCTTGCTCCAAGGGCAAAACATGGCTGACATGCGGCTTTAGGCGGCCCTGTTCGTACCAGCCCAGCATGGTCTTCAGGCTGTCGGTGATCACGTCGGGCCGGAATTTCATGTAGCCCCCCCAATAGACCCCCAGAACCGTCAGGTTTTTCACCAACAGGTGGTTGGCAGGGATCTGAGGCACGTCCCCGCTGGCAAAGCCGATCGGCAGCAGTCGTGCCTCGGGTTTGCAGGCGCGGAAGGCGGCCTGCCACTGTTCGCCGCCAACCGCATCATAGACAACATCCGCGCCGCCCAGATCACGGACGACTTGGCGAATGTCTTCGGTCTTGGCGTCGATCAGATGGTCAGCACCGGCGGCTTTGGCGACCTCAAGCTTGTCTGCCCCACGCGCGCAGGCGATCACGGTTGCGCCCATCAACTTGCCGATTTCGACCGCCGTAAGCCCCACACCGCCCGCAGCACCTGTCACCAGCAGGGTCTCGCCCGGTTGCATGCGCGCGCGATGATCCAATGCCACATGGCTGGTGCCATAGGCGATCTGAAAGGCGGCGGCGTCTTCGAAGCTCATCGAGTCAGGGATTTCAACGCAGCGATTCAGATCGAACACCCCATAGTCCGCCAGCCCACCCTGGCCGCCAAATACGGCCATCCGAGTGCCAACGGCAGGACCATCGGTATCCGGCCCCAACGCGTCGACGATGCCGCCGACCTCCATCCCCATCGTGAACGGAGCAGCAGGTGTATCCTGGTATTTGCCCTTGATCATCAGCAGGTCGGCGAAATTCAGCCCGCAGGCTTTGATCCGCAACCTCAACTGCCCCGGTCCGGGCTGGGGGAGGGGTAGATCTGTCAGCTCGGGGTCGTTTCCAGCCTGAAAAATATGAAAAGCGCGCATTTTGTCCCTCCGGTTGTAGCCGTTATGCGAGTCCGTCTGCGCTGATCAAATAGGCCTTTTGGTCGCAGAGCGCACCGTAGTTTCACGGCAAAAATGCCGCATTTCAGACGGAATTCCCCTTTGTTTTCAAGCAGCAGTTGCCCATTTATGATTTAGTGATAGCTTGATTGCTATCGTGAGTGAAAAGCGTCAAAATTGCATCGGTTGGGGCTGATGCGTGTCAGGCGTGTGTTATTGTGTGGAAAGGAGCGAGTGCTATGGTGCATCCAATTGATGTGCATGTCGGAGTTCGCATTCGTCAACGTCGGTGGATGGTGGGCATGACCCAACAGCAACTGGCCGGGAAGGTTGGCATCAAATTCCAACAAGTTCAAAAATACGAAACAGGGGCAAATCGGGTCAGCGCGTCGCGTCTTTGGCGGATCGCTAAGGCGATGGAGGTGAGCGTCGGACACTTTTTCGAAGGGTTGGAGCCAGCCGACGATGCGGGCGATGGGCAGGCGCCGGATGAAGCAGCGATCTTGAGCCAGCGCGAGGCCCAAGAGCTGCTGCGCGCCTATTACGCCATCCCGGCGGAGCAGCGTCGGCATTTGCTGGAACTGGCGCGGGCCATGTCCAACTCGGGTTGAGCCAGCGGAGCCCTTGGTGTAGCGCTAAATGCGCTTCTTTGGACAAGGACTCCGATATGCAAGACGACCTGCTCCTGACCGCCCACGCGCTGGCCGATGCTGCCCGCGCGGCGATCCGCCCCTTATTCCGCCAGCCCGGTCTGCAAGCGGAAAACAAACTGGACGAGGGGTTTGACCCGGTCACGGCGGGCGACCGTGCCGCCGAAGAGGCCATGCGCGCCGTTTTGGCCAAGATGCGCCCGGATGATGCGATCATCGGCGAAGAGTTCGGCACAACCCCCGGCTCGAGCGGCATATCATGGGTGCTGGACCCCATTGACGGCACACGTGGATTTCTGTCCGGTACGCCAACATGGGGTGTGTTGATCGCGGCCTCTGATGAAAAGGGGCCGTTCCTTGGCATGATCGACCAACCCTATATCGGTGAACGGTTTTGGGGCGGTCTGGGCGAACACGCCATGCAGGGGCCCTATGGGGATCGAGAATTGCGCACATTGGGGTCGCGCCCTTTGTCCGAAGCGATTGTATTCACCACTTTCCCCGAGGTCGGAACTCAGGCCGAAGGAGATGGCTTTCATCAGGTCGCCAGCCAATGTCGCCTGACCCGATATGGCATGGATTGCTATGCCTACGCCTTGCTTGCGTCCGGTCATATCGATCTGGTGATCGAGGCCGGTTTGTCCAATTATGACATTCAGGCACCCATTGCCGTGATCCAGGCCGCAGGCGGTATCGTGACCGATTGGCAGGGCCGCCCGGCACATGAGGGCGGACGCGTCATAGCTGCGGCAGGGGTCGAGCAACACAATGCAGCGTTGGAAATCCTGCGCAAAGTGCCTCTTGATTGACCGCAAGGCGCTGCTAAAACAGGGAGAACGGCCCGAGTCCTTTGTCCCTTTCTGTCGCGCCGTGTCACACTCTGACCGAAGGGGGCCAGACCGGAGTGTGACCCAATGCCGACCCAAATAGCGCCTAATACTGAGATCCTGATCCGCAACGCAGACTACCTGCTGACGATGGACGATCTGGGCACGGAACTTTTTGGCGCCGATGTTTTGATCCGCAATGGCGTGATTGTCGCCGTTGGCCCTGGCCTCAGCACAACCGGCGAGGTGATCGAGGCGCAGGGCTGCGTTGTTACCCCCGGCCTTGTGAACACCCATCACCATCTGTTCCAAACCCTGACCCGCGCCGTTCCTGGCGGGCAGGACGCGCTGTTGTTTGGCTGGCTGCAAACGCTTTACCCGATCTGGGCGCGGTTTGGCCCCGAGGAAATGTTCATCTCGGCCCAAATTGGTCTGGCCGAACTGGCGCTTTCGGGGTGTACGCTCAGCTCGGATCATCTGTACCTGTTTCCGAACGGATCACGGCTCGAGGATACGATCCACGCGGCCACCGAATTGGGGATACGTTTCCATCCCACCCGCGGCGCCATGAGCATTGGCGAAAGCGATGGCGGTCTGCCTCCGGACAGTCTGGTCGAACAAGAAGAGGCAATCCTGTCCGACAGCATCCGTGTAGTTGATGCGTTTCACGACCCCTCTGATGGTGCAATGACCCGCGTTGGTCTGGCCCCGTGCTCGCCTTTTTCGGTCAGCCGCGAGCTGATGCGCGATGCTGCCCTACTGGCGCGGGACAAAGGCGTGATGCTGCACACGCACCTTGCTGAAAATAACGAAGATATCGCCTATTCTCTGGAGAAACTCGGCTGTCGCCCCGGTCAATATGCCCAAGATCTGGGCTGGACCGGCGATGACGTCTGGCACGCCCATTGTGTGAAGCTGGATGGTGCCGAAATTGATCTTTTTGCCCGCACTCAGACCGGCGTGGCCCATTGTCCCTGCTCCAACTGTCGCCTTGGCAGCGGCATTGCTCCGGTGCGCGCCATGCGCGACGCAGGTGTTCCTGTTGGGCTGGGCGTCGACGGATCGGCCAGCAATGATAGCTCGAATATGATTGCCGAAGCCCGCCAGACCATGCTTTTGCAGCGGGTGACACGCGGTGCCGACGCCATGAGCGCCCGCGAAGCCCTGCGCCTTGCTACGCGCGGCGGGGCCGAAGTGCTGAACCGCCCCGATTGCGGCCAGATTAGCAGAGGCAAACGCGCAGACATCGCCATCTGGGACGTCTCAGGCATTGAAAGCGCTGGCAGCTGGGACCCCTCGGCACTCCTTCTCGCGGGACCCACCCAAGTCAAACATCTCCTGGTCGAAGGCCGCCAAATCGTGCGCGACGGCCAGATCACCACAATTGACTTGCCCGCCGCGATCACCCGGCAAAATCGCCTCGCCAGAAATCTTGCTGAAACGCTCTAGGCTTCTTCTTTTTAGAAATATCCTGGGGGTGAATGCGCCGCAGGTGCAGAGGGGGCAACGCCCCCTTAACCCGCCCGCCGCAGGCGACCGGCGACATATGTCGCGGCAATGGCGCGGTCATCCCCCATCATGATCGTTGGGAATACGGCCTCCCACAGGTCATCGGCCCGCGCGCTTCGTTGCGCGATTGCAGGGGTCGAGGCCAGGTCCAGCACCACGATATCCGCCTCCATCCCTGGGGCCAGATTGCCGATCTGGTGCTCCATCCGCATCGCACGCGCCGAGCCGACGGTTGCCAGCCACAACAATTCGGACGGGTGCAGGGGCCGATGGCGCAACTGACCGATCTCATAGGCCGCTGCCATTGTGCGCAGCATGGAAAAGGACGATCCGCCGCCGGTATCTGTGGCCAGCCCGATCCGGTGCCCGTCCGCCATCAACCCGCCCATATCAAACAGGCCCGAGCCGATGAATGTGTTCGAGGTCGGGCAATGCACCAGCGCGGCGTCGACCTCGCGCAGCCGGTCCTTTTCGCGCTCTTCCAGGTGGATCGCATGGCCATACATCCCGCCTGGGCGCAGCAGCCCGTGGGTCTCGTAAGTGTCCAGATAGTCCCGCGCCTTTGGGTACAGAGACTTGACCCAGGCGATTTCGTCCACTTGCTCGGACAGATGCGTTTGCATCAGGCAATCTGGATGTTCGCCCCACAATGCGCCAAGCGCCGAGAGCTGCTCGGGCGTTGACGTGGGCGAGAATCGCGGCGTGATGGCATAAGACAGACGGTCGACGCCATGCCATTTCTCCAGCAGAGCTTTGCTGTCGTCATAGGCCGACTGAGCCGTGTCGCGCAGAAAACCGGGCGCAGTGTCGCGATCCATGCAGGTTT
>JBOEGN010000014.1:63076-63612 GCA_050633445.1 Thalassovita sp.
TGGTGCCATTGGCCAGGGTCAGATCCAGATAGCGTCCGGCGATCTCGCTCGCATAGGCAGGATTCTCGAAGCGGCGCTCCTCGGGAAAGGTATAGTCGTGCAACCAGTCAATCAGTCGCTTGCCCCAGCTGGCGATCATCGCGGTCTGGGGATAGTGCACATGCGCGTCGATGAAGCCGGCCATGATCAGCGCCTCGCCGTGATCGGTAATTTGCGCCTGCGGATGGGCTGCGCGCAGAGCGTGTGCGGTGCCAGTCGCCAGAATGCGCCCATCGCGGATCAGCACACCGCCGCGCGCCTCGATCCGGGCCGCATCTGGGCCATGCTGGAACGGATCCCCCGCAAAGCCGAGCGTCTGTCCCAGAAGAAGAATGTCACTGTTCATGGCGGTTTCCTTTCCAAGGAACAGTATTGCGACGGAAATCGAAGGTAAATCGCAACCGCCCATTGTTTCCGCCCCCGACCTTCCTTTATGACAAACCTGTCGGCAAACGGGGCATTTTCGGGGGGCGTGATGAGCGAAGACAACAACATCG
>JBOEGN010000015.1:0-1348 GCA_050633445.1 Thalassovita sp.
GCAAGGTTGTCGTGCGGACGCCAAGACTGGAGCCTCAATGCCAAAAGACAGCACGCCCGATTTCTGGACTTGGATCGGCTTTAAAAGCACCATGAATTACGCCACCCTTCCCAAGTGGATGGGCGGTCTGATCGGCTTTGCGCTTACGATGGTCCTTCTGACCCTGTTCGTTCTGGTTGGCGCAACGATTGTGTCGCTCATCCATGCCGTGCTGTCGCGGAACCTGAATGCCAACCCCACATCCGAGGATATCCGCAACCTCGGCCTGGCCGCGGGTGCCGCTATCGGCGTGCCCTTCCTGATCTGGCGCAGCATCGTGGCGCAAAAACAGGTGGACGTCACCGAACAAGGCCACATCACCGATCGCATCAACAAAGCAGTCGAGGGGCTGGGCGCCGAGAAGGTCGTAAAACGCGACGGGGACGACATCACCGAACCTAACCTCGAGGTCCGCATCGGCGCGCTCTTCTCGCTGGAACGCATCAGTCAGGACAGCGCCCGCGACCACGTCCAGATCATGGAAATCCTCTGCGCCTATATCCGCAACAACGCTGACCGACACAGCCCCGCCTTGCCGGACGATGACCCACCGGAAGGCTGGCGCAAATGGGGAGAGAACAACCGGACCCATCCCCCACTGGACGTAGACACCGCCCTGAAAATCATCGAGCGCCGCAGCGACGACCGCAAAGAGATCGAGAAAGCGTATAACGACGGAGAGGGCTACCGCCTCGGCCTTGAACGCTCGCGCCTTCACACCCTGGACCTACGCTATCGGGATCTAACCGGCGCAAACCTCTCAAATGCCCATTTGCAAGGGACAGACCTCAGAAAAGCGGAGTTGCAAGGAACACGCCACTGGGGAGCGCATCTGCAACGAGCAAACCTCTGGGAGGCAAAGTTGCAGGGGGCAAGCCTCGGGCTCGCGAAATTGCAGGGAGCGACCCTCTGGGATGCAAAGTTGCAGGGAGCAGACCTAGGATTCACGAAGTTGCAGGGGGCAAGCCTCCGGGACGCGAAATTGCAGGGGGCAAACCTCTGGGGAGCGCAGTTGCAGGGGGCAGTCCTCAGCGGCGCGCAGTTTGACAGCTTCACAAAGACACTCTTTGCTGATTTTTCGAGATCTGCCTGCCCCGGCGTGGATTTTTCGGAGTGTGATAACCTATCCCAACTCCAAACTGCCTTCGGCGATGGCTCCACCATTTTGCCCGGCGGCAAAGGCTCCGACAGTCCCGATTGGCCCGCCCATTGGCCAAAGGAAAAACTCAGCCTGCGCAACTTCGATACCGCCTGGCGCGCCTGGCAGGCCGAGATCGGTTTCCAACCGGACGAAAATCCGCAATAACGC
>JBOEGN010000016.1:0-34639 GCA_050633445.1 Thalassovita sp.
GTACAGTCAATCGTCACCAGATCAGAGTTGAACTGACGGGTCAGCTCGTCGAACTGAGTGTTGCCAACAAAGGGGCTCTCCAGCACCAGAATCTCGGTCTGGGCGCTGCTTTCGTCCAGGACGTTCTTCAGGTTTCCGAACCGCGTTTNNTCATCACGCGGTATTCGCGCAACGAGTCAATCGGCGGGTTGGTCACCTGGCTGAAGTTCTGACGGAAGAAGTGGCTCAGCGGGCGGTACTTGTTCGACAGCACGGCCGACGGGGTATCATCCCCCATCGAGGCCAGCGATTCCTTACCATCCTCGGCCATCGGCGCCAGAATTTGTTCCAGCTCTTCAATGGTATAGCCCGCAGCGATCTGACGTCGACGCAGTTCGGCACCGGAAAAGACGGGTTTTTCAGTCAGGCCGGACAGGGCCTGATCCAGATCGTTGATCTTACCGACCCAATCGCCAAAGGGCTGGTTGGAGGCAAGTTTATTCTTGATCTCTTCGTCGTGGTACAGCTTGCCCTCGGCCATATCGACGGCCAGCATCTGGCCCGGACCCAACGCGCCTTTTTCGACGACGATGGATTCATCCGTTGGGACCATGCCCACCTCGGAACCGGCGATCAGCAGGCCGTCACCCGTCACGACATAACGCATCGGGCGCAATCCGTTGCGGTCCAGACCACCACAGACCCAGCGGCCATCGGTCATCGCCAGCGCGGCGGGGCCGTCCCACGGCTCCATCACCGAGTTGCAGTAGGAATACATGTCGCGCCAGGCCTGGGGCAATTCAACCGCTTGTTTCGACCAGGATTCCGGCACCAGCATGGTTTTCGCCATGGGGGCGCTGCGTCCAGCGCGGACCAGAACCTCGAACACGGCGTCCAGCGCAGCCGAATCGGACGAGCCCGACGGGATGATCGGTTTGATATCCTCGGCCAGATCACCGAATGCACCCGAGGCCATGCGGATCTCGTGGCTTTTCATCCAGTTGACGTTGCCCTTCAGCGTGTTGATCTCGCCATTATGGGCCAACATGCGGAACGGCTGAGCCAGCCACCACTGCGGGAAGGTGTTGGTCGAATAACGCTGGTGATAGATCGCAAAAGCAGACTCGAACCGGTCGTCCAGCAGATCGGGATAGAATTCGGCGACCTGCTCGGCCAGCATCATGCCCTTGTAGATGATCGAGCGGCAGGACAGCGAACAGATATACAGCTGGCCAACACCGCCCGCGGCGGCGGCTTTTTCGATACGGCGACGGATCACGTACAGCTCGCGCTCAAACGCTTCTTCGTCGATGTTTTTACCGTTCGAGATCAGAATCTGTTCGATCTCGGGGCGGGTTGCATTGGCTTTTTCACCCAGGCAGGCGATATCAACCGGCACGTGGCGCCAGCCATAGATCTTGTGACCCATGCGCAAAACTTCGGTTTCGACGATCGTCCGGCATTTTTCCTGAGCGCCAAAATCGGTGCGCGGCAGAAACACCTGACCCACAGCCATCAAGCTGTTGTCGTCAGGCATGTGACCGGTGCGTTTGATCTGGTCATAGAAGAACGGAACGGGGATCTGCACATGGATACCAGCGCCGTCGCCAGTTTTACCATCCGCATCCACAGCGCCACGGTGCCAGATCGCTTTCAGTGCAGTGATGCCGCTTTCGACAACCTGACGGCTGGGTTTGCCGTCCAGCGAAACCACAAGACCCACACCACACGAGGAATGCTCTTCCTCGAACGAATAGAGACCGTTCTCGGCCATCATCTGGCGCTTTGCTTCTTCGGCGGCGACCCAGTTTTCGTCGTAGACAGTCATTGTCTTCTCCTTCTCGCGGACCTGAACCCCCTGCATCGCGGGTCGGTTGCTCAGGTCGTATCCTTGCCCATTTTCTGTTTGGGCTGGCGTAATCCAAGAGGGGCCAAGCGGCCCCGAAACTCATTCGGCAGCGACGGATTTAGCGTCGTTCAGATAGTCCAGAACCGCATCGGCGCAGTCACGGCCATCCTTGATCGCCCAAACCACAAGGCTGGCACCACGCACGATGTCCCCCACCGCAAACACGCCGTCCAGGCTGGTCTGACCGGTTTCGAAGTCCGCCTTTACGGTGCCCCAACGGGTCACTTCCAACCCGTCAACACCCCAAAGCTTGGGCAGATCCTCAGGCTCAAAGCCCAGCGCCTTGATCACGATGTCGGCGTCTTCGACATAGTCCGCACCCTCGATCACTTCAGGCGACTGACGGCCGGTCGCGTCAGGGGCACCCAGGCGCATTTTCTGCACCATCACGCCGCTGACCGGATCACCGGCAAAGCCCTTGGGCGCGGCCAGCCAGACGAATTCCACGCCTTCTTCTTCGGCGTTCTGCACTTCGCGCTGCGAGCCGGGCATGTTGGCGCGGTCACGGCGGTACAGACATTTGACGCTTTCGGCGCCCTGACGGATCGCAGTACGAACACAATCCATCGCGGTGTCACCGCCGCCAATCACGACAACCTTCTTACCTGCCGCATTCAGGCTGCCATCTTCGTATTCCTCGACGGTATCGCCAAAGGACAGCTTGTTCGACACGGTCAGGTAATCAATCGCGCGGACAATACCGTCGGCCGAGGAACCTGGACCGGTCAGATCGCGGGTTTTGTAAACGCCAGTCGCAATGATGATCGAGTCATGCTTCCCACGGATCGCATCAAAGGTCAGGTCTTCGCCGACATTACAGTTCATCACGAACTCGACGCCGGATTGTTCCAACTGGTCGATGCGACGCATGACGACATCTTTTTCCAGTTTGAAACCGGGAATGCCATAGGTCAGCAGCCCGCCCGCACGGTCATAGCGGTCGTAAACAGTGACCTGAACGCCAGCGCGACGCAGCATGTCCGCAGCAGCCAGACCACCGGGGCCGGCGCCGATGATGCCCACCGACTGGTCACGTTCAACCGCGGGAACAACCGGCTTCACCCAGCCTTTTTCCCACGCGGTGTCAGTGATGTATTTCTCGACCGAGCCAATCGTCACAGTGCCGTGGCCGGACTGTTCGATCACGCAGTTACCTTCGCACAGACGGTCCTGCGGGCAGATGCGACCACAGATTTCCGGGAAAGTGTTTGTGGCCTGGCTGATGCCATAGGCCTCTTCCAGACGGCCCATCGCGGTCATGCGCAACCAGTCGGGAATGTTGTTGTGCAGCGGACAATGCGACTGACAATAGGGCACGCCACACTGACTACAGCGGCTGGATTGCTCTTTGGCCTTTTCGTCGGCATATTCGGCGTAGATTTCGTCAAAATCCTTATTCCGCTGGTCTGCGTCCCGTTTGGACGGCATGTCACGCGAAATGTTTACGAATTTCAGCATCGGTTGCTTAGCCACGGCGCTGCCTTTCTGCTAGATATAACTCGGTCGGAACTCTTTAATTCAGGTCTTCGGGAAATAAAAGTCACACATACTGACCTATATTGAGATTTTTTGCACCTTTTGCGTGTCCGCCACGCATGACTTGCGCGATTTTATATCCGTTTCGGACCTAAAAGAATTCTTTATGAATATTTTCAAAGATTTATAAAGACGTATACCAGAGCGAGCCGCAGAGACCCATGACCCTCCTTCATCTGTTCATCATTGCCGTTATTCAGGGCATTACCGAATTTTTGCCCGTCTCTTCCTCGGGTCACCTGATTCTACTGCCGAATCTAACAGGCATGAAGGACCAAGGGCAGGTCATTGATGTGGCCGTCCATCTGGGCACTTTGGCCGCCGTTGTCCTGTATTTCTGGACGGATGTGCGTGTGGGGCTGGCGGGAATTCCCAGGATGCTGACCGGCAAGATTGATACGCCCGGCGCGAAACTGGCCTTTCTGCTGATGATCGCCACCATCCCCGTGATCCTGTTCGGGTTGGTGCTGAAACTGACCGGGCTGGACGACATGATGCGCGGGATCGAGGTGATCGGCTGGACCATGCTCTTATTCGGGTTGCTGCTGTACTGGGTCGATCAGAAGGGCCCCACCAATAAAGCCGAGGCCGACTGGACCACCAAGGACGCGCTGATCATGGGGTTCTGGCAGGCACTGGCGCTGATCCCCGGAACCTCGCGGTCGGGCATCACGATCACTGCGGCGCGACAGCTGGGGTATAACAGGCATGACGCGGCCAAGTTGGCGATGCTGATGTCGATCCCCACGATTTTCGCCAGCGGCGCGCTGCTCTCGGTCGAGGTGATTGCCGAAGCGAACACTGCCTTAGCGCTGGACGGAGCGATCGCAGCCGGGTTTTCCTTTGTCGCGGCGCTGCTGGCGCTAAGCCTGATGATGCGGCTTTTGCGCTCGGTCAGTTTTACGCCCTACGTCATCTATCGCGTGATCCTAGGGATCATCCTGCTGACCATCGCCTATACGTAAAAGGGCGCGCCACCTGGCACGCCCTTCACTAATTCGATGTCTGCGCCCTTAGCTGGGGCGGAGATTCTTGGCCGATTCCTTGATCGCCGAATACTGCCCAGAGGGACGGAAGCGCCACAGATACTCGGGCAGAATTGCCTCCATCGAGGTGGGCTTGATGCCCAGGTCGGCCAGACCATTGGCACCGTCGGACACCACGTTATCAACGCTCAGTGATTTGACCTGATCCTGCGTCAGCGCGCTTTTGATCAGACCGCCGGTCAGCGTCTGCCCCAGATCGAAGAAAAACGCCATGATCTTGCCGACAAAGAAGGGCAGGTTCACGATCAGTTTGCGACGACGGATCACGCCGAGCATCTCGGTCAGCAGCGCGCGGAAGGTTTTCACCTCGGTCCCGCCCAACTCGTAAATACCGGCGGGGGCGTCGCCCGTGACACCTTTGACCGCAGCCTGCGCAACATCATCGACATAGACCGGCTGGAATTTCGTGCCCGCGCCGACGATCGGCAGAATCGGACCGAACATGCCGGCAAACCGGTTAAAGAACTGATCCTCGGTCCCGAAAATCACCGAGGGACGCAGGATCACAGCGCTGGGGAAATGCTCCAGCACGGCAGCTTCGCCCGCAGCCTTGGTTTGTGCGTATTCGCTTTCGGAGTCGGCATCTGCGCCGATGGCCGAGATATGCACCAGGTTGGCAACCCCGTTTTCCGCAGCAATCCGCGCGATACGGCCCGCACCTTCGGCCTGAACGGCGGCAAAGGTGTTTTTGCCCAGCTCGTTCAGCACGCCGACACAGTTCACAACCGCGTCTGCACCGTGAATCACAGCGGCCACGCTGGCATCGTCACGGATGTTGCAGAATACGGGTTCGACCTGACCGGGAACACCATAGGGTTTCACATGCATGGCCTCGTTCGGATGGCGCACGGCCACACGAACACGCCAGCCATCCTTGGCCAGACGCCGAGCGATGTAGCGGCCGACGAATCCTGCGCCGCCATAAATGGTCACGAGTTTCGACATAAGTAGCTCCGGCTTGAAAATTCTCTTCTGTTCCTACCGCTCTGGGTGGTTTTCCACAAGAAGATATGGCGTCGCGGAAAAAAGTTGAAAAACCTCGTTGACACCACCCGACCCCACCTATAAATCGCCCTTCACGACACCTGCCCAGGTGGCGGAATTGGTAGACGCGCTAGCTTCAGGTGCTAGTTTCTGTATGGAAGTGGAGGTTCGAGTCCTCTCCTGGGCACCATCCCCTCCACAGAGGGAATGAGATGACGAACCACCTATATAAAAACGATATTCCTGCTGATCTGGACCTTGGTCCGGTTGTGGCAATCGACTGCGAAACCATGGGCCTGAATCCCCATCGGGACCGTCTGTGTGTGATTCAAATGTCCGGCGGTGACGGCGATGCGCACATGGTGCAGGTCGAACAAGGCCAGACCGAAGCGCCAAATTTATGCGCAATGCTGGAAAATCCCGACGTTTTGAAACTTTTCCATTTCGGGCGTTTCGATATCGCGGCGATGTACAACGCCTTTGGCGCGCTGACCGCGCCCGTCTATTGCACCAAGATCGCCAGCAAACTGGTGCGCACCTATACGGACCGGCATGGTTTGAAAAATCTGTTGCAGGAATTGCTGGGCACCGACATCTCGAAACAACAGCAAAGCAGTGACTGGGGGTCGCCCGTGCTGACCAAGGCGCAGCTGGACTATGCCGCGTCGGACGTGCTGTACCTGCACGAGCTGAAAGCCGAGCTGGACCGGATGCTGGAACGCGAAGGTCGCATGGAATTCGCGCAGGCGTGTTTTGACTTCTTGCCGACACGCGCCAAACTGGATCTTGCTGGCTGGCCCGAGGTCGACATCTTCTCGCACTGATTCCCAACGGCACCACGCGCAGGAGGCGCCGAACGATGGCATTTCACGAGTCTTTCTACTCGCGCTTAATACGCGGGCTGAAGATCATCCTGCCATTGGCGGCGCTGGTCCTGTTGTCGACCGTTTTCCTGCTGTCACGCGGTCGGGATACGACCGGCTCGATCCCTTACGCACGCGGTGAACTGCAAGAGCGGATCAATGAAGGCGTGGTCAATCGGCCTCATTTTTCGGGTGCGTCCCGAAACGGAGATCTGATCACCTTTGTCGCTGACACAGCCAAGCCTGACCCCGATGACAATGCCCGCGCCGTGGCCAGTAATCTGGCCGCGCGCATTGACCTGACCAGCGGCACGCGGATCACCTTTGCCGCCGAAGCCGCGTTGCTGGACACCAAACAGGGCAATGCTCATCTAACGGGTGGCGTGACCATCAGCAGTTCGACCGGATACAACATGCGGACCGAAGGATTGCGGACCTCGCTACAAGAAATCTCGGCCGAAAGCGACGGCCCCGTATCGGGCACCGGGCCAGGCGGGCAGATTGACGCTGGGAAAATGCTTCTTACGACGGATATCGACACGGGCGACGCCCATTTGCTTTTCACAAACCGGGTAAAGCTGGTATACCAGCCGCGGAATTAGGAACGTTCAGATGCTTATGCTGCGTCACATTGTTTTATGCCTACCTTTGCTTGCCTCTCCTGCTTTGGCCGAGGGTGTCGCCTTTGGCACGTCGCGGGACACCGCTGACCAGCCGGTTCAGGTCCAAGCAGACAGCCTGTCTGTGAACCAGAAAGACGGCCAAGCCACATTTTTGGGGAATGTCGCGATCTCGCAGGGGGAAATGCTGTTGTCCGCCGACAAGGTTTTCGTGACCTATCACGAGGACGGCGATGGCATTCAAAGCCTGCAAGCCAGCGGAGGGGTCACTCTGGTCAATGGCCCCGACGCTGCCGAGGCGCAACAAGCGGATTATGACATCGACAGGGCGACGGTGATTCTGACTGGCGGCGTGCTGATGACCCAAGGACAGAACGTGATTTCCGGTGAAAAGGTAACGATAAACTTGGATACCGGCACCGCGCAGGTCGGCGGACGTGTCCGCACGACCCTGGAAACCAAGGAATAACCATGACGCAGCCCGATCTGAACGTGACCGAGGGCAGCTCGGGCCTGCGCGTCTCGCACCTGCGCAAAAGCTATAAGAAACGTGTGGTGATCCGCGATTTCAGCATGGATCTAAGCCGGGGCGAAGTCGTCGCTTTGCTGGGTCCGAACGGCTGCGGGAAGTCCACCACGTTCTATTCGATCGCGGGGCTGGTTTACCCCGAGGGCGGGCAGGTCACGATTGATGGACGCGATGTCACCGGGCTGCCGATGTACCGCCGCGCCAAGCTGGGGATTGGATATCTGCCGCAGGAAATGTCCATTTTCCGTGGCCTGAATGTCGAGGATAACATCACCGCGATCCTCGATATCTCGGAAAAGAATCGCCACAAGCGCCGCGAACGTCTGGAGGAATTGCTCAGCGAATTCTCTATCGAACATCTGCGCCGCGCGCCCGCATTGGCGCTGTCGGGCGGTGAACGCCGCCGGGTGGAAATCGCCCGCTGCCTGGCCGCGAATCCCAAATACTTGCTGCTGGACGAACCCTTTGCCGGGGTTGATCCGATCAGCGTTGGCGACATCCGCCATCTGGTCGCCGATCTGAAAAAACGCGGCATCGGCGTGCTGATCACCGATCACAACGTACGGGAAACATTAGAGATCGTGGACCGGGCCTATATTCTGCATGACGGCAAGGTTCTGATGTCGGGCACGCCTTCGGACGTTGTGGAAAACGAAAACGTCCGCCGGGTCTACCTTGGGGATAACTTTCGTATTTCGTAAGAATCCCGCGATTTTCCGCCGAATGCCGCACAAATATTTTCCCAACTCCGATTGACACGGACCCTGATCCTGACCTCAAATGGGATCATGACATTTCTGGATTTTGCACCGCTGATGCTTCTGGTCTTCTTGCCAAGACCCGAACGCGATCAAGCCAAGGAAATGTCGAATACCAGCATTTGGGCATAAAATAACCGGCCGCAGAACGCGCGCCGGACAAGCCCCGATGTGTCTAATAAAAAGAGGAGACAGGATGCGCTATCAAATCAGTGGAAAGCAGATCGATATCGGTGAGGCACTGCAAACCCATGTCAAAGACGGGCTCGGAGCTGCGGTTCAGAAATATGCGGAACGTCCCACGGACGCGAATGTCATTTTCTCGAAGTCGGCCAATGAATTTGTCTGCGAAGCCACTGTACACCTATCCACCGGGCTGACCGCTCAGGCCAAGGCCCATGCGCATGAAATCTATGCTGCGTTCGAAAGCTGCTGCGAAAAAATGGAGAAGCAGCTGCGCCGCTATAAACGCCGCTTGAAAGACCATCATCGCGATCGGGCCGAGCCGGTTGAACTTGCCGGGGCTTCATCCTATATCCTCGCGTCTGAAGGCACCGAAGGGGATTCGGAGCCGGATAGCCTGCAGCCCATTATCGTGGCCGAGATGGAAACCAAGATCCCATCCCTGTCCGTTGGTGAGGCCGTTATGCAAATGGAATTGGCAGGCGCTCCGGTTTTGATATTCCGCAACGAGACAAAGGATGGGTTGAACGTCGTCTATCGCCGCGAAGATGGTAACATCGGCTGGATCGACCCACAGCAATGATGTGATCGGGGGACACACCCCGAAATCGGAGAACCGTACCGAGCATGGAACTGTCAAACATCCTCAAGCCTGAGGCCGTGAGAGTAATTTCTTCGGCTTCCAGTAAGAAACGCCTGCTGCAAGAGCTTGGGGATCTTGCGTTCTCTGCCTATGGTCTTAGCGCGCCCGCCACCGTCGAGGCGCTGCTGGAACGCGAAAGCCTTGGTCCCACTGGTGTGGGCCAAGGCGTCGCCCTGCCACACGCGCGCATGCCCGATCTGGAATCGGTTCAGGGCGCGTTTCTGCTGTTGGAAAAGCCTGTCGATTTCGACTCGGTCGACCGACAGCCCGTGGACATCGTGTTTTCCCTGTTTGCCCCCGAAGAAGCGGGCGTCGAACATCTGAAAGCCCTGGCATTGGTCTCTCGTACCCTGCGCGAACCGTCCCTTTGCGCGAAACTGCGCGCCAACACGGATGCGACGACGCTGTACACTATCCTGACCGAGAATCACTCGGTTCAGGCGGCCTGATCAGCCCAATTCCTAAACCCGAACATCAGATAGTCCCGCTTGTAAATGGCGCGAACTTTTCTCTCGATCTCGCCGTCATAAATCTCTGACAGCGGGATCGGCGTGTCCTGCGGTGCGGGTTGAATGGCGGCCTCTTTCCCGACGGACTGAGCCAAAAGCGGCAGCATTTTTGGCAGTTCATCCTCGCGCAGCACGAAATCTGGCGCCGCGACCGAGGCAAAACCCTTGATCACCTCGACCTGACTTGCCCAGTTCGAATCAAGCCGGATGCTGGTTTGCCCTGCCAGATTGTCCCGAACAAATTCCAGAAACACCAGAAAGGCCGCGCGATGATCGGCGCTGCTATATCCCTCTGGCACACCGGATTTCGGCAGGGGCAGCTTATAGATTTGCCGCAAGGATTTCCGAATACGCGAAAAATTCCCCGGCCCGTCGTTCAAGATGCGCTGACAAAAAGCGTGATGCGCCCGCGCAACCGGATGGCGCAACACAGTAAAACTGCGATAGCCGGGGTGTTCCTGCCGCCAATGCCGCAGGGTTTTCTGTGAAAACCCGCTTTGCACGGCACTCAAATCCGCTCCGTCCAGATTGGCCAGCCATTGCACGACCTGCGCCTCGGGGCCGCTGGGCACCGGCAGATATAACAAGGGCGAGCTGGGCGCGGCCACATATCCGGGCACCGCAGCCCCCCGGCGCGGCTCGAAATTCGGGGTCCGGGTCAGATTGAACCGGTCCAGCCCATCCAGACTGGCCTCCATCTCGGCGAAATTTTCGACCTTCGCGGACAGGGGTTGAGGGTTCTGCTTCTTCAGCTTTGAATCCAGCGCCTCGAGCGTTTGATCAACCCCCAGCCAACGCGCCAGGCCATTAATTACATCCAAGCTCTGAAGGTCTTCGTAGTCGATGTAAAACCCGGTTTGACCGGACACCTGCAAAGCATTCAGGACCTTAATCTGGAACTGCTGAAGCGCCGACAGATGCCGCTCGAACTCGGCGGCGGAAAATAGGGCCGAGCCTTCTTTGCGCCGTTTCATATTTGTCAGCTTCCACTGCCCGGTGGATTGCGCGATTTTCCAGCTAACATAGCTTTCGGTCGGGTTGCGGGTCAGGATAATCTTGGCGCAACGCGGGTCATTCAGCAGCCGATCCACCACCCGCGGATCATGGTCATGGAAATACCGAAACCCGCCTAGAACGCCCTTTTGATCGCGGATAGAATCCACCAGAAGATCCGGGTTCTCCTCGCGCTGAGCACGGGTGACGCCCAGAATATCGTCGCTGTTCGGATAGCCGATAAAGGCGGGGTTAAACGCCTCTCCGTGACAGGTGATGTTGTCAAAGGCGTTCAGATTCGCCTCAAGAAAATTCGAGCCTGTGCGCATTTCAGCAAGGACAACGAAGTAATCAAAATTTGTACTCATGGGGCCTCAGCGAACAAGATATGGCTTACGTTTTTGTGGGTTCGAGCGGGTCAAATCCTGTTCTACCGGAAAATCCCCCATCAAATAGGGATGCATCCCCTGGTTTTTCAGATTTTGCAGGAATTGTCCGAAACCGTCCAGATCGACCATGCGTGGCGCCTCGGTCAGGCGCGTCATGCGTTTCAATCCAATTTCGTCGATGACGCTTTGCAGCGCCTCCATCGGAGCGTCAATAAATTCGGCCATCGTCCAGATGCGGATACGCGCCTTGGTATAGGGCGAGCGCAGGATATCCAGAAACTCGGCCTCGATCTTTTGCAGATGCGCGGCCTCTTTACGCAGCGCATCGAAATCGCGGTTCGAGGTAAACAACGGCACCGCCCAAGCCCCCGAAATCACCGAGATCTGGGCGTTCGGATCCTTAGCAATGAACCAGCTGGTCGCCTGATTGTCGCTGGGCCCGAATTGGAAACACTGCCGCTCTCCTCGGGTGTTCCAGATCAGGTTGCGCAGGAACCCTTCGGCATCATTGTTGCGAATGGCGGCGCTGTCGGACAAGGCGCCGTTCATGGTGGCCTGGCCCTCAGCGAACTCGGCGCGATCGGGCGCGAATAAATGGCCGTGCACCCGTGCCTCGGTCGCTTTGGCAAGCCAGGGTTCGAAGTCGTCAAAAAGATCGGTAAACCCTTGAAAAACCGAATACTTGCCCGAGGTCACGCCATTTTCCCAACCTTCGCGTGGGAATCTGCTTTGCATCACCAGGCCAGGACGGCCGCGCGTACGGCGATCCACTGCTTTCGAAAAAATGCGGTCGATCTTGCTGGGCTGAGGCTCGGCCATCTGGCTATTGCCGGGCGCGTCACTCAGGAAAGCGCGATACAAACGATCCGCATGTGGCCAGATCTTCCGCGCCATGAAGCAATCAGATCGACGCAGCAATTGCAGGTGATCATCGTAGAAAATGTGCGGTTTCCCCTGAAAATCAAACTTGGACAGGGTCAGTGAGCGGCTTTCGATATTCGAAGAGTAAAGCCGCGCCAAAGTCTGGAAATAGCTTTCGTCGGGAATCCAGACCTTCTCGAAATACCTGTCATAGTCAGGGCGATCCGAGTCTTCGAGAATGGAGGATAGAGTTGGTCGTGTTAGACACCACCACTGGCTGCCCATATGTGGGACAATACCGTTGGGAATACGGCGTTTGACCTTTAGTCGGCGTTGCAGTCGAACATATCCATCAAACAGCGTCCGCTGCTTTTTCCATGAAAACGGAAAGCGCAGGGTAAAGCGCTCGTGGTCCAGCCCGCCCACCGTCCAGGGCACATCCGCGGTCGTCGCGCTTTCGATAAAATCTGTGTTGGGTCGCGCATCCAGATAGTCGATCAGATCGCCAACCGGGCGCAGCGGCAGGCAAGACCCAGAGGTCAGATAGACGTGTCGCACGTCAGGATATCGACCCAAAATCAACCCTGCTGCGGATTGCGAGGCCGCTACGATCCCCCAAGTGCCCCATTCACAAGTGTGTCGCGGAGAGAAACTGACATCGGGCAAATCCTTCAGCGACCGGACAAACGCGTTATACGCCCGCCGCCCGACCTTGGCATCAACATGGATCACAACCGGACAGCCCGCCGCCGCCCAATGGCGCGCGACTTGTTCAGCCCGGCCCAGCGCGTTGTGAACCAACATGACAATGCCCAGCGTGCTCATGCCCAGTTCCCTTTAGACATGAGTCCAAGAATTTCCAGCTGCCGCCAGTTGATATATTTTTCAGACCAGCGACACCACAGATCGGGATTGGCCCGCAACCGTTCAGCATAGGCCTTGTATTCAACGCTGCCCGCATAGTGTTGACCGCGCCCCAATTCTTCTTCGGCCTTGGTGACGAAGGTGTCCAGAAACTTGGTATGAAGCAACATGCCGCTGGCCATCTCGCCGCCCCATTCCTCGTACACTTTGTTCAACCCGCGCGGCAGCAGCATATGGGTAGAGCTGACATACGCGTAGTTCCGGTTCCATTTTACCAGCGGGATCTTGTTCAGCGCCGGAGCCCTGGCAGGATCGTCGGCAAAGAACATCCGTTGCCGTGGGCCGCCTTGAATCCAAAGGTTCCCGAAATAGTCGTTCTTTTTAAAATTGTAGTTGCCCGAGTCGAACCACGAGGCAATCTCGAGCGGGTTTTGCCCTTCTGCATAGGGCTGCTGATCAATCCGACCCTTAGGGTACATATCCAACAACATCGCCGAAAACTGCCGGATCGAGGAATTGTCCAGCCAATCGGTCAACGCGCGGATCGGACGGCTGTCACAGAAGGGGTAGATAAAGAACTCGTCTGGATCGACCACCAGCACCCAGTGACCATGCGCGTATTTCCGTTTCAGATAGTTCATCCAGTCCACACCAAAGGTCGCGCGCTTATAGCTCGCTTCGGTATGCCAGACGGACACATCGGGCATGTCATGCAGGTATTTCGCGGTGCCATCGGTCGAGCCATTGTCGACGAAAAGGAAATGATTGATCCCCATCTTGCGATAGTAGTCCAAGAAGTAAGGCAGCCTGATCTTCTCGTTACGCATCGTACAAACCAGCAGGATATCCCCACGTTTGATCCGTTGCGTATTGTCCTGAATCGCCCGCAATTCGCGCGATTTTCTGAGCGATCGAATGATCGAGCGCTTGCGCCGTAACCGCAGCCGATATGAATCCCGCAGGCCCAATTTACTCTAACCTCAAATTTTAGGTCACCGGCACATCCACAAGGTGGTTTGCCCCTAAGCGCCTTGTTTTGATCAATATGTCACGAACCCAAAGCGGTGCCAACATATATGGAATCAGTTGCTGGTTAGTTTCTAAATTCGAGACTCTGCTTCGTTAGTCGTCCCACTCCAACGGGGGCATCAGACCCAGCTCAATCAGCTGCTGCGGCCCGGAATATTGCACTGATTGCGCGCTCCAAAGATCTGGGGCGTCCTCCAGCGCTTCGTAATAGCTGTCGAAGTCCTCTGGCCGTGCGAAATGCTGGCGACGTGCCTTCTCAATTGCCGATTTGGAAACAATCTCGGGCAAAAACTTGGTATGAAGCAACACTCCCGACGGTGCAGGATCATCTGGCCCGCTGTACTGACCATTTAGCGATGGGGGCAGCGCCGAGTGGGTGGAATTCACGTAGGCATACCGCCGGTCCCACTTGACCAGCGGGAGTTTGTTCAACGTCGGCGATTTCTGCGGATCGTCCGGGAAAAACGCCCGCTCACGGACGCCGCCTTGCACCCACAGATTCCCGAGCGGAGCCTGCCTTACCGCGCGATAAGGACCGGGATCGAACCAATCCAACAGCTCCATCGGGTTCTGACCCTTTGTGTATTCGGCCTGGTTCAGCGCCCCTTTGGGATAAGGTTCCACCATCAGCGCCCCAAAGGCCCGGCGCCCCATACGATCCAGCATTGCCGTCAGATCGCGCAGGTCGTGGCGGTCTTGCCCGTCATAAATCAGCAGTTCGTCCGCATCCAACATCAGCGTCCAATGCGTGTGACAATACCGGATTTGCAGCCAAGTCAGCCAGTCCAACCCAAACCGAGACTCGCGATAGCTGTTTTGGGTCCACCAGACCGACACATCGTCTTGCGCTGCCAGATAGACGGCGCTGTCATCGTCACTGTCATTGTCCACAAACAGGAAATGAGCGACGCCCAGCGCCCTGTAATACTCCAGAAAATACGGAAGCCGCGCTGCCTCGTTCCGCTGCACCGAGACCAGCAACACATCATCGGGGCGAATGCTGCCTGTCCGGTTAATGACCGATTGCAGCTGATGCCGGGACCGAAACGACCGCCATAGCAGCCGCCGCCGCCTGAGCCGCAAACGATAGGCATCCCACAGTGACACCGACGGCATCGCCAAGCTGGGGCCAATTTGCCTGTCTGTTCCGGTCATTGTCCCACAAAAAAGCCCCCAAAGCTTGCGCTATGGGGGCCACCTTGCGGGGAATGTGTTGCGATTTCAAGCGCGTGGATCAGGCTTCTTTCAGCTCGACACTGGGCGAATAGGCGATGAAGAAGGGGTTTGCGTACCCATCTTTGCCGTAAACCAGCGGGCTGTGATCGTCGAACCGCACAACCTTGCCACCTGCGCCATGCAGAACGGCGTGACCTGCGGCGGTGTCCCACTCCATCGTGCGACCGACGCGCGGATAGATGTCAGCCTCGCCGGTGGCGACCAGACAGAATTTCAACGACGAGCCAGCGCTTTTGGAATCGGCCACAGCGTATTTGTTAATGTAGTCATCCGTCGCCTGATCCCGGTGCGATTTCGAGGCCACGACAAGCAGCGCGCTGTTGTCAGCTTCCGAAACCTTGATCTCGGTCGTAGCGCCCATCGCATCCTTGGCGAAATCACCGGTTTCCTCGACCGAGGTGCCATCCCCCAGCGTCAGGAACATGCGGTCTTTGGCGGGCGCATAAACAACGCCGCGTGTCGGCACACCGTTTTCGACATAGGCGATGTTTACAGTGAAATCACCGCGGCGATGAACGAATTCCTTGGTGCCATCCAGCGGGTCGACGATCAGGAATGTGTCGGCCTTTTCGCTATGGCTGTCGGCCTGTTCTTCGGTAATCAGCGTCACGCCGGGAAATTCTGCGCGCAGCCCGGCCGAGATCAGCGCATCGGCGGCTTCGTCAGCTTCGGTTACAGGGCTGTCATCCGACTTGGACTTCACCTCGAAATCATCAGAGCGGTAGATCTCCATGATTTTGTCGCCGGCTTCCAGGGCCAAACGGCGCATCACAGTAGTAAGTTTTTCGTAGTCCAAAGTCTTTTTCCCACGCGGATTTCGGCGATAGTGCCGGCTTGTTGATTGGTTTTGCGGTTCCCCTTATGGTGTTGGTGTAACGGGACGGCAAGATTTCCATGCAAAGAATCCCCTGAAACGGCAGGATAACGCAGAAATGTTCCAGCAGAACAGACGACGTTCGAGTTTTGGGTCAGCGCTCACGATAGCTGAGCTGACATATCATTCGATCGCGCGCAGCATTCGCAAGACCCATAGCAACGCGTTCATGTCGATCGCGATGAACATGTTGCAGGTCGTCATTTTCGTGATGACCTTCTACGTCATGTTCTCGGTTCTGGGGCTGCGCAGCACTGCGTTGCGCGGGGATTTTCTGCTGTATCTGATGTCCGGCGTGTTCCTGTATATGACGCAGATTAAGACTATCGGCGCCGTTGTTGGTTCCGAGGGTCCGACCTCGCCCATGATGAAACACGCGCCGATGAACACGGTGATCGCCATCGCCTCGGCGGCGCTGAGCGCGCTGTATATTCAGATTCTGTCGCTGTTCGTGATTTTGTTCGTCTACTATGTGGGCTTCAAGCATTTCACCATCGACCAACCGGTGAACGCGTTTGGTATGATCATTCTGGCGTGGTTTTCGGGATTGGGGATCGGCATGGTCCTGCTAGCGGCCAAGCCATGGTTTCCGACACCGGTACGAATCATCACCATGGTCTACCAGCGGGCAAACATGATCGCGTCGGGCAAGATGTTCGTCGCCAATACGCTGCCGCCGTTTATGCTACAGCTGTTCGACTGGAACCCGCTGTTCCATTGCATCGACCAATCGCGCGGCTTTGTGTTTATCAACTATGTGCCGCGCAATACCTCGACTATGTATCCGCTGTATTTCGGCTTGGTTTTCCTGATGATCGGTTTGATGGGCGAGTTTTATACGCGCCGCCACAGCTCGGCCAGTTGGGGCGCGCGGCGTTGATCAGGTGACAACACGGCAGGTCAAATTGATCCGCCCACCCTTGGCCAGCAAAGTGCTGGAGCCATGGCGGATTTTATCAACCCCGTGGTAGACCAGCCGAGCCTCGCCGCCAATCACCGCCACATCGCCAGATTTCAGCCAGATGCTTTCGGTTTTGCCTCCGCGAGTCAGATTTCCAATGCGGAACAGCGCGTCATCCCCCAAAGAAATGGACAGAACGGGCCACGAGAAGTCGGCCTCGTCCCGGTCCTGATGCATCCCCATCCGCGCCGTTTCGTTGTAAAAATTGACCAGACAACAATCAGGATCGCGATCCGGGCTGACAAGACGCCGCCAGAGATCCAGAACACCCGAGGGAATCAGGGGCCAGGCCGCGCCATTTGGATGCCGATCCCGATAGCGATAGCCGGACCGGTCCGAATACCACCCAAACCGCCCGGCCGAGGTCATCTGAACACTCATCGGCTTGCCATATGGGGTCATGGGCGAAAAAAGCGGCGCCCGACGGGTCACGTCGCGAAGATCGGCAACCAAATTTTGCTGCGCCGCAGCGGTCAATGCCCCCGGCACAATCCGAACCCCTCGGATAGAAATCTCCTGCATCCCGCCTCTCATTCACTCATTTCTAACCGGTTTAACTGAAATTCACGCGGAATAACGGATTCCACGGGGCTCAGACGCTTGCAGGGGTCAAAGCCGCTCCTTATATACGCCGAGAAGCGCGGTGAACCCAATCCGGAACACCGCAAAACAGGATCGGGGCAGGATGCCATAACGGGTCCAGTCTCGTAACATCGCCTTGTAATTGAAGGGATCGAAAACATGGCTAAAGTCATTGGTATTGACCTTGGTACCACCAACAGCTGCGTCGCCATTATGGACGGCGCCCAACCTAAAGTGATCGAAAACTCCGAGGGTGCGCGCACCACTCCTTCGATCGTGGCCTTTACCGACAACGAACGTCTGGTCGGCCAGCCTGCAAAACGCCAGGCCGTCACCAACGCCACGAACACCGTGTTCGGCGTTAAGCGCCTGATTGGTCGTCGTGCGGACGACCCGTATCTGGCCAAAGACAAGAAAAACATGCCGTTCAACGTCATCGACGGCGGCAACGGCGACGCTTGGGTCGAGGCTCAGGACGAGAAATACTCGCCCAGCCAGATTTCTGCGTTCATCCTGGGCAAAATGAAGGAAACGGCCGAGTCCTACCTGGGTGAAGATGTCACTCAGGCGGTGATCACCGTTCCTGCCTATTTCAACGACGCTCAGCGTCAGGCCACCAAAGACGCCGGCAAAATCGCCGGTCTGGAAGTGCTGCGGATCATCAACGAACCGACCGCTGCCGCGCTGGCCTATGGTCTGGACAAAGAAAACACCCACACCATCGCGGTCTATGACCTGGGTGGCGGTACCTTTGACGTGACCATTCTGGAGATTGACGACGGCCTGTTCGAAGTCAAATCGACCAACGGCGACACCTTCCTGGGTGGTGAAGACTTTGACATGCGCATCGTCAACTACCTGGCCGAGCAGTTCAAAAAAGAGCACGGCGCCGACCTGACCAAGGACAAAATGGCCCTGCAGCGTCTGAAAGAAGCCGCTGAAAAAGCCAAGATCGAGCTGTCCTCCAGCCAGCAGACCGAGATCAACCAGCCGTTCATCGCAATGGACCCGAACTCGGGTACGCCGCTGCACATGGTCATGAAACTGACCCGCTCCAAGCTGGAATCGCTGGTCAACGACCTGATCAAAGCATCGATCAAACCCTGCCAGGCCGCTCTGAAAGACGCGGGCCTGACCACCAACGACATCGACGAAGTCGTTCTGGTTGGCGGTATGACCCGTATGCCCAAAGTGATCGCCGAAGTGACCAAATTCTTCGGTAAAGAGCCCCACAAAGGCGTGAACCCGGACGAAGTGGTCGCCATGGGCGCCGCCATTCAGGCCGGTGTTCTGCAAGGCGACGTCAAAGACGTTGTTCTGCTTGACGTGACCCCGCTGAGCTTGGGCATCGAAACGCTGGGTGGCGTGTTCACCCGCCTGATCGACCGCAACACCACGATCCCGACGAAAAAGTCTCAGGTCTTCTCGACCGCCGAGGACAACCAGTCGGCCGTGACCCTGCGCGTGTTCCAGGGCGAACGGGAAATGGCTGCCGACAACAAGATGCTGGGCCAGTTCAATCTGGAAGACATCCCGCCAGCACCCCGTGGGCTGCCTCAGATCGAAGTGACCTTTGACATTGACGCCAACGGCATCGTGTCCGTGGCCGCCAAGGACAAGGGCACCGGCAAAGAGCAGTCGATCACGATCCAGGCCTCGGGCGGTCTGTCGGACACGGACATCGAACAGATGGTCAAGGACGCCGAAGAAAACGCCGAAGCCGATAAGGAACGTCGCGAGCTGATCGAAGCGCGCAACCAGGCCGAAAGCCTCATCCACTCGACTGAAAAGTCGGTCGAGGAGCATTCGGACAAGGTTGACCCGACCACGGTCGAAGCCATCGAACTGGCGATTGCCGCGCTGAAAGACGACCTCGAGAAAGAGGACATCGCAGCCGACAAGATCAAATCGGGCATCCAGAACGTGACCGAAGCGGCCATGAAACTGGGCGAGGCGATCTATAAGGCCACTCAGGACGAACCGGTGGACGAGCCGACCGCAGCTGACGAAGCAGGTGGCCCGGATGACGACATCGTCGACGCCGATTTCGAAGATCTTGGCGACGACAAACGTTCGTAAGAATCCGTCGGAACCATATGGGGCCGGTCCTGACCGGGCCGGCCCTTTTCGTTCCTGAAAGGGGAATACCCAATGACGAAACGTGATTACTACGACGTGCTTGGCACGTCCAAGGGTGCCTCTGCTGACGAAATCAAGAAGGCCTACCGCAAAAAGGCCAAAGAGCTGCACCCCGACCGGAATTCGGACAACCCGAATGCCGAATCTCAGTTCAAAGAGGCCAACGAGGCCTATGACTGTCTGAAAGACCCCGAGAAAAAGGCAGCCTATGACCGCTATGGTCATGCGGCCTTTGAGGGTGGCATGGGCGGCGGACCGCGCGGCGGGCATCCTGGCGGACAGGGTGACTTTGGCAGCGCGTTCTCGGACGTGTTTGACGACCTGTTCGGTGATTTCATGGGTGGCCGTGGTGGCGGACCCGGCGGCGGGCGCAATCGCGCCGCGCGCGGTGCTGACCTGCGGTATAACCTGCGCGTCAGTCTGGAAGATGCCTTTACCGGCATCCAGAAAACCATCAACGTCCCCAGCACCGTTGCGTGTGGGGAATGCGATGGCTCAGGCGCCGAAGGTGGCGCGGAACCGACCACCTGTCCGACCTGTTCAGGCATGGGTAAGGTCCGCGCGCAGCAGGGCTTCTTTACGGTCGAACGCACCTGTCCGACGTGTTCGGGCATGGGGCAGATCATTCAAAACCCGTGTAAAGCCTGCGGCGGTCATGGCCGTGTGCAGAAAGAGCGCTCGCTTAGCGTCAACATCCCCGCTGGTGTCGAAACCGGCACCCGCATCCGCCTGTCCGGCGAAGGCGAGGCTGGGATGCGTGGCGGTCCTTCGGGTGATCTGTATATCTTCATAGACGTCGCGCGGCACGAGCTGTTCGAGCGCGAGGATGTGAACCTGTTCTGCCGCGTCCCTGTCAGCATGACAACCGCAGCCATGGGTGGCGATATCGAAGTGCCTACCATCGACGGTGGCCGCAGTCGTGTAAAAATCCCCTCGGGCAGCCAATCAGGCCGTCAAATGCGCCTGCGTGGCAAGGGCATGCCTGCCCTGCGCGGCGCCGGCAGCGGGGATATGTTCATCGAACTGGCCGTGGAGACACCGGTGAACCTAAGCTCGCGGCAGAAGGAATTGCTGCGCGAGTTCGAAGAGCTGGGCAAGGATAACAACCCTGAAAGTTCAAGCTTCTTCACCAAGGTGCGCGGGTTCTGGGACAGCATGAAAAGCTGAGCCTAGGCTTTTGTTAACCAAACTGTAAGCGAATCGGCGGAGCTTTGACATATGTCTCAGCTCCGCTCTTATTTTCAGGAAATGCCTGGCCTGTTTACCTTCGATCCGGCCGGGGATGAGGCCGTCGTTCCAGCGACCGGCAAACAGCCCAGTTATATTCGCGATCATCGCAAGCGATTGCGCGACCGGTTCATGGATGGTGGCGCCGGGGCTCTACCCGACTATGAACTGCTAGAGCTGGTCCTGTTTCGCGCCATCCCGCGACGTGACGTCAAGCCGCTGGCGCGCGCGCTGCTAGATCAATTCGGCGACTTCAACGGGGTTCTTTCCGCGCCTCAGGCCCGTCTTTCTCAGGTCAATGGCGTGGGTGACGCCGTGATTTGCGAGTTAAAGATCGTCGAGGCCGCTGCCCAACGCCTGTCCCGCGCGCGCATCCTGCGCAAACAGGTAATCTCCAGTTGGGACGCCTTGCTCGATTATTGCCACACAACCATGGCACATCGCGAAACCGAACAGTTTCGCATCCTGTTTCTGGATCGCAAGAATGTGCTGATCGCGGACGAAGATCAAGCCCGTGGTACGGTCGACCATGTGCCGGTCTACCCTCGCGAGGTCGTTAAGCGGACACTGGAACTGAACGCTTCTGCGTTGATTTTAGTGCATAATCATCCGTCCGGCGATCCCACGCCCTCGGACGCGGACATTTCCATGACGGAGCAGATTAACGCAGCTTGTCAGACGATGGGGATCACACTGCATGATCACCTGATCATTGGCCGCTCGCGTGAACTCAGCTTCAGGGCAGAGGGACTGCTGTGACTACTGCACCCATACCTCAACCCGACGGTTGACTTGTCGACCCCAAGCGCTGTCATCACAGGCCATAGGCATCGCTTCACCAAAGGCATCTACATCCAGCTTCAGCCGGTCGAAACTTGCCGTTTCGGCGGTGGATTGAACCGCGGTACGCACCGTTTCGGCCCGACGCAACGCGATGCTCAAGTTAGTCGCGGCCAACCCCTCGCCATCACTGAACCCGACGAACATCAACCGCCGCCCGTCATATTGCCCAGCCTCGATCGCTTGTGCCAATTGGGCAACATTCGACCGCGATTGCGCATCCAAACGGGTCGAGCCGGTTTCAAACCGGAACGTCGTCGTCAACCGCTTCATCGGCATCAACACTCGCACCATGCGTTGCAGATCTTCCAGCGCGACCTCGGCCCCGGCTTGCGCGATCGCGTTGGCAAAACGGTTACCCTGAACGTCTATGGAAACCAGCTCGGGTGCCTGATCGGTATAGCCCGCGCGCCGGATCACAAGCTGAGCCGACAATCTGCGCGTAAAAGACAAGAAATCCCGCGCCAGTTTCGGCAGCCGACGAGCGGGAACATACAAAAACACCGGGGCAGTCAGCGGATAATCCTCGGTCTTGACCGAATTCCTCTCGGCCGGGACCAGAAACCCACATTGCCCGCTCAGCGGCACTGCTTTCACCCCGCGTTTGCCCGAATTGCTGGCCAGTCCCAGTCCAAACGGGTCACGCGAAACCGCCTGAATTAGCGTCAAATTATTCGGATGGCGCACCGCACTGGGCGTCACGTCAGCGCCAACCGGGGCCAACAGCTGATCAATCGCCGCCTGCCCCAGCCCGGATTTCTCATCCAGCATGTGCACGTTAATCGGCGCGTCCGGCCCGCCAAGCTGTTGCCAGTTCGTGATTTTTCCAGAGACAACGCGTGACAACATACCAGTTGTGATACTCGTCAGCGGGTTGTCTGCCGCAACGACAGGCACGAATGCATCCAACGCCAAGACACGGCTGCGCCCCGGTGCATTCAGATCCCCCAGGCCCGCCTCTTGCGCAAGTTTCGCCTCGTTTGCGCGCACTTCGCGTTGTGACATCACGATATCGGCCTGATCGGCCAGCAGCTCGGCAAATCCATCATCCGTGTTGGTCGAGCGGACAGCGAAAACGCCGACCACCTTTTCGGTCGCACGATTGGAGAAGATAAACACGCGTTCGGTCGGCGACGTATCCTCGTGCGCGAGTTTCAACCCGGTGCTTTGGGCAAAGGTTTCGATCAGCGCTGGCAACAGCACCCGCCCAACAGATGCCTCGCCCGACAGGGTCAGTTCAGCGATATAATCCTCGAGATTCGGGCAGCCTGGCCCCTCGCACCGAACACTGGAACCATCGACCGTCAGTTCGCCATAGATCGTGTCCAGACGGTAGTATTCGCCGTCAAAACCCAACAAAATACCGCTGATCTCGACCTTACCATCGGGCGAAATCAGGGTGACGTCCTGCGCTTGCGCTACAGGAACTCCGAAGAAAATAAAAAGTGCGGTGAAAATCACCGCACGGACCGAGCTCATAGATACACGTCCTGAATCAACCAATCACTTTGCAGCGACTTTCAGGTCTTCCAGCACGTTTTTCAACACCAGAAAGTCACCAACAGCGTCACAATCAGGCATTGTCAGTTGCAATTCCTGCACGCGGGGCACGCCTGCCTCGGAAATCTGCATGGATTGAGCCGAAATGTCGCGCCCACAAGTATCAGCGGTGACCTCTGCTTCGATCTCAAGAGAGATGTCGCCCACCCGCGACGTGGTTCCAGAAGGGAAGGTATAGACCTGCGCCTGCATCCCCTCGGCCAAATCAGGATCACCGATCAGGCTCAGAAAACCGCTTTCGCCGTGGATGGTTTTTTCCAGATCACCTGTCTGTTCGTCCCAGATATGACCATCCTGACCGAATTGAGCGCCGAATTCCATTGCATGCAGATGCAAGCTGGCCGCCCCCTGCCATTGCACAACAGCCCGATCATAGAACCGCAAAGAGGGCACCTGAACCGTCGTGATCGCACTGTGGCCCTGGCCAAAATCCGCAATGAAAACAGCGGTTTCCGTCAGCGCTGGCATCGTCAGGAACAGCTCTCCTTGATCATCGGTCATTTCGGTGATCATCAAGCCGTTATGGTGCAAGGTAACGCGCGTATCCGCCAGACAAGCCGACCGAATTTCGACATTCACCATGGCGGCGATGGTCGCATCAGCCGTCATCTCGATGGCGCAGCTGAACCCGCCCTGTACCTCGACCTGATCGGGAACGATGATTTCCTCTTCGGTCACGGCGACGCGCTGCACGCTATGCGTGGGCATGTTTAGTTCCTGGAAAATATCCGCAGGGATTTCCGGCAACGGCGAAGTCGTCAATTCAATATTGCTCAGATCTGCCTGGGGCGCACTCACCGGAGCGGCAGGCAAAGCTGCCACCTGGACGGGCGCTGGTTTGACGTTTGGGGAAACGGTCGGCGCGCTGTTTTCCATGAAATAGCCAGAGCCAAGCGCTATTGCGACGGCGCCGGCACTAAGTGCGATACTGGATGCTCGTTTGATCATGTTTGCCTCCAACCCAAGTCAGGTTGGAAGCAAATTTCGCGCTAAATAGTGGCGCGTATATGGCGTAGCGAGGGAACCATTCGGGCCATTCTGGGCCCGTTCCGGTTAGGCCAGACGACCGTGGCAGTGCTTGAACTTCTTGCCCGAACCGCACGGGCAGGGTTCGTTCCGGCCCGGATTTCCCCAGGTCGAGGGGTCGTTTTCGTCAAACCCCTCTTTGGCCTCGCCAGTAGGAACCTCAGGCTCGACCGGAGTTGGGGCGGGCTGTTGCTGCGCCACCATCTGAGCAGCCATCGCCTGCTGCTCCTCGTCGGTCAGCGGACGGATCTGGCCCAGTTTCTGGCTGACATCCTCGCGCAGACTGTCCAGCATGGTTTCGAACAACTGGAACGCCTCGGTCTTGTACTCGTTCAGCGGATCGCGCTGCGCATACCCCCGGAACCCAACGACCGAGCGCAGATGCTCCAACGTCAACAGATGTTCGCGCCATTTCGCGTCGATCGTTTGCAGCAGCAGCTGTTTTTCGATCATGCGCATGTTTTCGGCGCCGAACTTCTCGGTCTTTTCGACCATCTGTTTATCGGCAGCTTCAGCCAGACGTTCGATGATTTCTTCGGGGTCCACGCCTTCTTCGGCGGCCCATTCAATCACCTTGGTCTCTAGGTTCAGCTTTTCCAGAGAGGCCGCATACAGCCCTTCGACATCCCATTGATCTGCATAGGTTTTCGGAGGCAGATACTGATCGACCAGCTCGCCAATCACCTCGAGGCGCATATCGCCGATGATCTCGGACAGGTCGTCGCTTTCCATGATCTCCATACGCTGTTTGAAGATCACCTTGCGCTGTTCGTTCATCACGTCATCGAACTTGAGCAGCTGTTTACGCATGTCAAAGTTACGGCCTTCGACCTTGCCCTGCGCACGTTCCAACGATTTGTTGACCCAAGGGTGAACGATCGCCTCGCCCTCTTTCATGCCCAGGGTCGACAACACGCGGTCCAGTTTTTCCGAACCAAAGATGCGCATCAGGTCATCTTCGAGCGACAGGAAAAAGGACGAGCGACCGGGATCACCCTGGCGACCTGAACGGCCACGCAGCTGGTTGTCGATCCGACGGGATTCGTGACGCTCGGTCGCCAGAACGAACAGACCACCGGCGGCTTTTACAGCCTCTTCGTCGGCCTTATGAGAGGTTTCGATTTTCTCGCGAATCTCGTCGGGGTTACCCTCGGGATCGGCGGCGATAGCCTCCATCACCGTAAATTCGACGTTGCCGCCCAGCTTAATATCCGTCCCACGGCCAGCCATGTTGGTCGCGATGGTCACAGCGCCCAGCTTGCCTGCATCGGCCACAATCTGAGCTTCTTTTTCGTGCTGCCGCGCATTCAAAACATTGTGCGGCACGCCACCCTGCGTCAGCATCTGGCTAAGAAATTCCGACTTCTCGATCGAGGTTGTCCCCACCAAAATAGGCTGACCCTTTGCATGGGACTCTTTGATGGTTTCGACGATGGCTTCGAATTTCTCTTTTGCGGTGCGATAGACCGCATCATCTTCGTCCAGACGCGCGATCGGACGGTTGGTGGGCACTTCGACCACACCCAGCCCATAGATTTCCATGAACTCGTCAGCCTCGGTCGCGGCGGTGCCGGTCATGCCGCCCAGCTTGTCATACAGGCGGAAATAGTTCTGGAAAGTCACCTGGGCCAGTGTCACGTTTTCGGGCTGGATCGGGCAGCCTTCTTTGGCTTCGATCGCCTGGTGCAGACCATCGGACAAACGACGACCAGCCATCATACGGCCTGTGAATTCGTCAATCAGCACAACCTGACCATCACGGACGATATAGTCCTTGTCCTTAGTAAACAGTTTATGTGCGCGCAGGCCTTGGTTTACGTGGTGAACAATCGTCGTGGATTCCGGGTCGTACAGAGTCTGGCCCTCGGGCAGCAGATCCATCTGATGCAGCCGCTCTTCGAGGAATTCGTTACCGTCATCCGTGTAGGTCACGTTGCGGGTTTTCTCGTCCAGCTCAAAGTGATCCTCGGTCAGTTCGGGAATCAGCTTGTCCAGCGCGACGTACAAATCCGAACGGTCCTGCGCCGGCCCCGAGATAATCAGCGGCGTCCGGGCTTCGTCGATCAGGATGCTGTCGACTTCGTCCACGATGGCAAAATGGTGATAGCGCTGGTTCAGATCCGACAGTTCGGATTTCATGTTGTCGCGCAGATAATCAAAGCCCAGCTCGTTGTTGGTCGAGTATGTAACGTCGCTGGTATAGGCTTGTTTTTTCTCGTCCTCGGGTTGCTGCGGATAAACGACACCGGTGGTCATGCCCAAGGCGCCGTAGACCTTGCTCATCCATTCTGCGTCACGCTTGGCCAGATAATCGTTCACGGTGACGATATGCACGCCTTTGCCCGGCAAGGCGTTCAGATAGGCCGGGAAGGTCGCGACAAGGGTCTTGCCCTCGCCCGTTTTCATTTCCGAGATATTGCCCTGATGCAGAAAAATCCCGCCCATCAGCTGCGTATCAAAGGCCCGCAGACCCAACGCGCGCTTGGCGGCCTCTCGGCAGTTGGCAAAGGCTTCTGGCAGCAGATCGTCCAGGCTTTCGCCGTCGGCCAAGCGTTTCTTAAACTCGGCAGTTTTTTCGATCAGGCCGTCATCGGTCAGCTTTTCGAAGTCAGGCTCCAGGGCGTTGATCTGTGCAACCAACGGGCGCGTCGCCTTAATTTTGCGGTCATTCGGTGTGCCGAAAACCTTTTTGGCGATTGTTCCGAAACCCAGCATGTTTTTTCCGATCCGGTCATTGACAATATCGTGCGCGGCATCTGCTTGCCCGCCGAAACCACACCGCCTACAACGTGATGGAAATCAAACGTTCCAAATGCCTCAAGGCGATGTAAGGGGCGGCTGGTGCAGTGTCAACGTCAGCGCCCCAAGCGCAGCAAACAAAGGACGAAACTCATGTCAAAACGGATCACTTTTCTGTCGGGTGCGGTGCTTTCTCTGTGCATGGCCCTGCCTGCCGTGGCGGAAAACAAACCCAGCGCTGATACCGTTATCGCCTCGGTGAACGGAACCGAGATCACGCTGGGCCACATGATCCTGGTGCAACAGAACCTGCCGCAGCAGTACCAGACGCTGCCCAGCGACGTTTTGTTCAACGGCATTTTGGATCAGATCATCCAGCAAACCGTTCTGGCTCAGGCCGCCCCGGCGGGTGACTCGCGTCTGGTGCGTCTGTCGATCGAAAACGAACGACGCGCGCTGAAGGCTGGCGAAGTGCTGCAAGTCGCCGTCGAAGGTGCGATCAACGATGTAACCGTGCAGGAAATGTTTGACGCAAAATATTCCGATGGCACCGGCGGAACCGAATTCAACGCCTCGCATATTCTGGTCGAAAACGAAGAGAAGGCGCTGGAACTGATCAAGATGCTGGAAGACGGCGCAGATTTCGCTGCGTTGGCCAAGGAGCATTCGACCGGCCCCTCGGGCCCCAATGGCGGCCAGCTGGGCTGGTTCGGTCAAGGGATGATGGTGCCTCCGTTCGAAAAGGCCGTGATGGGCATGGCCGTTGGTGCCGTTTCCGCCCCGGTGAAAACGCAATTCGGCTGGCACGTTATCATGCTGAACGAGTCGCGCACCAAGGCCGCTCCGACGCTGGACGAGGTCCGTGGCGAGATCGAGGCCGACCTTGAAAACGCTGCCGTTGATGCCCGCATCAACGAGCTGACCAACGCCGCCAAGATCGTCAAAGACGGCACCGATATTGATCCCGCGCTGGTCAAACGCGCGGACCTGCTGACGGAGTAACTGATCATGGGAAAAGCCTTGCCCGTTTCGCCGCTGGCACCTGCCGGTTTTCCTGATTTGCCGGTGATCGAAGGCGTGGAATTCGCCACCGCTCAGGCCGGTGTGAAATACGCGGATCGTGACGATGTGATGCTGGCGCGTTTGGCGCCCGGGTCCTCTGTTGCGGGGACCTTCACGCGGTCGGCCACGCGTTCGGCGGCTGTGCTGGATTGCCAGGAAAAAATCGGTCAGCCCAACGATGGGGCCGCTGCGATTATCGTGAATTCGGGCAATGCCAACGCCTTTACCGGCAAGAACGGGGTCGAGGCGACACATGCCGTGACCTCGGCCGTAGCCCAAGCGTTGGAGATCGAAGAGAACCGCGTATTTTCCTCGTCTACCGGCGTGATTGGCGAAGCTCTGCCGCATGACCGCATCACCGCGAAACTGGCCGAGATGCGCGGCACCCTCTCCGCCGACGCGGTCGAAACCGCCGCCGGTGCGATCATGACCACCGATACCTTTCCCAAAGGTGCCGGCGCAGAGATCGAGATTGACGGCAAGATCGTGAAAATCGCTGGAATCGCAAAGGGTTCCGGGATGATCGCACCCGATATGGCGACGATGCTGGTGTACATCTTCACCGATGCAGGCGCCGATCAGAAAAAGCTGCAAAAGCTGCTGAGCAAGCTGACGGATGTGACCTTTAACTGCATCACGGTGGACAGCGATACCTCGACCTCGGACACGCTTTTGCTAGGGGCGACCGGTGCGTCTGGGGTGAATGTGGATGGCAGTGCCGCATTTGAAACCGCGCTGCATGATGTGATGCTGGATTTGGCCCATCAGGTGGTCAAAGACGGCGAAGGTGCCTCGAAATTCGTTGAGGTCGAAGTGACCGGCGCGGCCAATGATGCCGATGCGCGCACGCATGCTCTGTCGATCGCGAATTCGCCTTTGATCAAGACCGCCGTCGCGGGCGAAGATCCCAATTGGGGCCGGGTTGTCATGGCGATTGGCAAGTCTGGCGCGGCAGCGGATCGTGACCTGCTGAGCATCCGTTTTGGCGACATTCTGGTCGCTGAAAATGGCTGGGTTGCGGACGGATATAATGAGGACGCAGGTGCCGCCTATATGAAACAGGCCGAGCTGAAAATCTGCGTCGATCTGGGCCTGGGCAAGGGCGCGACCACTGTGTGGACCTGTGACCTGACGCATGGCTATATTTCGATCAACGCCGACTATCGTTCCTGAGGGCGCGGGTATGAAAATTCTCCTGGTTTCGGCGGTTGCGCTGATCGACGTTGACGGGCGAGTGTTGCTGGCGCAACGCCCCGAGGGCAAATCCATGGCCGGCCTGTGGGAGTTCCCAGGCGGCAAGGTCGAACCCGGCGAGACCCCAGAACACGCGCTCGTCCGCGAGCTTGAGGAAGAGCTGGGCATCAACACATGGTCCAGCTGCCTGTCACCGCTGAGCTTTGCCTCGCATAGCTACGATGATTTTCACCTTTTGATGCCGCTTTTCGCCTGCCGAAAATGGGAGGGAATCCCCAGCCCAAAGGAAGGCCAAAAGCTGAAATGGGTGCATGCGCGCGACATGGCCAACTATCCAATGCCACCTGCGGACATCCCTTTGATCCCGATTTTGCGGGACCTACTTTGACGGCATTTGCATAATCCTTGAACAAAGGTCGTAGATTTTTGGAAAATTCTTCAGAAAGATCCAGTCGGCTCTAGTTCATTGGTATACATTTCGTAAAAGTGATAGTTTTTTGTATGTTTTATTAACCTCCCTTGATTATATTGATTTTACGTCAACATCGTTTTGGGGAGGATTTGACTTGCTAAGAACCGTCGTAATTGGAAGCTGTGTTTCCGTTCAAGGTACCTTTGTCCGTGGACTTCCGGATGGAAAAATCCTTGTGCGTGTCGGCGACCGAGAATTCGCTGGAATGCCTGTGCCAAGCAGAGCTGTTTAACCTATCAAGCAAATACGAAAAAAGGGGATGGTTTTCACCATCCCCTTTTTCTTTGCTTTGTCGATCCGCAGATCAGTCGAGATTGCGCTCGACCTCCTCGCGTTCAAAGATCTCGATGACATCGGCCGGACGGATATCGTCGTAGTTCTCGAATGCCATACCGCATTCCTGACCAGACTGAACATCCTTGACCTCGTCCTTGAAGCGCTTCAGCGTCTTCAACGTGCCCTCATGGATCACCACGTTGTCGCGCAGAAGGCGAACACCCGCCGAACGACGCGCCACACCTTCGGTGACGATACAGCCTGCAACCTTGCCAACGCCCGTGACCTTGAAGACTTCTTTGATCTCGGCATAGCCGATGAAGTTTTCGCGGATTTCGGCGCTCAGCAGACCGCTTGCGGCAGCTTTCACATCGTCAACAAGGTCATAGATCACCGAGTAGTACCGGATCTCCACGCCCTTTTGGTTGGCCGAATTCCGGGCAGATGCATTTGCACGCACGTTAAAGCCCATGATCGGCGCACCGGACGCTTCGGCCAGGCCGACATCGGTATCGGTGATCGCGCCAACACCATAGTGCAGCACGCGCACGCGGACCTCGTCGTTGCCGATCTTATCCATCGCCTGAACGATCGCCTCGGCAGAGCCCTGCACGTCAGCTTTGACCAGGATCGGCAGCTCGGCGACGTTTTGGTCGTCTTTGGCTTTCTGCATCAGCTGTTCCAAGGTCGTCGCGGCGCCAGCGGCAGCGCGTTTTTCCTTGGCAACGCCTTCGCGATAGTCAGCGATTTCGCGCGCTTGCGCTTCGGTTGCAACCACGTTCAGCACATCGCCAGCCTCTGGCGTACCATTCAGGCCCAGAACCTCGACCGGAACCGAGGGACCGGCCTCTTTCACGCGATCGCCTTTGTCATCGACCAGCGCGCGGACTTTGCCCCACTGCTCGCCCACAACAAAGATATCGCCTTGGCGCAGCGTGCCTTTCTGAACCAGAACGGTCGCAACGGGGCCACGGCCCACGTCCAGCTGAGCCTCGATCACGGCACCTTCGGCGGCACGGTCGGGGTTGGCTGTCAGTTCCAGGATCTCGGCTTGCAGCGCGATGGCTTCCAGCAATTCATCCAGGCCTTGGCCGGTTTTGGCAGACACTTCGACGTCTTGCACTTCACCCGACATGGCCTCGACGACCACCTCGTGTTGCAGCAGTTCGGTCCGAACCTTGTTGGCGTCCGCATCAGGACGGTCAACTTTGTTGATCGCGATGATCATCGGAACCTGCGCCGCTTTGGCGTGGTTAATCGCTTCGATGGTCTGCGGCATGACCGAGTCATCAGCCGCGACAACCAGAACCACGATATCCGTCACCTGAGCACCACGCGAGCGCATCGAGGTAAAGGCCGCGTGGCCGGGCGTATCCAAGAAGCTCAGCACAGCACCGGATTCGGTGGTTACCTGATAGGCACCGATGTGCTGGGTGATGCCGCCGGCCTCGCCCGCAGTCACGTTCGCCTTGCGAATCGAGTCCAACAGCGAGGTTTTACCGTGATCCACGTGACCCATGATGGTGATCACAGGCGGACGTGATTTCAGGCTGTCGTCGCTATCTTCGATCGAATCGATGACATCTTCGACGTCTGCATCCGAAACACGCACGATCTTGTGGCCAAATTCCTCGACGATCAGTTCCGCGGTATCCACGTCGATCGTTTGGTTTTGCGTGACCATCATGCCCATTTTCATAAGCTCTTTGACCACATCAGCCACACGTTCGGCCATGCGGTTCGCCAGTTCCGAAACCACGATGGTTTCCGGGACCTGCACGTCGCGCACAATCTTTTCGCGCTCTTGCTGGCCCATGGCTTTCTGGCGCAGACGCTCTTGCTTCCGCTTCATCGCCGCCATGGATTTCTGACGACCGCCCTCGCCACCAGACAGGGCCTGGTTCAGCGTCAGCTTGCCAGAACGACGTCCATCATTGCGGCTTTTGTTCCGACCGCGCTGATCCTCACGTTCCTTACGCGGACGTGTGGGCTGCGCAGGCGCACCGCCCAAGGGCTTACGCGCAACTGTCTTTTTCTCATCCGCAGCAGGTGCCGGAGCACTGGCCGCCGCAGCAGCATCGGCAGCGCGCTTAGCGGCTTCCTCGGCTTCGCGCTTCTTGCGAGCTTCCTCTTCGGCCTTGGCCTTCAGAGCCTCTTCGCGTTCGCGCTCTTCGCGTTCCTTCGCCTCGATTTCGGCGCGGCGACGTTCGCGGGCTTCCTCGCGGGCTTTCTCGTCAGCGATACGTTTCGCTGCCTCTTCGACTTCGCGGGCCTTGGCGGCCTGCAATGCCTTAAGGCGGCGTTCCATTTCAGCGTCAGAGATGCCTGCCGGGCGCTTCGAGGGGTCACCAAGTGCACGCCCACCACCGCCAGACGATTTGGCAGCACCGGGTTTGGGGACCACAACGCGTTTGCGCTTGGTCTCCACCACGACGTTTTTGGTGCGGCCGTGGCTGAAGCTTTGCTTCACGTTGCCCGCACGGGGGCCTCCAGCACGGACACCCAAAGTCTTTTTACCGTCGTTATCGCTCATGTGGTTCTTTTTCCTTTCCGGCGGTCGGATTCGCCGTCCGAAGCTCGCAAACCTTTAAGTCTTGCGGCTTCATCTACAACACGTCGCGTCAAACCTCCAGCGCCTAGCGCAACGTGAATTACAGTTTGTCGCCCGAAGGCCTGTCCTAATTCGTCTGCCGTCAGCCATCCGATGAACGACCCATAGTGTGGGGTGCTCAACTTGGACTTGCCACGACCCGAGCCATCGCTGGCCTGAATCAGGACCTGGGCCTCTTCTTTGACCAACCAATCCTTGACCTTTTCGAACCCGGCAACAGCGCGCCCACCCTTTCGGGCGAGGCTGATCAGGTCGATGATCCTGCGGGTCAGCAGATCTTCGGTCTGCTGAATCAGATCGGCCGAAGCCTGAACCGGCTGCTTTGCCGACCGCGAGAACAGCTTTTTCGTGACGGCCGTTTCCAGCGCCGTGCGGTCAGCCGAGACCCAAATCCCGCGACCGGGCAGTTTCTCGGCCAGATCAGGCACAACCTGCGCATCAGGCCCCACGACGAAACGGATCAGCCCATGTTTGGGCTGAACCTCGCCAGTGGCGATGCATTTGCGCTCGGACTCATCGTCCCGCTGCTTGTTTTTTCCACCACGCGACATGCGTTTGGGTCCTAACTCAGGTCAGTTCAGGCGTCGTCGCCTGCTGCGGCTTCGACGGCTTCTTCGGTTTCTTCTTCGTCTGCTTCCAGCTCGGCCGGATCGACCCAGCCCAGCGCGATGCGGGCGGTCATGATCATGCTTTGCGCTTCTTCCAGCGAAACATCGTAGGGTTCCAGCAGGCCGTCATCTTTGACGCGCTCGCCCTCGACAGTTGTCCAGCCGCCCGCCAGTTCCCAGTCGGCGCAGGTGGCGAAGTCTTCCAGCGTTTTCACGCCATCTTCGGCCAGGGCTGCAATCATCTGGGGGGTCAGGCCGTCAAAGTCAACCAGGCTGTCCTCGACACCCAGTTCACGGGCGCGTTCCATGGCGGCGTTTGCCTCGGCTTCCAGCACATCGCGGGCACGGGCCTGCAATTCGCCAGCGGTGCCTTCGTCAACGCCATCAATTGTCAGCAGCTCGTCGATTTCGACATAGGCGACCTCTTCCAGGTTCGTGAACCCTTCGGAAACCAGCAGCTGAGCGAAGAATTCATCGACATCCAGTGCGTTCATGAACAGCTTGGTGCGTTCTTCGAACTCTTTCTGACGCTTGGTGCTGTCGTCGGATTCGGTCATGATGTCGATATCCAGAGCGGTCAGCTGGCTGGCCAGACGCACGTTCTGACCACGGCGACCGATTGCCAGCGACAGCTGTTCGTCGGGAACCACAACTTCGATCCGTTCGGCTTCTTCGTCCAGAACCACCTTGGAAACTTCGGCGGGCTGCAACGCGTTCACCAGGAAGGTCGGCGTATCCTCGTTCCACGGGATGATGTCGATTTTCTCGCCCTGAAGCTCGTTCACGACGGCTTGCACACGGCTGCCGCGCATACCCACACAGGCGCCGACCGGGTCGATCGAGCCATCGTACGAGATCACAGCAATCTTGGCGCGCGAACCGGGGTCACGGGCAACGGCTTTGATCTCGATGATGCCGTCATAAATCTCGGGCACTTCCATCTTGAACAGCTCGGCCATGAATTCCGGCGCGGTCCGCGACAGGAAGATCTGAGGGCCACGGGCCTCGCGGCGCACGTCCTTGATAAAGCAGCGGATGCGGTCGTTGGGGCGATATGCCTCGCGGCCGATTTTTTCGTTGCGGCGCAGGATCGCTTCGCCAGCGCCCACATCGACGATAACGTTGCCATATTCTTCGCGCTTGACCAGACCGTTGATGATTGTACCGGCGCGGTCCTTGAATTCTTCGTACTGACGATCCCGCTCGGCTTCGCGGATCTTTTGCAGGATGACCTGTTTGGCGGATTGCGCCGCGATACGGCCCATTTCAACTGGCGGCACTTCTTCGATGAACTGCTGGCCGATTTCAGGATTGTCCATGTACTGCTTGGCCTGATCCACCGTGAATTCGGCCTGATAATTCTCGAGCTCGTCTTCCGCAACCACAGTGCGCACACGGGTGAATGTCGCACGACCAGTCTTGCGGTCAATCGACACATGGATGTCCATCTCAGCGCCGTAACGCGATTTCGCCGCACGGGCGAGCGATTCTTCCATCGCTTCGATGACCAATGCAGGGTCGATCATCTTTTCGCGGG
>JBOEGN010000017.1:0-26902 GCA_050633445.1 Thalassovita sp.
TTCATCATCGAACGCTACAGCCACGTGATGCATATCGTGTCCAACGTGGTGGGCGAACTGGCCGAGGATCAGGACGCGCTGTCCGCATTCTTTGCCGGGATGCCTGCGGGCACCGTGTCAGGCGCGCCCAAGGTGCGCGCGATGGAGATCATTGACGAGCTGGAGCCGGAAAAGCGCGGCGTCTATGGCGGTGGCTGCGGATATTTCAGCGCCAATGGCGACATGGATATGTGCATCGCTCTGCGCACCGCGATCGTAAAGGATCAAAAACTGTATATTCAGGCGGGCGGCGGCGTGGTCTATGACTCGCAACCCGAGGCGGAATATATGGAGACCGTCCACAAATCCAACGCCATCCGCCGTGCCGCCGCCGACGCGGCGCGGTTCACTGGAAATGGCAACAGCTGATCCGACAGGGCGCGCTGACGCGCGCGCAGGATACCTCGGGCCTTCGGCCTCGGGGATTCATGGGGGCGCTGCCCCCAAACCCCCGGGATATTTGGAAAAAGAAGAAGTGCCATGGCTCGCGTGATCCTGTTCAATAAGCCTTTTAACGTGCTGTCTCAGTTTACCGATAAGGGAAATGAGGGGTCGGATCGCAAAACCCTATCTGAGTTCATTGACGTGCCTGGTGTCTATGCGGCTGGGCGGTTGGATCGGGACAGTGAGGGGTTGATGGTGCTGACCGATGATGGGCGGCTGCAAGCCCGGATCGCCGATCCGCGCAACAAGATGGCCAAGACCTATTGGGCTCAGGTCGAGGGTGAGATCACGGATGACGCATTGCGAGAATTGCAGCGCGGGGTGACGTTGAAGGATGGTCAGACACGGCCAGCCAAAGCCCGGCGTTTAGATGAGCCCGAGGGGCTGTGGCCACGGGTGCCGCCGGTGCGCTTTCGCAAATCCGTGCCTGATTGCTGGATCGAACTGACCCTGACCGAAGGGCGCAACAGACAGGTGCGTCGTATGACAGCCGCTGTGGGATTTCCCACCTTGCGGCTGATCCGGTATCGCATTGGCGACTGGACGCTGGACGGGCTGGATACCGGGCGCTGGCGCGACGCCTAGTTTTCCGTCGCCAGCAACAGGGCCGAAATCGGGGCCAGCGCGACGCTGCTCGCGCGGTCTTGCAGCCCCCACAGCAGCAGAGCCGAGATCGTATCGGCCCGCATCCGCCCCAGCATAATCACGCCGTTTTCCTCTTGCCGGGCCTTGAAGGCTGCTTGATCCAGGAACCGGCGGATGATCGAGGCGTTTTGACCCTTGGCGTCAAAATCGCGGAACACAGTCGCCGAGGGCACGCCGTCCTGAGCGGCCAGTTTTTGCGCTGTGTTCAGCCCCTTGGGGAACAGCACCAGACCATGGCCGGTTTCGGCCAGAATGGCTGCGGCCTGATCGCTGACGGGTTTGTCGGTTTGCAGACCGGTTTCGGCACCCTCCATCACAGCGACCGCATCGGGCATTTGCCCAAGGGCAGCGCGCAGCAGGGTTTCGGTATCGCTGGCGGTTGCCCCTTGCGGCATGTCGATCTGCGCCATGACCTCGAACCCGGCGGCGCGGTACATATCTGTACGGGCCTGCACGTTGGGCGACAGCGGATTGACGGCAATGCTGATCGGATACGGGAAAGCAGTTAACGCTTCGGCGCCGATGGTTCCCGCTTCGTCGTCCAGCAGGATAATCGACATCAGCGGCTTGGCTTCGGGGTTATCAAAGGTTGAGGCATTCGCCTCGATCGGTCGAATGGGGTCAGGCGCCGGGGCTGCAACCTCTTCCGCGGCGGGCGCATCCGTGTCGGTGAACGTCCCAACCGGGGTGCCAATGCGCGGACGATTTTCCGCCGGATCAGTCACAACGGGATCAGTGACCGAGGGCAGTGGATCGGCGCGCTTGCTCGGCGTTGGTGGCGCGTTCTCTTCGGCCTTGGGGGTGGCATCCATGCTTTCGTCGTTGGGGAATGCCGTTGTTTCTGGCGTCGACGGCGGGGTCGGCTGCGCCGGATCGGTCGAGATTTTGCCGTCTTCAGCCTCGGCTGGCATCTCGGGTTGATCAACGTCCATTGCAACCACGGGCGCAGGCGCATCCGTGCTGGTCTGAGCGGTCGACCCATCGGCATTGGGGGCGCTTAACGTACCCTGCGGCGCTCCGGTTTCGGGGCGGGCCGCGGGCTGAGTGGCGGCCTCGTCAACCGGGGCTTCTGCGCCATCGGCCTCGGTGATCTTGGGGGCTTCGCCGGGTTGCGGGGGCGTTTCGGCTGCGCCCGGCAATGTCGGTGCGGTGTCTTCGCGCTCTCCCTGGAAATCGGATCCGGCGGGCACCTCGACCGCCTCGGCCTTGGGGGCCATGGCCGGAGTCGGCACTTGCGTCAGCGAAAATACGCTGACACCGGCGCCTGCCACCACCAAGCCGGTTACGAATCCTCGGAATACGCCCTTAGCCACTGCTCTGCCCTCTCGATCTTTTCATCTCTTTGTCGCGTTTGACCCGCTGCCCCCTTGACGGTCAGGGTCAAGCCTGAACAAGTATACCGCGACCAAGGGCGGGGCCTCCAGCCCCCTTTAACACAAAGCCACTATGAAAAGATCGCGTTGATGCTGCTTCTGATCGATAACTACGACAGTTTCACCTATAACCTCGTGCATTATTTAGGCGAATTGGGCGCGGACGTGGTCGTTCGCCGCAATGACGCGCTGGATGTGCAAACCGCTATGGCGATGAATCCTGCCGGTATTTTGCTGTCCCCCGGCCCCTGCGACCCTGATCAAGCGGGCATTTGCCTAGCCCTGACCGAGGCTGCCGCCGAAACCAAGACACCGCTGATGGGGGTCTGCCTGGGCCATCAGACCATCGGTCAGGTCTTTGGTGGCAATGTCGTGCGCTGCCACGAGATTGTGCACGGTAAGATGGGCGCGATGCATCACACTGGCAAGGGCGTTTTCGCTGGCCTGCCCTCTCCGTTCGCGGCGACGCGGTATCACTCGTTGGTTGTTGACCGCGACACGCTGCCCGATAGTCTTGAGGTCACTGCCGAGCTGGAAGACGGCACCATCATGGGCTTGCAACACCGCACCCTGCCCATCCATGGCGTGCAATTTCACCCCGAATCCATCCGGTCCGAGCACGGTCACCAGATGCTGCAAAATTTCCTGAACGTGATGAAGGTCCCCGCATGAGCGACGCGATGAAACCCCTGATTTTTGCTGCCTCCGAGGGTCCTTTGTCCCGCGCTCAGGCCGAGGCCGCTTTTGCCGAACTGTTCGAAGGCAACGCCACCCCCGCCCAAATCGGCGGATTACTGATGGCGATGCGCGCGCACGGCGAATCCGTGGCCGAATATGCTGCTGCGGCTGCGGTCATGCGCGCCAAATGCCTGGCTGTTCGGGCGCCCGAGGGTGCGATGGATATCGTCGGCACCGGCGGAGACGGCATGGGCACGCTGAATATCTCGACCGCGACGGCCTTTGTGGTGGCGGGCGCTGGCGTGCCGGTGGCCAAACACGGCAACCGCAACCTCAGTTCAAAATCCGGCGCGGCAGATGCGTTGGGCCAGGTGGGGATCGACGTGATGGTCGGCGCGGATGTGGTCGAAAAGGGCCTGGCCGAGGCCGGGATCGGCTTTATGATGGCGCCGATGCATCACCCCGCGATGAAATATGTGATGCCTGTCCGCCAAGAACTGGGCTGCAAGACGATCTTCAACATCCTGGGCCCGCTGACCAATCCCGCCGGAGTGAAACGTCAACTGACCGGGGCATTCGCACCTGATCTGATCTTTCCTATGGCTGAAACCTTGCAGACGCTTGGCTCGGAAAAAGCATGGCTGGTGCATGGCTCGGACGGCACCGATGAGGTGACAATCACTGGCACCACTGATGTGGCCGCGCTGGAAAATGGTCATATCCGTAGCTTGCAAATTCACCCCGAGGATGCGGGTCTGCCGGTGCATTCTTTGGCCTCGATCCTGGGAGGCACGCCCGAGGAAAACGGCAAGGCCATGCGTGCGCTGCTGGAGGGTGCCGCAGGCGCCTATCGTGACGCAGTTCTGCTGAATGCCGCCTGCGCGCTGATCGTTGCGGACAAGGCTAAAACCCTGCCCGAAGGCGTTGAAATCGCAAAAGAAAGCATAGACAGCGGTGCCGCTTTGAAAGCTGTCGAAATCCTGGCGCGCATCACTTCGGAGGCAAGCGCATGACCGAAACCGGAACCGTTCTGGACAAGATCAAAGCCTATAAACTGGAAGAGGTCGCTGCCGATAAGGCCGCCAAACCGCTGGAAGCCATCGAGGCCGAAGCCCGCGAGGCCAGCCCCGTGCGCCCCTTCGCCGATGCTCTGTTCAAGGCCTCCCGCGAGGGGTACGGCCTGATCTCCGAAATCAAGAAAGCCAGCCCCTCCAAGGGTCTGATCCGCCCCGATTTCGACCCGCCCGCGCTGGCGCAGGCCTATCAGGCTGGCGGCGCGACCTGCCTGTCCGTGTTGACCGATACGCCCAGCTTTCAGGGCGCTAAGGAATACCTGACCGCGGCGCGCAATGCCTGCGATCTGCCCGCCCTGCGCAAGGATTTCATGTATGACACCTATCAGGTCGCCGAGGCGCGCGCGTTGGGGGCCGACTGTATCCTGATCATCATGGCCAGCGTGTCGGACGCACAAGCGCAAGAGCTAGAGGACGCCGCCCACGCCTGGGGCATGGACGCCCTGATCGAGGTGCATGACGAAGCTGAACTTGAGCGCGCCGCCCTGCTGAAATCGCGTATGATCGGCATCAATAACCGCAACCTCAAGACGTTCGAAACCACGCTGGATACCACGCGCCGCCTGTCGCGTCTGGCCCCGGCGGACCGGATGCTGGTGTCAGAAAGCGGGCTGTTTTCCCCCGAGGATCTGTCGGACATGGCCCACTACGGAGCGCGCGTGTTCCTGATCGGCGAAAGCCTGATGCGGCAGGACGATGTTGCCGCTGCCACCCGGTCCTTGCTGGCCAATCCGCTGATGCCGGGGGGCGTCTGATGTCGGGCCTCACGCATTTTGACGCCAAGGGTGACGCCCATATGGTGGACGTGTCGGACAAGGCCGTCACCTCGCGTGTTGCGACAGCGGCGGGTTGGGTTAAGATGGCCCCCGAAACCTTTGATATCATTGCCGAAGGCCGCGCCAAAAAAGGTGATGTTCTGGGCGTCGCGCGGCTGGCCGGGATCATGGGGGCCAAGAAAACGCCCGACCTGATCCCCCTGTGCCACCCGCTGCCCGTCACCAAGGTCGCGGTCGAACTGACGCTAGACCCGGACCTGCCCGGCGTTCAGATCGAGGCGACGGTGAAAACCACCGGTCAGACCGGCGTGGAAATGGAGGCTCTGACCGCCGTCAGCACCGCCGCTTTGACCGTGTATGACATGATAAAAGCGGTCGATAAGGCGATGGAGATCGGCGGCATCCGCGTTATCCTGAAAGATGGCGGAAAATCAGGACGTTACGAGGCGACATGATCACGGTTAACGAGGCACTGGAGCAACTTTTCGCGCTGGTTACCCCGCTGGGAACCGAGGATGTGCCGCTGGCACAGGCCACGGGTCGCGTGATGGCTGTAGACGCTGTGGCGAAACGGACGCAACCGCCCTTTGCGGCCTCGGCAATGGATGGTTACGGCGTGCGCGCCAGCGAGGTTCAGCTTGGCGCCAAGTTCAAGATCATCGGAGAAAGCGCCGCCGGACATGGCTTTGATGGCACGGTTGGCCCGGGCGAAGCCGTGCGGATTTTCACCGGCGCCCCCGTCCCCGAGGGCGTGGATTTTGTGGTCATCCAAGAGGACGTGGATCGCTTCGTCAACACGATCACAATTGATCAAGACCCCGGCCAAAACACCAATATCCGGCCCGCAGGAAATGATTTTACTGAAGGTTTCACGCTGACCGCCCCTCGGTTGCTGGGACCGAATGACATCGCGCTGCTGGCCTCGATGAATATCCCGACGGTTACAGTCGCGCGCAAACCTGACATTGCGCTGATTTCCACCGGGGACGAGCTGGTGATGCCCGGCGACACGCCCGGGCGCGATCAGATTATCGTGTCCAATACCTTTGGGCTGAAAGCTCTGTTTGATCAGGCCGGAGCGATTGCCCGGATTTTGCCGATCGCCAAGGACAACCCGGCGTCGATCCAAACCGCGTTCGAACTCGCCGAAGGCGCTGACCTGGTGATTACCATCGGCGGTGCCTCGGTTGGGGATCACGATCTGGTCGGGGCCGTTGCACAGCAGATGGGCCTGCAACAAAGCTTCTACAAGGTGAAGATGCGCCCCGGAAAACCGCTGATGGCTGGCCGGATGGGAGATGCCGTGATGGTTGGCCTGCCGGGCAATCCGGTTTCGGCGATGGTGTGCGGCCATGTGTTTATGCTGCCGTTAATCCGCGCCTTTCTGGGATTTGCGCCAGAGCCGCGCGCGCGCCTTAGCGCGGCTTTGACAAAGGACATTCCCGCAAATGGCCCGCGCGAGCACTATACCCGCGGCCGCGTCGATAGTGGTCAAGTGACGGTGTTTGACCGTCAGGACAGCTCGCTTTTGTCTGTGATGTCCGAGGCCAACGCGCTGATCGTGCGCGATCCTGATGACGGTGCGCGCAAGGCTGGTGATTTGATCGCGTATTTGCCGATCTAAGGGGGCCAGCCCCCTCGAATGCAAATCCAAAGATTTGCATTTCTCACCCCCGGGATATTTTCCGAAAAGAAGAAGTTGTTGACACAAAACAAGAACATGCGTAGAACAAACCCAAACCAACAGGTATCGGGGGTGGCAGATGCTGACCAAGAAACAACTGGATCTCTTGGAATTCATCCACAAGCGTATGCAAAAAGACGGGGTTCCGCCCTCGTTTGACGAGATGAAAGAGGCGCTGAATTTACGCTCGAAGTCTGGCATTCACCGGCTGATCACCGCGCTGGAGGAGCGTGGCTTTATCCGGCGATTGGCGCATCGGGCGCGGGCGATCGAGATTGTGAAGTTGCCGGAGGCTTTGGGCGGCGAGGCGAGTTTTACGCCGCGTGTGATTGATGGGGATCGACCAGATCAGACCCCACCTGCCGCGCTGCCCGTCGAAGCGGTTCAAGCTGTTTCGCTGCCGGTGATGGGGCGCATTGCAGCCGGTGTGCCGATCGAAGCGATTGCCCATGCCTCGCATAATGTGGCGGTGCCCAGCCAGATGCTGTCTGGTCAGGGAGAGCATTACGCGCTGGAAGTACGCGGCGATTCGATGATTGACGCGGGAATTAATGATGGCGATGTGGTGATTATCCGCGAAACCACTGCGGCCGATAATGGCGACATCGTGGTTGCTTTGGTCGAAGATCAGGAAGCGACGCTGAAACGGTTCTACAGGCGCGGAAATGCCATAGCGCTGGAAGCCGCCAACCCCGCCTACGAAACGCGCATCCTGCCCGAAGACAAGGTCAAAGTTCAGGGTCGTTTGGTGGGACTTATCCGCAGTTACTGATTTTGCCTGCCGCACCGTGTCCAGAGGCGACAGCCTGTTAGGTCGCGTTCGCTTATAAGGCGCGTTCCGTTGGGGGTTTGAAATACAGCGATGGCGCCGCTTTGTTTCAGAAACGGTTCATCCATGACCCTGCAAGGCAAGTTTTTGGGCAGTTTTTTCACAGAGATCAGCCATTCGGATGGGTAACAAGTTGCTGTGCGGGCGGCCTTGCCCGTCACGACCCGGATGTGCAGCCCGGCGACGACCGGATTTTGTGGCCATAATTGGGATGCACGCTCTTGTGTTTGGGTTATGCCGTCGTTCTCTAACCAGCTCCGGGCGACAAACCCCTGCCCTTTGGGCTTGTTCAGCGCGCGACCTTGTTCAGTCATGATCCCCACAAGCGCGCCGCTCTCGTCGATCACCATGTCAGGGCGCGGCGTTCCGGCCCACACGGCAAGCGCAGTCAAAACCGGCAGCAATCCGACCCATTTCCCGCGACCTTGCCAAAGCATCACCCCAAGCGCGCCGACAGATATCAGCGGCAGCACCGTCCACGCCGGGCTATGGATAGCGCGGGTGGCATTCTCCATATTCGAAACCCATTCGGCGACACCCAGGATCCAATCCAGCCCCTGCCCCATGACCCACAATGCCATCCATTCGAACCCAAGCGGCAGCAGGCAAGTGGCAATCACGGCAGCGGGAATCACAAGTGCGCCCATCAACGGCACCGACAGCAGATTCGCGATAAGCCCCAGCTGCGAAACCTGATTGAAATGCGCGGCACCAAAGGGGGCCGTTGCCGCCCCGGCAACGGCCGACGAAATCACAACCGCCACTATGGGCCGCATCCATTTGGGACCAAGCGGAACCTGACTGTCGCGGATCCAGCCGAACACTGCAACCAGCGCTGAAGTGGCGGCAAAGGACATTTGAAAACCGGGGCTTAGCAAAGCCTCGGGGCGTAAAAGCAAAACCATGAAGGCCGCAACCGCAACCGCGCGCAAGCTGATCGCGCGCCTGTCAAAAACCACGGCGACTAGCATGACAGCGACCATGATAAAGGCGCGCTCGGTCGCGATGCTGCCCCCGGACAAAAGCAGGTAAAACGCCGCGACGATCAGCGCTCCAATGGCCGATATTTTCTTGGCCGGAAGGCGCAGTCCGACGAAGGGCACAAGCGCAAACCCCACGCGCAGGGCAGCAAAAACAACGCCCGCCAGAAGGCCCATATGAAGGCCGGAAATCGCCAGAAGATGCGCCAGGTTCGAGGCCCGCAATGACTCTAGTGTGGACCGGCGCATACCAGCACGATCACCGGTCATAACCGCAGCGGCAAAGGCCCCGGCATCCCCTGGCAACGCCGTCTGAATTCGCGCTGAAAAGGCCGCACGCAGCGCCGCGACGGGGACACCGCCCTGTCTGGGCTGCCACAAAACCACCGGGTTTCGCGAATAACCAACAGCGCCCAGTTTATGAAAAAATGCATGCCGGCGAAAATCAAATCCACCTGGTTCGACAGCACCTGCAGGGGGGGACAGATGGCCGGTGGTCATCACCACTTCGCCGGGCAGGATACGGGGCGCGGGCCAATTCCCATGCAACGACACGCGCACCCGCGCGGGTGTTCGGTCAGGGGCAACGTCCTCGAGCAGAACACGATCCAGGGTCAACCGTATCGCGTCCGAGCCAGACCGATCCACCTTGACCACCCGTCCCTGGATCGGGCCGTAATATCGCCAGTCTAATACCGGGCTTTGCAGGTGATGCGCGCGCGCGCCGGCCAAGAGCAGACCAAAACACGTCAGCCCAACGGCCCAGAAAATCGGTGAAACCTCGGGGCCCCAGCGAAATGCAAGCAGCGCACAGGCCAAGGCCGTTACGGCAACGGGGGCATAAAATTTCCAGTCCGGTTCGAACCGAAACAAGAAATACAGGCCGATGCCGATGGACAGGAAAACCGGACTCCATGGGAATAGGTGCAAGCGCTGGCCCAGCAACACCATGCCCAACCTGTGCTTCAATGCGGGAAACCGTGTCACGCGCCTTCCCCCATGGTTGTCGGCTGCAAGTCCTTGTCCTTGAACCGGCGGGCCGATAGACAGACGACAAAACGCTAACCCCTTCATGGTTACCGAAAGGTTAAATCCCGATGTCCACTCAAGTCGTGACCCGCTTCGCCCCCTCGCCCACCGGTTATTTGCATATCGGCGGCGCGCGGACCGCTTTGTTCAACTGGCTGTATGCCCGCGGGCGTGGTGGTAAATTCCTGCTGCGGATCGAGGATACGGACCGCGAACGCTCGACCCCCGAAGCGACCGCCGCGATCCTGAAAGGCATGGACTGGCTGGGGCTGGACCATGATGGCGAGGTGATCAGCCAATTCGAACGCGCCGACCGTCACGCCGAAGTTGCGCTGCAACTGTTGGCCGAGGGTAAAGCCTATAAGTGCTTCGCCACGCAGGAAGAAATCCAAACCTTCCGCGAGGCCGCGCGGGCCGAGGGCAAATCGACACTGTATCGCAGCCCCTGGCGCGATGCGGATCCGGCCAGCCAGCCCGATGCGCCCTATGTGGTGCGCATCAAGGCCCCGCGGGATGGTGAAACCGTCATCCGCGATCAGGTTCAGGGCGACGTGACCATTCGCAACGATCAGCTGGACGACATGATCCTGTTACGTTCCGATGGCACCCCGGTCTACATGTTGGCCGTTGTCGTTGATGACCATGATATGGGCGTGACCCATGCGATCCGGGGGGATGACCACCTGATGAACACGGCGCGTCAGATGCTGGTCTATACCGCGATGGGTTGGGATGTTCCGGTCTGGGCGCATATTCCGCTGATCCACGGGCCTGATGGCAAGAAACTGTCGAAACGCCACGGGGCCTTGGGCGTCGAGGAATACCAGGCCATGGGCTATCCTGCCGCTGGGATGCGCAACTATTTGACCCGGCTGGGGTGGAGCCACGGGGACGACGAGTTTTTCTCGGATGACCAGGCCAAAGAATGGTTCGATCTGTCGGGAATCGGCAAATCTCCGGCCCGTCTGGACTTCAAAAAGCTGGAAAACCTGTGCGGTCAGCACCTTGCATCGTCAGACGATGCCGCAGTGCTGCAAGAACTTCTGAGTTTCCGACAGGTCACAGGCCAGGAAGATTTGAGCGAAGATAAAAAACTTCTTCTACAGAATGCCATCTATTGCCTGAAAGGTGGTGCAAAGACTTTCCCGCAACTCGTTGATAAGGCAGAGTTTGTATTTGCAGACCGGCCAATTCAACCTGATGAGAAAGCCTTAAAGAACCTTAATGATGTATCCCGTGGTATACTGAAAGAATTGACGCCGCAGCTGCAAAATGTTAGCTGGTCCCGAGACGAATTGGAGGCGACCGCCACCCAGTTCGCAGAAGCGCAGGGACTGAAGTTCGGCAAGCTGGCTGGACCACTCAGAGCCGCCCTAGCCGGGCGCAGTGCGACCCCCAGCGTTTTTGACATGATGCTGGTCCTTGGGCGTGAGGAAACTCTTGCCCGTTTGACCGACGCAGCGGCCTAAGGGAGACGGATCAAGCCGTCACAATCACCCGAAAGCCTAATAGAGTAGCAATGCCCGTACGGTCCGCGTACGAGGCCAGTGATGAAGGGAACACCATGACTGAAAATACCAAAACCGCCACGCTGAGTTTTGATGGCAAAACCATTGATTTGCCCATTCTGTCCCCCTCGGTCGGTCCTGATGTCCTCGACATCCGCAAACTTTATGCGCAAGGCCACGTTTTCACCTACGATCCGGGTTTCACCTCGACCGCAGCCTGCGACTCGACCATCACCTATATTGATGGCGACGAGGGCATCCTGCTGCACCGTGGCTATCCGATCGACGAGTTGGCAGCCCAGTCCCACTATTTGGAAGTCTGCTACTTGCTGCTGTACGGCGAACTGCCCACCGCCGCCGAGCTGGAGAAATTCGAGACGACGATCACCCGTCACACGATGATCCACGAGCAGATGCACAACTTCTTCCGTGGGTTCCGTCGCGATGCGCACCCGATGGCCACCATGGTGGGCGTTGTTGGGGCGATGTCGGCGTTTTATCATGACAGCACCGATATCAGCGATCCGCGCCAGCGCGAAATCGCGTCGCACCGTCTGGTCGCCAAGATGCCGACGATTGCTGCCATGGCCTATAAATACTCGATCGGTCAGCCTTTTGTGTTCCCGCGAAACGATCTGTCCTATGCGGCCAACTTCTTGCACATGTGCTTCTCGGTTCCGTCCGAAGAATACCATGTCGATCCGATCCTGGCCCGCGCCATGGACCGTATCTTTACCCTGCATGCTGACCACGAGCAGAACGCCTCGACCTCGACCGTGCGTCTGGCCTCGTCCTCGGGCGCGAACCCGTTCGCCTGTATCGCCGCTGGTATCGCTTGCCTGTGGGGGCCGGCACATGGGGGCGCCAACCAAGCTTGTCTGGAGATGCTGAAGGAAATCGGCTCGGTTGATCGTATTCCTGAATACATCGCCCGCGCTAAGGATAAGAACGATCCGTTCCGTCTGATGGGCTTTGGCCACCGCGTCTACAAAAACTTTGACCCGCGCGCGACTGTGATGAAACAGTCGGCCGACGAAGTGCTGGAGCTGCTGGGCGTCGAAAACAACCCCGTCCTGGCCGTCGCCAAGGAGCTGGAGCAGGCCGCGCTGAACGACCCCTACTTTGCGGACAAAAAGCTGTTCCCGAACGTGGACTTCTACTCGGGCGTAATCCTCGAGGCGATGGGCTTCCCCACCTCGATGTTCACCCCGATCTTCGCGATGTCGCGTACCGTCGGCTGGATTTCGCAGTGGAAAGAGCAGCTGGGCGATCCTCAGATGAAAATCGGCCGTCCTCGTCAGCTGTACAAAGGCGAGACCACGCGCAGCTATGTGGATGTCGAAGACCGCGGCTAAGCCTCGGTTACAGAGAAGTGAAAGCGCCGTCCTGTGGGGCGGCGTTTTTCGTTTGCGGTTGGTATTTTTGTTGAGGTTGAATTTTGAGTATTTTAAGAGCAAAGAAAGAGGGCGCGGCCAGATGGCAGCGCCCCGATGTGTGTTTAGGTATGGCAGGAGGGTTAGCGGCCTTCGAAATGCGGGGGGCGTTTTTCGGTGAAGGCCAGCACGCCCTCTTTGAAGTCGCGGCTTTGTCCGCATTTGCCTTGGCTGCGGCCCTCGAGCGAAAGTTGGCTGTCCAACGAGTTGTCCCAGCTGCCCCGGATCGCATTTTTTACATGCTGGTAGGCCATTGTCGGACCCTTGGCCAGATGCGCGGCGCGGGCTTGCCAGATCGCTTTGAATTCGGCGTCGGGAACGGCTTCCCAGATCATACCCCATTCATCAGCCTGTTTGGCGCTGATTTTGTCGGCAAAGAGCGCGGCGCCCATAGCTTTGGCTCCGCCCATGTTGCGGGGCATAAAATAGGTGCCACCAGCGTCGGGGATCAGGCCAATCCGGGTGAAGGCCTGTAGGAAATATGCGCTTTCGCTAGCGATCACCACGTCGGCGGCCAGCGCCAGGTTCGCCCCGGCCCCGGCAGCCGGGCCGTTCACCGCGCAGATCGTCGGGATCGGGCAATCAAAGATCGCCTTCAGCATGGGCATATATTCGTCGCGCAGGGTGCGTTCCAAATCAAGGTTGGCAGCGGTGGCGCGATCCGACAGGTCCTGGCCCGAGCAGAACGCGGGCCCCGCGCCGGTGATCACCAGAACACGAGCGGATTGTCCGGCCTCGCGGGCGGCATTGGCGACCTCGGCACGCATTTGAGTGTTCAGCGCGTTCATCTTGTCGGCACGGTTCAATGTCAGGACAGCGATGTCATCTGCGATCTCGAAAGTGATGGTCTGATAGTCCATGCGGCGGGCTCCAATATCCTGTTCGAGCGCAGATTAACCGACCATGGGGTCAGGTAAATACCAAACCGCGCGTCAGTCTTTCATAATTTCGCTCAGGCGCTCTTGTTCTTCGCTGCTCAGCTCTTGTGTTGGGAGCTCAGTCGCGCTGGCGCGGCGGCGCACATAGGTCGCGCCCAGCCCCAACGCGAGGATCAGCATCAGCGGACCAGCGCCCCACAGAACCCAGTTCACGCCCCCGGTCAGAGGCTTCAGAAGGACATATTCACCATAGCGATCAACGACATAGTCGACGACCTCGGCGTTGCTGTCGCCTTCGACCAGACGTTCGCGCACAAGGATGCGTAGGTCCCGAGCCAGTTCGGCGTTGGAATCGTCGATGCTTTCGTTCCGGCACACCAGGCAGCGCAGGTCCTTGGAAATCTCGCGCGCGCGGGTCTCGAGCGCGGGATCATCCAGAATTTCGTCTGGTTGCACCGCGTAGGCAGGCACCGCCATCAAAAGGCAAAGGGCGAGGATCAAGCGTTTCATTCTGCGGGTACTCCGGCAGGTTGACGTTTGCGCGCTCCGGCAGCGACGCGATAGCGGCGATCAGACAGGCTGAGCGCTCCGCCAAGGGCCATAAGGATCGAGCCCCCCCAGATCCAATTCGCCAAAGGCTTGAAGTAGACCCGGACAGCCCAGCCGCCATTTTCCTGCGGATCACCGATTACCGCATAGATGTCACGCAGGAAGCCGCTGTCGATTGCGGCCTCGGTCGTGGGCATGCGCGCAACCGGGTATTGGCGTTTTTCCGGGTACAAGGTCGAGATGTCACGCCCGTTCTTGGACAGCTCCATCGTTGCCATGGTCGAGAAATAGTTCGGCCCCTGCACGCGGTTCACTTCGGTCAGATTCAGCGTATAACCCGCGACCACGAAGGGTTCGTTCAGTTGAACGACACGAATGTCCTCTTTCTCCCATGCCATCAGGCCCGCGACACCCAGCATGGTAATGCCCAGCCCGCCATGGGCCACGGCTTTGCCCCAATCCGCGCGTGGCAGGCGCATCAGGCGGGCAAACCGGCCAGAACGCCCGGTGCGGCTCCAGATATCAACGGCGGCACCTGCGACCAGCCAAGCGCCCAGGAACACACCGATGGGGCCAAACAGGCTGCGGCCCGATTGCATGGCCCAGGCCAGTCCGGCCAGCGCCAGTGCCAGCCCCAAAGCGGGCAACAGCGGCTTAAACGTGCGGCTGATCGAGGCGCGTTTCCAGGGCATCATGGCCCCGATTGGCATCACAATGCCAAGCACCAGCATGAAGGGTGAAAACGCCATGTTAAAGAACGGCGCGCCCACAGACAGTTTGCGATCAAAGGCAATCTCGGCAATCAAGGGCCAGATGGTTCCGATAAAGACAACGAAACAGCTGACGGCCAGCAGAATATTGTTAAAGACCAGCCCGCTTTCGCGGCTTACCAGACCAAAGACGCCCTTGGCCTCCATCGCGGTGGCGCGGGCGGTAAACAGCATCAGCGCCCCACCCATGAATACGGCCAGAATGGCCAGAATGAACACGCCACGCTCGGGGTCATTGGCAAAGGCGTGGACACTGGTAATCACGCCCGAACGCACGATGAAGGTGCCGATCAGGCTGAAGCCAAACGCCATGATCGCCAACAGGATGGTCCAGCTTTTCAGGCTTTCGCGTTTTTCGACCACGATGGCCGAATGCAGCAGTGCGGCTGCGATCAGCCAAGGCATAAAGCTGGCATTCTCAACCGGATCCCAGAACCAAAAGCCGCCCCAGCCCAGCTCGTAATAGGCCCACCAGGACCCAAGGCCGATACCAATAGTCAGGAAAATCCACGCGGCCAGCGTCCACGGACGCACCCAACGGCCCCAGGCCGCATCCACGCGGCCCTCGATCAGCGCAGCGACGGCAAAGGAAAACGCCATGCTGAGCCCGACATAGCCCAGATACAGGAACGGAGGGTGAAAGGCCAAGCCGGGGTCCTGCAGCAGCGGGTTCAGGTCCTGCCCATCAAAGGGCGGCACCGCCATGCGCAAAAACGGGTTCGAGGTGAACAGAATAAAGGCAAAAAACGCCACCGATATCGCCGATTGCACCGCCAGAACGCGCGCCTTCAGCGTGGGCGGCAGGTTGCCTCCGAACCACGCGGCCATTGCGCCGAACAGCGTCAGGATCAGCACCCATAGCAGCATCGAGCCTTCGTGATTGCCCCAAACGCCAGACACTTTGTACAGCATCGGCTTGGCGGAATGGGAATTCGCGACGACCAGCTGCAAAGAAAAGTCAGAGGTGACAAAGGCATAGGTCAGCGCCGCAAAAGAAAACGCGGTCAGCAAAAACTGTATGTTTGCAGCGGGCACTGCCACGGCCATCCAGCCGGGCCAGCGCTTGTGCGCACCGATGAGGGGGACAATGGCCTGCACGATGGCGACCAAACTGGCGAGGATAAGGGCGTAGTGGCCGAGCTCTGTAATCATGACCCGGTTATAGAGCTTTGGCGAAACCCGTCCAATGGGATTCGGTGAAAGGGCGCGATCACATTGTCGCGCCCTGCCCTTTTAGGATATTTTTGTCGCTTAGTATTGCGGCGCCAGCCTGCGGTCGCGCCAGTTTTCCAGCGCGGGGTTCGGATCTTCTTCCTCCTCAGATGGCGCAGGCGTAGCAGAGCGTTGGGCGATACCGTGAATCAGGCGTTCCTGAAACTCTTGGCCTTTGGCCTGATGCCGCGCCCCGAAATAGAACGAGACGATCGCCCCCAGCAGCCACCACAATGGGTCCGGCACCAGCGCCAATCCCTCCATCCGGGCGGAAAACCAAACAGGATTGACCATCGCGGTAATGAACAATCCCAAAGTTCCCAAGGCCAGGCCCGGTCGCGGCAAGCGGTTCAGCCCGTCGACGACCCTGTCGAACACCCCTTTTCGGGGCAGCGCGAACTCTGCGCCAAATTGCTCTAGCGCCGCGCGCTGCATCTGGGCCGCGCGATCCGCGCCTGCCTCTTTGTTCTCGACAAAAACGCCCGCTGTTTCCCGGATCAGGTTGCGCCCATCGCCAAACATCACGTCGAATACCCGCGTCATCACGCCCATGCTGCCACCCGTTTGTTAAATTCCCGTGTGCTCAAATGGTACTGCGGCGCCATGAATTCTTCGGCGCGCTTGATCCATCCGCCTTTGCCCCCGGCCCGTGTCCGTGCGTATTTGCGCGAGGCCTCGCGCCGATCCGCCAGCGCGAAATAGTAGTTCCGTCGCGCGATCCCATAGGCATCCGCGATGTGATCTGGCGCAGCACTGGCGGCACGATGCGCAGCCGCAATCGTCTGCGGCCCCAAGGCACCGTCCACACTGACCGGTTGTTTCATCTGTCGCAAAAGACGTTGCAGGATTTTCACGGCATTCGCACCTGCATTCACATACATATCGAACACCGAGGCGCGCAGCACCTTGGGCAACTCTCCGATCCGGGGGCGTTCATAGTAGTGTTCCAGAAAGATCGAGACCGCCTGATCGCGGCTTAATCTTTGCACATCCGAGGCATCCACCACCCCGTTTCTATCCAGATCCAGCCCCAACCGGCGCATCGTGTGCACGGTCACCCCGTACTTGGTCGCGCCGCCCGGATCGTCCGGATCATTCACATAGCCACCCTCACGAGCGATGATATCTTCGGCAATCTGTTTTACGGTCTGCATAAAAAACCCCAGCCTGATCTGTACGATCACAGGCTGGGGCAAACAGGGTTAACCCTGACAAAACCAAGCGTTCGGTAGGGATGCTATCATCCGTCCTGTTCTTGATACACGCCTTGTTCTTTCAAGGCATCCACGACCTCTTTGGGCATATATTCTTCGTCATGTTTTGCAAGAATTTCAGAGGCTTCAAAGACACCGTTAATGTAATTTCCAGTCCCGATCATCCCCTGATTTTCCGCAAACAAGTCCGGCAAAACACCCTTGAAGGTGACCGGGACAGTCGCGCCGCCATCTGTCACGCTGAACATGATCACCTCGCCCTGACCGCGTTTCAGGCTGCCGTCCTCGACCAATCCGCCGATGCGGAATGTCTCGGTCGGTTTAGGGGGTTCCTCCATCACTTGGGATGGCGAGCGGAAAAAGTTGATGCCGTCACGCAAGGCATACCCGATCAGGGCCGTTGACAGGACCAGTGCAATGGCAGCCACCGCAATGATCTGAATGCGCCGCTTTTTCTTCAACCCTTTCATCTGGTCCTCCGCTGGAATTCATAGGTTTACAGACAGGTAACACCACGCGGGCGACATACAAGCCCCCGGCCCTGCTACCTTTTGTCAACATGTGCGCCGGTGTCAGGCCGACTGAAACTCGATCTTGCGGCGCAGGAATTGGGTCGCGCTGTTAGACACTTTGGCCGGATTTCCGGTGGTCAGATAGGTGCTTTCCTCGCCCGTGCCCCGCATTTCGGGGTGACGTTCCAAGTAGTCAGCCAACGCCTCGGCCACAAGATTGGCCTGACTATAGACCTTAACATCTTGCCCCAGGGCGTCTTGGAAGATGTCCTGCATCAGCGGGTAATGCGTGCAGCCCAGAATGGCAGCCTCGGGATGAGGCATTTTACGTTTCAACGCGTCAACATGGCTGCGCACCAGCGCCTCGGCCAGGATCAAATCACCGTCTTCGATTGCGTCCACAACCCCGCCACAGGCCTGCGCCTCGACATCGACACCAATCGCGCGGAATGCCAGCTCGCGCTGAAATGCCCGGCTGGCCACGGTCGCGGGCGTCGCAAACAGGCCAACATGTTTTACGGCCACTTCTCGCGGCGGAGAGTTGTCCCCCCACTTGCGCTCGGTCAACGCCTCGATCAGCGGAACAAAAACGCCCAAAACCCGCTTATCGCGCGGAATCCAGCTTTCTTGCATGCGCCGCAAGGCAGCCGCCGAGGCGGTGTTGCAGGCCAGGATCACCAGATCACAGCCAGCGTCCCACATGCGCTCAACCGCCTTGGTGGTCAGATCATAGACATCATCGGCGTCACGCACCCCATAGGGCGCATGCGCGTTATCACCAAAATAGACGAACGGCACATCGGGCGAGCGTTTCTGCACGGCGTCCAGCACCGTCAACCCGCCTAAACCGCTGTCAAAAATCCCTACTGCCATGGCCTCGGCTTTCTTGTCTTTCCGCTTTTATCGGCGGTGCTTCTCTTCGAACTCGTAACCGTAATCATACGATTGTAGCGGAGTTGGGGAAAGCTCATACGTGGCTTTGCGCAGAAAATCCATCATTGCTTTGGTATCGCCCGCATGCGCTTGAATATCCGATTGCGGGATCGGTTTCCCGATAGCCAACCTGACGGGGGCATCCACCCGCGCGGCAAACTCTTTGATCAGCAAGCCCATCCGCAAGGTCGCGTGACAATGGCTCGCGATCTGGAACAGGCGGCTGTTGTGGCCCTCAAAGAAAACGGGAACAACCTGCGCGCCTGATTTCGCCACCATGCGCGCGGTAAACGATCGCCAACCGGGGTCCATCGGGCGCGCAAATGGCGTCGCCCCGGTCGAGACCGTGCCCCCGGGAAAAACCCCAATCGCCCCGCCTTGGGCCAAATAGCGCAAGGCGTCTTTGCGGGTCGCCAGGTTCTGCTGCACTGCCTCGCGGGTTTCATCAAAGCTGATGGGCAAGATGATCCGGTTCAGATCCTCGGCCTTGCGGAAGACCCGATGCGCCAGAATGCGAAAATCACCGCGAGTATGCGACAACAGATGCCCCATGATCAGCCCGTCCAGAATGCCAAACGGATGGTTCGCGATCACGATCACGGGTCCGTCTTTGGGCACGTTGCTCAACGATCCGGCGGTAACATCCAGCGAAAGCCCGTAGCGTTCGACCATCACAGACCAGAAATCCCGGCCCTCTTGCACTTCACGCTCGTATCCAGCGGCCCGTTTGATCATCCGCACGCGACCCGTGGCGTTCTCCATCACACGGATCAGCGCCCGACCGCCGCGGGTCGAGGCTGAATGCGCATAGCTGATATCTCTGGCAATCTGGCGCGAGGTCATGAGGCAATCAATCCAATATGCCAAGCCTCTTAATACTTCGTGTCCCTGCGCGCTAGAAAAACGTCGAGGGCGTAGGAAACGCCCCCGAAATTGGTGCTATTCCGCCGCTTTCAGCTGGCTGGGCGTGTCGTTTTTCAATTCCGCCAGCAGGGTTTCGCGCTGTTTTGCGGCCTTCGCCTCGTTTTCGAGTTTCACCGGACCAAAGCCCCGAATGGACAAGGGCAGTTTGGCCAGGGCGACTGCGACCTCCATGTTTTCCGGCGTTGCAGACTTGCGCAGCGTCACCAGATCGCCCTCGTATTGCTTGATCAGCGCCCGCTCCATCCGGCGTTCCTCTGTGCGACCAAACACATCCAGCGGAGTTCCGCGCAGACGTTTCATCCTCGCCAGTAAGCGCAACCCGCGCAGCATCCCCGGCCCGAATTCACGCTTTTCCGGCCGCCCATTCGCGCCCATTTTGGACAGGATCGGCGGCGCCATGTGGAATTTCAGTGTAAAGTCGCCGTCAAACTCGGCGCGCGCTTTTTCCTCGGTGCTTAGCAACAGCCGCGCGACCTCGTATTCATCCTTGTAGGCCAAGACCTTAGCATAGCCCTTTGCAACGGCCTCTTTCAGGTCGGGGTCGTCGAACAAGTCGACTTGCTTGCGGTATTTCTTGGCCAAACGCTTGCCTTGATAGTCAGTCAAAAGAGCCTCGCGATGGGCGATTTTCTGATCCAGGGACAAGTCAGTCTGCACCACTTTGGGCGACAGCAGAGCGGCCGCATCCGCTGGATGCTCCATCGCCCAACGACCGATTTCAAACGCTCTCAGGTTCCGTTCGACCGCGGTGCCATTCAAGGTCACGGCCTGTTTGATGGCCTCGTGGCTCAGCGGCACCAGACCCTTTTGCCAGGCCGCGCCAAACAGCATCACGTTCGAGAAAATCGAATCCCCCAGCGTCGTCTTCGCCAGTTCCGACGCGTCAAACAGCGCGACCCGGTCCTGCAAACGCGCTTGCAATTGCAGCTCTAGCCGGTCGGTTGGCAGGTTGAATTCGGTATTCCGGGTGAAGTCGCCCGTGATGATCTCGTGACTATTCACAACGGCCCCTGTGCGCCCCGTCCGGGTCAGTCCCAATGTTTTTGCACCAGCACTGACTACCAGATCACCGCCGATCAGGGCGTCTGCTTCGCCGGTGGCGACACGTACCGCGCTGATGTCGTCAGGGGCGTTGGCCAAACGGCAATGGATATGCACCGCGCCGCCCTTCTGAGCCAACCCGGCCATCTCCATCACGCCCGCGCCCATCCCATCAATCTGAGCCGCCTGCGCCATCACGGCGCCGATGGTCACAACTCCGGTCCCGCCGACGCCCGTGATCACCACGTTAAACGTGCCGTCAATCTTGGGCAGCTTAGGATCGGGCAGATCTGGCAGGTCCAGTTGTGCAGTCTCGGCCTTTTTCACCCGAGCGCCTTCCAGGGTCACAAAGGACGGGCAGAACCCGTTCAGACAGCTGAAATCCTTGTTGCACGAGGACTGATCAATGGCCCGTTTGCGCCCCAGCTCGGTTTCCACCGGCACGATCGAAACACAGTTAGACTGCACCCCGCAATCACCACAGCCTTCGCAGACATCGGTGTTGATAAACACCCGACGATCAGGATCCGGGAACTGCCCGCGTTTACGACGCCGACGTTTTTCCGCCGCGCAGGTTTGGATGTAAACAATGACCGATACACCACTGAGTTTACTGAACTTCTCTTGGACAGGCATCAGCTCGGCGCGTTCGTGGGTTTCCACACCAGCGGGGATGGCCTTTAGATCTACATCCTCTTTTTCGTCATAGATCACTGCGATGTTTTGCACCCCCATCGCCTTGACCTCTTCGATGATGCGATAGGCGGTCAGCCCGCCCTCGTTCTGCTGGCCACCGGTCATGGCAACGGCATCGTTGAACAGGATTTTATAGGTCATCGTGGTGCCAGCAGCCAAGGCCGCACGGATCGCCAAAATGCCCGAGTGGTTGTAGGTCCCGTCGCCTAGATTCTGAAACACATGTTCAGTGGTCGAAAACGGAGCCTCGCCGATCCAGTTCGCGCCCTCGGCCCCCATATGCGTAAAGCCACTGGTTTCACGGTCCATCCATTGCACCATGTAATGGCAACCGATCCCGGCATAGGCCCGGCTGCCCTCGGGCACCTTGGTCGAGCTGTTATGCGGGCAGCCCGAACAGAAATAGGGCAAACGGCTGGCGATCTCTTCTGCATTGTCATTCCGGCGCGCCTCGCTCAGCGCGACCATGCCTGCTTTCACACCTTCGGTGCCGCGCCCCTCTTCGGTCAGGATGGCCCCTAGTTTTTCGGCGATAAAGATCGGGTCCAGCGCGCCACGGGTCGGGAATAGCTCTTCACGCTCGGTATCGCCCGCATGGCCTTTGAACCGGCCATAGACACGACGCCCGCGACGATTGTCGAACAGAGCCTCTTTGATCTGAATTTCGATCAGCTTGCGTTTTTCCTCGACGATGATCACCAGATCCAAACCTTCGGCCCAATCCTGGAAATTGCGCATATCCAGCGGGAAGGTCTGCCCGACTTTATAGGTGGTGATCCCCAGACGCTCGGCCTCGGACTCGTCAATGTTCAGCAAAGACAGCGCGTGCGTCAGGTCCAGCCAGTTCTTACCCGCCGCGACAAAGCCGATCTTGGCCCCCGGACGGCCCCAGACCCGTTTGTCTATCTTGTTGATATGGCTGAATTCCTCGGCGGCGAACCGTTTGTGGTTGATCATCCGGGTTTCCTGGTCGTGCGGATTGTCGCCCAAACGAATGTTCAGCCCCCCCGAGGGCATGTCAAACTCGGGCAGGACCAGTTGCATCCGATCTGGTCGCCCATCAACAACTGCCGTGGCCTCGACCGTGTCTTTCATGGTTTTCAGCCCGACCCACAGCCCTGTGAACCGGCTGAGCGCATAGCCGTAGACGCCATAGTCCATGATCTCTTGCACACCAGCAGGGCTGAGAACGGGAATATAGGCATCCACCAGCGCCCAGTCCGATTGGTGCAGCACGGTCGAGGATTCGCCCGTGTGGTCATCCCCCATCGCCAACAGGACTCCGCCGTTTTTGCTGGTGCCCGCCATATTTGCGTGACGCAACGCGTCGCCGGACCGGTCTACGCCCGGCCCTTTGCCGTACCACAGCCCGAACACGCCATCATAGCGCCCCTCGCCGCGCAGCTCAGCCTGTTGACTGCCCCACAACGAAGTCGCGGCCAGATCCTCGTTCAGACCCTCTTGAAACCGGATATTCGCCTGGGTCAGTTGCTTTTCGGCGCGGCGCATCTGCATATCGACGGCGCCTAAAGGCGATCCACGATAGCCTGTGCAAAACCCGGCGGTGTTCAAACCGGCCTGCTGGTCTCGTTCGTGCTGGATCAACATCAAACGAACAAGCGCCTGTGTGCCATTCAACAGGACGGGCGACTTTGACAGGTCGAACCTGTCGTTCAAAGAGAAAGTCTGGCTGGTCATCCTGCGCCTCCCAACGCTGAATTGTATGCTTAACTATAGGGCAATATTGGGTCACAAAAACTGACCTAAGTATATAAAAATTTGACAAGACGTCACGGAAAAGGAAGTTATGCCCCATAATTGAAATGTGTTACCGTAAAACACGCCAAACAAACTGAAAGTTGCCGGAATGGACTGGGACAAATTAAGAATCTTCCACGCAGTTGCGGATGCCGGTAGCTTAACCCATGCGGGTGACACGCTCCATCTGTCGCAATCTGCGGTAAGCAGACAGGTGCGCGCGCTCGAAGAAAGCCTGAACACCACCCTGTTTCACCGCCATGCCCGTGGACTGATTCTAACCGAACAGGGTGAGCTGCTGTTCGATGCGACCCGCGCCATGACCAAACGTTTGGACACCGCTGCCGCCCGGATTCGCGACAGCGAAGAAGAGGTATTCGGCGAGCTGCGAGTCACCACCACGACCGGTTTTGGCTCTTTGTGGCTGGCCCCCCGCCTGCCCGCGCTTTATGAAAAATACCCGGACCTGAAAATCGACCTAATGCTAGAAGAGCGGGTTCTGGACCTGCCCATGCGCGAAGCCGACGTGGCCATTCGTATGAAAGAGCCCAGCCAGGCCGATTTGATTCGCAAACGCCTGATGGCCGTGCGGATGCTGCTCTATGCGTCGGAAACCTACCTTGAAAAACATGGCGCGCCCGAAACCATCGAGGATATCAGCGAGCACCGGCTCATTTGCCAAAACCCCAACTCGGCTCAGGTCGGTGCCGGCGCCAATCTGGTCCAGCATCTGCTGACATATGATGTGCACTCGACCCTGACGGTGAACAACTATTTCGGCGTTTTGCAGGCTGTGGATCATGACTTGGGTATTGGCGTCCTGCCCGACTATTTGATGCAGGATTTCCCGAATCTGATCCGGGTGCTCCCCGACGTACAATCCATCGAAGTGCCCGTCTTCCTCGCCTATCCCGAAGAGTTGCGGCATTCCAAACGCATTTCGGCCTTCCGTGATTTCGTGCAGGACGAGATTATCGCCTATCGCAAAACGATGAAAAAACAGGCTGTTAGCTAATCTCCGCACAAGCCATGCGCTGAACGCATATCGGCCATGCTGCACCTGCGGCATCTTGGGCCTTGATTGATTCATTCCTGATCACTATTTCAGCATCTGACGATGATGTTGATACTTATCGCATCATCTTCATACCTCCCTGTTGGACTTCGGCCGAGCTTAGCGCTCGGCCATTTTTTTTGCCAAATCGGGTTTGAGGCCTGTCGCGTTCCCAAACCGATTAGAGATGCGGCAAGCGCGTCACCCAAGGGGACAATTTTTCAGCACCTCCCGGACGTATGACGATGTTTTCCTCGTGCACCAGGCCCTGCCCCGGACGTACATCGCGCGTTGGCTCAAGCGTTAATACCATCCCTGATTGCAATTCGGTTCGATCCCATGAGGCCAAGGAAACCCCTTCGGTCAACTGCATCCCCAATCCGTGCCCCAGCCGCCCCGCTGTTTCGCCAGCCCCCGTCACCGCAGCCATGGCCGCATAAACGTCGCAGGCGCGCGCGCCCGGTTTGGCGGCCTCTAACCCGGCCTGCGTGGCCTCTATCAACCGAGCATGCGCTGCCTCAATTTCCGCATGGGGGGCCCCAACGCAAAAATTCCGGTCGAAATCGCAGAAATATCCGTCCCACACCGCGCCGGTATCCAGCATGAGGACATCGCCCATCTGCAACGGGGCCTGCGTCGCTGGAGAGATCACGTCGCCATAGCCAAAGGGCCCCGCACCTCCGGCCAGATAGGGCACCCAATCGGCGCCTTCCTCAAGCAACAGCCGCTGAAAGTCGCGGAACACCTGCGCCAGCGGCACGCCCACACCGGCAAATTCTGGCACGCGATCGAACGCACGTCCGGCGATGGCGCAGATATGGCGGATTTTGTCTATCTCGGCCTCGGACTTCACCGCGCGCAACTGCGCCACGATCCCGGCATCACCTCGAAAATCGAAACCCGCCTTCACCCGTTCGAAATCCGCCAAGGGCATCCGCAGCACCGTTTCCGGCCCCGAGGGCACTCCGATTGGCCCACCAACCTCGGACAAAGTATCTCGCAGCAGGGTGACGCCTTCGTCCACCGGATTAGGCGCGGCCCATGTGCGAATATCGGCCAGCCACGTTTGCCCCATCAGCGCTGCCCCGATCGAGGGGATCACGGCAATCGGATCGCCCACCGCAGGCACCACCAGAAACCACGGGCGCGAGGGGCTTTCCCAGAATCGTGTCAGGAAGCCGGTGAAATACCGGACCTCGGGTTCGCTCATCAGCAACAATGCGCCCAGCCCTGCATCGGCCATTAACGCCTGCGCGCGCGCCAGCCGGGCCTTGTATTCGGAGGTCTCGAATCCTCGTTGCATCCGCTGCCCCTTGCTGCCCAATCTGTATCCCTCAGGCGTCAACTTGACCCGCAAAACGCCCATTGCGTCAATCCCACGCTATAAACATGAGTGCTTGCCTCTTTTCCCTTGCCCTCGGATGGCCTAAAGAACGCCCAAACATCGCGCCAGCGGAGAGAAACATGCAAGACCCTGTCATCACGCCCGACCTGATCGCCGCCCACGGCCTGAGCCCGGATGAATACGACCGTATCCTCGAGATTATCGGACGCGAGCCGACATTCACCGAGATGGGCATTTTCAGCGCGATGTGGAACGAACACTGTTCCTACAAGTCCTCCAAGAAATGGCTGCGCACCCTGCCCACCGAAGGTCCTCAGGTCATTTGCGGCCCCGGTGAAAACGCAGGTGTGGTGGATATCGGCGACGGTCAGGCCATCGTGTTCAAGATGGAAAGCCACAACCACCCGTCCTATATCGAGCCCTACCAGGGCGCGGCCACTGGCGTGGGCGGCATCCTGCGCGACGTGTTCACCATGGGCGCGCGTCCCATCGCGGCGATGAACTCGCTGTCCTTTGGCGAAATTGACCACCCCAAGACCAAACAGTTGGTGCACGGCGTTGTCGAAGGCGTCGGCGGCTATGGCAACTGTTTCGGCGTCCCCACTGTGGGTGGCGAGGTTCGGTTCCACCCCGCCTATAACGGCAACTGTCTGGTAAACGCGTTCGCCGCCGGTCTGGCCGATGCGGACAAGATTTTCTATTCGGCGGCCTCGGGGATCGGGATGCCTGTTGTCTATCTGGGCGCAAAAACCGGCCGTGACGGTGTCGGCGGCGCAACCATGGCCAGCGCCGAATTCGACGACACGATCGAGGAAAAACGCCCCACTGTTCAGGTCGGCGACCCCTTCACCGAAAAACGCCTGATGGAGGCCACGCTGGAGCTGATGCAGACCGGCGCTGTGATCTCGATCCAGGATATGGGCGCGGCGGGTCTGACCTGTTCCGCCGTCGAAATGGGTGACAAAGGTGGCCTGGGCGTCAAACTGCAACTGGACGACGTGCCCCAGCGCGAAGACGCGATGACCGCATATGAGATGATGTTGTCGGAATCTCAGGAACGCATGTTGATGGTCCTGAAACCCGAGCTTGAGGCCGAGGCCCGTGCCGTCTTTGAAAAATGGGATCTGGATTTCGCTATCGTCGGTGAAACCATCGCCGAAGACCGTTTCCTGATCCTGCACGGCAATGACGTAAAGGCTGACCTGCCGCTGTCCAAACTCAGCTCCTCGGCCCCTGAATATGACCGCCCTTGGGTCGCTACCCCCACCGCCGCTGCGCTGGAGGACGTGCCCTCGGTCGATCCCATCGACGGGCTCAAGGCCCTGATCAGCAGCCCGAACTACGCCGCAAAACAGTGGGTCTATGAGCAATATGACACCATGGTGATGGCCGACACCGTTCAGGCCCCCGGTCTGGGCGCGGGTATCGTGCGCATCCACGGCACCGACAAATCCGTGGCCTTCAGCAGCGACGTGACCCCGCGTTACGTCAAGGCCAACCCCGTCGAGGGCGGCAAACAGGCCGT
>JBOEGN010000017.1:26934-41437 GCA_050633445.1 Thalassovita sp.
CCGAAAAGCCCGAGATCATGGGCCAGTTCGTCGGCGCCATCCAAGGCATCGGCCAGGCCGTCGCCGCGCTGGACGTGCCGATCGTGTCGGGCAACGTGTCGCTGTATAACGAAACCGACGGTCAGGGCATCCTGCCCACCCCCACCATCTGCGCCGTGGGTCTGATTGACTCGCCCGAGAAAGCCATCATCGGCACCGCGCGCGACGGCCATGTCGCCCTTCTGGTCGGTGAAACCGCTGGTCATCTGGGTCAATCGGCCCTGCTGGCCGAGGTGTTCAACCGCGAAGAGGGCGACGCCCCCGCCGTGGATCTGGACGCTGAAAAACGCAACGGTGACTTCATCCGCGCCAATCACGAACTGATCAAGGCGTGCTCGGACCTGTCCGATGGCGGTCTGGCCGTCGCGGCCTTTGAAATGGCCGAAGCGGGCGGCGTCGGCGTGCAGATCGACGAGACTGACATGGCCCAACTGTTCGGCGAGGATCAGGCCCGTTACCTGATCGCCTGCAACTTCGATCAGGCCGAGGCGCTGATGACAGCCGCTGGCCAGGCCGGTGTTACGATCACCACCGTGGGCAAATTCACCGGCGACACTGTGAAACTCGGCGCGGCCGAGGCCCCGCTGAGTGATCTGGCCGCGCTCTACCGTGGCAGTTTTGAGGCCGCTGTCGGCTAATCGCTGTCCACTGATCTGACAAAGGGCCGCCCCGCGTGGCCCTTTTTTCATGCCTGCGGACCAAACAAGCCAGCGGTGCGACTTGCACAGCCCCCCTTACCGCCCTAGATTCACCCCAAGACAGAATATAACCGGAGACATCAATGCCCGTTCACGCCCAGGAACTCGAAGAAATCCTTCGCGCAAACTTCCCCAACGCCGAGATCGCGGTCGAGGGCAGCGACGGCCGTCATATGTCCGCCATGGTCGTGGACGAGAGCTTTCGCGGGAAAAACCGGGTGCAGCAGCAACGCGCCGTCTATGCCGCGCTGAAGGGCAAAATGGACGGCCCCGATGGCGATCTGCACGCGCTGGCGCTGACCACCCGCGCCCCGGAATAACATTAAGAACGCGCCCTAAGGGCAAAGAAGGAAACGCAAAATGACCGACGCAAATACCCGCATCGATGAGATCGTCAAATCCAATGACGTGGTGCTGTACATGAAGGGCACCAAGGACATGCCGCAATGTGGTTTCTCCAGCCGTGTGGCCGGGGTGCTGAACTACATGGGCGTGGATTTCGCTGATGTGAACGTGCTGGCAGATGATGAAATCCGTCAGGGCATCAAGGATTACTCGGACTGGCCGACCATCCCGCAGCTCTATGTCAAAGGCGAGTTCGTGGGCGGTTGTGACATCATCACCGAGATGACCCTGTCAGGCGAGCTGGACACTTTGTTTGAACAAAGCGGTGTCGGCTACGACAAAGACGCCGCCGACAAAATCCGCGAAGCAAACGCCTAAGGCCTCGTGGTTTTCACAGCGATCATTTGGGGCGCGGGGCGATGAAACGTCCGGCGCCCCTTCGGTTTTTGTGGGATCACCACAAACCAACGCTGCTGTTGCTGGTTCTTGCCTTGGCCGTGGCGCTGTTCTTTGCTTTGCGGTTTGTCGGGCACGCGTTATACTGGCACGATCTGCGCGACGCCAATCCGCCCATCGAACCTTGGATGACGCCAGGATTTATCGCCCGCTCCTGGGATGTCCCGCGCCAGGATCTTGCACAGATCCTGTCCACCGCTGATTTGCAAAACCGCCCTACTTTGGCCGAGATTGCCAAGGCACAAGGTCGCCCAACCGAAGACCTGATTGCCGAGCTCACGGTCTGGCTGTCAGCGCAAAAGGCCTTGCCGCAATGAGCGACACGCTGCTCAGCCTGCTGCCGTTATATGGTGCGCCGTTTCTGGCCGTTGTGACCTTGCTGAGCTGTTTGGCTCTGCCAGTGCCGGCGTCTTTGGTGATGATGGCAGCGGGTGGGTTCGTGGTTGCTGGGGACCTGTCGTTCAGCACGACGGTTCTGTACGCCTTTGTCGGTGCATCGCTGGGCGATCAGATCGGATTTTGGCTGGGCCATCGCGGCAGCGCGGTTATTTCACGGATCGAAGCCCGCCCAACGCGACAAGCCAAGGCTCTGTCCCGCGCGACAGACATAACCCGCGCGCATGGGATCTGGGCGGTGTTCCTGTCGCGCTGGTTGCTAAGCCCGCTGGGACCCTATGTGAATTTTGCAGCAGGTGCCGCGCGACTAAACTGGCGGCACTTCACCTTTGGCAGCGCAACGGGCGAAGCGATCTGGATCTCAAGTTATGTCGCGATTGGCGCGGGCGCGGGTCAAACGCTCAGCACACTTTGGCCGATGATCAGCGATGTGCTGGGGATATTGGCAGCCCTTGCCGTGGCGAGCCTGCTGTTGTTGCGGGCACGCCACCTGATGCGACTTCACGCACAAGAGCGCAAAGCGCGTTCTTAGCTGTCTGCTTTTTCCTCGATCTGACTGGCCAGCGCTTCGGCGCGGGCGGCAACCTCGGCCAGCGTATCCATCACGTCCGAGGGCACGACCGGCACTTCGACACGCACCGGATCAGGTTTAGGCTGGTTTTTCAGGGCGGCCATTTCGGCCTGTAACGTCTCCATCTCAGCGGTCATTTCCCGCAGACGATCCTCGACCCCGGCGGTTTTGTCCGCCAGCATCAGCCCGGCCATCAACAGCATCCGCGTTTCAGGCAGACGCCCGATCTGAGCGGCCAGCGCCTGGGCTTCGTCATCCAGCATCTTGGCGGCGGAGTGCAGATAATGCTCTTCACCCTCTTGGCAGGACACGTCAAAGCCACGACCACCGATTTTGATTTCCACTTCAGGCATCGGTGCTCTCCTCGCTGTCAGATTGCCCCAGGATTGAATCGAGCTGGGTCAGAACCGCGCCGCTTTCGGCCACGTCCACATCGCGACCCGCGCGCAGCGCCTCCAATTCAGCCATCATCGCGGCATTGATCAATTCGGGATCGGCGAGGCCAGCCGCATTGGCATCGCGCAAGGCGACATTGCTTTCGCGCAGCTTGTCATTCACGTCGCGCAGTTGCTGCAACTCGGTGTCCAGGGCAGTGACCGAGGCCCGCGTTTCCTCGAGCGTTTGCGCCATATCGGCGGCGCGCTCGTCCAGCTTGTCCTTGACCGCTTTGACCCGTTCCTCCAACTGAGCGGTCACTGTCCGCTCGTCTTCGAGTGCCTGGGTCAGGCGCGCGATTTCGGCTTCGGCCTCGGCGCTGATGCCTTCGGGTTCGGCCACGGGGACTGGCACGGCGTCCAGGCCCTTGGCAATTCTATCCAGCGCGGCGGTTATCCGGCCTTCTAATGTGTTGATGTCGCTCATGGCCCTCAACCTTCAATTCTTGTGATTCCACCGTTTCATACGGCTGCCGAATCAATTTTGCTCTGCTTCAACCCAAGTTTACCCAATGCCCAGGCAAATTGCGCCCCCTTCTAGGCCAATGGGTTACACGGTGTGCTTGCACTCTGGTATTGGGCTGGTATTGAGCAAAGAACCACTCAGATCTCGATCAAAGGACATTCGCCGTGGATATCACAGCACTGCGCAATACCAATCCCGACCACTGGTTCAAAGCTGCGGCTATCCGCGCCTTGACCCTGGATGCCATCCACGCCGCCAATTCTGGCCACTCGGGTATGCCAATGGGCATGGCTGATGTCGCCACGGTTCTGTTCGAAAACCACCTGAAGTTCGACGCGTCGGCCCCGCGCTGGCCTGACCGCGATCGGTTTATCCTGTCGGCGGGGCATGGCTCGATGCTGCTGTACTCGCTGCTGCACCTGACCGGCTATCAGGACATCACCCTGGACGAGCTGCGCAATTTCCGCCAGTGGGGCGCGAAAACCGCAGGCCACCCCGAATATGGCCACGCCGAGGGCATCGAGACCACTACCGGCCCGTTGGGTCAGGGGATCTCGAACGCTGTGGGTTTCGCCATGGCCGAGGAAATCCAGCGCGCGCGCTTTGGTAAAAAGATCGTCGATCACTATACCTATGTCATCGCCGGTGACGGTTGCCTGATGGAAGGCATCAGCCACGAGGCCATCGGCCTGGCTGGCCGCCACCAGCTGAGCAAGCTGATCGTGTTGTGGGACAACAACAACATCACCATCGACGGCACCGTGGAATTGTCGGACGTCACCGATCAGCCTCAGCGCTTTAAGGCCGCGGGCTGGCATGTGCAGGAAATCGACGGCCACGATCCCGAAGCCATCGACGCCGCCATCGCCAAGGCGAAATCGACCAACAAACCCTCGATGATCGCCTGCAAAACCCATATCGCTCTGGGATCGTCCGCTCAGGATACCTCCAAGGGTCACGGCGCGCTGACCGATCCCAAGCTGATCGCCGACACCAAAGAGGCCTATGGCTGGGCATCCGGCCCGTTCGACGTGCCCGCCGACATCAAGGAAGCATGGGAAGCCATCGGATCGCGCGGCGCCGCTGATCGCGCCGAGTGGGAAGCCCGCCTGGCCTCGATCTCGGAGCGCAAGCAAGCCGAGTTCGCCCGCATCTATGCCCTGGAGGCGCCCAAACGTCTGTCCGGCACCATTCGTGCCCTGAAGCGTCAGATCAGCGAAGAGCAGCCCAAATACGCCACCCGCAAAGCCAGCGAATTGGTTCTGGAAGTGGTCAACCCGATCATGCCCGAAACCGTTGGTGGCTCGGCTGACCTGACCGGGTCGAACAACACCAAGACCGGTGATATGGGCGTCTTTGACACTGACAACCGCGCAGGCCGCTATATCTATTGGGGTATCCGAGAACATGGCATGGCGGCCGCGATGAACGGCATGGCGCTGCACGGGGGCTTCCGCCCCTATGGCGGCACCTTCATGGCCTTCACCGACTATGCCCGCCCCGCGATGCGTCTGGCCGCGCTGATGCGCATCCCGTCGGTTTTCGTGATGACCCACGACTCGATTGGTCTGGGCGAAGACGGCCCGACCCACCAGCCGGTGGAGCATGTCGCCATCAGCCGCGCCACCCCGAACACCTATGTGTTCCGCCCTGCCGACACGGTTGAAACCGCCGAGGCTTGGGAGATTGCCCTGACCACGACGGAAACCCCCTCGGTGCTGTCGCTGACCCGTCAGGGCCTGCCCACCGTGCGGACCGAGCATAAGCAGAAAAACCTGGTCGCCCAGGGGGCCTATGTTCTGGCCGAAGCCGAAGGCAAACGTCAGGCCATCCTGATCGCCACCGGCTCCGAGGTTGCCATCGCCATGGCCGCCCGTGATCTGTTGCAGGCCGAAGGTATCGGCACGCGCGTTGTGTCCATGCCCTGCATGGAGCTGTTCGAAGAGCAGGAAGACAGCTATCGCAAACGCGTTCTGCCCGCGGGCCCCGTCCGTGTGGCAGTCGAGGCTGGCGTGCGTCAGGGTTGGGACAAATGGCTGCTGGGCGAACGTGGCCGCGATGTCAAAGCTGGTTTTGTCGGCATGTCTTCGTTCGGTGCTTCGGCCCCGGCAGAGGTGTTGTACGAAAAATTCGGTATCACCGCCGAAGCGGTCGCAGAGAAAGCCAAATCGCTGCTGAAATAATCTGTCAAATCAGTAGAAATAGAAAACGCCGCGCTGACCGCGCGGCGTTTTTTTGTGGACCTGTTGGATTTGGGGGGCCAGCCCCCTCGACCGCAAATCTGAGGATTTGCGATCTTCACCCCCGGGATATTTTAGAAAAAGAAGAAGTTAGTGGGATTTCTTGCCAGTAAACATCCCGATTACCGGCGATACGATACGCGTGGCGACCGGGATCAGCAGGAAGCCGTAGAGCAAGCCCAGCACCCCGTCGCAAAATGCAGTCGTGGCCCATTTGGCAAAGCCCGAAAGTTGGGCTGAGGCTGCGTTGCCTACGATCTCGGCCAGATGGTGAATTTCTTGATAGGGGTGATGGATGCCCAGATCATGCAGCCCGTGGATCATGATGGACCCGCCAACCCAGAGCATTGCAGCCGTGCCGATGATGGATAGGAGTTTCATCAGAATCGGCATGCCTTTGACCAGCCCCCGGCCAATGCCCTGCCCCATCCCGGTACTGGCATTTTGCGCCATATAGAGGCCCACATCGTCCATCTTTACGATCAGTGCAACCGATCCGTAAACGGCCACGGTGACGCCAATGCCAACCACGGCCAGAGTGGCGGCCTCCATCCAGATATTACCGTCGGGAATGGCGGACAGGGCGATGGTCATGATCTCGGCAGAGAGGATGAAATCCGTCTTGATGGCGCCTGCGACTTTCTGTTGCTCTAGATGCGTTGGGTCCTTGATGTCCATGTCTTGCTCGACATGTTTGTCCCCGTGGGGGAACAGCACATGAAAGATTTTTTCAGCGCCTTCGAAACACAGATAAGAACCGCCCAGCATCAGCAACGGAGTGATCAGCCAAGGGGCAAAGTTGGACAGCAACATCGCCACGGGCAACAGGATCACCAGTTTGTTGAAAAACGACCCTCGCGCGATTTTCCAGATGATTGGCAACTCGCGGGCGGGGGCAAATCCTTGGATATATTTCGGCGTGACAGCGGCGTCGTCGATCAACACACCGGCAGTCTTGGCCCCGACCTTGCCCGCCGCCGCAGCCACATCATCCACGCTGGACGCCGCCACTTTGGCGATACCCGCCACATCATCCAACAGAGCCAGAAGACCGCTCATACCGCACCTCGTTTTTTTGTTCGCGCTCAATCTAGTGGAACCTGAGACAGGAACAAGACCGATTAGCGCTCAGTCGTTAGCGCAACCAGCATGGTTTTGCGCTAACACATTTGTATTGCGACACTTTTCACCTTTCAGCAAGGCCTGTGGGCGGCTATACGACGCGCGAAAATCATTTCTCTTTAGGAGTTGAAATCATGACCATCACCGTCGGTGTTAACGGATTTGGCCGGATCGGCCGCTGCACTCTTTCCCATATTGCAGAAAGCGCGCGCGAAGACATCAAAGTGGTCAAAATCAACGCCACAGGCCCGCTGGATACAGCGGCACACCTGATCCGCTATGACTCGGTTCATGGCCGTTTTCCCAATGACGTGACCATCGGCGAAGGCACCATGGATATGGGTCGCGGCGCCTTCGAGGTGCAGTCGACCTATGACATGGACGAACTGGACTGGTCTGGCGTTGACGTGGTTCTGGAATGTACCGGCAACTTCAACGACGGTGAAAAAGCCGCCAAACATATCGAGCGTGGCGCCAAGTCGGTTCTGATCTCGGCCCCTGCCTCGAACGTGCAAAAGACCATCGTGATGGGCGTGAACAGCGATCAGCTGGCGGCCGGTGACACCATGATCTCGAACGGGTCGTGCACCACCAACTGCCTGGCCCCCGTCGCCAAAGTGCTGAACGATAATTTCGGCATCGAAAGCGGTATCATGACCACGATCCACAGCTACACCGGCGACCAGCCGACGCTGGACCGTCGTCACAAGGATCTGTACCGCGCCCGCGCTGCCGCGATGTCGATGATCCCGACCTCGACCGGTGCCGCCAAGGCCCTGGGTCTGGTTCTGCCTGAACTGAATGGCGTTCTGGACGGCTCGGCGATCCGTGTGCCCACTCCGAATGTCTCGGCCGTGGATCTGACCTTTGTCGCCAAAAAAGACGTGACCGAGGCCGACATCAACGCCGCGATGGCCGAAGCTGCCGCCGGCCCGATGAAGGGCGTTCTGGGCTACACCGAGGAAAAACTGGTCTCGGTTGACTTCAACCACAGCTCGGAAAGCTCGTTCTTTGCGGCCGATCAGACCAAAGTCATCGGCAACCGCCTGGTGCGCGTGCTGGCCTGGTACGACAACGAATGGGGTTTCTCGTGCCGGATGGCAGACGTCGCCGTCGCAATGGGTAAACTGCTGTAAAACCTCTCCCTTGCGGGATCATGGGCGCTTCGGCATAGTCTGCCGGAGCGCCTTTTTGTATTGGGAACCGCATGACCAACCGCATCGCCTTTATTATGGGTCTGATCATCGTCGCCCTGATCCTGTTGGATATTAATCTGAACGAGGGCGTGTACATGATTTTCCTGATCAAAAAATTCTGGGTTCTGATCGAATACATGGCCTTCTGGCGCTGACGCAGGGTAATTTCGCGGGCCGCTTGCGCGGGGGCATTCCGCCTCTTATCCTGACCGCAATCATTGGAGACTAAGACATGACCATCATTCTATGGGTTTTGGCGGTAATTGTACTGGCGGCGTTGCTGTGGCTGGGCTGGAGCGCATATATCACCCGTAAAACCGCTCGGAATGTGGCGTTGGCTGTGCCGCCTCGGGGCGCGTTCATTCAGATTTCGACCGGGAAACTGCATTACATCGACAAGGGTCAGGGTCCGGTCATTCTGATGATCCATGGTCTGGGTGCTCAGCTGGGGAATTTCGATACGGGTCTGGCGGATGACCTGGCGCAAGATTACCGGGTCATCGCCATCGACCGTCCCGGTATGGGCTGGTCCGAGCGCCCCGAGGACGCCCCTGCGTCGCCCCGTGCCCAAGCCGCATTGGTGGCCGAAGTGATTGACGCGCTGGGGTTGGAACAGCCCTTGGTCGTTGGGCATTCACTGGGCGGGGCCATCGCGATGTGTCTGGCTCTGGATTTCCCTGAAAAGATCCGCGGTTTGGCGCTGCTGGCCCCGTTGACGATGCCCCGCAGCGGCCCGGCCGAGGTCTTTGCCGGTCTGAACCTGCCCAACGGCGCGATGCGCCGACTGGTCTCGGAAACCATCGCAATCCCCACGTCGATCCGCATGGCAGACCAGAACATGGCCGCGATCTTTGGCCCTGATGCGGTGCCTGCGGACTATGCCGTTCAAGGCGGCGGAATGCTGGGCCTGCGTCCGGTGTCGTTCCGCAACACGTGCCGCGATTTCCTGGCGTCGGGCGCGGATTTGGGCTTCATGGTCAAGGGATATGCTGGCCTGAAGGTCCCGGTCAGCATCCTGTACGGGCGCGAGGATCAAGTTCTGGACTACCAAACCCATGGCGAAGGTCTGATCGCCAAGCACCCCGATATTCAGCTGCAACTGATTTCGGGAGGGCATATGTTGCCACTGACCCATATTCCGCAAACGGCTGAATTTATTCGCAAATATGCCGGTTAAAACGCAAAAGGCCCCGCAATGGGGCCTTTTCCAGTCTTCAGAAACATTGTTACTTACTTAGTTTCTTCAGCAGTTTCTCTTTGACTGCGGGCGTCACGAATTTCGCCACATCCCCGTCCAGCCGGGCGATTTCCTTCACCAGTTTCGAAGCAATCGCCTGGTGCTTGGCTTCTGCCATCAGGAACACGGTCTCAACGCTGTTGTCCAAGGCGCGGTTCATACCGACCATCTGAAACTCGTATTCGAAATCCGCCACAGCACGCAGGCCGCGCACGATCATCTGAGCACCAACATCATGGGCGCAATTAATCAGCAGGTTTTCGAACGGATGCACGACAATCTCGGTGCCGGTACGGTTCGACAGTTTGGCGGTCTCGGCTTCGATCATTTCCACGCGTTCTTCGAGCGAAAACAACGGCCCCTTGTCGCGGTTAATCGCGACGCCGATGACCAAACGATCCACCAAGGTGGCCGATCGTTCAATAATGTCGATATGGCCCAGGGTAATCGGATCAAACGTCCCCGGATACAGACCAATTCGCATCAAGTGCTCCTCCCAAAAGAACAGAAAATTCTTGCCGCGCACGCAACATTATTGCGCGGGGGATTGCAAGCATTAATGCCCCATGATCATGCCTTGCAAGGCATCCTTTTCCATCGACAGCTCTTGCAGGCGCGCTTTGACGACGTCACCGATGGTGACAATGCCAACCAGAACGCCCTCTTCGACCACGGGCATGTGGCGGAACCGGCCGTCTGTCATGCGGGTTAGAACGTCGTCTGCGCTGTCGTTGCGGGCGCAGCAGACCGGATTGCGGGTCATCATGTCTTCGACCATTTCATCCAGACAGCCAGTGCCTTTGACCGCCAGAGCCCGCACGATGTCGCGTTCGGACAAAATTCCCGTGGCCGCCTGACCGTCTTTCGAGACAATCACGCCACCAATCCTGCGTTCAGCCAGAATCTGGGCAACATCCGAGATCTTGGTCCCAGGTTTCACGGTCACAACACCGTCGTCGCCTTTGGCCTTAAGGATCTGATGGACAAGCATAATGGGTCTCCTACGCAATTTTATTACTTAGACCCAGCGTCACCCGCCTGCGACAGAGTGTCAAGCACTTGTGACAAATCTCTTTGCAGATGCGGCATCCTTAGTTTCGCGCGCTTGGGAATCAGCACTGCGCCTCGAGCCGGGCGACCTCGGCGCGCAGGCCTTCGCTGACCTGTTGGGCCAGCAGGTTCAACCGTTCCAACCGCCGGTCGTCCGAATGGCGGATCATGTAGAAACTGCGACGCAGGCTCAGCTGATCCACCAGAACTTTGCGAATCCCCGTGGTCGACGGGATAGCGAAATCATGCACAATCCCGATGCCCCCCGCTTGCCGGATCCAGTTGAACTGCACTGACACCGAGTTCGAGCCCAACGTCACCCGCTCCACGTCGCATTCGCTCAGGTAGTCCAGTTCCTTGTCAAAAATCATGTCCGCGATATAGCCGACCATCTGGTGCTTTTTCAGATCCGAAAGCGCAGTGAGCGGCGCATGACGCGCCAGATAGTCCTCGTGCGCGGCCAGGTGGAGTTTGTAATCCGTGATTTTCTGCACGGTCAGGCGTCCGGCTGCGGGCGGGCTGACACCAATGGCCAGGTCCGCCTCGCGTTTGGACAGGTTGAACACACGCGGCAGGGCGACAATCTGAAGCTCCAGATCAGGGTTGTCCTGTGCGATCCGGGCGCAGACCTGCGGTAACAGAAAGTTGGCGCAGCCATCCGGGGCCCCAATCCGAACCTGCCCCGACAGCCCGCCTGATTGGCCCGCCAATTCCTCGGTCGCGGCCTGCATCGCCTGTTCGGCGCGTTCCGCGTGGGACAGCAGGCGCTGGCCCGCATCCGTCAACGCATAGCCCTGCGGCGACTTGGCGAATAACGGCGCGGCCAGCTGTTCTTCGAGCCGACCGATCCGTCGCCCCACGGTGGCCGGATCCACCTTTAGCCCCCGCCCCGCGCCTGACAGGCTTTCGCTGCGCGCAACGGCCAGAAATACCTTCAGGTCATCCCAGTTCATCACCCCACCTTTGCATTTTTGCAAAACCTTTTTGGCAACTTGCCTGTTTTCTGATGAATTTTGCAAGTCTAAGCTACCCCAAATTTCATCGGAGGAGTGTCCCCATGCAAGAAATCGCACATTTCATCAACGGTCAGCACGTCAAAGGCACTTCGGGGCGCTTTGCCGAGGTTTTCAACCCCGCCACCGGCGAACAGATCGCCAAGGTGCCGCTGGCAACCCCCTCCGAAATGGACGCCGCCATCGCCGCCGCTGCCGAGGCACAGCCCGCCTGGGGTGCCACCAACCCGCAGCGCCGCGCCCGTGTGATGATGAAGCTGGCCGCTTTGATCAACGAACACATGGACGAACTGGCCGAGATGCTGAGCCGCGAACACGGCAAAACCATCCCCGACGCCAAGGGCGACGTTCAGCGTGGCCTGGAAGTGGTCGAGGTCTGCATGGGCGCTCCTGCGCTGCTGAAGGGCGAATACATGAATGACGGCGGCCCCGGCATCGACCTGTATTCCATGCGTCAGGCCTTGGGTGTTGTTGCAGGCATCACGCCCTTCAACTTCCCCGCTATGATCCCGCTGTGGAAAATGGCCCCTGCGCTGGTTTGCGGCAACGCGATGATCCTGAAACCGTCCGAGCGTGTGCCCTCGACCGCGATGCGTCTGGCTGAACTGGCCCAAGAGGCCGGCCTGCCCGACGGCGTTCTGCAAGTCGTGCACGGTGACAAAGAGGCCGTGGATACCATTCTGGACAATGAAACCATTCAGGCCGTGGGCTTTGTCGGCTCGACCCCGATCGCGCAATACATCTATGGCCGCGCCTGCACCAACGGCAAACGCGCTCAGTGTTTTGGCGGCGCGAAAAACCACATGATCATCATGCCCGATGCGGATCTGGACAAGGCCGCCGATGCCCTGGTCGGTGCAGGCTTTGGCGCGGCTGGCGAACGCTGCATGGCGATCTCGGTTGCTGTGCCGGTCGGTCAGAAAACCGCCGATGCGCTGATCGAGCGTCTGGTCCCGCGTGTCGAAGCGCTGAAGGTCGGTCCCTACACCGCAGGTGACGATGTGGATTACGGCCCCGTCATCACCGGTGCCGCCAAAGCCCGGATCGAGGGTCTGGTGAACTCGGGCGTGGATCAGGGTGCGAACCTGGTCGTGGATGGCCGCGATTTCACCATGCAAGGCTATGAGGAGGGCTTCTTTGTCGGCCCGTCGCTGTTCGACAACGTGACCCCCGATATGGACATCTACAAAGAGGAAATCTTTGGCCCGGTCCTGTCGACCGTCCGCATGGACACTTACGAAGAGGCGTTGGACTTGATCATCAAGAATGACTACGGCAACGGCACCGCCATCTACACCGCAGACGGTGACACCGCACGTGATTTTGCCAGCAAGGTCAATGTGGGCATGGTCGGCATCAACTTCCCGATCCCGGTGCCGCTGTCCTACTTCACCTTTGGCGGCTGGAAGAAGTCGGCCTTTGGCGATCTGAACCAGTACGGCCCCGACGCGCTGCGATTCTATACCAAGACGAAAACCGTCACCTCGCGCTGGTTCTCGGGCATCAAAGAAGGCGGCGAGTTTGCCTTCAAAGCGATGGACTGATCCTTCGGATCCGATTGAGCGCGCTTTCGCGCGCGCTTGATCAGCCCTGCGGGCGGTTTGGTCCTCTTCCTCGACCGAGCCGCCCGTTTTCAGGTTTTCGCAGGCCTGACCGTTGTGACTGTTTCCCGTGACCGATGCGGTTGCCGCCGCCCCGACAATCTGATCTGTTTCGGACACGACAGATTTGCGGGAGGAACCCATGCCCATACCAAAGCCGGATTTTACCATCGGGGTCGAGGAAGAATATCTTCTGGTCGATCTGGACACGCTGGATTTGGCTCCGGCGCCGCCGGCATTGATGGCGAGATGCGGCAGTGCGTTAGAAGGCCAGTTCAGCCCGGAATTCCTGAATTGTCAGGTCGAGATCGGCACCAAGGTTTGTGCAGGCGTGGCTGATGCGCGTACCGAACTACAACATCTGCGGCGCACGGTGGCCGAGATCGCCAAGGATTATAACCTGGCACCCATCGCGGCCTCGTGCCATCCGTTTTCCAACTGGCGCGATCAGAGGCACACCGACAAGGATCGCTATAACAATCTGCGCGACGATCTGGCGGGTGTTGTGCGGCGGATGCTGATTTGCGGGATGCATGTGCATGTGGGCATCCCCTACCCTGATCAGCGCATCGACCTGATGAACCAGCTGAGCTATTTCCTGCCGCATCTGCTGGCGCTGTCGGCGTCCTCGCCGTTTTGGCAGGGCGAGGATACGGGGCTGAGCTGCTATCGCCTGACGGTGTTCGACAACCTGCCCCGCACCGGGCTGCCGCCGAAATTTGACGGGTGGAGCAGCTATGAACGCTCGGTCCAGGCTCTGGTGGATCTGGAGCTGATCGAGGATAGCTCCAAAATTTGGTGGGATCTGCGCCCCTCGGCCCGGTTCCCGACCATCGAGGCGCGGATTTGCGATGTCTCGCCCCGGTTGGAGACCACGCTGACCCTGGCCGCGCTGATCCAATGCCTGACGCGGATGCTGTGGCGGCTGAGCCAGAAGAATCAACGCTGGCGGCTGTATGACAACTTCTTGATCGCGGAAAACCGCTGGCGTGCACAGCGGTACGGGCTGGCTGGCGGGATGATCGACTTTGGCGACCGTTCGATTGCGCCGTTTGATCAGCTGGTCGAGGAAATGATCGAACTGGTGGCTGAGGATGCCGAGGCTTTGGGCTGCACCGCCGAGATTGAAAACCTGCGCACCATTCTGAAGCGCGGCAACTCGGCCGACCGGCAACGCGCCGTGTATCAGGACGCCCTGCACGCCGAGGACACCCCGCTAGACGCGCTGAAGGCCGTCGTTCGCCACTTGATCGAGGAATATCACCACGATTTGTAACCCAATTCACCCACTGCAAAATTTCTGCAAGGGTTGAGAAATAAACATACGTTCAAATACTCAGCCGATCCGGGAGGAGACCCATGGATTTCGCACTATCCGAGGAACAAACCGCCATCTACGACATGGCGCTGGCCTTTGGTCAGGAAAATATCGCGCCTCATGCCGCCGAATGGGAACGCCAGGGCACCATCCCCAAAGAGCTGTGGCCCGAACTGGGCGCGCTGGGGCTGGGCGGGATTTACGTGTCCGAGGACTCGGGAGGATCGGGCCTGTCGCGACTGGACGCGACTCTGATTTTCGAGGCGCTGAGCCAGTCCTGCCCCTCGGTCGCGTCGTTCCTGTCGATCCACAACATGTGCG
>JBOEGN010000017.1:41565-42072 GCA_050633445.1 Thalassovita sp.
TGAACGGCACCAAGGCGTTCATCTCGGGCGGTGGCTATTCCGATGCCTATGTGGTGATGTGTCGGACGGGCGATGACCGCCCCAAAGGGATTTCTACCGTCGTGGTCGAAGATGGCACCGACGGACTGTCCTTTGGCGGGCTCGAAGAGAAAATGGGCTGGAAATCGCAGCCCACACGGCAGGTGCAGTTCGATGATTGCAAAATCCCCGCCCAAAACCTAGTCGGGTCCGAGGGAGACGGCTTTAAATACGCGATGATGGGGCTGGATGGCGGACGGCTGAATATCTCGGCCTGTTCACTGGGCGCCGCGCAGGCCGCCCTGACGCAAACCCTGCAATATATGGGCGAGCGCAAGGCCTTTGGCAAATCCATCGACCAATTCCAGGCGCTGCAATTCCGTCTGGCCGACCTGGAAATCGAGCTGCAAGCCGCCCGCACCTTTCTGCGGCAAGCCGCGTGGAAGCTGGACAATGGCACGCCCGATGCGACCAAATTCTGCGCCATGG
>JBOEGN010000017.1:42103-43922 GCA_050633445.1 Thalassovita sp.
TGCATGGCGGCTATGGCTATCTGTCCGACTATGGAATCGAGAAGATCGTGCGCGACCTGCGTGTCCATGAAATTCTGGAAGGCACCAATGAAATCATGCGCTTAATCGTTGCGCGTCAATTGCTGAGTGACAGAGGTTAACCGGGCATGAGCGAAACCCATATCCGCATCCAGGGCCGCGCGGGCCGTATCACTTTGACCCGACCCAAGGCGTTGAATGCACTCAGCTATGACATGTGCCTGGCCATCGAACAAGCGCTGGAGGACTGGCGCGAAGACGACGATGTTGCCCTGATCATCCTGGACGCCGAGGGTGACAAAGCCTTTTGCGCGGGGGGCGACATTGCCGAAATGTATGCCACCGGCACGGCGGGCGATTTCGCCTATGGCCGCAAATTCTGGCGCGACGAATACCGGATGAATGCCAAGCTGGCCGAGTATCCCAAACCCATTGTCAGCTTGATGCACGGCTTTACCATGGGCGGCGGCGTCGGCCTGGGCGGCCATGTGGGCGCGCGGGTGGTCTGCGAAAGCTCGCAAATCTCTATGCCGGAATGCGGGATCGGCTTTGTCCCGGATGTGGGCGGCAGCTATATCTTGGCACAAGCGCCGGGCCGGTTGGGCGAATACCTTGGCCTAACGGCGGCGCGCATGGGACCTGGGGATGCGATCCACGCGGGCTTTGCCGACCACTTTATCCCACAGGATCAATGGTCTGCGCTGATTCAGGCCCTGACGGAAACGGGCGGCCTGACCCCACTGGAGCAAGCCGCGCAGTCCGCACCGGACAGTCCGATGGCCGCGCAGCAGGCGCTTATCGACAATCTGTTCGATGGCGAAGCGCTGCAGGACGTCCTGAACACCTTGCGCGCCAGCGACACCGAATTGGCGGCCAAGTCACTGAAAACCCTGATGCACAACGCGCCCCTGTCGATGGCCGTGACGCTGGAGATGATCCACCGCCTGCGCGGTCCTGGTCTGACCATCCGCAAGGCGTTGGAAATGGAATATCGCGTCTCGCATCGGATCATGGAACACGGAGATTTCCTGGAAGGAATCCGCGCTCAGATCATCGACAAGGACCGCACCCCCATTTGGAAACACGCCCATGACAGTGTGCCTGCGATCGCCGTATCGCAGATGCTGATGCCCTTGGGTGCTGACAGTCTCGGCTTTGAGGAGGATTAAGCCATGCAAATCGCATTCATCGGACTAGGAAACATGGGCGCGCCAATGGCCGCCAACCTGGTCAAAGCCGGACACAACGTCATCGGGTTCGATACCGCTGGCGCAACGGCCGAGGGCGTGACCAACGCCGCAACCGTTCAAGAGGCCGTTGCCGCAGCCGAGGTGGTGATCACCATGTTGCCGAACGGGCAGATTTTGCGCTCGGTGGCGGATCAAGTGGTGCCCGCGATGGCAAAGGGGGCCACGCTGGTCGATTGCTCGACCGTGGATGTGGACAGCGCGCGCGCAGTGGCGGATCAGGCCGCAGCGGCGGGGTTGAAAGCCGTTGACGCGCCGGTTTCGGGCGGCGTCGGGGGCGCTGTTGGCGGCACCTTGACCTTTATGGCTGGTGGTACTGCTCAGGCCTTTGCCGTGGCCGAGCCGCTGTTCGACATCATGGGCCAAAAGGCCGTGCATTGCGGCGACAGCGGCGCCGGGCAGTCTGCCAAAATCTGTAACAACATGATCCTGGGCGTCACCATGATCGCCACATGCGAGGCTTTTGCCCTGGCCGACAAGCTGGGACTGGACCGGCAAAAGATGTTCGAAGTCGTTAGCACTTCGTCCGGATATAGCTGGACGATGAATGCCTA
>JBOEGN010000018.1:0-51178 GCA_050633445.1 Thalassovita sp.
AAGGGCGCGGGCGCTGCAAAGCAGGCGGGCCGCGCTGTCCTGGAAACGGCCGAGTTTGACTATGCCTGGAACTTGCAACTGGCGCCCGACGTTCTGGCCAATATGGAAAAGGGCGGCAAAGGCAAAGTCGTCGCAGCCTTTGGGTCGGCGGTCGAGCGACTGGAATTCAACCTGACCGATCCCAGTGCTGATTTGCCCGAGGGCGAACGCTCGACCGTGAAACATCCACACCCGATCCTGTCGGATCTGCGTGTGCGCAAAGCGTTGTCGATGGCGATTAACCGCAACCAATTGTCCGAGGTTGGCTATGGTAAATCAGGCCGTCCCACCTGCAACCTTGTCCCCGCTCCGGCGCTTTATGCATCGGACAATACTGAATGTTTGCGCCAGGACATCGAGGGGGCCAAAGCCTTGCTGGACGAAGCCGGTTGGATTCTTGGCACCGATGGGGTCCGCCAAAAAAACGGTATGCGCCTAGAGCTGCTGCTCCAGACTTCGGTCAACCGGGTCCGGCGCGATACGATGGACCAGATCAAACAGTGGTGGAGCGCGATCGGCGTCGACACGGAATTGCGCAGCATCCCTGGATCTGTGCTGTTTGGCTCTGATCCTGGCTCTCCTGATACGTATCTGAAATTCTATGCCGACGTGCAGATGTTCGCTAATCTGTTCCATGGCACCGATCCAGAATCCTATCTGGCCGAACATACCTGCGAAAAGGCCCCGCGCCCCGAAACTCAATGGGCAGGCGAGAATATCAACCGGTACTGCGACCCCGAATATGACGCGCTGGTCACCGAGCTGACCAAAACCGGTGAACTGTCCAAACGCGGCGAGATCGCCAAAAAGCTAAACGATATGCTGACCAAGGACGGTCACATATTACTACCTCTGATTGCAAGAGGGCGCGTTTCGGGGCATGCTAATTCTTTGGGTGGGGTGATCATGAACACTTGGGATTCTGAACTGTGGAATGTCGCGGACTGGTATCGTATCAAGTAACCTCTGATAGCGCGCGCGGCGGATAAGCCGGGCGCACCAAACGGGCCTGTGCAATCGCCCTGCGGCCCAAGACCGCCAAGCCGCAAAGGCAACCGAATGCTGACTTTCACGATACGTCGCCTGGTGCTGGCCGTGCCGACGTTGCTGTTCATCAGTCTTGTGATTTTCCTGCTGCTCGAACTGGCCCCGGGCGATCCGATGGCGCAGGTGCCGCTGACGGTCCCCCCCGAGGTCAAGGAACGGATGCGCGAGGCGCTGGGTCTGGGCCAGCCGGGATATGTTCGGTTTTTCAAGTGGCTGACTCAGCTTTTTTGGGTCGAGCCTCAGGTGCTGATTGATCACTGGTTCGGCACCGGCCTTGCCGAGGGCAAGCAGCGTATCCTGTCCTGGCAGACCCGGTCGCCAGTGATGGATATCGTGATCGAGCGTCTGCCCCAGACCCTGTGGGTGGTCGGCATGTCCTACATCGTCGGCATCCTGATCGCGCTGCCCATCGGAATATTCTCGGCCTACCGTCAATATTCGGTGTTCGATCAGGCGGGCACCTTTGTCACCATGGTCGGATTTTCGATCCCGCCGTTTTTCACCGGTCCGCTGCTGATCATGCTGTTCGCGGTTCAACTGGGCTGGTTCCCGTCGGTCTATGACACCACGCACCAGGTTACAGATTGGGACAGCTTTGTGCTCCAATTGCGCCAAATGATCATGCCGGTGATGGTGTTGGCGTTTCAAACCACGGCGCAGATCAGCCGGTTCATGCGCGCCTCGATGCTGGATAATCTGAACCAGGATTACGTGCGCACCGCCCGCGCCAAGGGCCTGACCGAGTCAACCGTGGTCCTGGTTCATGTTCTGCGCAACTCGATGATCCCGGTGGTGACGGCCATCGCAATGGGTGTCCCCAGCATTTTCGGTGGCGCGATCATCACCGAGGTTGTGTTCAAGGTGAACGGAATTGGTGATCAGCTGCTGAACGCATTGCTGGCCAATGACCTGCCCTCGGTCCAGACGCTGACCTTCTTGATCGCCGTGCTGATTGTCACTTTTAATATCGTGGCTGACCTTCTTTATGGCCTGCTGGACCCGAGGATCCGCTATGACTGAGCGGGGTGGCACCTCGCGCGGGCGGGATATCTGGGACCAGTTTAAGCGCCACAAAGGCGCGATGATCGGCGGGGGCGTTCTGGCGTTTCTGACACTCAGCGTCCTGTTCGGAGGCGTGCTGTGGACGGTCGATCCGCAACAGTTGGACATCTCCAACAGGGATCTGCGCCCGATCTACACTGCTTTGTGGGACGGAACGGCCAAGGTGCACTGGGCACATCCGTTGGGCACCGACAATCTGGGCCGCGACGCCATGGCAAATTTGATCGCGGGGGGGCGAACCTCGATGGCGGTGGGCTGGGTCGCGATGACGCTATCGCTGCTGATCGGCACCAGCATGGGCGTGCTGGCTGGGTATTTTCGACGGCTGGACGGGCCACTGATGCGGTTCACGGACCTTGTTCTGTCGCTGCCGATCCTGCCGCTGCTGCTGGTGGTCGTGACCCTGTTCCGTGACCAGTTGAGCGGCACTTTCGGCCCCGAGCGCGGCATGTTCATCCTGATTGTTGGCGTCGTCGGCGCCACCTCGTGGATGCAAACCGCCCGCATTGTCCGCTCCGAGGTTCTGGCGCTGAAAGAGCGTGAATTCATCCTGGCCGCCCATTCGATCGGCACCACGCCCTTGGCGATCATTCGCCGCCACCTGTTGCCCAATGTGATCTCTCCCATCCTGGTGTCAGCGACGCTGGGCCTGGCCACCGCCATCATCACCGAAAGCGCGCTGTCGTTTCTGGGGGTCGGCTTTCCACCGGACCATCCGACCTGGGGGAAAATGTTGGCCGATGCGGTGTCGCGGATGGATCTGTATCCCGAACGCGTGGTGCTGCCGGGGCTGGCGATCTCTTTGACCGTGCTCAGCGTGAATTATCTGGGAGATGGGCTGCGCGACGCACTGGACCCCCGCATTCGCCGCAAATAGCGGGTTTGGATGAAAAAGGATCAAAATGCGGGGCCTGCCCGCGCATCTGGGCCGATGTCATCCCCATCCATTCACATAACTAGATTCGTTTTGATTTCCACCCTGATCTGGTAATTTGTTCCGCATCACCATAGCGAGAACCATATATACAGACTTGATCCCCGAAAGTTTTCAGCCCATTTGGGAAAAAATTCCAATTCCTGCTGAGGACTGATCATGTTTGAATCCTTCGGTTTTGAAAATCTCACCGCCCCTCAGGCGGCTGTTTATTTCGCTCTGGCCATTGGGCTGGCTTTTGGCGTTCTGGCGCAGATCACCAAGTTCTGCTTTCGCCGCGCAATTGTCGGCGACGACCGCAAACAGGCCGCCGGAGTTTGGCTGGCGGCGCTGGCTGTGGCCGTTCTGGGCACCCAAGGGGCCGTGGCATTCGATCTGATCTCGTTCGACGAGCACCGCTTCATGTCCGCGGACATGCCTGTACTGGCCATTGTCCTTGGCGGGATGATGTTCGGGGTCGGCATGGTCCTGACTCGAGGCTGCGTGTCGCGTCTGACGGTGCTTACCGGCTCAGGCAACTTGCGGGCAGCGCTGGTGTTGGTCGTCTTTGCGGTGGTGGCCCATGCCACGCTCAAAGGCTTGCTTGCCCCGCTGCGCACGGTTTTGGGCAGCTATACAGTGACTTTGGAAAACGCTGCTTTGCCCGGCAATCCACTGGTCTGGGCGGGTGTGATCGCTGCTCTGGCCCTTGGATATGCCCTGCGGTCGGGAAATCGGCCTGGCACCCTGATCGCCGCCCTTTTCATCGGAGCCTTGGTGCCGCTGGCGTGGGTCGGCACCGGGTATGTGCTGTATGATGATTTCGATCCCATCACGATGGAAAGCCTAAGCTTTTCCGCACCCGCCGCAGACACGCTGTTCTGGTCGATTGCCAGCAGCGCGGTCTCGGCCAATTTCGGCGTTGGTCTGGTGGGCGGCATGGCCCTGGGTGCCTTTATCGCTGCACTGATCCGTGGCCAATTCCAATGGCAGAGCTTTGAGAGCCCGCGCCAAACCGGCCGCTATCTCGGCGGCGCGGCGCTGATGGGCGTTGGCGGCGTCTTGGCAGGCGGTTGCACCCTGGGTGCTGGTCTGTCAGGCATCCCGACCCTGTCGATTGCGGCCATCCTGGCCATTTTCAGCATCGGACTGGGCGGCTGGCTGGCGAACCGAGCGCTTAGTGCATCTTTTTCTGGATCCGCCGCAGCATCCACCACACCAACCCTACAACCGGCAGAGTAAGCGCTGCCGTCAGCTCGCCCTTGCTCAGCCCCAAGGCCCCGGTCAGAGGGTAGGCAGCGTAGGACGCAAGAGACACGGCGTAATAGCTGATCGCAACGACGCTCAGCCCCTCGACTGTCTTTTGCAGGCGCAGTTGCAGGTCCGCGCGGCGGTCCATGCTTTCAAGCAGTTTCTGGTTCTGGGCCGAGCGTTCAACATCCACCCGCGTCCGCAACAATTCACCGGCGCGGATCGCTCGGTCGGCCATAGCGGCCAGACGGTTTTGCGTGGATTTCACCGTCCGCATGGCCGGATCATAGCGGCGCATCATGAATTCGTTGAATGTCTGTCGCCCGTTATAGCGTTGCTCTCGCAGGACCTCGATCCGGTCATGCACGATCGCCTCGTAGGCCGCAGTCGCCCCAAACCGGAACGAGTTGCGCGCGACCATCCTCTCCAGCTCGGCCGAGGTGGTCAGCAACCCCGTCAGCGTATCCTCGGGGGCGCTGTCATCTGCGGTCATCTGATCCATCATCCCGGTCAGCCGGGTGTCCAGATGGGTCATCCGTGCCGAGATTTCCTTGGCCCGCGCAAAGCCCAGCATCGACAGGCTTTTGTAGGTCTCGATCTCGCACAGGCGCTGCACCACACGCCCAATACGGCGCGCCCCCGTATCGGGCGCGACGAAAACCGCAAACCTCAGATGCCCCGAGGTGTCGATCCGAAAATCCCCGGCAACGATGGCCGCATCATCCAGAACACGGGTCGCCGCCAGGCTTTCTGGTACAAACCAATCATGCAGGCGGGCCATCGGATCATCCTCCTGCTCCCAGGCTTCGACCCGCAACAGGGCCGAGGTCACCCGCACGCCAGGCGCTTTGGCCAGCCATTCTGCGGGGAAGACCTCGAAATCTGTGGGATCAAACGGGCGCGCGCTCAGCCGATCCGTAAAGGCGGTGTAGGTCACGAACTCGGTATGCTGCTCCCATTTCAGCATATGCCGCCCGATCTGGCCAAAATAGTGCGTGGCCCCCGGTTGCGGATGCGGTGCGCCATACCGATCCAGCAGGTCATGCAAATGCACAAGGTCAAGCGACCGGTCGCGGCTGACCGCATCGTCGGGCTTTTTGATCGCCAGATAGGCCGCAGTACACGGCGCCTCGAGCGAGGGGAACGGGCGCGCGTGCAGCTCGTTCGCAAGGCTGTAGCGCAGTTCGTGATCAGGAATGGATGGCACTGGGGTCTCCTTTGGGGCCACATTACGCATCGCGACGAAAAAGTAAATAAGTCTTTTGTTTCATAGACTTAAAGGAATACAACGGCATACCATCAAGATTTTCGACCCGCAGCCCCCTGAAAATGCCGCCCTTTCAGGCTGCTGGGTCTGCTTTGGGACAGGCCCCACCTTTCGGCGGGGCCCCTTTTGGCCGCTACGCGACCTGATACAAAAACCAGCGCACAAGGGCGTTTCGCTTTCAGGCAGGAACAGCGTCTTTGGCCAGCGCACGCGCACGATCCAGCGCAATCTGTAGATCACCTTCGGGATCACCGGTCAGCAATGAGGGCTGGAACCCGACGCGGCGAATGTCCTGCACGCCCGCCTGATTCAGCCAAAACGTCAGATAGCTGTCCTGAAAATCCACACCAAAGGCCGGGCTGGGCATAGCTGGCCCATAGGCGCCCGACGTCAACGCCAGCACCGCACGTTTGTTTTGCAGCAGACCCTGATAGCCCTTTTCGGGATCAAGCCCCCACAGCAATCCCGGTTGGTGAATCAGATCAATGTATTGCTTAAATTTATACGGGATCGAGCCGTTCCACATCGGGCTGGCAATCACATATTCGTCGGCTGCGATAAAGCGTTGCGCCATGCCCGAGATTTCATCCCATGCGGTTTTCTGCTGCGCGTCGTGATCCTGCCCCATGATGATCGTCATCTTAGCGGCGACCTTGTTGCCGTCATAATCGGGCAAACTTACGGTCGACAGGTCCAGCGTGTCGATCTTGACGGTTGGCTCGATCTCTTGGCGGGCGGCGACATAGGCATCGGCCAGCGCATTGGAGTTCGAGGCAGCCCCACGCGGCGAAGCTTTGATCACAAGCAATTGGTTCATCAGGTTGGTCCTTTCAGAAATGGCTCCGGGGATTCGGTAACCTTTTAACTATTTTTAATTGGTTACACATCCTGCGAAACCGTTTAAATATATATTTAGTGGTTACACTCAACTGTGATTGCCCTCACGCCCGTAACTTCCAATTTTCGTTTCAATGGTTATATTCGACATATGAATCCCCCTCGTCCCGACCCCTTTTTGATTGCCGAAGAGCCCGCTTTGGATTTCGTGAATTCTGTTTGCGCGCCGTGGGGGGATGAAATCGAGTGGATCGGCGATCCGCAGGATCTGTTGGACTGGTTGGACCACGCTGGCCTAAATCACGTCGCCCAAGTCACGGATCAAACCGCCGCCCAGGCCCGCACCCTGCGCGAGTGGTTTCGTGGGATTTTGACTGAGCATGCCGCCGATGGGTTTAGCCGCCTTACTCAGGCTGATCTGGCCCCCTTGAACACGCTGCTTGCTCGCAACCCGATGCAGACACAGGTCAGTACCGAGGGTCGCCTTAGCCTGTCCGTGACCCCCGTGAAAACGCCTGACGCCGCGCTGGCCCCTATCGCCCATGCCATCGCGCATTTTCTGACCCATGCGGACCCCAAACGTGTGCGCCAATGCGAGGGGGCCTCTTGTACACTGTGGTTCCGCGACACCTCGAAAAGCAATCGGCGGCGATGGTGTTCGATGGCAGTGTGTGGAAACCGGGCCAAGGTAGCAGGGTTTCGCGCGCGGCAACGCGGCCAGGCATGAAAAAGGGCGCCCCTAGAGGCGCCCTTCTAATTTACCGTTTGATCCTGGATCAGCTGATTTTGGTCAGCAGATCGTCCAGCGACTTCTTCGCGTCGCCATAGAACATGCGGGTGTTTTCTTTGTAGAACAGCGGGTTCTCGATGCCCGAGTAGCCAGTCCCCTGACCACGTTTGGACACGAACACCTGCTTGGCCTTCCAGCATTCCAGAACCGGCATGCCGGCGATAGGGCTGTTGGGATCTTCCTGCGCCGCAGGGTTCACGATGTCGTTCGAGCCGATCACAATGGCGACGTCCGTTTCGGGGAAGTCGTCGTTGATCTCGTCCATCTCCATCACGATGTCATAAGGCACCTTGGCTTCGGCCAGCAGCACGTTCATGTGGCCCGGCAGACGCCCCGCAACGGGGTGAATGGCGAAACGCACGTTCTTGCCCTTGGCGCGCAGACGCTTGGTCAGTTCGGAAACCGACTGCTGAGCCTGTGCAACGGCCATGCCGTAACCGGGGATGATGATGATGTTGTCGGCCTCTTCCAGCGCGGTGGCAACACCGTCGCTGTCGATCGCGATTTGCTCGCCCTCGACTTCCATGGCGGGACCGGTGGTGCCACCAAAGCCGCCCAGGATCACGCTGACAAAGGAACGGTTCATCGCCTTACACATGATGTAAGACAGGATCGCACCCGAGGAACCAACCAGCGCACCGACCACGATCAGCAGATCGTTGCCCAGGCTGAAACCAATGGCAGCCGCGGCCCAACCCGAATACGAGTTCAGCATCGAAACAACCACCGGCATATCAGCGCCGCCGATGCCCATGATCAGGTGATACCCGATGAACAGCGCCATCAGGGTCAGGATCGCCAGCGGCAAGAAGCTTGCCGAGCCGAAGTACCAGATCAGGCAGATCAGCGAGATGACAGCAGCGCCAGCGTTCAGCACGTGGCCACCGGGCAGCTTTTTCGCAGCCGAGTCGACTTTGCCAGCCAGCTTGCCATAGGCGATGATCGAGCCGGTAAAGGTCACAGCACCGATCCAGATGCCAAGCGCCAGCTCGACCTTCAGGATGTTCAGCTCGACCGAAGTCTTATGCGCGATCAATTCGGCAAACGAGCCCATGTGCTGGTCGTGGAACCAGGCCTGCACACCGTCGGCGTTCAGGGTGGCAGGCGCAGCGGCCAGAACCGAGGCGACGTTGACCATCTCGAAATGGGCGTTGAAGCCCACAAAGACAGCCGCCAGACCAACCAGCGAGTGCATCGCAGCAACCAGCTGAGGCATTTCGGTCATCTGCACGCGTTTTGCGACAAAGAAACCGATCGAGCCACCAGCAGCGATCAGAACGATCGACAGCAGCCACAGACCCGAACCGGGTCCGATCAGGGTTGCCGCAACGGCCAGAGCCATGCCGACGATGCCGTACCATACAGCGCGCTTAGCGCTTTCCTGGCCCGACAGACCGCCCAGCGACAGGATGAAGAGAACAGCGGCAACTACATATGCCGCAGTGGTAAATCCGAATTCCATGTGTCCCTACTCCTTACGATTTCTGGAACATGGCGAGCATGCGCCGGGTAACCAGGAAACCGCCAAAGATGTTGATCCCGGCCATAAAGACCGAAAGCGCGGCAAGCAGGATCACCAGGAACGAGCTGGACCCGATTTGCATCAGAGCGCCCAGAATGATGATCGACGAAATCGCGTTGGTCACAGCCATCAGCGGGGTGTGCAGCGAGTGGCTGACGTTCCAGATCACCTGGAAACCCACGAAAACGGCCAGAACAAACACGATGAAGTGCTGCATGAAGCTGGCAGGCGCAACAAGGCCCACACCCAGCAACAGAACGGCACCAACACCCATCAGGGTCACTTGCTGCTTGGTCTGTGCTTTGAACGCAGCGATTTCTTCGGCGCGTTTCTCCTCGGGTGTCAGCTCTTTGGGAGCTTCCTTGGGCTTTTGCGCGGCGATTGCCTGCACTTTGGGCGGTGGCGGCGGCCAGGTGATTTCCTTGTCAAAGGTCACGGTGGCGCCACGGATCACATCGTCTTCCATGTCGTGATTGATCTGGCCGTCCTTTTCAGGGGTCAGGTCAGTCATCATGTGACGGATGTTGGTCGCGTACAGGGTCGAGGACTGCGAAGCCATGCGCGACGGGAAATCGGTGTAGCCGATGATGGTCACGCCATTCTCGGTCACGATTTTCTCGTCAGCGACGGTCAGTTTACAGTTGCCGCCCTTTTCAGCCGCCAGATCCACGATCACCGAACCCGGTTTCATGGCTTCGACCATGTCTTTGGTCCACAGCTCGGGGGCTTCGCGGTTGGGGATCAGCGCGGTGGTGATCACGATGTCCACTTCGGGGGCCAGTTCGCGGAACTTGGCCAGCTGGGCCTCGCGGAATTCATCCGACTGAACCGAGGCATAGCCCCCCGTCGAGGCGCCGTCCTGCTGTTCTTCTTCGAAGTCCAGGAAGACAAACTCGGCACCCATGGATTCGACCTGCTCGGCCACTTCGGGACGAACATCAAACGCATAGGTGATCGCACCCAGCGAGGTCGAGGTCCCGATCGCAGCCAAACCAGCCACACCCGCACCAACAACCAGCACCTTGGCAGGCGGAACCTTACCAGCGGCGGTGATCTGACCGGTGAAGAAGCGACCAAAGTTGTTGCCCGCCTCGATCACGGCACGATAGCCGGCGATGTTGGCCATCGACGACAGCGCGTCCATTTTCTGGGCGCGGCTGATCCGTGGCACCATTTCCATGGCGATCACGTTGGCGCCCTTGGATTTGGCCAGCTCCATGCCTTCTTCGTTCCCGGCTGGGTTGAAGAAGCTGATCAAGGTCTGACCGGCGACCATGCGCTTCAGCTCGGTCTCTGTGGGTTGACGCACCTTGGCGACAATATCCACACCTTTCCACAGCTGAGCAGCAGTCTTAACGATCTCGACCCCGGCCTTCTCGTAGACTTCGTCCGAGAACCCGGCGGCGGCACCCGCCCCGGACTCGATGGCGCATTCATAGCCCAGCTTCTGCAATTGCAGAGCCGAGTCAGGAGTCATCGCAACGCGATTCTCTCCATCGAACACTTCCTTAGGAGTTCCGATTTTCAACTTTTATGTCCCCCTTAAGAACAGTTAACCCCTTGACCCCGAATTTTTCGAAGCAAATTTCTTTATCGCCGCGCAATATTATTGCGCAGCTTCCCGCACCAGATGCACTGAACTGCGCTTTCTGTCAAATCCAACGACGTGTCTTTTGGCAATAGCGTGCGAAATTTGCACGAAATTTGATCCTTAGTCTGTTTTCTTCTGGTATCACAAAGCGTTTTTCCAGCACCCACAGCAGTAGCGGAACCAGCGGCAGCGACAATACGGCATCAAACCGCAGCACCAACCCCGCCAAAAGCACTACGTCACCCAGGTAGATCGGGTTGCGCGACCGCGAAAAGATGCCCGTCGTGACCATCGTCCCGGCCTCGCGGTGCGGAATGAGTGTTGTATGATGCTTGCGCATCTCGAACACGGCCAGCAGCATCAGCAGGATCCCCCCGCCGACCAGAATGCCCCCCACAAAGTCAGCCCAATATCCACCAAAGCTGAGCTCCAGCGGGTAGTAGGTGCCCTGCATCCAGGCGATGACTGCCGCAAGCAGCAGCCACACCGGGGGAATATCAAGCCATTTCATCGTCGCGAACCCCATGAGTTTGACCTGAAAAGGCCTAGAACCGAAAGCGCACCTCTGGTTCGGCGCTTCCAACGGTCAGACACCTACCATCAATTCAATTGGGCTGCCACGCGGCATTGTGTTTCCAACCGTCCAGCCCCGTTTGCAGCACCAGCACATTTTCTTTGCCTAACAAGCGCGCAGCGAAGACCGCTTGTGCAGACAGGCTGCCGGTATTGCAAAACAGGATGACCATGCCGCTGTCGGGCAGCTCGTCCAGACGACCGGGAATCTCGCGCCATTCGATGTTTATCGCTCCAGGAACAGAGCCCGCGTCAAATTGCGCGGCCTCCCGCGTGTCCACAAATGTCGCGCGTTCGAACACCGTCTGATCCAGTTGCTGGGGGGTGATGATTCCCGCGTCATAGGTGGCGAAATCCATATAGTCGGTAACGGCCTCGGTCACCTCCCTGCTCTCTGTCGCGGCAAGCGGGGCGGGCAGCACTGCCACGCCCAGCGCTACCACGGTCAGAGCGCGCCTTATTCCCATTCCATTTCCTCGAACACACGGCCCGCATTTTTGGTGGCCAGTTCGTCGAACGTGTCCAGATTGCGCCAGCGTTCCTGATCCACATAATAGGCCCCGGCCAGATCGCCGCCTTCGTCGATATGCGCCGCGATCTTTTCACGCAGATCGACCAGATAGTCGCGGGTATAGCGTGTGACTTGCGCCAGATTGGTCGGATGGCCATGTCCGGGAATGATGTAAGTGGGGTTCAAGGGGGCAAAGGATTCTTCCCACGTCTCGATCCAGCAACTGGTGCAAGTATCGGGGAAAATCGGCGGCATGCGCTCTTGGAACGCGATGTCGCCCGCGATCATCATGCTCCATTGCGGGATATAGACCTGAGTATCGCCGGGTCCATGCGCCGGGCCAAGATGGGTGATCTTAAAGGCCACATCGCCCATGACCACATCATAGCTGTCTTCGAAGGTCATGGTGGGCATCACCACGCGGGTGCCTTCGGCCTTGTCGCGGTTATAGCGTTCCATGCCTTGCAGGATGAAATCGCCGTTCTCTTCGACCTCGTGGGCGGCATCCACATGCATCAGGATATCCACACCCTGATCTGCCCAGTACGAATTCCCCAGCACCGCGTGCCCCTGCCCGTTCTCGCTGATCACCAGTTTGACGGGCTGGTCGGTGACGGCCTTAATCTCGTCATGCAGCGCCTTGGCCAGTCGCGCCGATGCGCCGCCATTGACCACCAGAACACCATCGCCGGTGACGACAAAAGACAGGTTGTTGTTGTGGCCGCTGTTTTCATAAGTGGGCGGCGCTGTCGCTCCGATGGCTGAAAAGACATACGGAATAACCTCGACCGGCTTCGAATACAGCTCGGACTGGGGATATTGGTCGGCGATATCCTCGCTGGCATGAGCAAGCGGTGCGACCAAGGCAAGCGACGCAAATAGGCTGGTGCTGAAAAGACGAGTCATGAAATCTCCTCCGGGACTGACTGCGAGACAAATTCACAGATGCGAATAAGTTTGTAAAGTCTCCGTCCCCGCCATTCCGCACAGGAAATATCAAAGTGACGGAACGGCGGACTTGTCAGACGACCGCGCGCTCGCAACCATATGACCCAAAGTGGAGGAGAAGAAACCGATGGATATCAAAGGCAAACACGCATTGGTGACCGGGGGCGGCACCGGAATAGGGCTGGCCATCGCCCGCGCATTGGCCGCTCAGGGGGTGAACGTTACCATCACCGGGCGCCGCCTGGACGTGCTCGAGGAGGTCGCAGGCCCCAATATGTTCCCCGCCGTGATGGATGTGACCGATGATCTGCAAGTCGCCGCAGTGATTGATCAAGCGGTCGCGCAACGTGGCCCCATTCAGATCTGCATCGCCAATGCTGGCATCGCCGAGGGGCGCAAGCTGCACAAGACAGATACCGAGTTCTGGCGGCGCATCATGACGACAAATCTGGACGGCTGTTTCTATACGATCCGCGAGTCGCTGCGCTCTATGCTGACGACAGATTGGGGGCGGGTCATTGCGATCAGCTCGATCGCGGGTATTCGCGGCACGCCCGGTGCGGGGGCCTATGCAGCCTCGAAACATGGGGTGATCGGGATGATCCGCTCGTTCGCCGAAGATTTCATGGGTGGGCCCTACACGTTCAATTCGATCTGTCCGGGCTATGTGGACACGCCAATTGTCAGCCGCAACACCGATGCAATCGCTGAACGCGCCGGGATTTCTAACGCAGAAGCGCGCGACATGATGGTCCACATGAACCGCCACAAGCGCCTGATCTCGCCCGACGAAATCGCTGCGGCGGCCTTGTGGCTGTGCCATCCCGTCAGCGAAAGCAGCAATGGTCAGGAAATCCAGATCGCTGGTGGGCAGGTTTAGGGAGCCAACGCCCGCCCGAACAGCACAGCCAGACGGTGGATCGAGGCGCGAAAAGCCTCGGGCTCCAACAAGCTGGTTTTAACGCCGTGCAGGGCATCATAGATGGTTTTGGCCACATCTTCGGGCGCATCGCCCAATCCCTCCAACGAGATGCGCCCGCAGGCCGCCCCGTCGCGCAACCAATCCGCATAGAGCGCAACCAGACGCGCATCCCCGTCTGACACCACGTCCATCGTGTTGGTTTGCTTGGTATCCAGCAATTCCTGCCCATGCGGCGAGGACACTAGCGCCTCGTAAATCGGCCCGGCCTGAGCCTGAAACGCTTGATTTAAGACATCATGCAACGGCAGCTCATGTGTCAGAACCTGGGACACGGCGTCGACGGCCATGTCGTAATATCCCTGCGCAAGAGACTGAAAAATATCCTCTTTATTGCGATACCGCAGGTAAAGCGCCGCACGGGACATCCCTGCCCCTTTGGCGATGTCCTCCATCGAGGTGCGCTTGAACCCATACAGCCGAAATGCCTCGAACGCCGAGGCAAGTATCGCCTGCTGCTTGGCGTCTGCGTTGGAAATTTTCTCTTTGATCTCTTGCATTTGTGCTGAACTGACACATTTTGGCAAAAATGTCAATTGACACACTGACACTTTGTCCTCATTTTGTCATTACGTCCAGACAAGCCCCAAGGAGGAGCCTCCGCGATGTCGACAAACCTGACTATCAACGGCGAAACCCATCAGATCGACCTGCCCGATGACGTGCCCCTGTTGTGGGTATTGCGCGACGAAGTCGGGCTGACCGGCACCAAATTCGGTTGCGGCGTTTCTGCCTGCGGGGCCTGTACCGTTCAGATCGACGGAGAGGCCGTGCGCAGCTGCCAAATCCCCCTGTCCGACGTGTGGGGCGAGGTCACGACGATCGAGGGGCTGGGCAAACCGGACGCGCTGCATGTGCTGCAAACCGCTTGGGTCAAACACCAGGTTGCTCAGTGCGGCTACTGCCAGTCGGGTCAAATCATGCAGGCCGCGGCGCTGCTGGCCGAGACCCCGAAACCCACGGATGCCGAGATTGACGCGGCGATGCAGGGCAACCTGTGCCGCTGCGGGACCTACCCCCGCATTCGCGCCGCTATTCACGACGCAGCCACCACGATGGAGGGCTAACTCATGGCCAGTATTGGTAAAATCGCCCGCCGCTCGTTCCTGATCGGATCTGCCGCTATCGTCGGCGGTGTCGCCTTTGGCGTCTACAAGGTCAATCAAACGCCCGAAAACCCGCTGACCGCAGACGCGGGCGAGGCTGTTCTGAACCCCTATGTTGTGATCGACCAAAACGGCGTCAGTATCGTCACGCCGCGCGCTGAAATGGGTCAGGGTATCCACACCACCTTGGCCGCTTTGGTCGCCGAGGAGTTGGACGTAGACATGGCCGATATCCGCACCATGCACGGCCCGCCCGCGCAGGCCTATTTCAACCAAGCGGTTCTGGGCAGCGCCCTGCCCCTCAAGGAATATTCCAAGAGCAACTTCATGCACAGCGTGTCCGACGCGATGGGCAAGGCGGGCAAGTTGCTGTCGTTGCAGATCACGGGGGGGTCGACTTCGACCGTTGACGCCTATGAAAAGATGCGTGCAGCCGGTGCCAGCGCCCGCGAAGCGCTGAAACAGGCCGCCGCAAACCGGTCTGGCGTCGCTTTGTCGCGCCTCAAAACCGGGCAAGGCCACGTGATCCTGCCGGACGGCACCCGGATCAGCTATGTCGATCTGGCCACTGATGCCGCTGGGGTAGAACCGAAAGACGTGCCGCTGCGCCCCTCTAGCCAGTGGAAAACCCTGGGAAAATCGACGCCGCGTGTTGATATGCTGGCGAAATCCACCGGCACGGCCACGTTTGGCATTGATGTCCGCGTGGAGGGCATGAAGTTTGCCGCCCTGCGCACCAATCCGCATTTGGACGGGGTGATGAAAGGCTTTGACGCCTCCGAGGCGTTGGCAATGCAGGGGGTCGAAAAGGTTGTCGATCTGGGCGACGGGATTGCCGTGGTGGCGCGCAACACCTGGATCGCCATGCAGGCCGCTGAGTTGGTAGAGATCACCTGGGGCACCGGCCCGCATCCGCAGACGATGGCCGCGATCGACGCCAAAATCGCAGAGGCTTTGGACGGCAAAGCGAATTCGAAACTACGGGATGACGGCGATGCGGACACCTTGCCTGCTGGCGCTACTGAAATCACTGCAGAATACCACCTGCCCTATCTGGCCCATGCGACAATGGAGCCGATGAACGCCACAGCGCTGTTTACGGGCGACGCGCTGACCATCTGGGCCGGCAACCAGTCGCCGGTGATCGTGCGCGACAAATGCGCCAAGATCGCGGGTCTGGACCCCGATCAGGTCGCGGTTCACACCACTTATATGGGCGGTGGTTTTGGTCGGCGCGGCGAGGTCGACTATGCGCAATATGCCACCAGCCTGGCTGTGGCGATGAAAGGCACGCCGGTGCAGCTGACCTGGTCGCGAGAGCAGGACATGACCCATGATTTCTATCGCCCCGGTGCGATGGCGCGGTTCCGTGGGGCCGTAAAGGATGGCAAAGCGGTCCTGTTGGATGGCCAGATCGCCAGTCAGTCGGCCACGGTGCAGGCGGGCGGGCGCATGACGGGCTTGCCCATGGGCGGACCTGACAAAGTTCTGGTCGAGGGCAGCTTTGATCAGCCCTATCGCATCCCAAATTACCGCGTGCGTGGCTATGTGGCCGATCTGGATCTACCTGTCGGTTTCTGGCGTTCTGTCGGGGCGTCCTTCAACGGGTTCTTTCACGAATCCTTTATTGATGAACTGGCCCACGCTGCAGGCCGTGACCCGCTGGAATTCCGGTTAGAGCTGATGGAGCTCGAAGACCCGATTTCAGCCGCCTGCCTGAAGGCCGTGCGTGACATGTCCGGCTGGACCGGCAAAACGCCAGATGGCATTGGGCGCGGCGTGGCATTCACCTATTCGTTCGGCACCCCGGTGGCCGAGGTGATCGAGGTCAAACAGACCGAGGATGGCATCAAGATCACCAATGCCTGGATCGCGGCGGATGTGGGCGTTGCCCTGGACCCGTCGATTGTCCAGGCGCAACTTGAAGGCGGATTGATCTATGGTCTGTCCGCAGCAATCCACGAGCAGATCACCTTCGAAGAAGGCGCAGTCGAGCAAGTGAACTTCCCTGATTTCGATGCGGTCCGAATGCATAATGTGCCCGCAATCGAAACGCAGATTCTACAGAACAAAACGCATATTTCGGGCGTCGGCGAGCCTGGGACACCCCCCTCGAAACCCGCCTTGGCAAATGCGCTGTTTGATCTGACCGGAGAGCGCGCACGTAAACTGCCCCTGATCGACCAGTTCGACCTGTTGGCCTAAGCGAAGCTGGCGCTGCTTCTGCCTTGAAAACTTGCTGATTTGCGGAAATTCACGTAATGTAAACGCATAGGCCACGATAAAGATGGCGATCAGAGGCAAGTACGGGGGTCTTCCCCCAAAGGCAGGAGCAGTTTCATGCCCACTGGCTATATTGTTAATCTCGGCGATGGTTCGCTGGATACGGGCGACTCTTTGGGGACGTCCCCGGTTAGTTTTACCACCGAAACGACGCTTGGGTCGGGCGATGTGACCTTTTCTGGTACACTGGCTGGACGCGGCGGTGGCCGAGACGTCAGTGACTATAACCTGAACGGCACCTACTACGAAGCCACGGACGGGAATGTGTACTTTGTACCTTCTGCGCGAATTCGTAGTTTCGACGAGGGCGAGGTGAACAACGCGCCCAGCTATTCGGTGCAACAGCAAGATGGTGTGGTCGACGGAACCGGCGGCGACGACCTGATTGATGCCTCTTATGTCGACGGCGACGGTGACCAGGTTGACGACGGCATCGGCACCGGCACAAACGGTATGGGCGACAGTATCGAGGCGCAGGACGGTGATGACACCGTGCAGGCCGGCGACGGAGACGACTACGTCAGCGGTGGCGGCGGCAGTGACTCGATTGATGGCGGTGCAGGTGACGACACGATCTATGGCGACAATGTCACCACGGCCACTTCGACCTCGGAATCCCTGAACTGGTCCAGCCAGGGCAGCGATGAAAGCGATATTTCGGGCGGCTTCACCCAAACGACCGGGGTGATGGACGTCTCGGTTGGGTTTTCGGATGACGGCAGCGCAACCGGATTTACCGTCGAAAGCTCCAGTTCGACCTATGTCGCAAGCGGAGAGAGTTTTAACGCCAACTCGATGCTGGAACTTCGCGGATCGGGCGGTGGCGATACATCGACCACGACCATTGATTTCACGTCGACCCAGCCCGACAGCTACTCTGACAATGTGAATAACCTGTCCTTCCGGATCGGTGACATTGATGGCGTGAACAATGGCTGGCAGGACATCGTGACCATCCGGGCCGTTGACGCGAACGGCGATACCGTCACTGTAGACCTGACCGGAAATGGTGATGACACGGTCGGCAACGGGGTTATTACAGCCAGCCTGAGCAATGACAGTTACTCTTCCGAAGACGGCTCGGTTCTGGTGGAAATCTCGGGGCCGGTTCAGTCGCTCGAGATTGACTATGACAACGGGCATTCGAGTGGTCAGATCCTGCTTGTCACGGACGTGCATTTCGACACGATCCCGGTCGAGGCTGGTGACGATACGATTTCTGGTGGCCAAGGCAACGACCTGATCTATGGCGAAGACGGGGATGACAGCCTGAGCGGGGACGCAGGCAGTGACACGCTTGTCGGCGGAGACGGCCAAGACACACTCTCGGGCGGGGCTGATGGCGACAGTATCAGCGGCGGAGACGGCATGGATTTCGTGGACTACAGCGGGTCGTCCGCTGGGGTCGACGTTGACCTGGACGCGAATACCGCCAGCGGCGGGGACGCCACAGGCGACACTCTGGCCGGGGGTCTGGACGGGATCATCGGCTCGGATTGGGACGATACGCTGACCGGCTATGACGTGCAGGGAACGGACAACGGAGTCGACTGGACCAACGTGTTTTATGGCCGCGGCGGCGACGACATTCTGGACGGCGCGGGCAGTGACGACAGCCTGTACGGCGGCACTGGCGACGACACCCTCATCGGCGGAGAGGGCGCTGACGTTCTTTCAGGCGGCGACGACGATGACCTACTACAAGTTGGCAGCGGAGATACCGCAACAGGCGGCAGCGGCGACGATACGTTCGAGCTGGACGAGGATTGGTTGGGCGGCGGCAGCATCTCGATCGAAGGGGGGGAAACCGGCGAGACTCTGGGCGACACCTTAGATTTCGCGGGCCTGCTGAACGGCGACGGCGTAACGTATACCAATACAGTGGATCAGGGTGGCGGGCTCAGCGGCTATGCGACGCTGGTCGATGGCACGGTGGTGAATTTCGAGAATATCGAAAATGTCATCATTTGCTTCAAGGCGGGCACGCAGATCACTACGCCATTTGGTCCGCGCCGGATCGAGGAATTGCGCCCCGGTGATCTGGTCATCACACGCGACAATGGCGTGCAACCCATCCGCTGGGCGGGGCGCCGAACGGTCAACGGAACCGGTGATTTTGCCCCCATTCGTTTTGCCCCGGGCACGGTTGGAAATGCGCGCGCACTGCTGGTTTCTCCTCAACACCGCATGCTGATGCGGTCGTCTAACGTGAATTTGCTGTTCAACACGGCCGAAGCATTCGTCGCCGCGCGGCATCTGATCAACGGGAAATCGATCAGGCAAGTCGAGAAGGACAGCATTGACTATGTGCATATCCTGTTCGACCGCCACGAGGTGATCTTCGCAGAAGGTGCCGAAAGCGAAAGCTTCCATCCAGGCCGACACGGGTTGCACGGGATCATGGATTACGCGCGCGAAGAACTGTTCGCGATTTTCCCAGAACTACGCTCTGACCCCGAAAGCTATGGCGACACAGCGCGCCCCTGTTTGAAAGAGTTCGAGGCAAAATTGCTGCAATCGGCCTAAGGTCAGGCCGTCCGCAACATCCCTTGCTTCTTGCCCGCCGACCAGGCCCGCACAGCGTCCCCAAAGGCTGTAAACAAAGGACGCGAGACCGGATCATTCGCCGCATCCCATTCTGGATGCCACTGCACGGAATAGGTAAAGCCTTTGGCGCCCTCGACATAAATGGCCTCGGGGGTGTCATCTGGGGCGTAACCGTCAATCACGATCCGTGCACCGGCGGATTTGATCCCCTGCCCGTGCAGCGTATTTGTCATCACTTCTTGCGCGCCCATCAGCTGGTGGAATTTCCCACCCTCGCTGAAACTGACCTTGTGGCGCAGCGCAAATTTCTCTTCCAGCGTGCCGTCAGGCGGCATTCTGTGGTTCATCCGCCCCGGAAGATCGCGAATTTCGGGATACAAAGAGCCACCCATCGCCACGTTCACCTCTTGAAAACCACGGCAAATCCCCAAGAAGGGTTGGCCGCGTTCAACACAGGCCCGCACCAATGGCAATGTGATCGCATCACGATTCCGGTCGAAATCTCCATGCGCGTCGGTCGGCGCTTCGCCATATTCCTCTGGGTGCACATTGGGGCGCCCGCCGGTCAAAACAAAACCGTCGCAAGCCTCCATTAATTCATCGACACTGACAAACCGAGGGTCCGGCGCAATCAGCACCGGCAAGCATCCCGAAACACAGGACACGGCCTCGGTATTCATCAGGCCACTGGCGTGAACCTGATACGTCTCGTGGATGACGTGGTGATTACCGATAATGCCGACAATGGGACGGGTCATAACGCGCCTTTTTCAAACCTTCATCGCACAGAATATATGCATCCTGCCTGCGACAAAACAAGAAACCTGCGCAGCAATGCACATTGACCCGGCGTATGCACACCGTTTTGGCACCAAGATCAAGCCTCGCCAAACAGTCCTGCGGCCTCGATCCCGGCCAGCGCTGCACTGGCATCGTTGTCCGACGTATCGCCCGTAACGCCCACGGCGCCGACGATAACGCCCTTTTTATTGCGCACCAGCACACCGCCAGGAACAGGCACGACATTGCCCCCATACACCCCTGCCAACGCAGTCATGAAATAGGGTTGCTGTTCCGCCCGCGCCATCTGCGCCTTGCCCGGCATTCCCAGCATTACAGTGCCATAAGCTTTGCCATGTGCGATGGCAAACCGACCTGGCGCAGCGCCCTCGCCCCGCTCGAACGCGATCACGTTGCCGCCCGCATCCAACACCACTGTGCTTAGCGGTTTGAGGTCCATTTCCCGGCCCACGTCGAACACTTTGCGGATGATCGTACGGGCTTTTCTAAGTGATAAGTCGGCCATTTGAGTATCCTGTTACGAGTTCACAAATTGAGCGGGCCAGCAGGCCCCACCCAACCGTATCAATCACTGGCTTTCAATTCCAGACGACGTTGATGCAAAACGGGTTCGGTATAGCCGCTGGGCTGGACCCGTCCTTTGAACACCAGATCGCAGGCCGCCTGAAAGGCAATTCCGTCAAAATCGGGGGCCATCGGCCGGTACGACGGATCGCCAGCATTCTGACGGTCAACCACGGCGGCCATCTTGCGCATGGCCTCCATGACACGGGCCTCTGAGACAACGCCATGATGCAGCCAATTGGCCAGCGCCTGGCTTGAGATCCGACAGGTCGCGCGGTCCTCCATCAAGCCCACATCATTGAGGTCTGGCACTTTCGAGCACCCGACCCCCTGATCAACCCAGCGGACCACATAGCCCAGAATGCCTTGCGCATTATTCTCGATTTCATGGACGATTTCCTGGTCGCTAAAGTTCCGCCCCTTGGCCACCGGAATGGTCAGCAGATCATCCAAACTGCCCCGCGGACCAGTGGCCTTGATCTCGGCCTGACGGGCCAGAACATCGACCGAGTGATAATGCGTGGCGTGCAGCGTGGCGGCGGTGGGCGATGGAACCCAGGCACAGTTCGCGCCCGACATCGGGTGGCTGATCTTGGCCTCCAGCATGTCAGCCATCAGGTCGGGCATCGCCCACATCCCCTTGCCGATCTGAGCCTTGCCCTGCAACCCGCAGGCCAGCCCGATATCGACGTTGCGATCCTCGTAGGACTGAATCCATGGCGTCGATTTCATCTCGCCCTTGGGCAGGAAAGGCCCGGCCTCCATTGAGGTATGAATCTCATCCCCGGTCCGGTCCAGAAAACCAGTATTGATAAAGGCCACCCGATGCTTGGCCGCACGGATACATTCCTTGAGGTTGGCCGAGGTGCGGCGTTCTTCGTCCATGATGCCCAGTTTCACGGTATATTGCGGCAAACCAAGGATCTCTTCGACCATCGAGAAAATCTCGTCCGCAAAGGCAACCTCTTGGGGGCCGTGCATTTTGGGTTTCACCACATAGACCGATCCGGTGATGGAATTGCGCATCCCATCCGTTTTCCGCAAGTCATGCATGGCGATCAGCGTGGTGCAAAGCGCATCCATCAGCCCCTCGCCAATTTCCAGACCGTCGCGGTCAAGCACAGCGGGGTTGGTCATCAGATGCCCCACATTTCGCACCAGCATCAGGCTGCGGCATTTGACCAGCAAGGGCGCGCCATCGGGGTCGGTATAGGTGAAATCACCGTACATCTGCCGGGTGATCGTCTGACCGCCCTTTTCAAAGGTCTCGGCCAAGTCACCCTTCATCAAACCCAGCCAGTTGCCATAGGCCAGCACCTTGTCGGCGGCATCCACGGCGGCGACGCTGTCCTCGCAATCCATGATGGCGGACATAGCGGATTCAAGGTTAACACTGGCAATGCCTGCGGGGTCAGTCTCGCCAATCTGGTTGTCAGGATTAACCAAGATTTCAATGCCCAGACCGTTGTTTTTGAATAGGAACATTCCCCAGTCGCCGGTCTCTGCATGGCCCGCATACTGCGCCGCGTCCTGTAAAGAAACCGGGGTGCCTTTGACCTCTAAAGCCAGTGCATGGCCGTCGATGGCCAGCCGATCAACATCCGCCCAAGAGGCATCTTTCAACGGCAGCGTCCTGTCCAGAAACGCCTTGGCCCGGGCAATGACCCGCGCGCCCCGATCGGTGTCATAGGCTCCGCCCACAGGTAAATCGCCCAGCGCATCGGTGCCGTACAGCGCATCATAGAGCGAGCCCCAACGCGCATTGGCGGCGTTCAGCGCAAAGCGCGCATTCGTGATCGGCACCACCAATTGCGGACCGGGGACCGAGGCAATCTCGGGGTCGACATTTTGCGTCTCAATTTGAAAATCGGGCCCTTCGGGGACAAGGTATCCGATCTCTGTTAAGAAGAGTTGATAGGCGTCGCTATCATGCGCCTGGCCGCGTCGCGCAATGTGCCAGCCATCCACTTTCTGCTGCAATTCCTCGCGTTTTTGCAGAAGCTCGCGGTTTTTCGGCCCCAGCTCGTGCGTGATGCGCGACAGTCCAGCCCAAAAATCGTCAGATGAGACACCTGTATCGGGCAATGCCTCACGCTCGATGAACGCCACCAGTTCCGGCGCGACGCGCAGCCCGTATTTGTCGATGCGATTGGTCATTGCGATCCCCCTTGGTCGGCCATGCTCTTGTTCCTGAATAGAGCGGAAGTTTCCTATAGGCAACAAGTGTGGTCAAATCTTTTTACCAATTTCAGCCAAGCTGCTTCAAATTTTGGCGAATAATCAAACCGAGCCGTGGCCCATTGAAGCCCGTCGCCGTTCCTCCTACGGTCAGCGCCAAACGAACCATGCCGAGGCCCCGATGAAAGACGCTGCACCGCAAACCATATACTTGTCCGACTATACCCCGTTTGGGTTCATCGTGGACAAGGTCGAGCTGACCTTTCATCTGGCGCCCAACGCGACGCGGGTGATCAGCCGCATCGCATTCCGCCCCAATCCCGAGGCAACGGCGCGTAATTTCTTCTTGCATGGGGAACAACTACAGCTGATCTGGGCCAAGATTGATGGCACTGATATCTCGCCTCTGCTGACAGATCAGGGTTTGACCTGCGACGTCCCTGATGCGCCCTTTGTGTGGGAGAGCGAGGTTGAAATCAGTCCCGCCACCAACACCGCGCTGGAAGGGCTGTACATGTCGAACGGCATGTATTGCACCCAATGCGAGGCCGAGGGCTTCCGCAAAATCACCTACTATCCCGACCGCCCCGACGTGATGAGCGTGTTCACCGTGCGGATCGAAGGTGCTGAACCTGTGCTGCTGTCCAACGGCAACCCCACCGGCAGCGGCGAGGGCTGGGCCGAATGGCATGATCCCTGGCCCAAACCCGCCTATCTGTTCGCTTTGGTCGCGGGCGATCTGGTGAACCATCCTGACCGTTTCACCACCAAATCGGGCAAGGATGTGGAGCTGAACATCTACGTCCGCCCCGGCGACGAGGGCAAATGCGCCTTTGGGATGGAGGCTCTGAAGAAGTCCATGAAATGGGACGAGGATGTCTATGGCCGCGAATACGATCTGGACATTTTCAACATCGTTGCGGTGGACGATTTCAACATGGGCGCGATGGAGAATAAGGGGCTGAATATCTTCAATTCGTCCTGCGTTCTGGCCTCGCCTGACACATCGACGGACGCGAATTTCGAACGGATCGAGGCGATCATCGCCCATGAATACTTCCACAACTGGACCGGCAACCGCATCACCTGCCGCGACTGGTTCCAGCTGTGTCTGAAAGAGGGGCTGACGGTCTATCGCGACGCGCAGTTCACCGCTGATATGCGATCCGAACCCGTGAAACGGATCGAGGACGTGATCGCCCTGCGTGGGCGGCAGTTCCGCGAGGATAACGGCCCCTTGGCCCACCCGGTGCGGCCCGAAAGCTTTGTCGAGATTAACAACTTCTACACGGCCACCGTCTACGAAAAGGGGGCCGAGCTGATCGGAATGCTGAAAACGCTGGTCGGGGACGCGGACTATTATAAGGCGCTGGACCTCTATTTTGACCGCCACGACGGCGATGCCGCCACGATCGAGGATTGGTTGCAGGTCTTCGAAGACGCGACAGACCGCGACCTTGCGCAGTTCAAACGTTGGTATTCTCAAGCCGGCACACCTCGGGTTTCTGTAGCCGAGGCGTTCGACAACGGCACCTATACGCTGACGTTCCGGCAGGAAACGCCCGCTACACCGGGTCAGGATCATAAGGACCCGCGCGTCATTCCCATCGCTGTGGGACTGCTGACCCCTAATGGCGACGAGGCCGTACCGACCACGGTGCTGGAAATGACCAAGGCGGAGCAGTCGTTCAGTTTTGATGGGCTGGCGGCAAAACCCGTGCCCTCGATCCTGCGGGAATTTTCGGCTCCGGTGATCCTGCAACGTGACACGACGAATGCCGAACGCGCGTTCCTAATGGCGCATGACACTGATCCCTTTAATAAATGGGAGGCCGGGCGCGCGCTGGCTCGTGACGGCTTGATCCGCATGATCCGCGACGGGGCCGCGCCGGATGACGCCTATCTGGAGGCACTAACGGCCATTCTGCGGGACGATGCGTTGGACCCGGCCTTCCGAGCCTTGGCCACCGGACTGCCCAGCCAGGATGATCTGGCCCAAACCCTCTTTGATTGTGGCGCAACGCCCGATCCGCAGGCCATCTGGCAGGCGTTGGAGACATTGAAACAGGCCATGGCGCAGCATATGCAGGATCTGCTGCCGCGCCTCTATGCGCAATACCAGGTCGAGGGGGCATATCAGCCGGATGCCGCCCAATCCGGCGCGCGGGCGCTGGCCAATACCGCCTTGTCGTTGTTGACCCGTCTGGATGGCGGCGCTCAGGCGCAGAAACAATATGACGCGGCTGACAATATGACCCAGCAGTTGGCGGGTTTTGGCTGTTTGCTGGCTGCGGGCAAGGGTCAGGCCGCCACGCGGGCCTTCTATGACCAGTGGCAACATGACCGGTTGGTGATCGACAAGTGGTTCTCGATGCAGATCGTGCAGGCGGACCCGGACAAGGCCGCAGATTTGGCGGCAGCACTGACGCAGCACGCTGACTTTACCATGAAGAACCCCAACCGGTTCCGCGCCACTTTGGGTGCGCTGGCGATGAGCCCTGCTGCCTTCCACCATGCCAGTGGCAAGGGCTATGCCTTGCTGGCCGATTGGCTGATCAAGCTGGACCCGCTGAACCCGCAAACGACGGCGCGAATGTGCACTGCGTTCGAAACGTGGAAACGCTATGACGCGGATCGTCAGGCGCTGATCGCTACGCAATTGGATCGAATCCTTGCGCAGCCGGGGCTAAGCCGCGATACGCAGGAGATGGTGGCGCGTATACGGAAGGCGTAAGCCTTGGAAAACCATACGCATTCGAACTGAAGCAAGCCTGTCACATTTTGTTTAAATAGTCGGAAAATCGGGGCGCAGAGGCATATCTTAACCTCATCCTATCCGGTGTTTGGGTCATAATTTATTATATGAATCGGTTGCATGAATATCATTGGCGCGGTCTGGACCCGCTGCACCTGGGCGCAGGTGCGGCGCTGGGTGTGTTTTGGCTTCTTTTGTTTGCCGTGGCCAAGCTGTTGCCCACGTGGCAAATGATGCTGCTGATTGGGGGGGTCGCGATACTGACCGCGCTATTCTGGCAAAGACTGATGAGCCGGAAACGCTCGGGCGCGTGGCTGACCGCGACCCATCTGAATGTCTATTACGGAAATAAACACTGGTCGTTTCCTTTGTCGGGCATTCAGGCTGTGGGCGCACGCTCGGCCCCTTTTTATGCCCGCCCCCCGCATCTGGAACTGGCCGGAGGGCGGCGCGTGCACCTGCCTTTGACCTGCCTACCGACCGCGCATGAATTGCGGCGCTGGTTTGAGGACAAGCCGATCAGGGTTGACGCCAAGGTGACTCTGTCCTGAACTGCGCAAAGCGGCGAGGAGAACAGAATGACCCACACGATTTTGATCACCGGCGGCAGCGCCGGGATTGGCGCAGCGACCGCCAGATTGGCCGCAAAGCGTGGCCATGACGTGATCCTGACCTATTGCAATGACCGGACCCGCGCCGATGCGGTTGGCGCTGACATTCGGGCCTTGGGGCAGTCCGCCCAAGTGATCCAGTGCGATGTTGCTGATCCGACGCAGATCGAGGCGATGTACGCCTCGATTCCCAAGACAACTTCGCTGCATCTGGTGAACAACGCTGGGATCGTCGATCAAGCCGCCCCTGTCGCCGAGATGACGGCCGAACGCGTCGCCAACATGTTTCAGATCAACGTGGTTGGGGCCTTCATGGTGGCCAAGGGGGCCATTCAGCATATGCGCAACGCGGGCCAAACCGGGCATATCGTCAATCTATCCTCGGCTGCGGCCCGATTGGGATCGGCGAACCAATATGTGGATTATGCGGCCTCGAAAGCGGCAATAGACACCTTTACCATCGGGCTGGCCGACGAACTGGCCCCCGAAGGGATCCGCGTCAATGCCGTGCGCCCCGGCCTGATCAAGACGGACATACACGCCAAAGGAGGCCAGCCCGACCGCTTGGAACGCCTGTCCAACTCTATTCCCTTGGGCCGATCTGGCAGCGCCGAGGAAGTGGCCGAGACGATCCTTTGGCTGCTAAGCGATCAGGCGTCGTATGTGACGCGCACCCTGTTGGACGTGGCTGGCGGGCGCTGATACCGCAACCAGAGTGTGACCTTAGGGCAGCTTCGCCCGATAGTTGCTGCGCAAATTCCCGAAAACCAGCCACACTTGGCCATGTTTCGGCCCAAAATCACAGGTCATATAGAGGGATTAACAGGCAAGGCGACGCTGCTGTCGTCCAAAACCGGATACCCGAATGAAGCATCTGCTGTCCAATCGCACAAACCTAAAGCTCCGCGCGCCGAAATTTTTACGACGCAGCGCGCAGCCACAGGTGCCCACGCCGCAGGGCGCGCCCACGCCCGCACCGCCGGGTCCGATGCCCATTCGGCTCCAGCGCGCCTTGGACATTCCTGTCACGGACACCAGCACGGAACAGTCGCGGCGCGAATACGTGATCTCGCGCGGGCAATTTTTGGCCCGTCAGGACATGTGGGACGAACTGGGAACCGAGCTGCGCCACCATGACCGCACCCGCGCCCGCACCAAAGCAGACATGCCCCTGGCCGAGCTGCTGGCCTATGGCGCGCGTTCGGACGTGGTGGAACCTTTGCTACGGCAAATCCGGTCTGGCCGTGTGAACCCCGCCGAAGTCGAAAGCCTGCCCGCGCTGGAACATCTGGAGTTCGCGCTGGATGACAGCCCCAAGGACTATGGCGTCGCGCTGGTCGTTTTACATGCGCTTATGGACGTTGCTTGGGCTTTTCACGCGGTCGACAGCAGCGCGGGGCTGAAATCTTCGGGGTTGTCGAAACACAGTTCCAAGGCGTTTCAGGCCTGTATGGCCAGCGCCGAGGATATTCTGGACCGGTTCGACGCCTTTGAGCAGAACAGTCCGGCCCTGGCTGCGGCGCGTTGCAAAATGCTGCCCAGTCAGGACAACCCCGAAAGCCGGGTCGTTGACGACTATGAAGACCTGATCGACCTGGACCCGCACAACCCCAACCACATGCGCGAGTTTGGCCGATTTATGCTGCCCCGCTGGTTCGGCTCGCATCAACAGTTGGAAATTCAGGCGCGCCGGATCTCGGCGTTGACGCAGGATATTTGGGGCGCCGGAGGCTATACCTGGACCTGTCTGGATGCGTTGAAACTGGACCCTGACGTCCTAAAAATGCTGGAACCGGATCTGTTTATCGAGGGCATGCGAGATATTTTGCAACGCCGCTCGGACCAGCATACGGCCAATCTGTTCGCGGCTTTCTGCTCGATCACGCTGCACGCGCGCAAGCTGCGCAACAGCCCTTATCAGGATCAGCTAAAATCGCTTCGCTCTGCCTTTGATTGGGTATTGCAGGATCATCTGCGCGAGGTGCATCCGTTGGTCTGGGCGCTGGCCGAACAGGACACAATGGGCGAAGAGTCCCTCATCTATAATGAAAAACTCGCCGAGGAAGGCCGCGGCAGTGCGTTCCGCCGCATCTCGCGTCATTTCGAGTCTGACATCCGCAACGGCGCTCGCGTGGTATTCGGCGAACAAGGGCCGCAAATCCTGCCACGCGGGTAAATCGCCGGCGCAATCTGACGCCCAAACCGGCCAAGCCCTCTTGCCCCTTTGGCACCCCTGTCCTAGAACGCGATGGAATTGCTGTGACAAAGGGCGGATACCATGCTGGACCTGACATATGAGACCCCGAAACCCAAGATGATTGCTGGTGCAAAGCATGACTGGGAACTGGTGATCGGTATGGAGGTGCACGCGCAGGTCAGCTCGAATGCGAAACTGTTCTCGGGCGCGTCCACGAAATTCGGGGCCGAGCCGAACTCGAACGTCGCCTTTGTGGATTCAGCGCAGCCCGGCATGTTGCCCGTCATTAACGAATACTGTGTCGAACAGGCCGTGCGCACAGGTCTGGGTCTGAAGGCCGAGATCAACCTGTGGTCCGCCTTTGACCGCAAGAACTATTTCTATCCTGACCTGCCGCAGGGCTATCAGATCAGCCAGCTGTACCACCCCATCGTGGGCGAAGGCGAAATTCTGGTCGATATGGGCCCCGGCGTGGCGCGCCTCGTGCGGATCGAGCGCATCCACCTGGAACAGGACGCGGGCAAATCGGTACATGACATGGATCCGAACATGTCCTTTGTGGATCTGAACCGGACCGGTGTCGCCCTGATGGAAATCGTCAGCCGCCCCGACATCCGTGGCCCCGAAGAGGCCGCCGCCTATGTCACCAAAATGCGCCAGATCCTGCGCTATCTGGGCACCTGTGATGGCAACATGCAAAACGGCAACCTGCGCGCGGATGTGAACGTGTCGATCTGCCGTCCCGGCCAGTATGAGAAATACATGGAGACCCAGGACTTCGACCACTTGGGCACACGTTGCGAAATCAAGAACATGAACTCGATGCGGTTTATCCAGGCCGCAATCGAGGTCGAGGCCCGCCGCCAGGTCGCCATTGTCGAGGCCGGAGGCGAGGTCGTGCAGGAAACCCGCCTGTATGATCCCGACAAAAACGAGACACGCTCGATGCGGTCCAAGGAAGAGGCGCATGATTACCGCTATTTCCCCGATCCCGACCTGCTGCCGCTGGAAATCGAACAGGCTTGGGTCGATGACATCGCAGGCACCCTGCCCGAACTGCCCGACGAAAAGAAAGCCCGCTTTATCGGCGACTATGGCCTGTCGGAATATGACGCCAGCGTGCTGACCGCCGAAGTGCCCAACGCCACCTTCTTTGAAGAGGTCGCAGGCGCGGGTGGCGACGGCAAACTGGCCGCAAACTGGGTCATCAACGAACTGTTCGGCCGCCTGAAAAAAGAAGACCACGACATCACCGAAAGCCCGGTGTCGCCCGCTCAACTGGCTGGTATCATCAAGCTGATCAAGTCGGACGCCATCAGCGGCAAGATCGCTAAGGACCTGTTCGAGATCGTCTATACCGAAGGCGGCGACCCCGAAAAAATCGTCGAAGAGCGTGGCATGAAGCAGGTCACCGACACCGGTGCCATCGAGGCCGCGGTGGACGAGATCATCGCCGCCAACCCCGCCCAGGTCGAAAAAGCCAAGCAAAACCCAAAACTTGCGGGTTGGTTCGTGGGTCAGGTCATGAAAGCCACCGGCGGCAAGGCCAATCCCAAAGCCGTAAACCAACTGGTCGCCAAGAAGCTGGCTCAATAGTCCGACAAGCGGCGGGCCGAATTCCTCTTGCACCGAAATAGCGCGCCCCCTTGTGGCTGACGCGCTCCTTTTCCGCTGCGTTAAACCTCAGAATTGGCTTTGCTTGGAGGGGGTGTTTCACCCTATCCTGGACGCCAGCCACAGGAGTTTCGAATGTCAGAACAAGCGCCGTTCATGTCCTCGGAAATGGAGGTCCTGCCCGAGTGGATCGACTATAACGGCCACCTGAACATGGCATATTACAATGTGCTGTTCGATCAGGGCGCAGACCAAGCCTTTAAGCTGATGGGATTTGGCCCAGACTATGCGGCCACCCGCAAACATACGACCTATAGCGCGGATTTTCGGGTGCGGTATTTGCGCGAACTGCATGTCAGCGCCAAGGTCAAAGTCGGTTTTCAACTGCTGGACAGTGACGGGCGCAAATTCCATTTCTGCCAGTGGCTGTTTCACTCTGACGGTTGGCTGTCCGCGACAGGGGAAGGGATCGGCCTGCATATCGACCAAAGCGGCCCGCGCGTGGCCCCTTATCCCGAAGACGTCGCCGCCAAGGTCGCAGCATTGCTGAAGGTGCACAAATCCGCGCCCGTGCCGGATTTTGTGGGCAAACCCATGACTATTCGCAAAGGGTGATCACCCCTTTAACTGTCGGGTAAGACGACGCAATTTGGCGCGGGCCTCGTCAACCGAGAGCGTTTGACCATCCTGCATCACCGACAGCCCGAACTTGAGAATACAGCTGGAGCCAACCCACATCCGGTGTCCGTTCCGGCGGCTGCGCACCTCGAAAATATAGCGCAAATTGCGTTGCCCACACAGGGTGCAACAGGCCCGTGCCGTCCCGCGATCCTGAACCGTTTCGGTGAAAACCCAGTCGGAATAGTTGTTGATGGATCTGGTCATGCGTCCCCCTTTTGCCCGAGGACGACACGCTGTCAGGCGGGTGTTTAGGCCGGATTGATCGAGCGCACGTTGCGCGCCTGTTGAGTTTTGGACATTTCGCAAATGGCTGATATTGTTGGAGTGATTTCAAAACGGACATTTAGAATGCCAAAATACGAGTACAAGGTGGTTCCGGCCCCGGCGAAGGGCAAAAAGGCCAAGGGTGTGCGCGGCACCGAGGCGCGATTTGCCTTCGCGCTTGAAGAATTGATGAATCAAATGGGCGCCGAGGGCTGGGAATATCAGCGGGCCGAAACGCTTCCCAGCGAAGAGCGCCACGGCCTGACCTCGATCACGACCACCTATCGCAACATGCTGGTGTTTCGTCGTCTGCGGCAAGGTGAGGTCGAGGTGTTTGAGCCTCGGCAATTGCCCCCCCCAGCCGACACGCAGCCCGAGCCGGTCGCAGACCCTGACGACACGCCGGCCGGTTTTTTCGCGATTGTGGGGGATAACGGTGTCGAAGATGCCGAAGATCTCAGCAGCCCCACCGCGACTCTGTTGATCGAACGCGCGGCCAGATTGAAGGCAGTTTCGGACTATGAAGATGAAGACGTGGTTGACGACGGTTCCGATGTAGTGCAGGACAAGACTGCCTGATTTTTGTTCGGTGTTTTTATTATGTTTTTCCAGCGGTTAGGCTGCGGAGTTTGGCAATTTCTCGCCAAATGATCGCGTTATTCACAGATTTTTTCCTGCGCCCCCCCTTCAACTCAGCGCCAGAAAGTCTACAATCCATCGTCCGAGTCGAATAGGTGATCTTATGGCGAAATCTGACCCGTTTGGTTTTGATATGTCGATCAAATCCGCCAAGAAGAAAAACCCCCGTGGCCGACGGGGGATGAGTGGGGAGTCTGAAACCTCGACCCGCTTGTGCGAGCACGAAGGCTGCCAGGAGGCTGGCAAATACCGCGCGCCGCGTGCGCCCGACGTGCTGGATGAATTCCTGTGGTTCTGCAAGGATCACGTGCGCGAATATAACCAGAAATGGAGCTTCTTCGACGGCACAACCGAGGCCGAGATTAACGCTCAGACGTCCAAAGATAAGGTTTGGGAACGCCAGACCCGTCCGATGGGCGACCCCGAGGCCCGCGCCTGGGCCCGTCTGGGCATCGAGGATCCACATCAGGTTCTGGGTGAAAATGCGACGAAAAACCCGGGCAAAGCCAATACCGGCGGCCGCCGTCTGCCCCCGACCGAACGCCGCGCAGTCGACATCCTCGAGGCGCAGGACAGCTGGTCCAAGGCCGAAATCCGTAAGGCCTATAAGAAGCTGATCAAGGTTCTGCACCCCGACATGAACGGTGGCGATCGCAGCCAAGAAGAGCAGCTGCAAGAGGTCATGTGGGCCTGGGATCAGATCAAAGAAAGCCGTAGCTTCAAATAGTTAGGCGGCTTTGAACACAAGGGACACGCCGTTCAAACAATGGCGTTTCCCGGTTGGCTTTGGCCCATCATCGAAGATATGCCCCAAATGGCTGCCACAACGGCGGCAATGGCATTCCGTGCGCACCGACAGAAGCTTGCGGTCAACCTTGGTGCCAATCGCATTGGGCAAAGGTTTCCAGAAACTCGGCCATCCGGTCCCGCTGTCAAATTTGTGCTTTGACGAATACAGCGGCAAATTACAGCCCCGGCAATGGTACACACCCGGATCATAGACCTTGTCCAAAGGCGAGCTGCCGGACCTTTCGGTCCCTTCTTCGCGCATCACTTTGTACTGAAGCGGCGTCAGCATCGATTTCCACTCGGCTTTGCTGCGCTCGACCTCGAAGATTTCGGTTTTGGCCCCGCTGCGCCCGGCGACCAGAACGCCCAGCCCTCCAAGACCTGCCAGCATCATCATACGTCTGTTCATCGGCTCCCCTCCGTCATTAATCCGCTCAGTTTAGCACTGCTACCGATGTAAAGCGCCCCGCCCGCGGTCACGTCAAAACACGTTCAAGTGACCCGGTGCCCACGCAGGACGCGGCGGAAAAGCTGACAGGCTCTTGCCCTTCGGGCATTTATGTTGCACCACTCGGATATTGGGCAATCCGGCCCTGATTTCAGCACGTAGGCAAAGGCACACGCACTATGGAAATGAACGCAAAACCCACCGAAGACGTCTCTGTTCGCGAGGTCTTTGGCATCGACACCGACATGACCGTGAAGGGCTTTGCCGAGCGTTCCGACCGCGTGCCAGAAGTCGACCTGACCTATAAATTCGACCCCGACACCACGCTGGCCATTCTGGCCGGTTTTTCGCGCAACCGCCGCGTCATGGTTCAGGGCTATCACGGCACAGGCAAATCGACTCATATCGAGCAAGTCGCCGCCCGCCTGAACTGGCCCTGTGTGCGTGTGAACCTGGACAGCCACATCAGCCGGATCGACCTGATTGGTAAGGACGCGATCAAGCTGAAAGACGGCAAACAGGTCACTGAATTCCACGAAGGCATCCTGCCCTGGGCCTTGCGCAATCCCACTGCGATTGTGTTCGATGAATATGATGCGGGCCGTGCGGACGTGATGTTCGTGATCCAGCGCGTGCTTGAGCATGACGGCAAATTGACCTTGCTGGACCAGAACGAAGTCATCAACCCGAACCCCTATTTCCGCCTGTTTGCCACGGCGAACACGGTTGGTTTGGGCGACACGACCGGCCTGTACCACGGCACGCAGCAGATCAACCAGGCGCAGATGGACCGTTGGTCGCTGGTGGCAACGCTGAATTACCTGTCGCATGACGCCGAAACCCAGATCGTTCTGTCCAAGAACCCGCATTACAACACCGAAACCGGGCGCAAGACGATTGCGCAGATGGTGACGCTGGCCGCTCTGACCCGGACCGCCTTTATGAACGGTGATCTGTCCACTGTGATGAGCCCCCGGACGGTGATCAACTGGGCCCAGAACGCCGAGATTTTCCGCAATGTCGGCTATGCTTTCCGCCTGTCCTTCTTGAACAAATGTGACGAGCTGGAACGCCAGACTGTGGCCGAATTCTACCAGCGTTGTTTTGACGAAGAGCTGCCCGAAAGCGCCGCGTCAATGGCGATGACCTGAACCAAGCTCAAAAATGATCCACTGGAAACGGCCCCAATTCGGGGCCGTTTTTAGTTGTGTTAACAAAGTCGCAAAAGAATAGTTTTTATACTGCACACTTGATACGCTGATTTTTGACCGTAAAGTCTAAAACATGAGCAGTTTAAAAACTTGTCTGGCAGGCCTTTTTCTGGGTGGCACGCTGTCCACCCTGGCTCCTTCTGCGCAGGCGTTTTCGGCGGATGAACAGCTTAGGTTCTTTGCTCATTGCGCGGGGCGACTGTCCGCTCAGATGGAATTTCAATGGATGTTCGATGGTATCGCTTCGGAGCGCACAAAGGCCGAGCGACAAGACGTCATCGACATTCTGGACACGATGATCCCCGATGGGCGCGGGCGCGAGGTTCTACACTGGCGGATCGAGGCGAAACAAGCGCAGGCCGTTTTGCTGAACCGCAGCACCTTCGGACAGGACCAACGTCAGGCGCGCATGGCCAGCAAATTGGCACTGCGCAACGTCAATGAATGCCGCGCGGTGCTGATCAGTTAAAACATCCGACGATCATTGCTGCCAGCAGGGGCCAAAGCGTATCCCTCGCCTTTGACAACCACTTGACGCAATCCGGTCTGTTCATTCAAAACTTGTGCGATTTCTGATAGTTGAGGGTGGTCAGCGTGCAAAACACGCACCGCTCCGTACACAATCGGAGTCGCCGGCAGTCGGCAATTAAACGTCCCCGGAAGCGCATGCAATCGCGCTCCGCTGTCCCAAAGTGCTTGCGCCAGGGGCCACTGATCTCCGCCACCCGGAATGCCCATTTCCAACACCTCAAGCCACCGCTGAACGACACGGCGGGCGGCTTTGCGTCCGGCAAAAAACAACACCCCACCATTCCATTCTGGAAACACCTCGGGCGACGGCCGCACCAGACCCGGCGCAGGCTCCAATCCCAAGAATCCTCGCTGATCCGGGATCGGAGAATGCACACCCAGACAATCGAAATCGCCTAACATCCTCCACGCCTCGGTCAGGGAACCGGCCACATAGGTATCATTGTCGAGATATAGGAACGGCTCACCTTCGGACGCCACATCACAAACGGCGCGGACCTTCATGAAGGGGTCGTGCCAATCATTGTCCTTTGGCCCCTGCCCCAACACCCGAGTCTCGACCGGCAAGCCTTTCAAAAAAGGCAGAAAATCCGAGGTCGTGTACACAATACAGCGCGCCGAGGGATGCTGCTCCTGCACCGAGCCGACCGACTGCGCCAGTTGATCCGCATATTTTTGCCCGCCATAGGCGCAATAGATGATTTTCATCGGTGCCTGACCCCCTGCCGATTGATTTGCAGCATAGGCCCAACGACCTAAATGTGAAACATGCGACCCAACGGGACGCGCGGGGCCACTGGTCAATCGGGTCTGCCCGGATTAGGGTGCGGCAACAACTTTTGTTAACTCCGGCGCATGCGATGAAGAAATCAGACAACCCCGCAGATCCGTTCAAAAAAGCCTTGGCCGAAGCGACCAAAGTGCTGGCGGATGACGCGGACCTGAACGTGAATTATTCAGTCGATCCGGCAGGCATTGCTGGTGACACGATGCGCCTGCCACAGGTGACGCGTCGCATGACCCGCGACGAGGTGTTGATCGCGCGGGGCACGGCAGATGCATTGGCGATGCAGCGCAAGTATCACGACAACACGGTGCATGATCGTTATGCGCCTCCTGGTGACATGGCCCGCAGCCTGTACGAGGCGATGGAAACCGCCCGATGCGAGGCGATGGGCGCGCGCGACATGCCCGGCACGGCGGGCAATATCGACGCTAAAATTGATACCGATGCCCGCCGTCTGGGCTATGATCAGATCAAGCAAACCTCGGACGCGCCATTGTCTGTCGCGGCGGGCTATATGATCCGCCAATTGGCCACTGGCCGCGAGCTGCCCCCCGCCGCCCGCAACGTGCTGGATCTGTGGAGCGGCTTCATCGAGGATCAGGCTGGCGGTACGCTTGAGGACTTGCAGGGCAAGCTCTCTGATCAGTCAGAGTTTGCTAAACTTGCCCGTCAGATCATCGAAGATTTGGGCTATGGCGATCAGCTGGGCGATGACCCGGACGAACCTGACGAAGAGGATCAGGACGACGCCGAGGACAACGCCGAAGAGGAGCAGGATCCCGATTCCAGCGGGCAGGATGATCAAGACGATCAAGAGGCCGAGGCCGATCCCGAGCAGTCGCAAGACGAAACGCAGGACAGTTCCGAAGCGCAGGTTTCCACGGATGACATGGCCGAAGACGAAATGTCAGAAGAGGCCGAGCTGCCCGAAGGTGACGCGCCCTTGGAACCGCCGCCCCCTGCCCCTCTGTCCGACGCGGACCCGAATTATACGGCGTATAACACTGATAACGATGAAGAAATCCCAGCCGAGGACTTGGCCGAACCTGCCGAGTTGGAGCGCCTGCGCGCCTATCTGGATCAGCAGCTGGAGCCCCTGAAAGGGGCCGTCGGACGGCTCGCCAACAAGTTGCAACGCCGCTTGCAGGCACAACAAAGCCGCTCGTGGTTGTTTGACATGGAAGAGGGCATTTTGGACGCTGGACGTCTGGCGCGCGTGGTGGCGAATCCCACGACTCCGCTGTCCTTTAAGGTCGAAAAAGACACTGAATTCCGCGACACCGTGGTGACGCTGCTGCTGGATAACTCTGGCTCGATGCGGGGTCGTCCGATCTCGATCGCGGCGATTTGTGCGGACGTTTTGGCGCGAACTCTGGAACGTTGCGACGTGAAGGTCGAGGTTCTGGGCTTTACCACTCGTGCGTGGAAAGGCGGGCAAAGCCGTGAAAAATGGCTGGCCGAAGGACGTCCGCAACAACCCGGCCGCCTGAACGACCTGCGCCACATCGTGTATAAAAAAGCAGACGCCCCGATGCGCCGGACCCGCAACAATCTGGGTCTGATGATGAAAGAGGGCCTGCNNACGGCGAGGCGCTGGAATGGGCCCATCGCCGGATGCTGGCCCGGCCCGAGCAGCGGAAAATCTTGATGGTGATCTCGGATGGGGCCCCGGTGGATGATTCAACCCTGTCGGTTAACCCCGCGAATTANNGGCCATGATGTGACGCGCTATTATCAGCACGCCGTAACCATCACGGATGTCGAACAATTGGCTGGTGCGATGACCGAACAACTGGCTGCTTTGTTCGATCAGGACCCGCGCGCACGCGCCCGCATGATGGGTATCAAAAGGGCCAGCTAGCCAGCTCACACAACTTGGGGGACAGGATGTTTCAAAGTTTCGAGGAAAGCTCGGACCCCAGTCAGGGGCCTGCGCGACTGGAGCTGTTACGTACCGAACTAACGCGCGAAGGCCTGGCCGGATTTCTGATCCCCCGCGCGGACGTGCATCAGGGCGAATATGTTGCCCCCCGTGATGAGCGTTTGGCGTGGCTGACCGGTTTCACAGGCTCGGCCGGATTTTGCGCAGCACTTGCTGACACGGCCGGCGTGTTCATCGACGGGCGCTATCGCACCCAGGTCAAAGCGCAGGTGGATCTGGACCATTTCCAACCCGTGCCCTGGCCCGAAACCTGTTTGGGCGACTGGCTGCTGGCGCAACTGCCAGAGGGCGGCATTGTCGGTTTCGATCCCTGGCTACACAGCGTCGAAGAGATCGAGGACCTGAGCCAGATTTTGGCGGGGTCGGGCATTTTGTTGCAACCTGTCAGCAATCTGGTGGACCGGATTTGGCCCGATCAGCCAGCCGCTCCGCTGGGTCGGATCACTGTCTATCCCGATGATCTGGCAGGCATCAGCCACCAGGAAAAACGCCAAGTTATCGCAGAGAAACTCAGCCGAGCCGGACAGGAATCCACCGTCCTGACCCTGCCTGACTCTATTGCCTGGTTGCTGAACATTCGCGGTTCGGACATTCAGCGCAATCCGGTGCCGCATTGCTTTGCCATCCTGCATAAGAATGGCCATCTGTCGCTGTTCGTTGACCCGGAAAAACTGGACGACGCGCTGCGCAGCCATCTTGGGCGCCAGGTTACGCTGCGGCCACCCTCGGCCTTTGCTGCGGCGGTGCGGTCGTTGACCGGTCCTGTGCGGTTGGACCGAGGCTCGGTTCCCGTGCAGGTGCAGGCCGAGCTGACCGAGGCAAACGTCCCGATCGCCTGGGCGCAAGACCCCTGCGTCCTGCCCAAAGCCTGCAAATCGGAGGCCGAGATTGCCGCCACCCGCGAGGCACATCTGACCGACGCCGCCGCCATGTGCGAGTTTCTGGCCTGGTTCGATGCCCAAGCCCCTGGAACAATTACGGAAATCGACGTCGTCAAAACGCTGGAGTCCTACCGGCGCGCGACCAATGCGCTGTTGGATATCAGTTTTGACACGATCTCGGGCACTGGCTCGAATGGTGCCGTGATCCATTATCGCGTCACTGAGAACACCAATGCGCGGCTTGAGGACGGGCAGCTGATCGTCGTCGATAGCGGCGGCCAATACCTGAACGGCACCACCGATATCACCCGCACGCTGCCTGTTGGCGTGGTCGGAACTGACGGAAAAACCTGCTTTACCCGCGTGCTGCAAGGCATGATCGGCATATCCCGGCTGCGGTTCCCGCGCGGCCTGGCTGGGCGCGATCTGGACGCCATCGCGCGCTATCCGCTGTGGTTGGCCGGGCTGGACTATAATCACGGTACCGGCCATGGCGTCGGCGTGTATCTGTGCGTTCATGAGGGGCCACAACGGCTGAGCCGCGTGTCGACAGTGCCCCTGAAACCCGGAATGATCCTGTCAAACGAGCCGGGTTATTACCGCGAGGGCGCATTTGGCATTCGTATCGAGAACCTGATCGTGGTACAGGATGCTCCTGACCTGATCGGCGCGGATGACAGGCCCATGCACAGCTTTGAAACGCTGACCTGGGTTCCGATTGACCGCAGGCTGATCGACACTAAGTTGCTGAGCGCAGACGAAATTCACTGGCTCAACGAGTATCACACAGCGTGCCGCGACAAAATCGTCCCTCGGTTAACCGAGACGGCTGCGATATGGTTGCGCCAAGCGACAGAACCGCTGTGACATCTTATTGTCGCAAAAGCGGTCGATAAGCAGAAAAACTCCGGGGAGACGGATATGGGTAATGACATGACAATTCGCAACGCCGAAGGCACTTGGGTGGTGCGCGCCGGTGGTGCTGTATTGGGTGAGACGAGTAAGGCACTGGAACTAAACGAAGAAGGCCTGGCTTCGGTGATCTATTTCCCGCGCGGCGACATCGCAATGGCGTTTCTGGACAAGACATCCAAGGTCACCCATTGCCCCAAAAAGGGCGATGCCACGCATTATTCGATCGTGACGAAATCCACCACGTTGAAAGACGCCGCCTGGAGCTATGAGGCCCCGTTCGAAGCGGCCGAGCAGATCAACGGCTATCTGGCCTTTTATAAATCCGACACGCTGGCCGTCGAACGCCTTTAAGAATGTTCCTCGGCCGCAGTGGCGGCCAGGGCCCGGTTGAAGGCTTTCAACGCATCCACATGGAACAAGGCGCCCCTAATCTGGAGCGCTTCGTCGTTTTCTGGTTTCGCAATGACTGGCAGGAACGGGGTCCCTGCCTTCTCGAACAGGGGCATCGCTTGTTCCAGGGTCGCGTTGCCTTCGATGAATATCCCGTCCTCGACCATTTCCGCGCAACGCTCAGTATCCGCGGCCCCTGGATCGTCGGGTTTGCGCATCAGCATATCGGCGCGGAACATGGCCAGCAGATAGGCTTGCGGACCGGCGGCCAGATGAATGCCGCGCCTCTCTAGCTGCGTTAGGAAAAATGACCGATCCACCAGCCGTGAGGCCAGCGCGGTGGACAGCGACACCGCCACCATCACCGCCAGCCCAGTCTGCCAGTCGCCTGTCAGCTCGAACACGATCATAGTAGTCGAAATCGGCGCGCCCAATACTGCCGCCGCAACGGCCCCCATCCCGGCCAAAGCATAGAGCGTGTGCGACCCCGACACCTCGGGGAAAATGCCTGTTGCGATCAGGCCAAAGGCCAGCCCGGTCAATGCGCCGACCATCAATGCGGGGGAAAACATCCCGCCCCCCATCCGGCCGGCCATGGTGATGGCCACCGCGATCACCTTGAGGATGGCAAAGACGATCGCCTCGTGCCACAGCAGTTGCCCGGTCAGCGCAGCCGAGGTCGTTTCATACCCAACCCCGATGATATGCGGAAAGGCGATCGCCATCCCCCCCAACAAAGCGCCAGCCAAAGCCGGGCGCATCCATCGCGGCATCTTGGTGCCTGCCTGGATCTGATTGCCCATATCCTCGGCGATAAAAACCGCGCGCATCAGGATGAACGCGACAAAGCCACACAGCAGCCCCAACATCAGGAACGCGGGCAATTCCACATAGAATTCCAGGGTGTTCCCCTCGGGCAGGTGAAATTCGGTGACGCCGCCAAATTCCAATCGGTTGATGATCGTTCCGGCCACGCTGGCGATCACGATGGGGGCAAAGGCGTGCACCGCAAAATGGCGCAGCACGACCTCTAGCGCGAACAGCGCCCCGGCAATGGGCGCGTTAAAACTGGCAGAAACTGCCGCCGCCACCGCACATCCCAAAAGATCGCGCCCCGTGATCCCATCCGCATGCAAGCGTTCGCTGACCCATGACGAAATGACCGAGGCCATGTGCACCACCGGCCCTTCGCGCCCGGTTGACCCGCCAGTGGACAGCGTCACCAACGATGCAAAAGCCGAGGCAAGCCCCGCCTTGCCCTCGACCCGGCCGTCATGCATGGCCGCGCCCTCGATCACATCCGCGACCGAACGTACGCGCCCGTCCGGGGTAAAAAGATGCAGCACGATGCCGGACAGCAATCCACCGGCAATGGGCAGGATCAAAATCCAATACCAAGGCAAGGATTCCGCATGACTTTGCAGATGCGCGACATCATCGGTTCGGTACAACGTCGCCTGAATCCAGTCGATCCCCTTGCGGAAAAACAGCGCCGCCAAACCAGCGGCCACGCCGATGGCCAACGCGATCAGCCAGAACTGAAATTGGCTGGGCCCCTGACGCCTGACCAAGGCGATAGCCTCGCGTCCGGCCTGCACCGTTTGCGTCGCAGCAGAGGCCAATACTTTCCCAAGTTGTAGAGGCATTAACCTTCCCCGCGTTAGAGGTAATATTCCCTTTTCGGCATCGACCGCATAGCCTAGTGTTTCCACGCACCTTCCGGAGGAACGTCATGACCATCCAGACCGCGCTAGAAGAGCTTTCCAACTTATTAGGTCAACGCCTGAGCCGGTCCAAGTCCGATCTGGAACAACATGGCGCGTCGGAAACGCATTTTCCTCTGACACCGCCCGATGGCGTAGTTTACCCACAGTCCGCCGAAGAAGTCAGCGAGATCGTGAAGATTTGTGCGCGAAATGGCTGCCCGGTTGTCGGATGGGGCGCGGGAACATCACTCGAAGGTCAGGCGCAGGCATTTTCGGGTGGGATTTCCGTCGACTTTCGGAACATGAACAAGATCTTGCGCCTGTCCCCCGAGGATATGGATGCCTCGGTTCAGCCCGGCATCACCCGCGAAGAACTGAACACCGATTTGCGCGCGACGGGGCTGTTTTTTCCGGTTGATCCGGGCGCGAATGCCTCGATCGGGGGGATGGCCTCGACCCGCGCCAGCGGCACGACGGCGGTACGTTATGGCACGATGCGCGACAACGTGTTGGGATTGCAGGTCGTCACCGCAGATGGGCGCATCATCCGCACCGGCACCCGCGCGCGCAAATCCAGCGCGGGCTATGATCTGACCGGTCTGTTCGTCGGGGCCGAGGGCACTTTGGGCCTGATCACTGAACTGACCCTGCGCCTGCGCGGCCAGCCCGAGGCGATCACCGCCGCCGTATGTGCTTTTGAGCGGATCGAGGACGCGGTCAACGCGGTTATCGACACAATCCAGATGGGCATTCCCATGGCGCGGATCGAGTTTGTGGATGCTGCAACTGCGGCGGCATTTAACGGCTATTCGGGGTCCAACATGCCTGAAAGCCCGCATTTGATGGTGGAATTCCACGGCTCCGCAGCGGGCGTCGAAGAGCAGGCTGAAACCTTTGGCGACATTGTCTCTGATCATGGCGGCAACCGTTTTGAATGGGCCACCAAACCCGAAGATCGCACCGCGCTCTGGACTATGCGCCACCATGCGCATTGGGCCGTCCTGGCCTCGAAACCCGGAGCCAAAGCGCTGGTCACAGATATTTGCGTGCCGATCTCGCGGCTGGCCGATGCGGTGAACGAAACCCGCGCCGATATCAATGCCTCGCCCATTACCGGCCCAATTCTGGGCCATGTTGGGGATGGGAATTTCCATGCGATCCTGCTGTTTGACGACGAAAACCCCGCCGAAGTGAAAGCGGTCGAGGATCTATCTCATCGCATGGTCGAACGATCGCTTGCGATGGGGGGGACGGCCACCGGCGAACATGGAATTGGCGTCGGCAAAAAGAAATATATGCAGGCCGAACATGGCGAGGCCTGGGATGTCATGGGCGACATTAAACGTGCAATGGACCCGCAAAACATCATGAATCCAGGAAAACTGGTGCGTGGAAACTAGGCTGTTTAGCCCGCCAACAGGGCTTTGGCCGCGCCACGCGCCTCGGCAGTGATCGTGTCGCCGGACACCATGCGCGCGATCTCGTCCACGCGGTCCTCGGGCGACAAGGACACCACGGTCGAGGTTGTCACGTCATTCTCGACCCGCTTTTCCACGCGCCAGTGATGTGCGCCCAGGGCTGCAACCTGCGGCGAGTGCGTTACGACCAGCACCTGCCCTTCAGCCGCCAACGCCGCCAGACGCCGCCCCACCGCATCCGCAGTGGCCCCGCCGACACCGCGATCAATCTCGTCGAAAATCATGGTAACGCCGGATTGCTGCTGGCTCAGGCACACTTTTAACGCCAGCAGGAACCGGCTGAGCTCTCCGCCTGATGCGATCTTGGCCAAAGGTCCCGAGGGCGCACCGGGGTTGGTGGCCACGGTAAAGTCCACCGCATCAAGGCCATCTGGCCCGACCTCGGACTGTTCGATCTGGGTCAGGAAAACTGCGCGCTCCATCTTCAGCGGGGCCAATTCGCCAGCCACCGCAGCGTCCAGTTCTGTGGCTGCCTTGGCTCGGGCGCTGCTAAGCTGTTGGGCTGCCGCAGTATAATGCGCTTCGGCCTCGGCCAATTCCGCACGAAGACGACCAATATCGGCGTCCCCTTGATCCAAGGCCTGAAGCTTCTGACGCAGGTCATCAGCAAACACGCCCAACTCGTCCGGCAGGACATTGTGCTTGCGGGCAGCGGCGCGAATGGCAAAAAGGCGCTCTTCAGCCTGCTCCAACTCGTATGGATTGAAATTCAGGGCATCCAGCGCACCCTCGACCCCAGACACCGCATCGGACAGCTCGGAAAAAGAGCGGCCAAGGGCTTCGATCGGAGCGTCCAGAGTGCCCTCGGCCTTGTCGGCGACCCCTTCTAGCCAACGGATCGCGTCACCCATCGCGCCTTCGGCACCGTCATTGCCAAGCGAGGCCAAAGCCCGCGCCACGTCCTCTCGGATCTTTTCTGCGCCTTGCATCATGCGGCGCTGCGCATCCAATTCGCTTTCTTCGCCGGGTTCAGGGGCCAGCTTGTCCAGCTCTGCCACGGCATGGCGCAGGAATTCCTCTTCCTGGCGAACTTCCGCCAGCGCAGCTTCGGCCTTGGCCAGCGCCTTGCGCCTTGTGGACACATCACGCCACGCTGCGCGAACGTCCGCTTGTGTGCCACCATAGGCCCCGAATTCATCCAGCAACGCGCGGTGGCCGCGCGGATCCAGCAGGCCACGATCATCGTGCTGGCCGTGCAATTCAATCAAGGTTTCTGAGAGCGCGCGCAGCACCTCTCCTGAGCAACGCCGGTCATTGACCCAAGCGGTTTTGCGCCCGTCCTTACGGTTCACCCGGCGCAGGATCAGCTCCTCACCGCCAGGCAGTCCCGCCTCTTCTAGTACCGCATGCGCCGCGTGACCTTGCGGCAGATCGAACTCGGCCAGAACCTCGCCCTGTTCGGCCCCGCTGCGCACCAGTTCCGCACGCCCACGCCACCCAAGAACAAAGCCCAATGCGTCCAGCAAAATCGACTTACCCGCGCCGGTTTCCCCGGTCAGCACGTTCAAACCCGGCTGGAACTCAAGCTCCAACCGATCAATGATCAGCAAATCGCGGATTTCCAGGCTACGCAGCATCAAGTCACCTTTCGCTGATGGATCAGAGCCACTCGCCTTTGATCATCTGGCGATAGACTTGTGCCAGCCAGTTATTCCCACGGGATTTCAGCTCCAGCCCCTGAGCCGTCAGCAACTTATAGGATGCCTCGTACCACTCGGTTGATTGGAAGTTATGCCCCAGAATCGCGCCTGCGGTCTGCGCTTCGGCGGTCAGACCCAACGACAGATAGGCCTCGACCAGACGGTGCAGCGCTTCGGCGGTGTGGCTGGTGGTCTGGAAATCCTCGACCACGACGCGGAACCGGTTGATCGCGGCGGTATAGTGATCTCGACGCAGGTAGTAGCGCCCGACCTCCATTTCCTTGGCGGCCAGATGGTCAAACGCCAGATCGAACTTCAACATGGCCGAGCGTGCGTATTCCGTATTGGGATAGCGCTCGATCACGGTGCGCAGCGCCTGCAACGCCTGGAACGTCAGCCCCTGGTCGCGGCCCACATCGTCGATCTGATCATAGTAGCTGAGCGCCAGGATATATTGCGCATAGGCCGCATCATCCGAGGCCGGATAGAAATCAACATAACGCTGCGCGGCCGCGCGGCTTTCTTCATATTGCTGGGCACCGTGAAGGGAAAACGCCTGCATAATCAGCGCGCGTTTGGCCCAGTCCGAATAGGGGTACAGGCGCTCGATCTCACCGAAGTAACGCGCAGCATCTTCTGGGCGTTTGCGTTCCAGCTCGAATTCGCCACGGCCAAAAATCTGTTCGGCGGTGTAGAGTTCAAGGTCCACTTCGCCCCTGTTGACCTTGCCACCAGCACTACATCCGGCCAGCACACTGGCCAGAACCAAGCCCAAGAGAATTTTCCGGGATCCGACGCCTGTCATGCCTTGTTATTCCTCGTCTGAATTAGCGGATCATGTTGCCCACTGCTCAGACTGGTCCTAGCACAGAATTTTCCGGTGCAAAACGTCTTTGGCAGGAAATGGCCACCACAGTCATGTATGACGTCAGGCGACGGCTGGCATCTCGTCCAGATGCACGCCAACGCCGGGCAAACGTGCCACTTTTCCAGCGTCACAGGCAACCATGCGGAAACTGCTGACATCCGCGAACATGGCGCGCAGCAAATCGTTCGTCATGGCATGGCCCGCGCGATAGCCGGTATAACGCCCAAGGATCGGGGCTCCGGCCAGCGACAGATCGCCCAAAGCGTCCAGCATTTTATGACGCACAGGTTCGTCCGAGTGGCGCAAACCACCGGGGCTGAGCACTTTGTCGCCCTCAACCACAACGGCGTTCATCAGGGTTCCACCAAGGGCCAGACCATTCTGGCGCATGTAATCAACGTCGGCCTTGCGGCAGAATGTGCGGCTGTCGCACAGCTCGCGCACGAACGAGCCATTGGCCATCTTCAGCGTCTTGCGCTGTACACCGATGGCGGCATCTTCAAAGTCGATATGAAAGTCGATGGTCAGATCCAGCCCCGGTTCCAGACGGGCCCAAGCCTCGCCCTTGCGGACTTCGATCGGTTTCAGAATCTCAATCGCCTGAACAGGGCGCCCCTGATCCGCCAGACCACGTTGTAAAAAGGCGCGCACGAAAATGGCCGAGCTTCCGTCCAGGATCGGGACTTCGGGGCCGTTCACTTCGATCAGCGCGTTATGGATACCGCACCCCGCCAATGCCGCCATGATGTGTTCGACGGTCGACAAAGTGACGCCCTGATCGTTTTCCAGACGGGTGCACAAAGGGGATTGGTTCACAGCATCCCAACGGGCCGGGATCAGCGCATCACGATCATGAATATCGGAACGTTTGAACCAAATCCCATATTCCGGCGCGGCTGGATGCACGGTCATCACGGCAGGTTTGCCCGAGTGCAGGCCGTCACCCGTGAATGTGACCGAAGTTTTCAACGTGCGTTGCAATGTGTGTCCCCAGACAGAAAGCGGCAGCTTCTCTTAACGTGTGCATATCATTAGAGGTCAGGTCGACATCCCTCAACTCAATCTTTGTAACGCATTGAAACATGGCCGAAACAAAGTGGCACATTCCTGCCGAGCACCCGCATAAGCCGTTGTTTTCAATAAAAAAAGGCCACCCAAAGGGCGGCCTTTTCGATCATATGAACCTAAGGTTAATTAGCCTGGCGACGCAAGAATGCAGGGATCTCGATCCGCTCTTGATCGGGATCGGCGGCCTGTTCGCTCTCGGGAGCCTTCACCTCGGGCTGTTGGCGCATGGCGGTCTGTTCGTGGCCATGCCCCGTCATCCGGTTGATCAGCGAGTTGATGCCGAAACGCGAACGGTCTGCTTCGGGTTGCTGAGCCGGAGTCTGAGCCACAGGGCCTTGCGGCTGGGCTGGGGCACGCTGCGCCGCGCTGGAGGGGGCGTGTTGAACGGCGGCCTGCAAACGGGCCAAGGCCTCGGGCGATGGGGTACCGGCAGAGGGCGCTTTGGGCGCGACAAAACTGGCAGGCGCTTCTTCGACCATGTCGGGCTGCGGACGGAATTCGGACGCTTGCGGGCGGTAGGCCGGCGGCGGCAGGTCGTCGCTGCTGGCGTAGTCTTCCTCGTAGCTTTCTTCCAGAACCATCGGCGCGGCCGGGGCTTCGGCAGCAACCGGAGCAGGTGCCGGGGCCTCCATGCCAGTGAACAGCGAAGGCTCTTCGGCAGGGGTCGCCGCAGCAACGGGTGCCTGAACCACAGGCTCGGCGGGTTTTTCTTCGGCGCTAACCGTGTTGGTCAGCGGCGCAGCCATCGAGCGGCGCGGAACCGGAACGTCCAACACCACTTCCGAGGCATCAATGCCGGTCGCGACAACGCTGACACGCATCTGGCCTTCCATATCGGTGTCCAGGGTCGAGCCGACGATGATATTCGCGTCAGGATCGACCTCTTCGCGGATACGGTTGGCGGCTTCGTCCAGCTCGAACAGGGTCAGGTCGTGACCGCCGGTGATGTTGATCAGAACACCTTTGGCGCCGTTCAGGCTGATCTCGTCCAGCAGCGGATTGGCGATGGCTTTCTCGGCGGCTTGGATGGCGCGATCTTCGCCGTCTGCCTCGCCAGTGCCCATCATCGCCTTGCCCATTTCATCCATGACCGAGCGCACATCCGCGAAGTCCAGGTTGATCAGACCGGGCTTGACCATCAGGTCGGTCACGCCCTTAACGCCCTGGTACAGCACGTCATCGGCCAAGCTGAAGGCCTCGGTAAAGGTGGTTTTTTCATTGGCCAGACGGAACAGGTTCTGGTTGGGAATGATGATCAGCGTATCGACCATCTTTTGCAGCGTCTCCACGCCTTCCTCGGCCTGGCGCATCCGTTTGGCGCCTTCGAACTGGAAGGGTTTGGTGACAACACCGACGGTCAGAACGCCCAGCTCGCGGGCGGCTTGTGCGATGATCGGCGCGGCGCCGGTTCCGGTGCCCCCGCCCATGCCAGCGGTGATAAAGCACATGTGTGCGCCCGCCAGATGATCAACGATCTGTTCAATGCTTTCTTCGGCAGCGGCGGCCCCAACGCTGGCCCGCGCGCCTGCTCCCAAACCTTCGGTCACTTTCACGCCCAGCTGCACACGGCTTTGCGCCTGGCTTTGCTGCAACGCTTGCGCGTCCGTGTTGGCAACGACGAAATCAACGCCGGCCAGTTCCTGCCGGATCATGTTGTTGACGGCGTTACCGCCTGCGCCACCGACACCGAACACGGTGATACGAGGTTTCAATTCTTCCTGACCGGGCACCGAAAGGTTCAATGTCATTGATCTGTCCGCCTGATGTTGGCCTGCTTTGAGCAGGTGTTTTTTCTGCCTATTAAAGTCCATTGTTACCCAGATCAGTGGGTGTCGTCACGCAAAAAAGCACAAAAAGGCCACAAAATATGGCCTTTTCGCAGCACAATTACGCGGGATTTCGCCGAAGCAGGCAGATTTAGCGGTTACCAGTTGTCACGGAACCACTTGACCGCGCGACGCAGGGACCGGGCGGGATAGCTCTCGACTGGCAGATCGAAGTCCCACCATTCGTCCTGCGGATGCGCTGCGAACAGGCACAGCCCCACCGCGCTGGCAAATCCGGGGCCCGTTGCGGCCTGCGGCAGGCCATGCACCCTGAGCGGTCGACCCAAGCGCACCTGGTGACCCAGAATGCGGCTGGCCAACCCGTCCAGTCCGGGAATTTGGCTGCCGCCACCGGTCAAAACGATCTGCTGACTGGACAGATGGTCAAATCCTGCGGCATCCAGGCGGGCGCGCACTTCTTCCAGAATTTCCTCGACCCGAGGGCGCATGATCCCGATCAGTTCAGCCCGGCTGACCGAGCGCCGGTCATGTTCCCAATCACCAGTGTCGCCTTCCAGATCAATCATTTCTCGGTCATCCATGCCGGTGGCAACGACGCCGCCATAGAAGGTCTTGATCCGCTCGGCCGTAGTGATTGGCACCGACAGACCCAACGAGATGTCTCCGGTGACGTGATCCCCGCCCATCCGCACGGTATCGGCATAGATCATGTGTTTTTTCATAAAGATCGACAGGCTGGTCGCCCCGCCGCCCATGTCGATACAGGCGGCACCCAGCTCTTGCTCATCCTCGACAAGCGCGGAAATGCCAGACACATAGGCCGAGCTGGCGATCCCCGCCAGCTCCAGATCGCAGCGTTTCACGCAATGCGCGAGGTTACGAACCGCGTTGGCATCCACAGTCAGCATATGCATGTCGGTGGACAGCGTGTTGCCAATCTGACCGCGCGGATCCGACAGGCCCGAGCGATGATCCAGCGCAAAATTCACCGGCTGTGCATGCAGCACTTCGCGCCCCTCGCCATAGTCCGGCACATCGCACGAGGCCAAGACCCGGCTGACATCATGTTCGGACACGACGTTGCCTTCGACATCAATCGCACCCGCCAGACCATAGCTGCGCGGCTCGGCACCAGCAAAGGCAGCGATCACGTGATCCACCCGGATATTTGCCATTTTCTGAGCGGCCTGCACCGCTGTTCGGATCGCGCGTTCGGTTTCCTGCATGGCGTCAATCTCGCCAAAACGCACCCCGCGCGAGCGGGTCGTCGCCGCGCCAATCACCCGGAACCCGGCCTGCCCGGCCATGGAGCCCACGCCCTCGGCCTCTTTCAGGCGGTCAGAACCGTCAAATCGCAGCACAAGGCACCCGATTTTCGAGCTCCCAACGTCCAGAATGGCAATCACGCCCCGCTGCATGGCCGCCTTTCGCATGTTCCGCATTGCGCGTTGCGCTTCGTATAGCTGGGTCATGTTCCGTCAGTCTCCTGCACTGATCTTCTTGATTTGCCACCATTTTTGCACGGCTTCCGAATTCATCCGAATGGTGGGTCTCGCCGCGATACGCATGTCCACATGCGCCAGATCGCGCGCCATCATGTCTTGGGATTGGTTCAGCACCAGAACGCGTTCAAGCGCCTGCACCGGGCTCTCTTCGGGCAGCAAAATGCGCTGACCGCGATCCAAAACCACGTCCCAACGGCGTTGGCCGACCCGCTCCAATCCACGTACGCGCGGTGCCAATGGGCCCGTCGCGCCTAGGATTTGTTTCGCCTCTGCTACGGCCAGATCTGCACCGACACCAGCGATCACCGGCAGCTCGGAATGGGCCAGACGCCCATCCGTTTCACCCACATAGTTGCCCGCGATATCCAGCTGCACCAATCCCTGGGCCGAGCGCCACAGGATCACCGGCACGCGTTCTTTCAGGTCCACCTGCAATACGCCGCCGGGCTTGATCCGAACGCTTGCGTCCGCGATCGCGGGCAGTTGCAGGATGGTGCTGCGAATTTCTTCGAGCGACAGATCGAACGAGCTGATCGGGAAATCAATCGCCACAATCTCGCGGATATCTTCGGCAATTTCAGAGCCTGCGCCGTCGATGGCCATCAGTTTGACCTCGAATTCCGGGCGGGATTCAATCTGTTTGCGCACGTCCATGACGGCCAGGCGAATTGAATCCACGCGGTCTTCGTCGGACAGGTAAATCGTGGTTGCACCCGCTGCGATGGCAAAGGGCAGCCCGATCCGCAGCAGCCCACGCACCAAGGGCGTCAGCATCATCCGCTGCATCCGGTAGGCCAGACGCGAGGGCGCGGGATCGGCTTTGGGCGCTACCTGTTGCACGAGGCATCCTCCACCATCCAGCGGCACAGCTGACCGAAACTGATCCCGGCCTTTTCGGCCTGTTCGGGCGACAGCGATGTGGGCGTCATTCCGGGTTGCGTGTTCGTCTCCAGCAGGATCAACCCGTCCAGCCCGCGGCTTTCGTCCCAGCGGAAATCTGTGCGGCTGACACCCCGGCACCCCAAGGCATCATGGGCACGCTTCGCATAGTCCAGACAGGCGTCAAAAATCTGCGGCGGAATGTCGGCGGGCACCACGTGATAGGATCCGCCCTCGGCATATTTCGCGTGATAGTCATACCAGCCGTCCACCACGATGTCGGTCACGGTCAACGCACGGTCGCCCATCACGGTGGTCGTCAATTCGCGCCCCGGCACGTATTGTTCGACCATCAGCGTGTCGGGCATGTCTTCATTCAGGCTGGGCGGCGCGTTTGCGGCCTCTTGCACGATATAGACCCCAACCGAGGAGCCTTCGTTATAGGGCTTCACCACGTAAGGAGGCGCCATCACGTGACGCGCCTCGACCTCGGGTTTTTCGGCCAGAATGCTGTCGGCCACGGGCAGACCATGGGCGCGGTACACCTGTTTGGTACGCTCTTTGTCCATCGCCAGAGACGAGGCCAGCACGCCAGAATGCGTATAGGGGAGGCCCAGCCATTCCAGTAGGCCCTGCACACAGCCATCCTCGCCCCAGCGGCCATGCAGGGCGTTGAACACAATATCGGGTTTGATTTCAGACAGTTGCGCAGGCAGGTCGAGACCCGCATCGACCTCGATCACCTGAAAACCTTCGTCCCGCAAAGCAGCGGCGCATTCACGC
>JBOEGN010000018.1:51261-121387 GCA_050633445.1 Thalassovita sp.
TTGCCCTGCTCGACATACCCACACTGTGCCTCAATGTTCAGACCGTCATTGCGGCCTATTACTTGCTCTGATGACCCGTCTTTTGCGGGCCTGAAATGGGACGCGAGGGCCCCTTATTCTGCGCTCGGTTCACCGATGCGCATAATTTCCCACTCTAGCGTGATCCCTTGGGAATCGTAAACCTTTTTTCGCACCTCTTCGCCCAATCCTTCGAGGTCCGCCGCCGTCGCTGCCCCCGTATTGATCAGGAAATTCGAGTGTTTCTCGCTCATCTGTGCGCCGCCACGCATCGCGCCGCGCATCCCAGCAGTGTCGATCACCTTCCACGCCTTCAGATCATGCACATCATCCGCGCGCCCGGTGCTGGAAAAGCCCGCAGGGTTGCGAAAGGTGCTGCCCGCGCTGCGGTCCTTGGTCGGCTGGGTTTCATCGCGTTTTTGCAGCTGCGCCTGCATCCGGTCCGACAGTTCCTGCGGATCGCCTGTCGGCCCCTCGAATGTGGCTTCGAAAATCACCATGCCGTCGGGCAGTTTGGATTGGCGATACCGGAATTGCAAATCTTCGGCCGTCAGGGTCACGATCTGGCCGTCCCGCGTCACCGCGCGCGCCTGTACGAACACGTCCGCCACATACGCCCCATAGCAACCCGCGTTCATTCGCACGGCCCCGCCGATGCTGCCCGGAATGGTGCGCAAGAAAGTCAGGTCCACCCCGGCCTCGGCCGCTTTGCGGGCCACATGCGCGTCCAGCGCCGCCGTGCCGGCCGTCACTCGGTTGCCCTCAATGCTGATCCCGTTAAAGCCCCGCCCCAGCCGGATCACCACGGCACGCAACCCGCCATCCCGCACGATCAGGTTCGAGCCAACGCCCATCGGAAACACCGGAACGCCTGGGTCCAAAGACGTCAGAAACGCCTGCAGATCCTCGACATCCGCGGGCTGAAACAACCAGTCCGCCGGGCCGCCAACGCGCAGCCAGGTCAACTCGGACAGGGGTTTGCCGGGGGTCAGGCGACCGCGCACCTCAGGCATCTGCATCTTTGCTCTTTCCTTTTCGCTTGAGCCAGCGGAACAGATAAATCACCGGCCAGCGCAAAACAGACATGGCCGCGATCAGGATCATCCCACCGATCCAGGGACCATGCAGATAAACCACCGCGCCCAGAATGGGAATGCCCAGGGCGATCAGAACATAGGCAAAGGGCCAGTGATGTTTCTTGCTGGGCACCATAGCGCCCAGATTGGCAATGACGAACCACAGCAATGCCAGCGTGAGCGCCCAGGTCATCCCATTCCTCCGATACTGACGATCAACGCCGCCCCGGCCAGAATGACACCCACAACAGGCACATAGGTGGGCACGCGGAACGGCGCGTCCGGCTCGATCCGTTTGACGGCGATCAGGGCCAGATTGACCAGAACAAACACGCTGAGCAGCAGGGTCGAGGTCATCTCGGCCAGCGACGCAATTGGCAGGCTCGCAGCAGCGAAAATCACCAGCGCGCCCAGCAATCCCGTCGCCAAAACAGGTGTCCCCAGCCGGGAATGGGCTTGATGAAACGGCCGCAGGATCACATAGCGTTTGCCCAGCCCGAACAGCACCCGGCTGGCCATGACAATTTGCGCAAGCACGCCGTTCAGCGCAGCGACGACGGCGATCAAGGCGAAATAGTTGGCACCTTTGTCACTATGCGCCTCCCAGACCAACACCAATGGGCGCTCCGAGGCGGCAAGCTCTTCCAGCGGCACAGCCCGGATCGCGGCGAAAGAGACCAGCGCATAGATCACGCTGGTAATCAGCAAGGACAGCAGGATCGCGCGCGGCATGGTCCGGGTTGGATTTTCGACCTCTTCAGCCATGTTCACGATGTCTTCGAACCCGATAAAGGCAAAAAATGCCAGAACCGCTGCGGCTCCGATACCAGACCAGACCGGCACATCAGGAAGGGTGAAATCCGGCGACACCTCAGCCCCGAAACCCGCCCAGACGACCAGCGCCAGACCTGCCAGCTCGATCACGGTGAAAATGGCGGCTAGGGCCATGCTTTCCAAGACGCCCAGGATCGCAACCAGGGTCAGCGCCGCGCCGACGCCGACAATGGCCCAAGTGCTGGGCACATCCAGAACCGAGGTCAGATAGCCCACGCCGCCCCGTAAAACTGCGGCGGCAGATACAGTGCCCGCCAAGACGATAGCCAGCCCGACAATCAATGCGATCATGGGGACATTGAACGCCTTGGCAACAAAGGCTGCTTCGCCTGCGGCTTCGGGGATACGGGTCGAGAATTCGGAATAGCTGAGCGCCGTAGGGGCTGCGATCAGTCCAGCGATCACAAACGCCAATGGGGACCAGATGCCTGCCTGATCGGCAACCGCGCCCACCAGCACATAGATGCCCGCGCCCACCATGACGCCCACGCCATAGGCTGTCAGCAGGCCCAGCCCGATCCGTCGTTTCAATGCGTCCGCCATGTGCGCCCCCTTTTGATAGATCGCGCGCCTGTATTCATGCCGATCATGGGCGCAAGGTCCAGACATTCCGAGGCGCGGATTGCCGCGTCTGGAGTTGCCTAGGCTTTGGACAAACGCGCGGGCAGCCCATGCGCCCAGGCGCTGATCGTGCCAGCGCCCAGACAAACGACCATGTCGCCCGGTTTCGCCTCGGCGCGTACTAGTGCTTCCAGATCATCTTCGGAGGTGACAGCTTGCGCATGCCGGTGCCCATGCTGGATCAGCCCGGCCACCAGATCATCGCGGCTTGCGCCCTCGATAGGCTGTTCACCGGCGGCAAAAACCTCGGCGATGCCCACGACATCGGCATCGTTGAAACAAGCGCAGAAATCCTCGAACAGGGTATGCAGGCGGCTGTAGCGGTGCGGCTGGTGCACGGCGATGACGCGGCCCTCGGTCGCTTGGCGAGCCGCTTTCAGCACGGCGGCGATTTCCACCGGGTGGTGGCCGTAATCGTCGATGATGCTAACGCCATCCACTTCGCCCACCTTGGTAAATCGGCGGTTGACGCCTTTGAAGGCGTCCAGAGCGTCGCGGATCTCGTCGCCCTTCATGCCCAGATGGCGTGCCACGGCTACAGCTGCCAAAGCGTTCGAGACATTGTGGTCGCCCGGCATCGGCAGACGGCAGTTCTCAATCGTGATGCCTTCGGCCTGCAGCTGGATGTCGAAATGCGCCACGCCCTTTTTATAGGTCAAATTGGCGGCACGTACGTCGGCCTGAGCGTTAAAGCCAAAGGTCACGACGCGGCGATCGGTGATCTTACCGACCAGAGCCTGCACCTCGGGGTGATCCGTGCAGCAGACGGCCAGACCGTAAAACGGGATGTTGGACACGAAATCCAAGAAGCCCTGACGCAGATTTTCGATCGTGCCCCAATGCTCCATATGCTCGGGGTCGATATTGGTGACGATGGCGATGGTGGCGGGCAGACGGTTGAAAGTGCCGTCGGATTCGTCCGCCTCGACGACCATCCATTCGCCCTCGCCCATCCGCGCGTTCGAGCCATAGGCGTGGATGATCCCGCCGTTGATCACGGTCGGATCGACGTTGCCGGCATCCAGCAGAGTGGCAACCATCGTGGTCGTGGTGGTTTTGCCATGCGTGCCCGCAACGGCGATGTTGGATTTCAGGCGCATCAGCTCGGCCAGCATCTCGGCGCGGCGCACGACCGGCAGGCCTAGACGGCGGGCCTCGTCCAATTCGGGGTTGCCCGGTTTGATCGCGGACGAGATCACGATGACCTCGGCGCCCTTCAGGTTCTCGGCCCGCTGGCCTTCGAAAATCTGCGCGCCCATCCCGGCCAGACGGTCGGTGATCTTGCTGGTCTTCAGATCGCTGCCCTGAACGGTGTAGCCATGGTTCAGCAGCACCTCGGCGATGCCGGACATGCCGATCCCGCCGATGCCCACGAAATGGATGGGGCCCACATCGGTGGGCAGCTTGGTTGCTGCGTTCATGTTCTCAGTCCTTCTTTGCCAGCGCTTTGACCATATGCACCAGTTCTTCGGTCGCTTCGGGCTTGCCGCAGCCAAGCGCGGCTTTGGCCATCATCTGCGCGCCTTGCGGGTTGGTCAGCACCGTCGCTATTTGCTCTGCCAAGGCCGAAACCTCAAGCCGCTTTTCGGGGATCAGGATGGCGGCACCGGCGTCCACCAGCCCACGGGCATTGGCGGTTTGGTGATCGCCAGTCGCGGCGGCAAAGGGCACCAGAATGGACGGACGCCCAATCACGCTGATATCGGCCACGCTGGACGCACCCGAGCGCGAGATCACAAGCTGCGCCTCGCTCATCCGGTTGGGAACGTCATGAAAGAACGGCTGCACGTCCGCAGCGATGCCATGTTCGGCGTAGAATTGGGTGACACGCGCGCCGTCTTCGTCGCGGGCCTGATGAGAGACGCGGACATATTGCAACAGCTCGGGCGGCAACGCGGCAATCGCGCCGGGCACCATATCCGACAGGATACGCGCGCCCTGAGAGCCGCCCATCACCAGGATCGACATCGGATACTCTCCGGGGGAGATATAGCCTGCGCCCGCGCGATCATGCACGGCCTTGCGCACCGGGTTGCCGGTATGGAACCCCTCGATCCCGTCGGGCAGATCAGTGGGCCAGGTGCCGCAGGCGACAGTATCCACACGCTTGGCAAAAATCTGGTTCACGCGGCCCAAAATGCCGTTTTGTTCGTGGATCATCCGGGGCAGTTTTAACAGCGTCGCCGCGCCAATCGCCGGAATGGACGGATAGCCGCCAAAGCCCACCACAACGGCGGGCCGGTCACGCTTCATCCGCCAGACCATACCCAGAACGCCGCCCAGAATGCGGAATGGCACGGCTGCCTTGGCAACGATGCCGCCACGGGCAAAGGTCGCGCTGGAGACTTGCTCGATCTCAACTGAATGCGGGAATCCCCCCGTATAGCGGGCACCACGCGCATCGGTCGACAGCTTCACCCGCCAGCCACGGCGCAGCATCGCCTCGGCCAATGCCTGCGCAGGGAACATGTGGCCGCCGGTCCCCCCGGCAGCAATCACCAGCAAAGGCTGCGTGGTCATTTCAGTCGTCCTCGTAGAATATCGCCGATCTCGCCCTGTGGACGGGTGCGGGTAAAGGCCAAAAGCATCCCCACGGCAATCCCGCCCGCGATCAGGGACGAGCCGCCATAGCTGACAAACGGCAGGGTCATGCCCTTGGCGGGCAGCAGGCGCACGGCGACGCCCATGTTGATCATCGCCTGAACGCCGAACATCGCGGCCAGACCGGTGCCGGCCAGACGGATGAACGGGTCACGTTCCTTCATCAGACGAAAGAAACTGCGCAACACGATCACCGAGTAGAGCGCAATGATGAACAGCACCAGGATCAGCCCATATTCCTCGGCGGCGACGGCAATGATGAAATCGGTATGCGCATCGGGCAGCGACCATTTCACTGCGCCCTCGCCGACGCCGACACCAAAGAACCCGCCCTCTTGAATCGCATTGGTGGCATAGCCCAGCTGCGTGGTCGGATCGACATCGGGTGACAGGAAACCGTCAATACGACGGGCAAAGTGTTCGGAGTTATTATACGCAAACGTCCCTGCCAGCACGACCAGCCCGGCCATACCAACCAGCAACAGCATCGGCGCGCCTGCAACGAAATACATCACACCCCAGCCGAACAGCACCAGGCTGGCCTGCCCGAAATCCGGTTGCAGCGCCAGAATGGTGACAATGACAATCGCCAGCCCAAAGGACCACATCCGACCTGGTGGGCCGTTGATCTCTTGCGCGGCGGCAAGCAGCCACGCGGCCACGATGATGAAAGCAGGCTTGAGGAATTCAGACGGCTGCACCGACGCAAAACCCAGCGAATACCACCGCACCGCGCCCTTGCCAAAATCGGTCCCAAAGATGGGCAGCCCCAGCAGCGCAATGAAGGATAACGCAAAGCCCAGCACGGCCAGACGCCGCACCATCACCGGCCCCATCATTGAGGTGATCAGCATCACCGACAATGAAATCCCGCCGAAAAAGGCCTGACGCTGCACATAGTGAAATGGCAGGAAACCGTTCTTCTCGGCCAAGGGTGGCGAGGCCGCAAAGCCCAGCAGCAACCCGACCCCGAACAGGATCAATACGCAGGACATCGACCACTTGTCGATTGTCCGCCACCATTTTGGAAGTACGGGTTCGCCCTGCCTTACAGGCACCGAACCATAGACCATCTCAGTCATGGGATACCGCCGTTTCTGCCTCTGCTTTGCCCCTTTGCGGGGTCTCATTCGGCAACTGTACCGAATCACGTGCTTCGGGGCCAGAGATAAAAACCGTCCGGCGCCGCCCAATCAGCAAGCCCTTGCCAATCTCTGCCACTTCAGGCAGGCGAGGCAGATGGACTATGATACGTTAATCCTTGGTGCAGGAGCCGCCGGCCTGATGTGTGCCGCCCATGCGGGTGGGCGCTGTTTGGTCTTGGACCACGCCAAATCTGCGGGCGAAAAGATCCGCATTTCCGGTGGCGGGCGCTGCAATTTTACCAACATGTATGCGGAACCGGGCAATTTCCTGTCCGCGAACCCGCATTTCGTAAAATCCGCCCTGGCGCGCTATACCCAGTGGGACTTCATCGAGCTGGTCGGCAAGCACGGCATCGCCTGGCATGAAAAAACGCTGGGGCAACTGTTCTGCGATGGCTCAGCCAAGCAGATCGTCGCGATGTTGCTAGAGGAAGCCGCCAAGGCAGATGCCACCGTCTGGCTGCAGGCGGGGATCGTCAACGTTGCGCGCGAGGAAAGCGGATTTCGCGTAGTTACCGAGAACAACGGTCGCCGCAAAACCGTAACCGCACGCAATCTGGTGGTGGCGACGGGCGGAAAATCCATCCCCAAGATGGGCGCGACCGGGCTGGCCTATGACATCGCGCGACAGTTTGGGCTAAGCGTGACCGACACCCGCCCCGGCCTGGTGCCGCTGACCTTTCCGCCAGACCGTTTCGCGGGACTGGCCGGAGTGTCCCTCCCCGTGCGCGCTAGTGCCAACGGGACGAGTTTCGACGAGAGTTTGCTGTTCACCCACCGAGGTATTTCCGGGCCTGCGGTGCTGCAAATCTCTTCGTTCTGGAACGAGGGCGGCGACATCAAAGTGAACCTTTTGCCCGGCGCAAATGCCTACGAAACCCTGCGTAACCTGCGGCAAACGGCAGGACGGAAGAACCTAACGACCATGTTCGCCCAGATTCTGCCCGCACGTTTGGCGGACCATCTGAGCACCGAGTGGAATCTGACCGGAAATCTGGCTGATCAGAGTGACAAATCCCTGAAGGCCCTTGCGGATCGCATACATGGCTGGACGCTAACCCCCGCCGGATCCGAGGGCTATCGCACCGCAGAAGTCACGCTGGGTGGCATTGATACGGACGCGCTGAACTCGGCCACGATGGAGGCTAAGTCCGTGCCTGGATTGTATTTTATCGGCGAATCTGTCGACGTGACCGGCTGGCTGGGCGGGTTCAACTTCCAATGGGCTTGGTCATCGGGCTGGGCCGCCGGACAGGCAATCGCCAGAGGGTGATGTGCCAAAGGGGGCTCTGCCCCCACGCCTTCGGCGTTCCCCCGGGATATTTGAAAAAAGAAGAAGTCAGTCGAGAGCCGCGCGGACACAATTGGTGAAATCCTCGCCGCGCTTTTCGAAATTGTCGTATTGATCAAAGCTTGCAGCAGCCGGGGCCAACAGGACTGTATCGCCGGGCTTCGCCTCGGCCTTAGCGCGGGTGACGGCGGTTTGCATGTCCGTGCACACCTCGGCGTCGATCCCATCAAGTTGCATCGCGAAATGCGCGGCCTCACGACCGATGACATAGGCCTTTTTCACATTGCCTGCTGCGGCCTGAAGCTGCTCCAAACCGCCTTCTTTTTCCAATCCCCCACAAATCCAGCGAATATTCTGAAAGGCTTGCAAGGCTTTGGCGGCACTGTCCACATTGGTGGCCTTGGAATCGTTCACAAAGCGCACGCCATCGGCTTCTGCGATGGTCTGGCTGCGATGCGGCAGGCCTTGGAAGGTGTGGAACGCATCCTCGATCAACCGCGGAGACAGGTTAAGCGCACGACACGCAGCATAGGCCGCGCAAGCGTTTTGGTGGTTATGTGCGCCGGGCAACCCCGTGATCTGACGCAGGTCGATCGAGCCCGCCTGACGGCCCTTACGGTATTCGCTCAGAAACCCTTTGCGCGCCCAAACCTGCCAGCCAGGGCCGGTGAGCTTACGATCGACAGAGACCTGGATCACCCGCGCATCCGCCGCCCCTTCGTACAGTTGGTTGGCCAGGTACTGCCCCTCGGGTTCGTCCACGCCAATGATCGCGCGATCCGGCCCGCCTTCGGCAAAGAGACGCCGCTTGGCCGCGAAATACCCGCCCATACCACCGTGGCGATCCAGATGATCGGGGCTGAGGTTGGTGAACACGGCCACATCCGGCGTCAGTGCGCGGGCCAGATCCGTTTGATAGCTGGAGAGTTCCAACACCACCACGCCGCCATCTCCGGGTGGGTCAATGTCCAGCACCCCGCGTCCGATATTGCCCGCCAATTGCGCGGCGCGCCCCGCCTCGGTCAGCACATGGTGGATCAACGCGGATGTTGTGGACTTGCCGTTCGATCCGGTCACCGCAATCACGCGTGGCGGAGTTTCAAAATTGTCCCATTCCCCCGACGCAACAGAGCGGAAAAACAGACCGATATCATTGTCCACAGGAACCCCAGCGGCCCAGGCTGCGACGATCACCCTATTCGGCTCGGGATAGAGATGCGGTATACCCGGCGAAACGATCAGACTGGCCACCCCGTCAAAAGCACCCTGCTTCTTCAGGTCAAGGATTTGAAAACCTTCGGCTTCTGCCGCCTCGCGCGCGGACGGGTTGTCGTCCCAACAAATGGGCACGGCCCCGCCAGCCTGCAAAGCTCGCGCCGTCGCCAGCCCCGAGCGTCCCAATCCAAGAACCGCCACTTTCTGGCCTTCGAACCCTTTGACTGGAATCATTCCGGCTTCTCCTCTAAAGGCCCTGCGCAACCACAAGACCTGATCGCCTCATCTCGCTTCTTCTTGGCCTAAATACCCAATGCGCACCAGCTCAACCAGCGCCTCGTTTCGGAAAAACGCTTAGCGGACCTTCAGCGTGGCCAGACCGATCATGGCCAGGATCAGCGCGATGATCCAGAACCGGATCACGATCTGAGGCTCGGCCCAGCCCTTTTTCTCATAATGGTGATGGATCGGGGCCATCAAGAAAACGCGTTTGCCGGTGCGTTTGAAATACAGCACTTGGATGATCACCGACAGCGCCTCGACCACGAACAGCCCGCCGACAATGGCCAGGACGATCTCGTGTTTGGTGGCCACGGCGATCGCGCCCAAAGCCCCGCCCAAGGCAAGGGATCCGGTGTCGCCCATGAAAACAGCGGCGGGCGGCGCGTTATACCACAGAAAGCCCAAGCCTCCGCCGACAAGACCCGCCACAAAAATCAGGATCTCGCCCGTGCCCGGCACATAATGCACGTCCAGATACTCGGTAAAGTCGACGCGGCCGACGGCATAAGCGATCACGCCCAGCGTGGCGCTGGCGATCATCACCGGCATGATGGCCAGCCCGTCCAGCCCGTCCGTCAGGTTCACCGCATTGGCCGAGCCGACGATCACGATCATCCCGAAGGGGATAAAGACAAAGCCCAGGTTGATCAGCGTGTCCTTGAACACCGGCAGGGCCAGTTTGTATTGCAGCGCCTCGGGGTGGTACATCGTCGCCCAATAGCCCGCGATGCCCGAAATCAAAAAGCCCAGCAAAAGCCGTATCTTACCCGGCACGCCTGCGGTGTTTTGCTTGCTGACCTTGGCAAAGTCATCGGCGAACCCGATCAGGCCAAACGCCATCGTCACGAACAGCACCAGCCACACAAACGGGTTGTCCAGACGCGCCCAAAGCAAAGTCGAGGTCAGCAGCGCCCCCACGATCAGCAGCCCGCCCATGGTGGGGGTGCCGGCCTTGACGAAATGGCCCTCGGGGCCGTCATCGCGGATCGGTTGGCCTTTGCCCTGCTTGCGCCGCAACACGTTGATCAGCGGCTGACCAAAGATAAAACCAAAGATCAGCGCCGTCATGAACGCCCCGCCCGACCGGAAGGTGATGTAGCGAAACAGGTTAAAGAAATCGCCACCATCCGACAGCTCGGTCAGCCAATAGAGCATGTATTCAGTCCTTCCAGTCCGGTGCCGACGTCGATTTCGGCCCTTGCTTTATTCAGGTTGGGGGGTCCCTTGGCGCAGTTTCTTGATGGCGTCAACAACAAGGGACACTTTGCTGCCCTTTGACCCCTTCACCAGCACCACATCACCGGCATCAATCAGCCGATGCGCGCGCGCAGCCATGGTTTTCGCCTCTTCTGTCCAATCGCCACGCTTATTAACGGGCAGTTTCGACCAAAGCGTGTTCATGCGTGGCCCGACGCAATGAATGATGTCGATATCTTGGACATAGGGCAATTCGGCGATCAGAGCGTGCAGTTCGATTTCGTCGGGGCCCAGTTCCAGCATGTCGCCCAGAATGGCAACGCGGCGACCTTGCGGCAAACGACCGACGCCGTCGACGGGATGCGCGGCGGCTAACACCTCGAGCGCAGCGGCCATCGACGTCGGATTGGCGTTGAAGGCATCGTCGATCAGCTCCATCGCCTGATCTTCCATCACTTTGTCCAGCTGGATGCGTTCGCGGAACCCGCGCCCCGCTGGCGGCACCCAATGCGCAATGTCGCTGGCCGCCATGGTCGTATCCATCCCCAGCGCCTGCGTCACCGCCATCACCCCCATCGCGTTGACGGCAAAGTGCCGCCCGGCCGCCATGACCTTGAACAGCACCGGCCTGCGCCAAGCGCGCCCTTGCGCAATCGTCACGTCATCCACCAAGGCGACATCCGTCAGACGGTGATGGTTGCGTTGCGCCTCGCCAAAGGTGATCAGCTGCGCCCCATAGCGGCGCGCGGTGTCCTCGAGGATAGGGCTGGTCGGCAGGTCGCCATTCACCACGGCCACACCGCCGGGTTCTAACCCCTCAAAGATGCTGGCCTTTTCATGGGCGATGCCATCCAGATTCTCAAAGGCCTCCAGATGGGCGGCGGCGACTGTCGTGATCATCGCCACATGCGGCCGCGCCAGTCGCGCCAGCGGAGCGATCTCTCCGGGGTTGCTCATGCCGATTTCGATCACGGCATAGGCGCTGTCCGCTGGCATCCGTGCCAATGTCAGCGGCACGCCCCAATGATTGTTATAGCTGGCCTCGGCGGCGTGGGTTTTGCCCTGCCCGCCCAGAACCGTACGCAACATTTCCTTGGTCGAGGTTTTGCCGACGGACCCGGTGACGGCAACGATCTGCGCCTTTGTACGTGCCCGCGCGGCGGTGGCCAGATCTTCGAGCGCGGCCAAGACATCGGGTACAATCAACAACGGGGCATCCGCGGAAACACCATCGGGCGCATGGCTGACCAATGCAGCCCCGGCGCCTTTCTCCAAAGCTTGCGCAACGAAGTCGTGACCATCGCGCGCAGCCTTCAACGCGACGAACAGATCCCCGCGCTGAAGTGTCCGTGTGTCGATCGAGACTCCATCGACGGCCCAATCGCCCACGACGCGCCCACCCGTTGCGGCGGCGGCCTCTGCGGCAGTCCAAAGGCTCATGCCAATCCCCCGTCCAGCGCCATCACGGCCATACTGGCTTGTTCCACATCATCAAAGGGCAGCACGTCGTCGCCAACGATCTGTCCGACTTCATGCCCTTTGCCGGCGATCAACAGCGCATCGCCCGGCCCTAATGCGTCAACGCCACGCAGGATCGCCTCGGCCCGGTCACCGATCTCCATCGCGTCAGGACAGCCCAGCATGACGGCCTGCCGGATCACTGCCGGATCTTCCGAGCGGGGGTTGTCATCGGTCACGATCACCAGATCAGCATTCGCCGCTGCCGCTTGCCCCATCAAAGGCCGTTTGGTCGCGTCACGATCTCCGCCGGCCCCAACGATGGCCACCAGACGCCCCATCACATGAGGGCGCATCGCCTGGAGCGCAGTCGAAACCGCATCGGGCGTATGCGCGTAATCGACAAAAACCGATGCGCCATTTTCCCGTGCTGCAGCCAGTTGCATCCGTCCGCGCACTCCTTTGAGATGGGGCAAGGTTTCGAACACACGCTCGGGGTCCTCGCCGCAGCCAATGACCAGCGCGGCGGCCAGCAAAACATTCTCGGCCTGAAACCCTCCGATCAAGGGCAGATGACACATATGCACCTGTTCTTCATAGGAAAACCGGATCTGTTGACCGGTTGCTTCGTACCGCTGCCCAAGCAAACGCAGACGCGCCTGATCGCTGCGCCCGACCGTCAGAACCGCCTGCCCGCGCGAGCCCGCAATCCGCGCCATATCTGACCCGCGCGGATCGTCGATATTGATCACGGCGACCCCATCCTCGGACAGGACACGGTCGAACAGGCCGGCCTTGGCGTTGAAATAGTCTTCGAAGGTTTTGTGATAGTCCAGATGGTCTTGCGTAAAGTTGGTGAACCCCGCCGCACGCAGATGCACACCGTCCAATCGGCGTTGCGCTAACCCGTGACTGGACGCCTCCATCGCGGCATGAGTCACCCCTGCATGAGCGATCTTGGACAACATCCGGTGCAGGGTCACAGGTTCGGGCGTGGTATGGGCCAAGGGCGCCTGAAACGCCCCCTCAACCCCGGTGGTGCCCAAGTTCACCGCATCATGTCCCAGCTCGGCCCAGATCATCCGCGCAAAGGTCGAGACCGAGGTTTTTCCGTTCGTGCCCGTCACCGCAATCATCACGGGGGGCTGCGCACCGAACCAAAGCGCCGCGCTATAGGCCAGGGTCTGTCGCGGGTCTTCGGCGATGATCAGCGCAGCATCCGACATGGCCAGGGCAGCAGCGGCCAGTCGCGCGCCCTCGGCATCGGTCAGAATGGCGGTTGCGCCGTATTCCAAAGCAGTTTCGATATAGGCGGCGCCGTGAACTGTGGTGCCAGGCAGGGCCGCAAACAAGAACCCCGGAGCGACCTCGCGGCTGTCCACCGCAACACCCGAGATTACCGCATCACGACCAGCCTGCGCCGTCAGCCCAAGTTCCGAAAGAGATTTCACCTGCCCTGACATTGCTGCGCCTTCCTGGCCCGTTTTCCGACCTAATTAGATGTCAGCGTTATATCAGCCCGGCCCTCGGGTTCAATCGTGGGCCGTAACCCCAACATAGGCGCGATCCGGCGGATCATCTCGGCGGCGACGGGCACAGCGGTCCAACCTGCTGTTCGGCGCGGCTCGGGGCCCGTGGTGTCAACGGGTTCGTCCAGCGTCACCACCAGCACATATTTGGGATCATGCACCGGGAACATGCTGGCAAAGGTCGCGATCACCTTGTCATCATAGTAGCCGCCACCGTTTTCCTTGGGCTTGTCAGCGGTGCCGGTTTTGCCCGCAACGGCATAGCCATCCACCTGGCCAAAGCTGGCAGTGCCTTCGGTCACGACCTTGCGCAGCATATAGCGCGAGGCCTCGGCCGCCTGCGCTGAAATCACACGCTCGCCCCGCTGAGGGTCAGACCGGCGCAAGATAGTCGGCGTCACCTGAAAACCGCCATTGGCAATCGCGGCATAGCCCGTGGCCAAGTGCAGCGGTGTGGCCGACAAGCCGTGACCATAGGAAATGGTCATGGTCGACAGTTCAGACCAGTTGGCGGGTAGCAGGGGTTTGCCGCCACTGGCCTCGGTGATCTCAAGCGGCGTCGGTTTGAAAAATCCCAACCCCTTGAGGAAGGCCTTTTGCCGTTCCACACCGATCATCTGAGCAATCCGCGCAGTCCCGATATTCGAGGATTTCACAATCACTTTGGTCGTGGTCAAGGACGAGCCATAGTTGTGGAAATCGCGAATGCGGTGTTTCCCCCAACGCAAGGGGCCGCGCGTATCGATTTCGGTGTTGGGATTGACCAAACCCAGCTCCATCGCTTGAGCGGCGGCAAAAATCTTGAAGGTCGAGCCCAGCTCGTACACGCCCTGAACCGCTCGGTTAAACAATGGACTATCGGCAGCGTGGCCCTTGGTCGGCGGGCGCGGACGGTCGTTAGGATCGAAATCCGGCAACGAAACCAGAGAGATAACCTCGCCCGTATGCACATCCATCAACACGGCGGCGGCGCCTTTGGCATTCATCAAGCGCATCCCGCCGGACAGAACACGCTCCACCGCGTCCTGAACCGCAAGATCCAGAGACAGCTGCAAAGGTTTCTCGGCGCGGGCTGGATCGCGCAGATAGTCATCGAACATCCGCTCGACACCGGCCACACCGATCACCTCGGCTGCGTTTACGTCTTCGACACCAAAGCTGGCCCCACCCATTACATGAGCGGCCAGTTTTCCGTTGGGATACAGCCGCATTTCGCGGGGGCCAAACAGCAGCCCGGGTTCGCCGATATCATGCACCGCCTGCTTCTGCTCGGGGCTGAGCTTGCGGCGCAGCCACAGGAATTTACGCTTGCCGGTGAATTGCTTGAGCAGCTTTTCTTCGGTCAGTTCGGGGAACATCTGCGCCAATTCACGGGCCGCGCGTTCCGGCTCGATCATGATCGGCGGCTTGGCGTACAGCGAGTATGTCTCGATATTCGTGGCCAAAATCCGGCCCTGACGATCCACGATATCGGCACGTTGCGCACGAATATCGGCCCCGGCGACGCTGGCGCGCGGCTCGGTCGGTTCAGTCGAGGCCAAAACCCCCATCCGCAGCCCGATCACCGCATACGCACAGAAAAACGTCATTGCCAGGATCAGCAAACGGCTTTCAGCACGCGAGCGTGCCTTGTCGCGCATCTCTTCATGGCGCACGCGGATGTTTTCGCGCTCGATCGCGTCGGGGTTTTCACCCTTGCTTCGGGCATCCAGAATACGCGCCAAGGGACGCAGCGGTGTACGGATCATTGCTGCCCCCTCACCTCGACCGAGTCGGACACATCTGCCAAAGCATCCAGAGTGGGATAGGCCACCTGATCCACCCGCCCAAACTGGTTGGGGGCAAAAACCGTCAGTTCCATCCGTTCATAGTTAATCACGACCAATTCGCGCAAGCGATCTGGCCGGTTCAGATAAGCCCATTCGGCCCGCAACATGCCCAGCCGCGCACGGGACTGCGCGATTTTGCGATGCAAATCATCGGCGTGGTCCAATGCGGCCTGCGTCTTGTAATTCTCGTGATACGCCCAAAAGGCTGAACCGATGACCGCCAGGGCCGTCAGGACATAAAGCACACTGCGCATTACCGTTTCCCTTTCCCTAGCATTGGCATCCCCAGCTTTCTGCGATCCGTCACGCCCGCAGGCGCATCGGTGCGAAGTCCCACCCGCAATTTAGCACTGCGCGAACGTGGGTTTTCTTCCAGTTCTTGATCATCTGGCCCGATAGCCTTGCGGCTAACCTGTTGAAACTGGGCAGGTTCTTCCTGAGCCTGAGGCGCATAGCGATTGCCACCCGACACCCCGGCGCGGGATTGAAAGAACCGTTTGACCATCCGGTCCTCGATCGAGTGAAACGTCACCACAGCCAGTTTCCCACCGGGTTTCAGCGCGCGTTCGGCGGCTTCCAGCCCTCCGATCAGCTCGTCATATTCTTCGTTCACTGCGATGCGCAAAGCTTGAAAACTGCGGGTTGCGGGGTGAGATTGGCCCGGCTTCTTGCGCGGCAACAGCCGTTCGATCAGCCCGGCCAGTTGCAGCGTAGTGGTAAACGGCTGGGTCTCGCGATCCTTAACAATCGCCCGCGCGATCCGGCGACTGGCGCGCTCTTCGCCATAGATGAACAGGATATCGGCCAATTCTGTTTCGGACGCGGTGTTGACGATATCAGCCGCCGTGGGGCCGGATTGGCTCATCCGCATATCCAGCGGGCCGTCCTTCATAAAGGAAAATCCGCGCTCGGCCAAATCCAGCTGCATCGAGCTGACACCCAGATCCAGCACAATGCCGTCCAGGTCGCTGGCATAGGCATCTAGCTTGGAAAACACGCCCTGCACCAGCTCCAACCGGTCGCCATATTCGCCAATCCACGGCGCGGCCATCTCAAACGCCAACGGGTCACGATCCACGCCGATCACCTTGTCCGCGCCCGCGGCCAGCAGTCCACGGGTATAACCGCCAGCCCCAAAGGTGCCATCCAGCCAGACCCCAGAGACAGGCGCGACCGCTTTCAGAAGCGGCCGCAGAAGAACAGGAATATGAGGATTATCAGCATCGGACATCAGTCGTCCCCTAGCTCGTCCAACAGGGCCAGCGGGTCAGCGCCCGGCCCCATTTCCTCGATCCAGTCCTCGGCAAACTGGGCGTTTTCATCATCGAAGGTCTCGGGCTTCCAGATCTCAAAGGTCTCGCCCATGCCCGCGAAATAGGCGGTGCCATCCAGGCTGATCTTGTCGCGCAGCATCTGCGGCAGGACGAACCGGCCATCGCTGTCCAGCTCGGTGGTGCGGGCCAGGTTCAGGATCATGCGTTCCATGATCTTACGACGTTTCGAGCCTCGAGGAAGCGCGCGAATTTCTTCGGCCAGCGCTTTGAAGCCGTCGAACGTGTACACAATCAGTTGTTTTTGCGATGTGTGACCATACACGATCACCATGCGGGGACGGCCCGAGGTCGCGGCCAGCGGGTCGCCTTCGGACAATTCATGACGAAAATCGGCAGGGATCGACACGCGTCCCTTTCCGTCCACCTTAAAGGTGTGTTCGCCTATGAACATGCCGGCCAAAGCGGCGCTCCTTTACCTGTCCCAACCCGTTGCCGGGTCTTATTACGGAAAACGGCGAATTGAGCTGCTGCCACTGCCCAATTCGCCGCCCTCGTCCCGCTATGCGGGGTATGTCCAGCTGCGCGCGCCACCTGGGGGGATGTCTGCTCGCCCGCGCGCCGGATCTCTTGTTTCGATGAAAGCGGAGCCTGTATGAAACCTGCTTATTATTGATTTGTTTCGGGGTCTTGGTGCCCCTGTGTCCGTTCTCATTCGATGCAATAGGGATGCCATGGGAATTCATGGAAATCAACAGGAATTCGGGGGATGGGAGTGCATTTCTCACTTTAGCGCCCCTAGTCGATTCGGCTTGAGTCATAGAATAGGGGGCGATTTCAAGCACAAATAGGCGCAACGCGAATCATCGACACTAGATATAGTGGCAGGACCCCTCACCCATTCGATCCGGGCAATCCCAAACTTTTTTCTGAAAAGCCGACCTGCCTGTTGTCGTTTGAACTGAGGATTCTGCCAAAATCCATCGAAATCCCGCGCAATCCCATGAATTCACAGCAAATCACGGCAACATCAGCCAAAGTGATTCGCGCCTGCCCTCGTCAACCGAAGGCAGGCGCGCTGCAAATCCCGTAAAATCCCAGAAGTTCCATGCAATCCCAGCCCGCTCCCATTTTAGAGCAGACCGAGGGGCCTTTAGGCCATGCCGCCCTTGATCAGGCGATCCGCAACTTGTGCATATGCTTGTGCCATCGGGCCATCCCCTGCCGCGATGGGCGTGCCCGCATCCCCGGCCAGGCGTGTGTCTAGATCAATGGGCAGTTGCGCCAGCAGGGGGACGTCCAGCTTACTCGCCTCGTCCGCCACACCGCCATGCCCAAAGATATGCGCCTCGTGCCCACAATTCGGACAATGATAGACGGACATGTTTTCAACCAGCCCCAGAACCGGCGTTTTCAGCGTGTTGAACATGTCGATCGCCTTGCGCGCGTCAATCAATGCAACGTCCTGCGGGGTCGAGACAACGATGGCCCCGGTCAGCAGGGTTTTCTGACACAGGCTCAGCTGCACATCGCCCGTGCCCGGCGGAAGATCGACGATCAGCACGTCCAACTCTCCCCAGTCGACCTGCCCCAGCATCTGCTGCAAGGCGCCCATCAACATCGGCCCGCGCCAGATCACGGCCTTTTCCGGGTCCATCATCATGCCGATCGACATCAACGTGACCCCATGATTGTGCAGCGGCGTGATGATTTTGCCGTCGGGGCTGGCGGCGCGTTTGGTCGTGCCCATCATACGTTGTTGCGAGGGGCCATAGATATCGGCATCCAACAACCCAACCTTGCGACCCTGCTTGGCCAACGCCACCGCCAGATTCGAAGAGACCGTGGATTTGCCCACACCGCCCTTGCCCGAGCCTACGACAATGATCTTATCAATGCCCGCTGGTTTTGTCGGGCCAGCTTGCGGTTTGGGGTGGCCGCCTACCTTTAGATTGGGTGCGGATTGTTGAGGCGCTTGGGCAGGGCCATGCGCGGTCAAAGCGACCATCGCCTTGGACACGCCGGGCAATGCGCTAACAGCGGCCTCGGCCTGATCACGCACGGTCGACAAGGCCTGAGCCGCCTGGGCATTCGGTGCCTCGATGACAAAGCTAATGGCATCCCCATCAATCCGCATGGCGCGCACAAAGTCCCGCGACATCAGTGTTCCGCCGCCTGGGATCTGAATCTGGGTAAGCGCCTGCTCTACCTGTTCACGCGTGATTGCCATGAGGCCCTCCTGTCAAAAAGTCGTCGCAATAGGTGATGTATTTGCGCGCAGAGACAAGCCCCAAAACGACCCAATCAGGTGCCGGGCCGGAAATTCGCGCCGCATACCCAATACCCACATTTAATAAACAGCTTTACGATAGGTCAACAATACTTATGCATTCTGCGCATAGCTGCAATGCAGCAAAAAGTATTGTGCAGATGCAGCAATTCCCTATCTTGGTATCAACAGCGCAGGAAACGCGCAGCACAAAACATGACGAGAAACATAATGGCTTACGCATCAGACATTCAAAACGCCAACAATGGCATCACTGATCGTTTCGCCGCCCTGATCAAAAACCTGGGCGCGCGTTACGCCCGATACAAGACCTTCCGTAGCACGCTGAACGAACTGGCCTCTCTGAGCAACGCAGACCTGCGTGATCTCGGAATGTGCCGCGCTCAGATCCGGTCGGTCGCATGGGAGCACGTCTACGACGCGCACTAAGACATTCAGTTCGGAGACCCCTCTCCTCCTCCCTGGGGTTTCTGGAAAAGCGGCGACATCTCTCCTCCTCCCTGATGTCGTCGCACCTAATTCGGGCCAAATGGCCCAAACAGATACGGGCCTTTCGACCTCCTCCCTGAGAGGTCCGTAACTAAGAGCGGCGATCTCCTCTCCTCCTCCCTGGAGATCGCCGCGCTTACAACAGAATACGATGGGTCCTCCTCCTCCCTTGGTACCTATCGTTGTCAAGAGCGGCGATCTCTTCTCCTCCTCCCTAGAGGTCGCCGCGCTTTGACCAGAATACGACCGCCCTCTCCTCCTCCCTGGGTAGGTCGTTGATAAGACGGCGGTACCCTCTCCTCCTCCCTGGGTGCCGCCGTTTTCTATTTCAGGACATGGTTTTGGCCGTCTGAACGGCACAGAAAAAAGCGGACACCCATCAGGTGCCCGCTCGCGTCGTTCAATGTCTGTCTGTTTAGCCTAGAACGGGATGTCGTCTGGCGCGGTCACAAAACGCGCCACGATACGTTTGCGCCCGGCCTTGTCGAACTCGATATCCAGCTTGTCACCTTCGACATCCATGACATTGCCATAGCCGAATTTCTGGTGGAACACGCGCGCACCAATCTCGAACGAGGGCACGGCCGTGGCGTCAATCGTCATGTTGCGGCTTTCGCGCGGCTGACTGACCGGGCGGCGCGACGACCGGTCCTGCATCCGCCGCCATCCGGGAGAATCATATCCGTCCGCAGATGCCGCTTGGGTTTCGATCCCGGCCGTCGGACGCGCCGCTCCAAATCCACCGCCATAAAGCCCCGGCGGCGTCAGCACGTCCACATGGTCTTCGGGCAATTCATCCACGAATCGCGAGGGTAGCTGAGACTGCCATTGCCCGAACACGCGCCGGTTGCTGGTGAAGGAAATTGTACACAACTCCTCGGCCCGCGTGATGCCCACATAGGCCAGGCGGCGCTCCTCTTCCAACCCTTTCAGGCCGGATTCGTCCATCGAGCGCTGTGACGGGAACAACCCGTCTTCCCACCCCGGCAAGAAGACAGCGGGGAATTCCAACCCTTTGGCCGCGTGCAGGGTCATGATGCTGACTTTTTCGCCATCATTGCCCTGCTCGTTGTCCATGATCAGGCTGACATGTTCCAGGAACCCTTGCAGATTCTCGAACTGTTCCAAAGCCTTAACCAGCTCTTTCAGGTTCTCCAAACGCCCCGGAGCGTCGGGTGTTTTGTCGTTCTGCCACATGGTCGTGTAGCCGGATTCGTCCAGAATAATCTGCGCCAATTCCACATGAGACACGTCCGGGTCGTCAAACTGGGGTTGCGCCCCACCGTCGTCCAGCACGTCATCGCCAGGATCCTGAAAGGCCAAAACCGGACCGCGAGTCATATCGCTCCAGCGGGCCAGATCATCGACCAATTTGCGCAAATTCCCGCCGCCTTTGCCCTTGATCAGCCCGTCGGCCAGGGCCAGGCGCGCGCCTTCGAGCAAGGGCACACCATTGGCGCGAGCGATATCGCGGATGGTTTGTTGGGCCTTGTCCCCAAGCCCACGTTTGGGCGTATTCACAATCCGCTCAAAGGCCAAATCATCGCTGGGCGAGGTCACAACCCGGAAATAGGCCATGGCATCGCGGATCTCCATCCGCTCATAGAATCGCGGGCCACCGATGACGCGATAAGGCAGCCCAATCGTCAGGAATCGGTCCTCGAAAGCGCGCATCTGATGACTGGCGCGCACCAAAATAGCCATCTGATCCAGCCCGAAATTCCGTAACCCACGCGTGCCACGCTGCAAAGCTTCGATCTCTTCGCCGATCCAAATCGCCTCGGCTTCACCATCCCACAAACCGATCAGGCGGACCTTTTCACCGTCCTCGGCGGCCGTCCATAGCGTCTTGCCCAGACGTCCCTCGTTGCCTTGAATGACGTTTGAAGCCGCAGCCAGAATATGGGGGGTCGAGCGATAGTTCTGCTCCAGCCGGATCACCTCGGCACCCGGAAAATCTTTTTCAAACCGAAGGATATTGCCCACTTCGGCGCCGCGCCAGCCATAGATCGACTGGTCGTCATCGCCCACGCAGCAGATGTTTTTATGCCCGCCCGCCAACAGCCGCAGCCACAGGTATTGGGCAACATTCGTATCCTGATATTCGTCCACAAGGATGTAGCGGAACCAACGCCGGTACCGCTCCAGAATGTCGTCATGGGTTTGGAAAATTGTCACCACATGCAGCAGCAGATCCCCGAAATCCACGGCGTTCAGCTCGCGCAGACGGATTTGGTATTGGTCATAGAGTTCGGTGCCGCGATGGTTGAACGCGCCAGCCTCGGCTGCGGGGACCTGTGTCGGCGTCCAAGCCCGGTTTTTCCAGTTGTCGATGATTGCGGCCAGCTCTCGCGCCTGCCAGCGTTTCTCGTCAATGTCATTTGCGACGATCAACTGCTTCATCAAACGGATCTGGTCATCCTTGTCCAGAATGGTGAAATTTGTCTTTAACCCAACCAATTCTGCATGGCGGCGCAGCAGTTTCACACAAATCGAGTGAAACGTCCCCAGCCAGGGCATCCCTTCGGCGGCGTGGCCCAACATGCCCCCCACGCGATTCTTCATCTCGCGCGCGGCCTTGTTGGTGAAGGTCACGGCCAGAATCTCGTTTGGCTGGGCGCGCCCCGTGTTCATCAGATGCACGATGCGGGTCGTCAGCGCCTTGGTTTTGCCAGTGCCCGCCCCCGCCAGCATCAGCACAGGGCCATCCAACGCCTCGACCGCGGCACGTTGCGCCGCGTTCAATTCATCCAAATAGGGCATCGGGCGCGCCGCCATGGCACGCTGGGACAAAGAGGCGCCCTCGAAGGCATCGTTTTCATCAAAATGACTCATGACAGGCAATCTAGCGTCCCCTTTGCACAAGATAAAGTGTTGTTCCCCCTATGTTCACACATATTTCCCGCGCAATACAGGCGCTGGACATTCGCGGCACTGCACGCCCAAATGCCTGTATGGACTTGCATCAAAGATTTCCGGCCATTTCCGACCTGAAAGCCCGCGCACAGCAGCGGATGCCGTGGTTTGTGTTCGAATATCTTGACAGCGCAACCGGGGTCGAGGCCACCCAGCGGCGCAATCGTGAAAAGTTGGACGCGGTGCTGATGATGCCCTCGATCCTCCACGGAGAGATCACGCCGGACCTGTCGGTTGAGCTGTTTGGGCGCAGGCATCCGCTGCCTTTTGGCGTGAGTCCGGTGGGGATGTCCGGGCTGTTCTGGCCTAATGCCGAGCGCCTGCTGGCGGCCGAGGCGACGCGTCAGCACTTGCCCTATGGGCTGTCAACCGTCGCCAGTCGCACCCCCGAGGATGTGGCTGAGTGTCTGGACGGAAACGGCTGGTTTCAGGTCTATCCCCCGCGCGACCCTTTGATCCGGTCAGACATGCTGAAACGGGCGCGGGACGCGGGTTTCCACGTACTGGTTCTGACCGCCGATGTCCCTGTCGCCAGCCGTCGCGAGCGGCAAACGCGATCAGGCCTGACCAGCCCGCCAAAGCTGACGCCGCGACTGCTGACACAAGTTGCGCGCTGCCCTGCCTGGGCCATGGGGACGCTGAAGCACGGGATGCCTCGCATGCGGCTGATCGACAGCTATGCGGATGCGGTGACGGGGCTTAGTTCGACCGAACATGTGGGGTATTTGCTGCGCACCTCGCCGGATTGGTCCTATCTACAAGCGCTGCGGGACGAATGGGATGGCCCGCTTGTCATCAAAGGCGTGCTGGACGCGCGCGATGTTCCTCAGCTGGAGGCGGCAGGCGTCGACGGGATTTGGGTCAGCAATCACGCGGGTCGACAGTTTGATGCCGCACCCGCCAGTATCGAGGTGCTGCCAAACATCCGCGCCGCCACCAAGCTGCCTGTGATCTTTGACAGCGGCATCGAGGGCGGGCTGGACATTTGCCGCGCGCTGGCCTTGGGGGCCGATTTCGTGATGATGGGACGGGCCTGGCACTATGCTTTGGGCGCTTTGGGGGCTGACGGCCCTGCCCATCTGGTCGATCTGCTGCACCGAGATTTACTGGCCAATATGGGGCAACTTGGGGCTGCGTCTGTGGCTGATCTTTCGTCTCGATTGGCCTGATTAGCCACCTCGCCCGCCCACGATAGCGTTATCATTTCGGCAAAACCCCTCGTTGCAAGGCACGTAGCAGAGCAATCCTGGCATCTTGTGTTTATCGTTATTTTCTTATAATATCGTTTTTTATTCGCCCGAAGGGTAGGAGCTCTGCATCATTTGACACCGAATGTTACAGAAATCTTACGATCTCCGTACGACTAGGTATTGCGCTGCGGCGCAGCGGAACGCTAGCAATGACCAACTGTAACCAGGACAGATGCCAATGAGGGGAGCTTTCTGATGCCTGATTTCCAAAAAATCCTAATTGCCAACCGAGGTGAAATTGCGATCCGCGTCATGCGGGCCGCGAATGAACTGGGCAAGAAAACTGTGGCGATCTACGCCGAGGAGGACAAGCTGGGCCTGCACCGTTTCAAAGCGGACGAGGCCTATCGGATCGGCGAAGGGATGGGGCCCGTCGCCGCCTATCTGAGCATTGACGAGATTATTCGCGTCGCCAAGGAAAGCGGGGCGGATGCGATCCATCCGGGCTATGGTCTGCTGTCGGAAAACCCTGATTTCGTGGATGCCTGCGCGGCGAACGGCATCACCTTTATCGGGCCCAAAGCTGCAACCATGCGCGCGCTTGGCGACAAGGCCAGCGCCCGTCGCGTCGCGATCGAGGCCGGCGTGCCCGTCATTCCCGCCACCGAGGTGCTGGGCGATGACATGGTGGCCATCAAGAAAGAAGCGGCCGAGGTTGGCTATCCTCTGATGCTGAAGGCGTCCTGGGGCGGCGGTGGTCGCGGTATGCGCCCGATCGAAGCCGAGGACGAGCTGGAAGAAAAGGTTCTGGAAGGCCGTCGCGAGGCAGAAGCTGCCTTTGGCAACGGCGAGGGTTATCTGGAAAAGATGATCATCCGCGCTCGCCACGTCGAGGTGCAGATTCTGGGCGATCAACATGGGGAAATCTATCACCTGTGGGAACGCGATTGCTCGGTCCAGCGCCGCAATCAAAAGGTCGTGGAACGCGCCCCTGCCCCCTATCTGACCCAGCAACAGCGCGAGGAAATCTGTGATCTTGGCCGCAAGATTTGTGCCCATGTGAACTATGAATGCGCTGGCACCGTCGAATTCCTGATGGATATGGACAGCGGCAAATTCTACTTCATCGAGGTGAACCCCCGCGTCCAGGTCGAACACACCGTCACCGAAGAGGTGACCGGCATCGACATCGTGCAGGCACAGATCAAGATCGCCGAGGGCAAACCCCTGGCCGAGGCGACCGGCAAGACCGACCAGTCGGAAATCCGTCTGAATGGCCACGCGCTGCAAACCCGGATCACCACCGAGGACCCGCAGAACAACTTTATCCCCGACTATGGCCGCCTGACGGCCTATCGCTCGGCCACCGGCATGGGCATCCGTCTGGACGGCGGCACGGCCTATGCGGGGGGCGTCATCACGCGCTATTATGACAGCCTGCTGGTCAAAGTCACCGCCCACGCCCAGACGCCCGAGGCCGCGATCTCGCGGATGGACCGTGCGCTGCGCGAATTCCGAATTCGTGGCGTCAGCACCAACATCGCCTTTGTTGAAAACCTGCTGAAACACCCGACCTTCCTGTCGAACGAATACACGACCAAGTTCATCGACACGACGCCCGGCCTGTTCCATTTCGACCAACGTCGCGACCGTGGCACCAAGGTGCTGACCTATATCGCCGATATCAGCGTGAACGGGCATCCCGAAACCCAAGGGCGTCCCAAACCCGAGGATATCAAACTGCCCAAGCCCCCCGCTAAGGGAGAGGTCATCCAGCCCGGCACGCGCACCTTGCTAGAGGACAAAGGCGCCAAGGCAGTTGCTGACTGGATGCTGGATCAAAAGCAACTGCTGCTGACCGATACCACCATGCGCGACGGGCACCAGTCGCTGCTGGCGACCCGGATGCGCTCGATCGACATGATCAAAGTGGCTCCGGCCTATGCGGCCAACTTGCCGCAACTGTTTAGCGTGGAATGCTGGGGGGGCGCGACCTTCGACGTCGCCTATCGCTTCTTGCAGGAATGCCCCTGGCAGCGCCTGCGCGACCTGCGCGCCGCCATGCCCAACGTGCTGACGCAAATGCTGCTGCGGGCCAGCAATGGCGTGGGATACACCAACTATCCCGATAACGTCGTGCAGGAATTTGTCCGACAGGCGGCCGAGACCGGCGTGGATGTCTTCCGCGTGTTCGACAGCCTGAACTGGGTTGAAAACATGCGCGTCGCCATGGATGCGGTGATCGACAGCGGTAAGATCTGCGAAGGCACGATCTGTTATACCGGCGACATTCTGAACCCGGATCGCGCCAAGTATGACCTGAAATATTATGTCGCCATGGCCAAAGAGCTGGAGGCCGCCGGTGCCCATGTTCTGGGCCTGAAAGACATGGCCGGCCTGCTGAAACCCGCCGCGGCCCGTGTGCTGGTCAAAGCCCTGAAAGAAGAGCTGAGCATCCCGGTTCACTTCCACACCCATGACACCAGCGGCATCGCCGGTGCCACCATTTTGGCTGCGTCGGACGCGGGCGTGGATGCCGTTGACGCGGCAATGGATGCGTTCTCGGGCGGGACTTCCCAGGCCTGCCTGGGTTCGATTGTCGAGGCTTTGGCACACACCGACCGTGACACCGGCCTGGACATCGGCAAGGTGCGCCAGATCAGCGACTACTGGGAACAGGTGCGCGCCCAATACGTCGCATTCGAAAGCGGCCTGGCCGCCCCCGCCTCCGAGGTTTACCTGCACGAGATGCCCGGCGGTCAATTCACCAACCTCAAGGCGCAAGCGCGTTCGGTCGGGCTAGAGGAACGCTGGCACGAGGTCGCGCACACCTACGCCGAGGTTAACAAAATGTTCGGCGATATCGTCAAGGTGACGCCGTCCTCGAAGGTGGTGGGCGACATGGCGCTGATGATGGTTAGCCAAAACCTGACCCGCGCCGACGTGGAAAACCCCGACAAAGAGGTCGCCTTCCCCGACTCGGTTGTGGACATGATGCGCGGCAATCTGGGTCAGCCTCCGGGTGGGTTCCCCGATACGATCGTGAAAAAGGTGCTGAAGGACGAGGCCCCCAATACCGAACGTCCCGGCAAACACCTGACAGCCGTTAACCTTGAGGACGAGCGCACCAAACTCAGCGCCGATCTGGACGGGATGGAGATCGACGACGAGGATCTGAACGGCTATCTCATGTATCCCAAGGTCTTCCTGGATTACATGGGGCGTCATCGCCAATACGGCCCCGTGCGGACCCTGCCGACCAGGACGTTCTTCTATGGTATGGAACCGCGCGAAGAGATCTCGGCAGAAATCGACCCCGGCAAGACCTTGGAAATCCGCCTGCAAGCCATTGGTGAAACAGACGAAAACGGCGAAGTGAAGGTGTTCTTTGAGCTCAACGGCCAGCCGCGCGTGATCCGCGTGCCGAACCGTCTGATCAAATCCACCACCGCTGCGCGTCCCAAGGCAGAGGTCGGTAACGAGGCGCATATCGGCGCGCCGATGCCTGGTGTCGTGGCCAGTGTGGCTGTCACCTCGGGCCAACAAGTGACCGAAGGCGATCTGCTGCTGACCATCGAAGCCATGAAGATGGAAACCGGCATCCACGCCGAACGCAGCGGCACCATCAAGGCGCTGCATGTCAGCCCCGGTGCCCAGATCGACGCCAAGGATTTGCTGATCGAAATCGAATAAGCGATCCCGGACGAAACAACCAAATCAGGGGCACCCATCGGGTGCCCCTTTTCGTTACGGAACGCGGCGTTTTGGGACTGGAAGCCCACCGCTCTCTCTGGCCTATTGCGGGATGAACCGATCCGAAGGAATGCCAGATGAGCCTTACAATCACACCAATCTATGCGGGCCTGCTGGGCGCGTTTTATGTCTTTCTTAGCCTCTGGGTGGTCAAAGTTCGCGTCCGCCAAAGGATTGGCAGCGGCGACAAAGGCGATCCCGTTATGCTGAACGCGATGCGGACCCATGCGAACTTTGCAGAATACGTTCCTTTCGCCGTGATTCTGATCGCTCTGGGCGAGCTGCAATCAATGCCGCCCCTCGCCACGCACCTGTTGGGCGGCGCGCTTTTGCTGTCCCGCGTGATGCATGCGGTTGGCATGGGACGCCAGCCTCACACCCCCATTTTACGAGGCGGCGGCGCTGCTTTGACCTTTGTGGTTATGCTTACCGCGGCGCTGGCAAACCTGGGCCATGCGCTGTGGTGAAAAAATCCGGTTTGAGCACATTTTCTGCTTGAACCCCCGCGCGATACGGCCTATTCCACGCCTCACCCAAGGAAGCGGGCGTAGCTCAGGGGTAGAGCATAACCTTGCCAAGGTTAGGGTCGGGCGTTCGAATCGCCTCGCCCGCTCCAAATCTCCCTTATCGGGAATACGAAAGACGCGGCTTCGGCCGCGTTTTTTCGTTTATGCAGAGCGTTAGCTTTGCCTTCTATGCCCCCGAAATCTCAACGCAAATTATCCACAGGTTTTCGCGATTTCCGCACTTTTTGCTCTTGCATGCCCGCCCTCAATTTCTTATCACCCGCCTCACGAAATGGTGCGGGCGTAGCTCAGGGGTAGAGCATAACCTTGCCAAGGTTAGGGTCGGGCGTTCGAATCGCCTCGCCCGCTCCAATTCGTAAATTCCCAAACAGAACTGACTGATTTCGACTGGGCACAGCTATTGCTGGCCGTTGACTGCCTGTCGTTCACACACGAAAAATGGCGCCCGAGGGCGCCATTCAATTCGTTACGATACTGTCAGCCGATCAGGCCGCGACGCGGCTCATCAGAACCTCACCGACCTGCTTGGCGGCATCACCCTCATCAGCGCCCGAAACGGCCGCCACTTCGCGTGTCAGACGCTCTAGCGCGGCTTCGTACAGCTGACGCTCCGAGTAGCTCTGCTCGCGTTGATCATCCGTGCGGTGCAGGTCGCGCACCACTTCGGCAATCGCGATCAGGTCGCCCGAGTTAATCTTCTGCTCATATTCCTGCGCGCGACGCGACCACATGGCGCGTTTGACCTTGGCCTTGCCCTTCAGCGTTTTCATGGCCTGGCTGACCACGTCCGGCGACGACAACGAGCGCATGCCGATTTCCAGCGCTTTGTTGGTGGGGACCCGCAGGGTCATCTTGTCCTTTTCGAACGAAACAACGAACAGCTCCAGCTTGATGCCGGCGATCTCTTGTTCTTCGATGGACACGATCTGCCCGACACCGTGGGCAGGATAGACCACGTACTCGTTCGGGCTGAAATCCGATTTCTTAGTTTTGCTCATGCAGTCCTTCCTAGCAAGAACCACCATCATCAGGCGACAAGAAAACCGGCGAGGTACAGCGTACGCTCGTCAGTTTGTTGAATTTCGCATAGGCCCAACAGGGCAACCGCGCGAAGGCCAGATATCAAGTGATCTTCGTCATATGCCTGACATATTAGCACAAAATACGCCCAACCAAAAGCACCATTGGCCGCAGCGCAGAAAATCCCTTAGGAATAAGGGCTTTTGATCATATTCAAGAGTTCCAGACCCGATTGCAGGCCTGCCAAACGAATCAGCCTTAGCCGCCCTCGCCCGGAGCCTCAGAGAAGTACTTGGTCACTTTGTCGGTTTCCCCGTCTTTCTCTTCATAGCCTGGCATCGGGTCTTTCTTGGACACGATGACCGGCCATGCTTCCGAGTATTTGCGGTTAAACTCGACCCATTTTTCCATCTCCGGCTCGGTATCGGGGCGGATGGCATCTGCCGGGCATTCGGGCTCGCATACGCCACAATCGATACATTCGTCGGGATGGATCACCAGCATGTTTTCACCTTCGTAAAAACAGTCCACCGGACAAACTTCGACGCAGTCGGTGTATTTACATGCGATGCAGTTATCGATGACAACGTAGGTCATAATTCTCTTCCATCATTTTGTCTGGCCTTAGCTAGAACAATGGCCTTGATCATTCAAGTTCCCCAGCGCGACCAAAGTCGATCATTCGCCTGTCCCGCTTGGTCGGGCGTCCTTTGCCTTCAAATCTGGGCGCCTTTGGGACGACGTCCTTGACCTCGGTCAAATCCTCATACAGCGTTTGGGCCTCGGGCGCGGGGCCGCGCCGTGTTCCCAGCTCCACAACTTTGACAACCCGAATCTGATTGCCCTGCGGCAGCGTCAGAACGTCCCCCGCCGCCACCCCATACGAGGCTTTGGCGATTTTCGAGCCGTTCACCCGGATGTGCCCGCCGGTCACCTTCGAGCTGGCCAGCCCGCGCGTTTTATAGAAACGCGCGAACCAGAGCCATTTATCGACGCGCAGCTTAGGGGTCGCAGTGGTCATGCGACGCGATCAGCTGTTGTCTTTCAGCCCCATCAGCGCAGCTGCAAAGGGGTTGTCAGGGTCGATTTTCTTTTCTTTCTTGGGCGGACGTGCCTCGAAGGATTTAGACTTCGAACGGCCACCCTTGTTGTCACCACGACGCGGAGGTTTGCCGCCTTTGCGGTCCCCACGCGGACGATCGCCTTGCTTGCCGCGCGGACGGTCGCCACGCGGCTTGTTCGCGTTCGGACGGCGGCCACCCCAAGTGAAAGTAAAGAAGACTTCCATCTCAGGTTCCGCCGGTGCGGCCTCAGCAGCCTCGGCCTCGACCGGAGCAGCCTCTGCGGTTTCCGCGACCGGAGCCTCGACCTCAGGTTCTGCAACAGTTTCAGGGGCTTCCGCAGTTTCGGCGGCCTCAACCGGGGTCTCTTCGGCAGCCTCACCTTCGGTCGCAGCTTCCTCGGTCGCAGTTTCCTCGGCCGGAGCATCCTCGGTTGGGACGGCCTTGACCTTCTCCCGCTCGCCTTTTTCGGCGGCGTAGCCCAGACCCGACATCAGGTCGGCGAACTGTTCCAGCGTCATGCCGGTGATCGACAACATGTCGGCCTTGGCTTCGAAACCACCGCGGCTGTCTTCGGCACGCAGCATGTCTGCCAGACGTTCCAGCATGTCGATCCGGATCGCCCGCTCGCCCGCTGCACGATAGCCGGACATCGCAAAGAAACCGTCAGGCATGCCGGCCAGCGCGGGCACGGTCACCAGACCGGGGGGCGGCGACTCGGGGAAGTCTTGCAGCCCCTTGGACAGCGACCACAACACCAGACGCAGACGGGTCGGCGCGGGTTTCAGCAGCAGCGGCATGAAGATGGTGAACTGACCAAAACGCACACCGTGTTTGCGCAACGCGCCACGGGCTTCTTGGTCCAGCGCCTTCACCTCGTCGGCAATCTGGCCGCGCGGGATGATGCCGAAGTTCTCGACCAACTGAAACGCAAAGCCACGGGCCAGCCCGGTCAGCGCCTCGTCCTGGCCCATGGCCAGCAGCGGCTCGAACAGGGCCGCGACCTTGCGGTCGATAAAGTGTTGCAGACGGCGCTGCACCTTCTGGGCCACATCTGCGCCAGCTTCGTCATCGACAAAGGCGGACACCTCGGGTTTCAGCGGATCCGCGCCCGACACCAGTTTGCCCACGGCGTGTTCGCCCCACATGAGGCCGCCCTGTTCGGTAAAATCAATCTCGGTATCGGGTGCATTATAGAACCGGTCCGCCCGCAAATTGAAATGCGGCGTCAAGGCCTGCAAACTGGCCTGGCGAAGCGTTTTCGCCTCTTGCCCAGTTGCGTCCTTGTCCTGACGGAAACGGAACCCTTCCAATCGACCGACGAATTCGCCTTCGACGGTCACTTCACCCTGATCATTCACTTCGGCCAAAAGGGCCTCCTTCTGTTTGAGCCGCCGCAACAAAACGGATGTGCGCCGGTCCACAAATCTCTGAGTCAAACGCATATGTAGCGCGTCCGACAGTCTGTCTTCTACAGCGCGAGTCTCTTCGCGCCAATGGGTTTCGTCGTCAACCCAGCCTGCTCGCTGCGCGACATATGTCCACGTGCGAATAAAGGCCAGACGTTTCGACAATGTGTCAATGTCGCCTTCTGTCCTGTCGATCCGGTTGACCTGTTTGGCCAGCCAATCGTTGGGAATTCGCCCGTATTCGTGCAAATCGTTAAAGATCTGCTCTAACAAACCCGCGTGTTCATTGTGGCTGATGCCTCTGAAATCAGGAATACGGCAAACATCCCACAGCATCCGTACGGATTGCGCGTCACTGGCGCGTGCGCGGATTTCTGCCACCGATTGCAAGGATTTCAGCGCCATCAAGTCGTCCGCCTCGCGGGCGCGCAGCAGAAGCTCGTGTTTGGGCTGTTCTTCCAGGCTGCGTGTCAGTGCCTCGATCGAGCCGAATTTCAGCGCGGCATTGCGCCACTGGATTTTGCGGACCGGGGCGAAGCGGTGCTCTTCGATGGCTTCGACCGTTTCTTCGGGCAGGTTGGGCACATCCCCGGTCACACCAAAGCTGCCATCGGTCATGCCGCGCCCTGCACGCCCGGCAATCTGCGCCATTTCATTGGCTTGCAAGTACCGCATCCGCCGCCCATCGAATTTGATGATCGAGGAAAAGGCGACGTGGTCAATATCCAGGTTCAGCCCCATCCCGATGGCATCTGTTGCCACCAGGAAATCGACATCCCCGTTCTGGTACAATTCGACCTGAGCGTTCCGGGTGCGCGGTGACAGCGCCCCCATCACAACGGCCGCGCCCCCCCGCTGACGACGGATCAGCTCGGCGATGGCATAGACATCATCGACCGAGAAACCAACGATGGCACTGCGCGGTTTCATCCGACTGATCTTTTTGGGGCCGGTATAGGTCAGCCGCGACATGCGCTGGCGCTGCAAAAACTCGGTTCCGGGAACCAGTTGGGCGATGGTCGGGCGGATGGTGTCCGCCCCCAAAAACACGGTTTCCAACAGCCCACGAGATCGCAACAGCCGGTCGGTAAAGACATGCCCCCGGTCCGGGTCTTCGCACAGCTGAACTTCGTCGATGGCTACGAAATCAGCGCCCATGCCTTCGGGCATCGCCTCGACCGTGCAAACCCAGTATTGCGCCCGCGGAGGTACGATCCGTTCTTCGCCAGTAATCAGCGCCACGACCGACGGCCCGCGCGCGGCAACGATTTTGTCATAGACCTCGCGCGCAAGCAGGCGCAACGGCAAGCCGATCACGCCGGTGCGATAGCCCAGCATCCGTTCGATGGCATAGTGGGTTTTGCCGGTATTGGTCGGCCCCAGGACAGCCGTGATCCGCGCATTCTGGGCCATAAGGGGGCCGTCCTTGTCCGACTTTGTGTCGCCTAAAGCTCTTGTCCAGTGACCCGGGATCCCAGGCGCGCAATGGCGTTCTGGGCTTCCTCGTAGTGCGGGTAAACGGTTAGCGCAAGCGTGTAGGCCTCATGCGCCAATTCCAGTTTGCCCAATTCCTCCAGGATCGTTCCGACCCCATACATTGCCTGAAAATTGCTCGGATTCAGATGCAGCGCGCGTTCCAAATCATGGATCGCCAGCCCATAGCGATCCATCCGGTAATAGGTGCTGGCGCGCTGATGCCAGCCTTCGGCAAAGTCGGGCGCGTGATCGGTCAGGGCCGTCAGATGGCCAATCGCCTCGGCGAAATCCCCACGACCGGCGGCGTCGATGCCACGTTTCAACAGCAGATCAATCGCAGGCGACCCCGAATGCCCCCAACGCAGGGCAATTTCGTCAGCCAGGCGCTTGGCCTCGACCGGGTCAGCGGACTTTAGCTGTTGCAACATTTCCGGTACTGGATTCGGCACAGAATCGGCCCGCACCTGTAAAGGTATGGAAAACGTTACTGTCAGCAGGGTTGCCGCAACGATACGTTTGAGATTGTATTTCTTCACGCTCATAACAATATCAAGTTTAACGCGCCCGGCAGTTTTGACCACCCCTGGGCCATCAAATTAAAGGGAAGAGACCATGAGCGAGAAGATGGAAGCCGCAGTCGCTGCGCTGAACGAGAAAATGTCCGACGTCGATTTTGACGGTTCGGCCAAATTCGTGATCGAAGGCGAAGGCGCAATTGTCGTGGATGCCGATGGCGCACGCCTGTCCGACGACGACGCCGACGTTACCCTGACCGCCGATGCCGACACGTTCGAATCGATGATGACCGGTGACATTAACCCCACCGCCGCTTTCATGAGCGGCAAGCTGACCGTTGACGGCGACATGGGCAAAGCCATGCAGCTGGGCGCGGCACTGGCCTGACACAATGACCCCTGCCCCTTTTCTGACCGATATTGCCAGTATCGCACCTGAAGGTGCCGCATATTGGTTGGACACACCGGATGGCGTGCGCGTGCGCGCGGTTCTGTGGGGGCAGCAGGCCGAAAAGGGGACAGTTCTGCTGTTCCCCGGCCGCACGGAATATGCCGAGAAATACACGCATACGGCGGCAGCTCTGGAACAGGGCGGCTATGCCACTTTGGCCATGGATTGGCGCGGACAGGGGCTGGCGGATCGCCTGCTGGATGACCCTCAGGTCGGCCATGTCGGCGAATTTTCCGACTATCAGCACGACGTCGCTGCGATGGTCGACGCCGCCGAGGATCTGGACCTGCCCAAACCCTATTTCCTGATCGCGCATTCCATGGGGGGTGCCATCGGGCTACGCGCTGTGATGGAGGGTCTGCCGGTCGCGGCTTGTGTCTTTACCGGTCCGATGTGGGGCATCATCATGCATCCTGCGACCCGTCCTGCCGCTTGGGCCATCAGTTGGGCCAGTCGGGTTCTGGGCACTTCTCATGGCTTGGCCCCCGGTTCCCGGACCGAGGCTTATGTTCTGTCCGAACCCTTCGAAGACAACACATTGACCACTGATCCAAACATGTATGCGTTCATGCAGGATCACGTCATGGCACATCCCGAGCTTTCCCTGGGCGGTCCCAGTCTGAACTGGGTGCACGAGGCCTTGAAGGACACGCTGGATCTCAGCCGTCAGCCTGCGCCCAACCTGCCCTGCCTGACCTTTTTGGGCACCCATGAACGCATCGTTGACCCCAAGCGCATTCAGACCCGTATGGACAGCTGGCCGGGCGGTGAATTGGTGATGGTCGAAAACGGCGAACACGAAGTGCTGATGGAAACGCCGCAAATGCGTGAGGCCGCAATGGCCCGTATCCTGCGCTTTTTCGACAATGCACGCCTTGCGGACGAAGAAAAAGTAGCCTGCTAGGCCCCTAGCCTCCAAGCCCGTCCTGACCCGCAACGCTTGCCAGAGCGCCCTGCGATCTCTATCCCGGATAAGAACAAGGGACGGAGACATGAATAATAAAATTGATACCAAGGCCGTGGGCCTTGATGTCGGCCTTGCGGCCGTTAAGTTTCTGACGGGCAAGGAAAACCTGCACTACGGGCTCTGGAATGACTTTGATCTGTGCGCAGCAAATCTGGGCCCCGCGCAAGAGGCTTATACCGAGAAGCTGTTTAAACTGCTGCCCGATCGCCCCCTGAAAATTCTGGATATCGGCGGAGGCGCGGGCGTCACCGCTCGGAAATTGCTGGATCTTGGGCATACGGTCGAAATCATCGTGCCCTCGGCCTATTTAGCGCAACGGTGTCGGGAAAATGCCCCCAACGCCACGCTGCACGAGATGATGTTCGAGGATTTTCAGACAGATCAGACCTTTGATCTCTGCCTATTTTCCGAGAGTTTTCAGTATATTCCGATGGATATTTCGCTGTCGCGCTGCGCCCAGATGCTGACGCCAGACGGGCTGATCCTCATCGCGGATTGCTTTCGAAAACCTGCTTATTATCTGCCGGATCGCACCAGCCGCGTCGGTGGTGGCCACCCGTTCGAGGACTATAAGAAGGCATTGAACACCAGTGCATTCGACGCGCTGAGCGAAGAGGATATCACCGTTGATGTCGCGCCCTCTGTCCAGCTGGAGCAGGACTTTTTCCACGTCATCGGCCTGGGTGTTGATCGGTTCAACGACGAGCTTCAGACAAAAAAACCCTTTGCCCGCAAGGTCATACGTGGATTTCTGGGGCTAATCCTGACCAAGCGCCGTCGTGCAAAACTGTATGACCGCCTGACCGGCAACACGCGCACAGCCGAGCAATTCGTCAAGTACAATCACTACATCATGACGGCGCTGGCGAAAAAGGCCTGAGCGCTCAGTCTTGCTGCACCTCTTGGCGCTGGCGGCCCAACCCGTCGATCCGCAGCTCCATCACGTCGCCCGCTGTCAGATAGGTGGGCGGCGTCATCCCCATCCCCACACCCGGAGGCGTCCCAGTCGCGATCACATCACCGGGTTGCAGGCTCATCATTTCGGTCAGATGCTCGATGATCTGCGCGATGGTGAAAATCATCGACGAGGTGTTCCCCCGCTGCGCCGGTTTGCCGTTCAGATCCAGCTCCAACGCCATATTTTGCGGGTCGGCCACGTCATCACGGCTGACCAGCCACGGCCCCACCGGCCCGAAAGTGTCGCAGCTTTTGCCCTTGGTCCACTGCCCGCCGCGTTCCGCCTGAAATGCCCGTTCAGACACGTCATTCACGATCGTATAACCCGCAACATAGTCCAGTGCGTCCGCAGCTTTGACGTATTTCGCAGGTTTGCCGATGACGACGCCCAGCTCGACCTCCCAATCGGACTTCAGCGATCCGCGCGGGATCAGCACCGGGTCATTCGGCCCGTTCAGCGCGCTGGTGGCTTTCATGAACACAATCGGTTCTTCGGGGATGGCCATCCCGGCCTCTTCGGCGTGATCGCGATAGTTCAACCCGATGCAGACCAGCTTGCCAATGCCCGCCACGGGGATGCCCAAACGCGGGTTTCCGTCGACCAAAGGCAACGTCGCAGGATCGACCTGCGGCAACGCGCCCAGCACATCGCCAGACAGGTCATCAACCACCCCGGACAGATCCCGCACGCGGCCCTCGGCATCCAGAACTCCGGGCTTTTCGGCCCCCGGCTGACCATAGCGTACATAGCGCATAATGCTCCCCTCTTTGTCGAAAGCCACCTTATCCGCCCGCCCCGGACGCACAAGCCCTTGAGGCCCGCGCGCGCCCGTCCTATGTCTGTTGAGCAACCAAACAAGAGGTCTTCCATGTTCCAGCTTCCCTTCCCCGTGCGCGACGCAAATGCCGGGTCCGGCTCTGACGGTTTTGGGGAGTTGCCCGAATGGGACCTGACCGATCTGTATGCCTCTGACGACGCGCCCGAGCTGACCGCCGATCTGGACTGGCTGGAGGCCGAATGCGCTGCCTTTGCGGCCGATTATGCGGGTAAATTGGACACGCTGGATGCCGATGGCCTGCTGGAATGCGTCCTGCGCAACGAAAAGATCAGCACCAAGGCCGGGCGCGTGATGTCCTATGCCGGGCTGCGCTATTACCAGCTGACGGTGGATGCGGACCGCGCGAAATTCATGTCCGATTGCCAGGAAAAGATCACCAATTTCACCACGCCTTTGGTGTTCTTCACGCTGGAACTGAACCGGATCGAGGATGACAAACTGTCCGCGATGCTGGCCGAAAACACCGATCTGGCGCGCTATAAGCCGGTGTTCGACCGTATCCGCGCGATGAAGCCGCACCAGCTGTCGGATGAGATGGAACAGTTCCTGCATGATCTGGGCGTTGTCGGGGACGCCTGGGAGAAACTGTTCGACGAAACCATTGCCGGGCTGGAATTCACCGTGGACGGCGAAGAGCTGAACATCGAAGGTACCCTGAACCTGCTAACCGAACAGGACCGCGCCAAGCGCGAGGCCGCCTCGCGCGAATTGGCCGAGGTTTTCGCCGCCAATATCAAGACCTTCGCCCGTGTCCACAACACGCAGGCCAAGGAAAAAGAGGTGCTGGATCGCTGGCGCAACATGCCAACGCCTCAGACCGGGCGGCACCTGTCCAATGACGTCGAACCCGAGGTGGTTCAGGCCCTGCGCGACGCCGTTGTCGCCGCCTATCCGCGCCTGTCGCACCGGTACTATAACCTGAAACGTAAATGGCTGGGTCTGGACCGGATGCAGGTCTGGGACCGCAACGCGCCCCTGCCGATGGAGGACACCAAGACCGTCGATTGGGACGCCGCCCAAAGCATCGTGATGGAGGCCTACAGCGCCTTTGATCCGCGCATGGGCGAGATCGCGCAGCCGTTCTTTGACAAAGGCTGGATCGACGCGGGCGTGAAACCCGGCAAGGCCCCCGGCGCCTTTGCCCACCCAACCGTCACCGAGGTGCATCCTTATGTGATGCTGAACTATCTGGGCAAACCGCGCGACGTGATGACCCTGGCGCACGAGCTGGGCCACGGAGTCCACCAGGTTTTGGCGGCTGATCAGGGCGAAATGCTGTCCTCGACCCCGCTGACGCTGGCGGAAACTGCCTCGGTGTTTGGCGAGATGCTGACCTTCCGCAAAATGCTGGAAAAGGCCGAAACCAAGGAAGAGCGCAAAGTGCTGCTGGCCGGCAAGGTCGAAGATATGATCAACACGGTCGTCCGCCAGATCGCGTTCTATGACTTCGAATGCAAGCTGCACGCCGCGCGCCGCGAGGGCGAGCTGACCCCTGACGACATCAACGCGCTGTGGATGTCCGTGCAGGCGGAATCATTGGGCGACGCGTTTGATTTCATGGACGGGTATGAAACCTTCTGGGCCTATATCCCGCACTTCGTACATTCGCCCTTCTACGTCTATGCCTATGCGTTCGGCGACGGTCTGGTGAACGCGCTGTATGCCGCCTACGAGGCCGCGCCCGAAGGCTTTCAGGACAAGTATTTCGACATGTTGAAAGCGGGCGGATCGATGCACCACAAAGAGCTGCTGGCCCCCTTCGGCCTGGATGCCTCGGACCCCAAATTCTGGGACAAGGGCCTGTCGATGATCGAAGGCTTCATCGACGAGCTGGAGGCGATGGAGGACTAAGCCCCCGTCAAAGCCACGCCAGGGTCGCCGCTGCCAGCACCAGATAGCGCGCGCCCTTGGCGATCAGCACCAGCAGGAAAAACGACGTCAGCGGCTCTTTCATCACGCCGGCAACCACCGTCAGCGGGTCGCCCACGATCGGCACCCAACTGGCCAGCAGCGACCAGCGCCCGAAACGGTGATACCACCCTTGGGCGCGCTGTAATTGCGCGGGCGAGGCCGGAAACCAACGCCTGTTCTGAAACCGCAGAACCGTGCGCCCCAGATACCAGTTCACCACCGAACCCAGCACGTTTCCCGCTGTCGCGACGGCCACAAGGGTCAGCACCGGATGCTGGCCTTGCACCAATTGCGTGACCAGAACGGCCTCGGATTGCATGGGCAGTAGGGTCGCCGCCAAAAAGGCAGAGCCGAACAGCAAGGCATAAGCGATCATCCCTGGCCCTCCTTTCGCCGTTGCAACCCCTGCGCACAGCTACAGCGCCTGGTCCTGACGTGCAATGACGGCGCATCAAACTGGCGTGAGCGGGATAGCGCGATGGGGCTCGGTGGGCCACATTGGGGAAAACAACCCCGGAGGAGACCCCGATGCCCCTGAACCGCCGCGCCTTCCTGCTGATGCTGCCCGCTGCTGCCGCCCTGCCCCATCTGGCCCATGCCATGTCGCCCAAGATCTATACCGAGGACGGCATCGCCGTGGATGGCAGTGACGTCGTTGCCTATTTCACCGAAAGCAAACCTGTCAAAGGCCGCAACGACATCACGCATGACTGGATGGGCGCGACCTGGCGCTTTGCATCCGAGGAAAACCGCGCCAAGTTCCAGGCCGATCCAACCGCCTACGCGCCCCAATATGGCGGATATTGCGCCTATGCGGCATCCGAGGGCTATGTCGCCCCCACCGACCCAGCGGCCTGGACGATCTACGAGGGCAAGCTGTACCTGAATTATTCCAAAAGCGTGCGCCGCCGCTGGCTAAAGGATGTCCCCGGACGGATCGCCGCTGCGGATGCTAATTGGCCCGGCATTCTGAAATAATCACTCGGAATGGGCGACGATGTTGATCAGATTGCCCAGCGGATCGCGCACATAGAAGCGGCGCACGCCCCAGGGTTCTGTGGTCAGGGGATAAGCGATTTGGAACCCCAGTTTCTGCGCGCGGGCGTGGATCGCGTCGACGTCATCCACCTCGATCGACAGATGGGGCACCGGGGTTCCGCTGCCGCCCTCAGTCGCCACGCTGACCTGCACAGGGGCCGGAGTCTTGCCGCCGAATGTGGTGATCCAACCAAGGTCCATCAGCACGTCCAGACCCAGCAGATCGCGATAGAACGCAGCCGCCTTGCCTGTATCATTGGCGGGCAGGTTGGCAACGATACGACGGACAGTCACGGCCTAGTCCAGCTCGGTCCAAGGCCAGGGTTTGACGTCGCTTGCAGCAGTCATATAGCGCACGGATTTTGCCATCCAGACACCCAAATCCGTGCCAAAATCAGCCAGGTTTTCGTTCGGCTCGCCCTTGTTCAAGGCGATGATGACAAGCTGGATCAGGGTAAGCACCCCAAGGATGGTCTGCGTCAGGCTCATCATGACGCCGATGATCAGAACATAGACGATCCGCATCAGCAGCCCTTCGGGATTGTCCGGTTCGAATTGTTCGCCGTGCAAGCGCCCGCTTACCTTGTCTTCGTCGTTCATTGCTGACCTCGTCCTGACATTCAGACATGAAAAAACCCGGCCCTGAGATCAGAGCCGGGTTCTATTTTAACACGATCAGGCGCTGGCCAGCATCCCTTTTTCTGCCGCAAGGTCGCGCATTCGGGCCTGAAGCTTTTCGAATGCCCGAACTTCGATCTGACGGATACGTTCGCGGCTGACGTCGTATTGGCCGCTCAGGTCCTCAAGCGTGATGGTTTCCTCGGACAGGCGGCGCTGCACCAGGATGTCGCGCTCGCGGTCGTTCAGCACATCCATGGCTTCGCCCAGCAATTCGCGGCGGGCATCCATTTCGTCCTTTTCGGCATAGTCGCCCGCCTGGTCGGCGCTTTCGTCCTCCAGCCAGTCCTGCCATTGCATCGTGCCTTCGCCATCCGAGCCGACAGTGGCGTTCAGCGAGGCATCGCCGCCCGACATACGGCCGTTCATGCTGACCACCTCGGCCTCGGTCACGCCCAGATCATGGGCGATACGCGCGACGTTTTCAGGGCGCAAGTCGCCTTCTTCGAAGGCGCCGATACGGGCCTTGGCCTTGCGCAGGTTAAAGAACAGTTTTTTCTGCGCCGAGGTCGTGCCCAGCTTCACCAGCGACCACGACCGCAGGATATATTCCTGGATCGAGGCGCGGATCCACCACATCGCATAGGTCGCCAAACGGAAGCCTTTTTCCGGGTCAAAGCGTTTCACAGCCTGCATCAGACCAACGTTTGCCTCGGAAATCACTTCGGCTTGCGGCAGACCATAGCCGCGATAGCCCATGGCGATCTTGGCGGCCAGGCGCAGGTGGCTGGTGACCATCACGTGGGCGGACTCGGTGTCCTCTTGCTCGACCCAGCGTTTGGCCAGCATGTATTCCTGTTCGGGTTCCAGCATCGGGAACTTCCGAATTTCTTGCATATAACGGTTCAGACCACCTTCGGGGGTCGGTGCGGGAAGATTCTTATAGTTACTCACCTGTTGCTCCTCCTAATGTTTAGGGGCTTAACATTTCATCTAGGAGACATGCGCGCGCCTTTCAAGACGCCCATCGTCAAAAATCTTAACGATATATGAGCGCACATCCGTCGAAATGCGATGAATATGTCAGTGCTCTCACGCGCATGTGCTGTTTATTTCAGCCCAAATGGTGCGTCAGATCACGCCTGAAGCGCGGCGATCAGGTCCTGCATGTCCTGAGGCAGCGCGCTTTCGAAACGCATCTCCTCGCCGGTTACGGGATGGGTGAACCCCAAAACCGCCGCATGCAGCGCCTGACGCGGGAAAGTACGCGCGGCCTCGACCCCGGCCTCGGACAGGTTTTTGACCGCCAGCTTGCGCCGCCCGCCATATGTGGGATCCCCGACCAAACCGTGGCCCGCATGGGTCATATGCACCCGGATCTGGTGCGTGCGTCCCGTTTCCAGCCAACATTCCACCAAGCTCACAACCGCAGGCGTGCCAAAAGGTTCGACGATCCGCACCCGTGTCACCGCATGACGTCCGTTTTCGAAATACACCGCCTGACGCTGACGATCGGTCTTATGCCGCGCCAGATGCGTGGTGATCTTCATGATGTTTCCCGGCTCGAAATTGACGCCGCGCACCCCGCGTAAACGCGGGTCATAGGCATCTGGCACGCCATAGCAGACGGCTTTGTAGTACCGTTCAGCCGTGTGGGCCCGGAATTGATCGGCCAAGCCGTGATGGGCCTTGTCTGACTTGGCGACCACCAGCAGGCCGCTTGTGTCCTTGTCGATGCGGTGCACGATACCGGGGCGTTTTTCCCCGCCGACACCCGACAACGAGTCGCCACAGTGATGCATCAGCGCATTGGCCAGCGTCCCCGTGGGCGAGCCGGGCGCCGGATGCACCACCATGCCTGCGGGTTTGTCGACAACGATCAGATCATCATCTTCGTAGATCACAGTCAGGGGAATATCCTCGGGGACCAGATCAGCCTCTTGGGCCTCGGGCACGACGACGTCGATCAGATCACCCTCGGCCACTTTGCCCTTGGCGCTGGAAACCACGGCGCCGTTCAGGGTCACCTCGCCTGCCTCGATCAGTTTGGCCAGCCGTGTGCGCGACAGCGAGGCTTCTTCTGGCGCATCCCGCGAAATCGCCTTATCAAGACGCGCAGGCGGATTTGCCTGAATGGTAAAGGACAACCGGTTGGACCCCATGGATGATACCCCTCAGCCCCTTGATGCGGGCCTGTTGAAATTCCTCAAGGTGTTGGTCACCATTTTGACCGTCACCATGATTGCGGGCGTTGTAGCGATCGTGACCCTGATTGTCATCCGCTACAATCAAACACCGCCGGACTTTCCCGAAGTCCTGACCCTGCCGCCCGGCACAACGCCCGAGGCCTATACCCAAACCGCGCGCTGGTACGCCATCGTAACCGAGGATAACCGCGTTCTGATCTACAGCCGGACCACGTTGAAACTGGTGCGTGAAATCCGGCTGGAGGAAGACTGACCTACAGCCCGCCCAGATGGAACGCCTTGGTTTCCAGGTATTCGTCGATCCCTTCCTGTGCGCCCTCGCGGCCCAACCCCGAGAATTTCACACCCCCAAAGGGGGCTTCGGCATTGCTGACGGCCCCCGTGTTCAGCCCGACCAGGCCAAATTCCAACGCCTCGCCAAACCGAAACGCCCGAGCCAGATCACGCGTGAAGAAATAGGCAGCAAGGCCGAACGGAGTGCCATTGGCGATCTCCAGCGCCTCGTCTTCGGTGTCGAACCGGAACACGGGCGCGACAGGGCCAAAGGTTTCCTCGGAGGCCAATTGCATATCTGTGGTCGCGTCGCGCAGCACCACCGGATCGGCGTAAATCGCGGGCAGGTTCCTGGGCCGCGTGGCGCGACTGGCCCCTTTGTCCAGCGCGTCCGTGACATGGGCGTTGATCTTGGAAATCGCCGCAGCGTTGATCATCGGACCGATATCCGTTCCCGCCTGATCGCCCGGCCCGACCGTCAAAGCATCCACCCGCGCCGCCAATTTTTCAATGAAAGCGTCATAGATGCCGGACTGAACCAGAATCCGGTTCGCGCAAACACAGGTCTGTCCTCCATTGCGGAATTTCGAGGCCATGGCCCCGTCGACCGCGGCCTCCAGATCGGCATCGTCAAACACCACAAACGGCGCGTTGCCGCCCAGCTCCAGGCTCATCTTTTTCAGGGTCGGCGCGCATTGTTCCGCCAGCAAAGCCCCAATCCGGGTCGAGCCGGTAAAGGACAGTTTGCGCACAGTTGCGCTTTGAGTCAGGGACTGCCCGATCGCCTCGGGGCGCCCCGTGACGATGTTGATCACACCCGCAGGAATGCCTGCACGCTCGGCCAAAACGCCCAGCGCCAGGGCGGAATAGGGCGTCAGGTCCGAGGGCTTTATCACCACAGTGCACCCGGCCGCCAACGCCGGCGCGACTTTGCGCGTGATCATCGCGTTGGGGAAATTCCAAGGCGTGATGATCGCCGAGACCCCGACAGGTTCTTTCAGCGCCAGTAGTTTTTTACCGGGCACCGGGATGACTTTGCCGTTGATGCGCCGTGCCTCTTCGGCGAACCAGCGCACAAAGCTTGCACCATAGGCGATCTCGCCCACGGCCTCGGCCAACGGCTTGCCTTGTTCGGCACTAAGCAACTGGCCCAGATCCTGTTTGTGCGCAATCATAAGGTCGTGCCACACCATCAACAAATCCGCGCGTTCGCCATGAGGCCGCTGTTTCCAGGACTTCATCGCTTGATCCGCCGCTGCAATCGCGTCATCGGTTTCAGACGACGTGCAGTCAGGCATATGGCCCAGAACAGATCCGGTGGCGGGGTTGATCACCTCTAAATCCGGGCGCGCCACCCAGTTCCCGTCAATTAGCGCGGCCTGACGGAAAAGATCGGGATCATTCAGCTGCATCTCAGCGCTCCAGTTCTGATTTAATGGCGTTGGTGATTTCCGAGGTCGTGTGCCCCCCCGGACGCACCCCAATTCCGGCCGCTGTCACGGTCTCGATTGCGTCCAGAACTGCCTTGGCAGCATCGGCCTGTCCCAAATGGTCCAACATCATCGCCCCGGACCAAATGGCCGCGATCGGGTTGGCAATGTCCTGCCCCGCAATATCAGGCGCCGAGCCATGAACGGGTTCAAACATCGAAGGGGCCGAGCGGTCCGGGCAGATATTCGCAGATGCCGCAAAGCCCAAGCCCCCCTGAATAGCCGCGCCAAGGTCCGTCAGGATGTCTCCGAACAGGTTCGAAGCCACGACAACATCCAGCGTTTCTGGGGCCATCACCATTTTGGCCGCCATCGCATCAATATGCATATGGCTGACGGTCACATCGGGGTAGTCAGCCGCCAGTTCGCGGGTGACTTCATCCCAAAACACCATCGAGTATTTCTGCGCGTTGGATTTGGTCACCGAGGTCAGGTGCCCGCGCCGTGCTTGCGCCTGTTCAAAGCCGAACCGCAGGATCCGCTCGACCCCTTCGCGGGTGAAAACCGAGGTCTCGACGGCCACCTCGTTCCCTGCGCCTTGGTGCACGCGCCCACCGGCACCGGAATATTCGCCCTCGGTATTTTCACGTATGCACAGAATGTCGAAACCTTCGGCCTTTAGCGGGCCTTGGACACCAGGTAGCAGACGGTGCGGGCGGATATTGGAATATTGTGTGAACGCTTTGCGGATCGGCAGTAACAACCCATGCAAGGACACCGCGTCCGGCACAGTTTGCGGCCATCCCACTGCCCCCAAGAAGATCGCATCGAACCCTCTAAGGGTGTCGATCCCGTCCTTGGGCATCATCGCACCGTGTTTCAGATACCAGTCGCAGGACCAGGGAAACCGCGTGGTTTTCAGCGCAAACCCGAACCTGTCCGCAGCGGTGCTTAGCACCTGTTCTGCGGCGTCCGTCACGTCCACGCCAATCCCGTCGCCAGGGATCAGGGCAATATCATAAGTCGTCATCATATGTCTCTTGATTTGGATACTAGAGCTCGATCAGAACCGATTTGCTGCGCCGATTGGCCAGAAACGCTTCGCGGCCCAGATCTTTGCCCAGTCCACTGGCCTTCCAGCCGCCCGTGGGCAGGATATGATCCTGAGAGCGGCCATAACGATTGACCCAGACCGTTCCAGCCTCTAGCGCCTGGGTCATACGGATGGCGCGCGACAGATCCCGTGTATGCACCCCGGCGCACAGCCCATAGGTTGGGTGACTGGCCAGCGAAAGCGCCTCGTCTTCGGTTTCGAATGTCTGAAATGTCGCGACCGGGCCAAAGATTTCCTCGGTCACGGCCGGGTTGTCTGCGGTCACGCCCGCCAAAAGGGTCGGCTGATAGAAACTGCCCGCACGATCAAAGCGCGCGCCCCCGCACAGCATCTCGGCACCTTGGCTGTGCGCGGCCTGCACAATGCTGTCGATCCGGTTCAACTGCGTGTCCGAAATGATGGGCGAGAAGCCCGCAGGATCCTGCCAGGTCGCGGCGGGGTCTTCGGCGGTAAAACGCGTTTTAAGCAGGCTGGCCAGCTCGTCCGCGATACTGCGATGTACGATCATCCGCGATCCAGCCACGCAGAATTGCCCCGCATTGGGCAGAATTCCACGCGCCAGACAGTCCGCCGCGTTGTTCAAATCCGCATCCGCAAAAACCAGTTGAGGCGACTTGCCGCCCAGTTCCAGCGTCATCGGTTTGATCCCGGTACGGGCGACATTCTCCATGATCGTGCCACCGGCACGCGTTGAGCCGGTAAAGCTGACCTTATCAATGCCCGGATGACCTGTGATCGCGTTGCCCGTCGTGGGCCCATCCCCCAGAACCACGTTGAACAGCCCCTTTGGCAGCCCGGCGCGCACGGCCAGTTCAGCCAGATACAGCGTCGAATACGGCGTCATTTCCGACGGCTTCATCACCACGGCATTGCCAGCCGCCAGCGCCGGACCCAGTTTCCATCCGGCCATCGAGATCGGGAAATTCCATGGCGTAATCGCCCCAACCACCCCATAGGGCGCGTGCGAAATGAACCCCAACTGCCCCGAGGACGTGGGCACCAGGTCGCCACATTCCTTATCCGCAAACTCGGCAAAAAACCGGATTTGAGTGGCCGTGATGCTGACGTCACCGGTCTTGACCTGCCCAACCGGGCGCGACGAACACACAGACTCCAGCTGGGCCAGAGCATCGGCCTCGGCGTCAATCAGATCGGCCCAGGCATGCAGTACGCGCAGGCGCTCACGCGGGGCCAAATCCGCCCACCCGGACTGTTTCAGCGCCTCTTTTGCGCTGAGCACGGCGCGATCGACCATCTGGGTATTGGCGCGTGGGATGTGCCCCAGCGCGCGCCCATCCGAGGGCGCATGGACAGCAATCTCGGGCGTGTCATCAACATAGGCGCCATCAATGAAATGGCTATTCCGCAGCGTGAGGCTGGAGGGATCGAATGCAAGTGTCATAGGTACCACGTCTGGTTATCTCTTGCGCTCAGACTATGCCCGAACCCAAGGCACGAACGGCTGAAAAGGCGGGCTGTGCAGCAGAAAAATCTGCGCATTCCCGCCCCCGCACGAGGTTACTGTTTCAGCAAGGCCGAGATCGGAAGCGGCCGGACCGGAGGTTGCGCACGCAAGCGCCCCACGGCGTCGGGCGTTGTGCCCGATTGGGCGGCAATCACGCTTTGCGTTGCGCGCTGACAATAGCGCCCCTGACAGCGCCCCATGCCAGCGCGACATTGCGATTTGACCCGGTTAATTTCAGGGCCAACCTGCTGCGTCGCGGCGCGAATATCGGCTGCCGTCACCCCCTCGCAGCGACAAACGATCGTTTCGGCGGGCAGGCTGTCCATCTGGCGCTGAGGCCAGGGAAAGGCCCGCGCGACCCCCTTGGCAAAGCGCCGCATCCGCGCCAAATCTCGGAGGTCGGTGGGGGAAACCTGCGCAGCTATTCCCATATCTGTCAAACAGGCCACCGCGGCCAATCGCCCCGCGATCTCTGCTCCATCCGCACCAAGGATTTGCAGCCCGTCCCCGGCCAGATACAACCCTTCGCCAGCGCGGCCAAACCTGTCAGAAACAGGCAAGAACTGCGCCCAGATGTCGGACCAACCAAGCGTGGCTCCGGCCAGCTCGCTTAGAGGAGTATCCGCCATGACATGCCACCCCAGCCCCACTGTGTCGCAATCTGTTTCGCGCGCCTGGCCCCGACGGTCGCGCCAGCGTACCTGCGTGGGGCCCGTGGCGTCTGTTTCGATACGCAGCCCGCTGACACCTGCATGATAAATCCGCCCAAGTTGCGCCCGCATCCGCATCCCGTGCAACGTCACCCAAGGCCGGGCCACAGCCATCTGCACACCTCCAAACAGTTGATCGCGCAGGCTGGCAGTGTCCAACACCGCAGCGACACTTGCCCCTGCCTTGATCAGCTGCACTGCAACCAGCGTCAGCAACGGCCCGCTGCCTGCTAAAACGATCCTGCGCCCCATCGCAACTCCCTGAGATTTCAGCGCAATTTGAGTGGCACCCAGGCTGTAAACCCCGGCGGATTGCCAACCAGGCACAGGGGCCAGACGATCCGTGGCCCCTGTGGCAAGCAACAAACGATCATAGGGCAAATGCCGCAGCCCGTCTGGTGTCAGCACATGCGCACTGCCCTTGTGCAACGCCACGACCGAGCTTTGTGGAAGATAGCTCAGCTGCTGCTGCGCCACCAACTGATCAAAACACGCGTGCAGGGCCTGCGCCTTGGCGGCCTCGCGTCCATAAAGCTGTTCGCCGCTTCGCGTGAACCCAGCCGGAGGACGGCGATAGATTTGGCCACCTGCCCGCATCCCTTCGTCAACGACAACGGGTTTCACCCCCGCCTTTACCAGAGCCTCTGCGGCGCGAATGCCTGCCGGGCCTGCTCCGACGATCAAAACATCTGTCATGCAGGCCACCCCGCCGGGGCAGAAGAGCGCAAACACATACCCGCCTGAACCTCGGTCGAGCAGGCCCGCATTCGCTCTCCGTCTTCGGTCCAGACCCAGCAATCCTGACACGCGCCCATCAAGCAGAAACCCGCGCGGTTCTCGGCCCCGAATTCAGCGCTGCGCAGACTGTTTTTTCGGGTCAGAACTGCCGTTAGCACCGTATCTCCCTGCAATCCTGTCAGACGCTCGCCGTCAAAACGAAACTCAACCGGCCCACGTTTCGTTTCGACCAGTCGCACGACCCGCCCACTCATGCCTCGGCCATCAGTTTTGGACGCTCGGGAATAAGGGCCGCCAGGTCAGGGAACCGCTCACACACTTCGGCCAAAGCGGCATCGACACCTTCGGCGCCTTTGCGGTGTGTCATCCGTGCGAAAACCTCGGTTTTGGTGAAGAATCGCCAGTGGATGGGCAGCGCAAGCAGAACCTCGGTCAGTCGGTCATAGGCGGCGTCGGTCCATTGGGTCTCATAGGCGTCACGTTCGGCTCCGAAGTGGAACATTTGAGCACGCGAGGGCTGCGTGGACCTAAGCGCTGCGGTTGCCTGGAGGTCGACCTGCCCATCCGTGATAACAACGCCATAGTCCTGTTTCGCCGACGCAGACGAGACATAGCCCCGCGCCACATCCAGAGCAACATCTGCGGGCGGACGAGTAAAGGGATCGCCACGCCCCCCACCCCCAGCCGAGCGTATTTTCAGAACCTCACCGGGTTGCAGGACCGCCGTGTCACGATTGCCCAGATCCCGTTCCTGCGGTGTGCCGGGGTTCAATGCCATCGCGGCCAGACCCGCGGATTCCCCCCCCAATGTGCCCCAGGGGCGGAACTTCGACCGATCACGATTCCGAGCGGTGATGCGGGTGTCGGGGGCGAAAACCTTGAACGCCATTTCAGTGGCCAGCCCGCCACGCCATCGCCCAGGCCCGCCAGTATCTTGCGCCAGACCATAGCGCAGGAATTGCACGGGCACCTCGGTTTCGGTGATCTCGATCGGGGTGTTTTTCAAATAGGCCGCGTCCGCCCCCGACCCATTGGTTCCATCGCGATGCGGCATGCCTCCGCCCCCGCCAACGACAGGGTTCACCGCAGCAATCACGGTTTTTTGCGTCCGGTCATCGCGAGTCATGACGTTAACGATACAGTTATTTCCAGCAGGTGCGGCAGGCATCTGGTCAGGAATAGCCTGCGCAAAAGCCCCAAAAATAACCGAGCGTAAGCGCGCACATGTCAACGAGCGCATCCCGACCGCAGCCGGGGCCACCGGGTTCAGAACCGACCCTTCGGGTGTGATACAGGTAAAGGGCCGCGTCAGCCCCGTGTTCAACAAAATCCGCGGATTCAGCGTGTAAAGCACATAGTACACGCCCACCAACAGCATCGTATGGCGCGGATCCCCGCCCGAGGGCACGTTCAGAGACGAGCCCAATTGTGGGTCCGAGCCCGAGAAATCCAGCACCGCCTCGTCACCCGTGATCCGCAGCTTCAGATGCAAACGACAGGGATTGCCGATATCGCTGTCTTCGTCTGCGTAGTCGGCAAAGATGTATTCTCCGTCCGGGATGGCATGCAGGATCGCGCGGGCTTCGGCCTCGGCTTGATCCATCAGCATGGCCACACCGTTCACAAAACCGGCCTTGCCAAAGCGCCGGACCATCGCCTGCACCTTGCGTTCGCCCGTGTTCAGCGCCCCTACCAGAGCCTTGATGTCCCCAATGTTCAGCGCGGGTTTGCGCACGTTGGTTTCCATGATCCTCATCAGGGTTTCGTCAAAGACGCCTTCTTTGACCAGCTTCATCGGCGGAAAGCGCAACCCTTCCTGGTGCACCTCGGTCAGGGATCGGCTAAGCGACGCCGGAACCGCACCGCCCATATCAGTGTTGTGAATGTGACCGCCTGTCCAAGCGACGATCTCGTCTCCAGCGAAAACCGGTTTCCACAGATGTGTATCGGGCGCATGGGTGGCCACATGGCCGGAATAGGGATCGTTGGTAAAGGCGATGTCTCCGGGCCGGTAATCTGACACCATGTCGATGGCGCGCCCATAGGTCAGGCCAGGATACCAGGTCGCGCCCAGCTCCATCGGGACGGCAAAGGTATCACCGCGCTGATCCATCAGCATCACCGTGAAATCCTGCGTCTCTTTGACAAAGGCCGAATGCGCGGTTCTGTGCAGGGTATGCGCCATGTTTTCCGCAGCCGCGCGGGCGTGATTGGCCAGCACACGCAAGGTCATTTTATCGGTCATCGGACCCCTCCTGAAAGCTAAGAATGATGTTCTGAGCGCGATCAACATGCGCCGCGCATCCCGGTGGAATTGTCAGGGTCGTGTCCTCTTGGGCCACGATTGCCGGCCCCATGAATTCAGCCCCCGCACCCAACGCCTGACGATCAAACAACGGGATATCCTGAACATGCCCCAGATAGACTGGCACCTGTCGATCAGGTCGCGCCTGCGCCGCCTCTGCCGCTTCGACTGGCATTTCAGGATTGGGGCCCGCCCCGACCGCTGCAAGCCGCAGGTTCACCACCTCGATCACGCCTTTGGGGTCGGCAAAATCATACAGCCGTGCATGGGTTTCGTGGAAGGCTTGCTCTAACGCCGTCAGATCGTTCAGCCAGCCCGGTTGCAACACGACCTCGATCTCGTAGCTTTGACCAACATAGCGCATATCCGCAGACAAATGCAGATCGACGGCGCCTGCGTGGCCCTGTTTGGTGACCCAGGCCTGCCCTTCGGTCGCCATGTCCTGAAAACAGCTTTGCAAACGGGTCAAGAGCGCCTGGTTCAGCGGTTCAAACACCGTGCGGATGAAGTCTCCACGCAGGTCAGCGACCAATCCACCAAGGGCCGAGACAACGCCCGGACGGCGCGGTGCCAACACCCGTTTCAGCCCAAGGTCCCGTGCTAAGAAGGCCGCCAGCATCGGGCCACCACCGCCAAAGGGCATCAGAGTGAAATCGCGCAGATCGACCCCTTCGCGCGATGCCAGTTTTTCAACCTCGACGAACATCTCAGACAACGCGATATCCAAAATGGCCTGCGCTGTTTCTTCGATCGAGCGCCCCAGCTGCTCCGCCAGCGGCGTAACCGCCCCAAGCGCCAGGTCGCGATCCATCTGCAATTGCCCATAGGCCAGTTGCGAGTGCCCCAACCAACCGCAAACCACCATCGCGTCGGTTACGGTCGCGTGACGTCCTCCGCGGCCATAACAGGCTGGACCCGGTGTCGAACCAGCCGATCCAGGGCCCACCCGCAGCAGCCCGTGGTCGTCCACCGTTGCAATGGATCCGCCGCCAATGCCGATCGAACTGACCGAAACCGAGGGGATATACAGCGGGAAATCTCCGATCATTTCGCCGGTGCCGAATTGAGCAGAACCATCGATGACCAGCGCGAAATCCGCCGAAGTGCCCCCGATATCAAGGGTAAGCACCTTGTTTTCACCGGCCTGACGCGCCAACCAAGCGGCCCCCGTCACCCCAGATGCCGTGCCTGACAGCAGCATCGACACACAGTTTTCACGGCCTTCGCGGGCGCTCATGACGCCGCCATTCGATTTGGTTAACAGCGCTTTGACCGGCACGGATTGATCTGCCAGCCGGCTCTCTAGCGCTTTCAGGTACCCGGCGACGCGCGGATGGACATAGCCGTTCAGAATGGCCGTGCAGCCGCGCTCATACTCGCGAATGACGGGCCAAACTTCGGACGAGGTAAAGGTGAACAGGTCCGGCGCAGCCTGCGCGATCATGTCCTTGACGGCCCGTTCCTGCGCCCCGTCACGCCAACTGTGCAACAAAAAGATGATGATCCCTTCGGCCCCTTGCGCCCGAGCGTTGGCAACAGCTTGCAGGACCGCCTCTTTGTCCGGGGCCACGGTTTGGGTCCCGTCGGCCATCAAACGCGCCGGAATACCGTAAATCAGGTCGCGCGGGATCAGAGGGTCAGCCCGATGGCAAAACAACGAGTACATGTCAGGCATCCGCAAACGCGCCAGCTCGATCACGTCCTCAAAGCCCGCATTGGTGATCATCGCCAGCTTGGCCCCTTTGCGCTGAATGATTGTGTTAATGCCGACCGTGGTGCCGTGCACAAACCGAGAAACGGCCGCAGACGTTAGCCCCTCGCGTTGGGTCAACAGAGCCAGCCCAGTCGCCAACTCGGCCCCCGGATCATCCGGCGTCGTCAGCACCTTAAGCGTCGCGACACGGCCCGAATTGGTCTCCAGCGCGCAAAAGTCCATGAAGGTTCCGCCGATATCGACGCCAATTTTCCAGTTTTCCGGGGAGTGGACCAAGCCATCCATGTCCATATTCCTTTGCTGCCATTCGGTGCAAAGGGATCAGATCGGCGCGTCAGCGTCCAAGACGCATCGCGTGGGAAATCATAAGTTAATCTTATGCATCCGGATTACGACGTGTGGCACACAGCGCACGCAGTTCGTCGATCATGAACTGATCGGCTTGCGCAATCTGCCGGTCTTTTAACGTCAATAAGGACAGTGGAAACTGGGGGCTTTGGGCCAGAGGACACATCACAATGCCCGGAAATTGGTGCCACGGCAGCAAAGCGTCCACGACAGCAATGCCCAGCCCCGCCTGGACAAAACCAACCGCCGAAATCGAGGAATCAATTTCAAGATCCGGCTGGAACCGCAAGCCCTGTGCCTGTGCGGCCCGATCCAATTCATCGCGTGGCCGAGTGTTGGATCGGTAGGAAATCACCGTTTGCCCCGCCAAATCCAATAGAGAAATATTCTGAGCATCGGCCAAATCTGAATCGGTCGGAAGCAAGCAGCAAAAACTTGTTTTATCAATGACTTCAACACCTATGTCCGCCGGAAGCTGATCATCCAATGCCAACGCCAGCGTTGCATCCCCCGCCCTAAGCATCGCGATCAATGTACTTAACGGGGCCACATGAGCGCGCAACTGGATATTCGGATGTTTGGCCCGCAGGCCCATCAAAGCACGAGGAAGGATGCTCATTGACGGCGGTGCCGAGGCCGCGACCCGGACCAAACCGGCCCGCCCCTTGCGCAGATCTGTGGTCTTGCGCCGCAGGCCCTCTAGTCCCGCCGACAGCCTTTCCGCCTCGGGATACAGTTCCATTGCCTCGGGCGTAGGGTGTAAACGCCCCTTTTCCCGAGCGAACAGCAAGAACCCCAAATCGTCCTCGGTGTGCTTCAAAACCTGGCTCAGCGCGGGTTGAGAGATGTTCAACATCCGGGCTGCACCGGTGACGGTTCCGGCTCTCATCACAGCGGTAAAAACTTCTAGCTGACGCGCTCGCATGACCACTCCATAGGCTTTCCTTATGAGGCTTGCAGAAAGCGGTCTTTGACGCAAGAGCGTTTAACACCTTTGATAGCTTCAGGAGGTGCAGCAATGCATGCAATCGTATTGGGTGGTGGATTGATGGGCGCGGCCACCGCGTTCTTTCTGACCCGTCGCAACGTTCGAGTGACGCTGATCGAGCGCGGTAAAATCGGTGCGGGCGCAACGGTTGCCTCGTTCGGCAACATCCGTCGGTCCGGTCGTCATTTGCCGCAAATGCCTTTGGCGCACCGGTCTTTAGGGCTGTGGTCACAGCTGGAAACGATGCTGAGGAGCGATGTCGAATTTCGCGCCACAGGTCATTTACGGCTGATCTTTGATCAAGAAGGCTTGGCCCAAATGCGCGCCCATAAGGATGCCGCCCAGGCGTGGGGGCTGACGTTGGACGAGCTCTCGCCCAACCAAATCCGTCAGCGTTTCCCCGGATTGGGACCAACGGCAATTGGAGCGTCATTTTCCGGTAAAGATGGCTCGGCCAATCCCAGGTTGATTGCGCCTGCATTTGCCGCTGCGGCCGCGCGAAACGGTGCTGAAATTCTGGAAAACACCTCTCCGATTGCGCTGATCAAAACCGACGCTGGTTTTCAGGTCACGACGCCCAACGGGCCCCTTACAGGCGACATTCTGGTCAATTGCGCGGGGGGGTGGGGCAACGCGATCGCGCAACAATTTGACGAAGAGGTTCCGGTAACCCTTGCTGGTCCGCAAATGGCTGTTACCGAGCCCCTGCCCCATCGTATCCTCCCTGTTGTTGGCGTCTGGTCCAGCCAGCACGGCGCCTATCTGCGACAGGTCGAACGGGGAAACGTGGTGTTTGGTGGTGGCGTCGCCCGCAAGCCGGTAGGCGCAGACGGACACGCCTATGCTGACCCTTCGGTTCTGCCAGATCAGGTGCGGCAGGTCGTCCGGTTGGTGCCCGCTTTGCGGGGGGTTTCAATCATTCGCCAATGGTCCGGCGCCGAGGGCTATGTGGCCGATATGTTGCCCGTAATGGGGCCGTCCCAGACCATTCAGGGGCTGTTTCACGCCTTTGGTTTTTGTGGGCATGGGTTCCAGCTGGGGCCGGGCGTGGGCGATGCCATGGCCGAGCTTATCGCCACGGGGAAATGCTCCACGCCTTTGGCGCCGTTCCGCATCGACAGGTTCGCAGCATGAGGTCAGAACTCGGACACTTTTCCCCATTGGCTTTGACCAAAGCGAGACAGCTTGTATTGCGCGGTGTCGGTAATGGGATCGCGCCCCAGCACCATATCCGCCATCAGGTGACCAACGCCGGGACCGATCCCAAAGCCGTGCCCCGACAGGCCTGCTGCCAATGCCAATCCGGGCACACCGATATCGGCATCAATGACCGGCACCCCGTCTGGCGTGCTGTCGATATAGCTGGCCCAACTGGCCTGAATCCCGACCCCCTTAAGGGCTGGCAGCAGCGTGCGGGCGCGTTGCAAAGTCTTTTTGATCACAGCCATATCGGGCCGTGGGTCCAGAATACGTGTCGCCTCCATCGGGGTGGGCGCATCCAAAGACCAGCGGCCCAAACTGTCAAATCCCGCTTGCCAGCCCTGCAATCCCCCCGGTGCCAAGGCACGCCAGCGTTTTGCAAACATCGGCAGGAAATGTCGTGCGCCGCGCAACATGCGGGGCGTCAGATCGACCTTGGCCAATCCCGAGATGGCCAACGTGTGCCCGCCATCACCGCGTCGCGTCACCGAGACCTGGGCCGTATGCATGGCCGGTGGCAACGCATCCGCACCCGGCGCAACCGACAGAACCGAGCTGCGGACCGACGATTGCGGAAAGAACACGCCCATCTGTTCCAGAAAACTTCCGGCCCAGGCACCGCCCGTCAAGATCACTTGTTTGGTGGCGATGGTCCCGGCCTCGGTCACCACGCCACAAACCCGACCCGCGCTGGTTTCCAGCCCGCGTGCCGCACAAGATTGCAGCACCAAGCCGCCGTGTTTGACAATCCCCTTGGCGATCATGGGCGCCGCAGCAGAGGGATCGGCGATCCCATCAGTCGGGGACCAGACGCCGCCTTTCCACGTTGTACCTGTGGCGGCCCCTCGCTGGGCAGCCTCTGCGGCGGTCAACATACGAGTATCGACCCCTTCGCCACGCGCGAACTGACCCCACCTGTCCCATCCATCAATTTCGGCGTCGTCATTCGAAAGATACAGCAAGCCACAGCGCTGGAAACCGATCTCTGCACCGCAATCGCGCATCATCTCGTCCCACAGTTCCAGACTGCGGGTGGACAGGGGCAATTCGCGGGCATCTCGGTTTTGCTGACGGCACCACCCCCAATTGCGGCTGGATTGTTCGGCCCCGATACGCCCCTTTTCCAGCAGCACAACCTTTTGTCCCGCACGCGCCAACCAATAGGCCGTGCTGACGCCGACGATACCTCCGCCGATCACCACACTATCCGCCCAAGCCGGCATGTCAGTGGTCGTCGAGATTTGCAAAAGAGGCGCGGTCATAAGAAGGCTCCGGGTGTTTTCCTTGGGTGTATCTTGGACCGGCCCGGACGAACCACTGGAATGCGCAGAAATTCAGCATTTTCTGTTAAAACACTTGACCATTGCAGCGCCATGACGCGAATGAGACACTATGCTCTGTTCGTGTTGGCCTCTCTCATCATACGGAAAAGAAAATGACGACCCAACACAAGCTTGACCGTATTGACGTCAATATCCTGGCCGCGTTGCAACGCAACGGCAGGATAACCAATGTCGAACTGTCCGAAGTCGTGAACCTATCGCCCTCGCCCTGTCTGATGCGGGTGAAAAAGCTGCAAAAAGCCGGATATATCGCAGGCTACACGGCACTGATCGACATTTCAAAGCTCGGAGAGACCCTAACGGTTTTCACCGAATTCACGTTGAAAAACCACCGTCAGATCGATTTTGCCCGTTTCCAGGAGACGTTGGAAAAGGTCGACAGCTGCGTCGAATGCCATCTGGTTTCAGGCGGTTATGACTATCTGGTCAAGTTCGTCACTGCGGGAATCGTGGACTATCAGAACATCGTCGAGGCGCTGATCGACAAGGATATCGGCATCGACAAATATTTCAGCTTTGTCGTGATGAAAACGCCATTTGTGAAAACCCATATCCCGCTGGGCCGCCTGTTTGGCGACCGCTTGCAGGACTAAGGGGCGCCCGCTTAGCGCCCCGTCATAGCCCGCACCATATCGGGATCATGCTCGAGGTTGGCCAGCCAATCCGCGTCCAGTTTTGGCACCGATGCGATCAGCAGACGCGAGTACGGATGCTTGGCAGTATCGGTCATCGCAGCGGCAGGCAGCGCCTCGACCAACTCGCCCTTGAACATCACCAGAACTTCGTCACAGATCGCCTGAACCGTGGAAAGATCGTGGCTGATAAACATGTAGCTAAGGCCAAGATCGCGTTGCAGATCCTTCAGCAGATCCAGCATCGCCGCAGCAACGACAGTGTCCAACGCCGAGGTAATCTCGTCACACAGGATCAGCTCGGGCTCGGCGGCCAGAGCGCGGGCAAAGTTCACACGTTGCTTTTGCCCCCCCGACAGCTCGCCCGGCAAACGGTGACGCATCGTGGCGGGTAGCTGAACCATGTCCAACAGCTGGATCACGCGTTTGTCGCGCGCTTTTCCGTCCAGACCATGGTAGAATTTCAGCGGCCTTCCCAGGATCGAACCAACGGATTGCGCGGGGTTCAGCGCCGTATCCGCCAGTTGAAACACGATCTGGGTGCGGCGCAACTGCTCTTTGGAGCGGTCCTTTAGGTCAGCAGGCAGCATCAGGCCATCCGACAGGACATCCCCCTGAAAACGCGGAAGGATTCCTGCAACAGCGCGGGCCAGCGTGGATTTTCCCGAACCGCTTTCACCGATCACGCCCAGATTTGTGCCGCGCTCCATCTGGAAGCTGATATTGTCCAAAACCTTGATTTCGGGGACGCCATTTCGCACGGAACCATAGCCCGCGGACAGGTTTTTCACCTCGAGAATGGGTTTCGGAGCGTCAGAGATATCTGGACGGACAGACGCAAAGGGGACGGGCTCGAAGGCGGCCAAAAGTTCTTTGGTATAGGGATGCTGCGGCGCCTCTAGGATAGCGCGCGTGGTGCCGACCTCTTGGATTTGGCCGTTCTTCAGAACGATGATCCGGTCGGCGATCTGCGCGACCACGGCCAGATCGTGGCTGACATAAACGCCCGCCATGCCGCCTTTGTCCATGACCGAGCGGAAGGCACGCAACACCTCGATCTGAGTGGTGACATCCAGCGCGGTGGTCGGTTCGTCAAAAATCACCAGTTTTGGGCCGCCGATCAGTGCCATCGCAGCCGAAAGACGCTGAAGCTGCCCGCCCGAGACCTGGTGCGGATACCGCTTGCCGATGGTTTCCGGCTCGGGCAACGCCAGCGCGCGGAACAGATCAACGGCTTTGGTTTCGGCCTCGGCGCGGGACATGAGGTTGTGAATATCGGTGATCTCGATCACCTGATCCATGATCCGCTGAGACGGGTTGAACGCCGCCGCTGCCGATTGCGGCACATAGGACACTTCGGTCCCGCGCAGGTCGGCGCGTTGTGCTTCGCGCATGCCGGTCACATCATGCTGGTCCAGCCGGATCGCGCCGCCATTGATGGTGCAGCCTGGGCGGCAATGGCCCATCAGCGACAGGGCGATTGTGGTCTTGCCCGAGCCGCTTTCGCCAATCAAGGCAACGATTTCGCCGGGGTGGATATCAAAACTGACATTGCGGATAATCTCGACCTCGCGACCCGCGTCGGTGACAGCACCGATCACAAGATCACGGACAGAGACGAGGGGCTGGGTCATCAATTGCTCCTGTCGCGGATTTTGGTGGGCAGATTGTCGATGAACATATTCACCGAGATGGTCAAAGAGGCGATGGCAATACACGGAAAGATCACGGCCGGGGCACCAAAGCTGAGACCTTCGATATTTTCGCGAACCAGCCCCCCCCAGTCGGCATGTGGTGGCTGCACGCCGATGCCCAGAAAGGACAGGCCGGACAGCACCAGCACAATAAAGACGAAACGCAGCCCCAGATCGGCCAGCACGGGGCCCAGAATGTTGGGCAGAATCTCGGCTCGGATCAGATAGCCGGTTTTTTCGCCTCGGGCGCGGGCAACAGTGACGAAATCCATCGTGTTGACGTTCACCGCCAAGGCACGGGCAAACCGATAGCTACCGGGCATATAAATCGCCGCCAAGGTCAGGATCAGAAGCGGGATAGACGAGCCAACGGCGGCAACAACCACAAGACCGAACAGCAAGGACGGGATGCCGTTGAACGCGTCCAGCAGGCGCGACAAGATCGTGTCGAACCAGCCTCCGACGACGGCGGCGACCATGCCGAACACGATGCCTCCGGTGCAGGCCAAAGTGACGCCAGCCAGCGAGATTCCAACCGTATAGCGCGCGCCCATAAGCACCCGGCTAAAGATATCCCGGCCCAGATAATCAGTGCCCATCCAGTACTCTGCGCTGATCGGACCGAAATAGTCCCAGTCCACCAATTTGCCAGGCGGATAGGGCGTGACCCACGGCGCAACAATCGCGACAATCCCCCAAAGCAGGATGACGGCAAGGCCGATTTTCCCTGTCATATTAAAGGCATATCCGAAACGAGGCTGCGCGATCTGGCGCTTTGGGGTGTTGGTGTCTTGCATCATTTCCGCAGCCTTGGGTTGGACAAAGTGGCGATCACATCGGCGAGTGTTATCAGGGTCAGATAGCTGACGCAGAACACCATGGCGCAGGATTGGATCAGGGGCAGGTCTCGGGTTGCGACAGCATCCACCATCAGCTTGGCCACACCAGGATAGTTGAACACGGTCTCGACAATGATCACCCCTCCGACAAGATAGGACAGCGACAGCGCGATGGCGTTGGCGATCGGCCCCAACGCATTGGGCAAAGCATGGCGCAGCACCATCCGGCGGCGCCCGGCGCCCTTGAGCAGGGCCATTTCCACATAAGGGGTGTTGATCGTCTCGATCACGGCGGCACGGGTCATGCGGATCATCTGAGCGGACACCACACAGGTCAACGTGATGACAGGCATCGCATAAGCCTTGAGCAGCGCCGCAAAATTGCTGGCATCCGCCCCATAGGACAGCGCCGGCAGCCACCCCAGCCAGACGGCAAAGATCAGCACCGCCAGCGTGGCCACCATGAATTCAGGCACCGAAATCACCGAAATTGTCAGGATCGACACGATCCGATCCAGCAACGAGCCTTGCCACATCGCGGCAGCAATCCCGCAGGTCAGCGCAAAGGGCACACAGATCACCGTGACCACCGCCGCCAGACGCAGCGAATTGGACAGGCGACGGCCCAGCAGATCGACGACCTCGATATCGTTCACATAGGACCGCCCCATGTCACCCGTCATCAAGCCCCCCAACCAGCCCAAAAACCGGGACATGGCAGGTTCGTTCAGCCCCATCGCCTCGCGCAGACCGGCCACGGCCTCGGGGGTGGCGGCCTGGCCCAGCAGGACCTCGGCGACATCACCGGGCAGCAGTTCGGTGGCAAAAAAGACAGCAAAGGACACGATGACCAAAGTGAACATCGCGATGCCCAGCCGCTGTCCGATCAGGATCCAGGTGTTGAAAGATCTAAGCAAATGGCGACCCCAGATGTGGAGTGAGAGGAATGAACAAACCCCGCGCAGGACAGGCCCGCGCGGGGTGCGTTTCAGCGAAAGTTGTTAGGCGTCCAGCCAGACATATTCCGCAAAGGCATAGCCCATTTGGCCCCCCAACGGGTTCGGACGCAAGCCCTTGACCGATGTGGACAGCGCATCGACGTTCGACAGATAGGCCGGGATCACAGTGCCTGCCTGGTTGGCGATCATCTCTTGCATGTCCCAATAGATGTCTTTGCGCAGATCTTCGTTCAACGCGCCACGCGCCTCGACCAGCATCTTGTCGAATTTCTCGGATTTGAAGTGGCTTTCGTTCCACTTGGCATCCGATGTGTACAGCAGCGAGAACAGGATATCCGGTGTCGGACGCGGGTTGATGTTGCCGAAATGAATCGGAGCCTTAAGCCAATACTTGGACCAATAGCCATCCGAGGGCACACGCTGCACGTCGAACTTCATGCCAATTTCAGACCCCGCCTGTTGCACAACAGTCGCCATATCGACCGAGGCCGTTGCGGCGTCGGACGCGACGATTGGCACGGTTTCCCCCAAGAGGCCGGATTTGGCGAACAGCGCCTTGGCCTTTTCGGGATCATAGGTCTTTGGCGCCAGTTCCGAGTTGTGATAGCGGTTTGCCGACGAAACAGGTTGGTCATTGCCGACGGTCGCCATGCCACGCAGCACCGATTTTTCGATGGCTTCGCGGTTGATCAGGTGCTTCATCCCTTCGATAAAGCCCTCTTTGGCACCAGGTTCCATGTCCAGACGGATGTTCAGGTTGGTGTAGTTGCCCGAGCTGGTCACCGACGACCAAACGTGATCCTGACCGTCCAGCATACGGCGCGAACGACCCTTGATCGAGGCCCCCATATGGATGTCGCCAGACAGAACCGCATTCACACGCGCATTGTTGTCGGTGATCGCGAAATACTCGAAACTATCCAAATAAGGACCGTCTTTGAAGTAGTTAGGGTTCTTGACCGCAATGGATTTCACGCCAGGTTCGAATGTTTCTATCATAAAGGCGCCGGTCCCGTTGCCTTTCGAGAAATCAGTGGTGCCATCGGCAACGATCATAAAGTGGTGCAGCGACAGGATCGTGGGCAAATCAGCGTTGGATTCCGCCAGCTCGATCATCACGGTCAGATCATCAACAGCCGTGATCGAGGTCATCTGCTTAGCGATCGAATTGACCTTGGAGCCAACGGCAGGATCCAGGTGGCGGTTCATCGAGAACACCACATCCGCCGCAGTAAACGGTTTGCCATCGTGGAAGGTCACGCCGGATCTCAGTTTGACTTCCCAGGTCTTGGCGTCGGCCGAGTCCATGCTGGCCGCCAGTTCCATTTGCACTTGGCCAAGTTCATCCAAGAAGGTCAGGCGGTTGTAGATCGCACAGCAGCGTACATAATCCGTCGACAGCGACGCCTTGGCTGGGTCCAGCGTATCCGCAGTGGACGAGGACCAGCCGGCAGCCTTAAGATGCCCGCCATAAACCGGAGTGGCGGCGACCGCGCGGCTTGCGTTCAGCAGCACCGACGATCCGGCCCCTACAGCCACGCCCGAGGCCGCCAGCATTTTCAGAAGATCACGGCGCGATGCACCTCGGCGAATTGCGTTTTCGACCTTCGCATCGTCGCGACCGGTCCAATTTGTTGGGGTTCTCTTCGTCATGTCATCTTCCCTATTGGTTGTTGTGCCCAGCCTTTACGGCGTGGACGAGAATTTTGTTCTTTTCCTCAGCGGCCCGTCGAAATGGACAAGGCAAGCCCTCTGTGTGCTTGTTCGCTTGCGGTATTTCGCGGTGGTTTCCGCTGCATTCCATGCAGAAAGCTTGGCCCGGATCAGCGCAGTATTTTGTTCGAATGCCGCATGTTCGGCGGCAGAATCTTTCAATTTGCCCAGAACCGCGGAACATCTGGTTATGGCGCAGACACCGGCCATGGCCTAATACCCCTGACCACGCGGGATCAGCCCAGGTGGCGGTTTTCCCTGTTTTAGCGCCCGCAGTACGTCCAATGCGTGCAGGGCGCCTTCCTTTGCGTCAGTCTCGGCGGCGACATGCGGAGTGACTATGACGCGCGGGTCAGCCCAGGCCCAATGATCGCTTGGCAAGGGTTCGGGGTTGGTCACATCCAGCACGGCCGAGCGGATCTGACCCTTTTCCAACGCGTCGCGCAGATCCTCCATGTTCAGCTGAGCCCCCCGCCCCGCATGAACCAGATGCGCGCCCTTGGGCAGCATGGAAAAGGTGTCAGCGCCCAGAATCCCCTTGGTTTGCTGGGTCAACGGCAACAAACAGACCAGAATGTCGGATTGTTCTAGAACCTTATGCAGCCCGTCCTGACCATACATCTTGATCCCGTCCACCGTCGCCCCCGAGCGGGACCAGCCAACCACGGGAAATCCAAGCTCGGTCAGATTGGCCGCCACTTGTTTGCCGATCCGTCCCATACCCAGAATTCCGACGCGGCGATTGCGCGCCATGGTGACGGGCTGACCCGCCCATTCGCCACGGGTTGCCTGCTCCAGATAGGCCGGCATATCCCGATGCACCATCAGGCAGGCCATCACCACCCATTCACGGACCAACGTCTCGATGCCTGGCGCCAAGGACCGGCACAGCATAAGATGCTGCGGCAAGGCAGGCATCTGATCGACCCCGGCCCCGACAGACAGCACCGCCTGCAAATTTGGAAACACCGTCAAATCCGCCGGAGGCTTCCAGCAAGCCAGAACCGAAACCTTGGCAGGGTCGGACACCTGGTCGACGTCGGTAAAGAGAGGCTCGCCCGCCTTTGCAAAGGTCTCCTCCCAAACCCTGGCCCGTGCCGGAAAGCTGGTCAGCAGCACCGTCATCCGCGCAAAACCGCGCGAATTTCGGGGTCTTCCAGCGTGAGATCAAGCACCTTGCGCGTCCGTTCAACAATGGCGTCAATCTCGGCTTCGGTGCAGCACAACGGCGGCGCATAGCCAAAGATCCCTTGCGCAAAGGAACGGAGCACCAAACCCTGATCCCATGCCCGATCAAACAGGCGCGTGGCCGCATTCAATTCGGGCGGCAAAGGCGTTTTCTTATCCTTATCTGTCACCAGCTCAAGCGCAGCCAGCATCCCCCGGCCCCGGACATCTCCCACCAAAGGATGATCCGCCAATCCGGCCAGACCCGCCTGCAAACGCGCGCCCATCCGCTGGCCGTTTTCGAACAATCCACCTTCGTAGAGCTTCAGTACCTCTAGCGCGACGGCAGCGCTGACGGGATGCGCCGAATAGGTAAACCCATGCCCGACGGCCTTGGCCCCTGCCCCTTCGGCGATCGTTTCATAGACATGGTCCGACAAGAACACCGCGCCCATCGGCGCATAGCCCGAGGTCAACCCTTTGGCGGTGGTCATCATGTCGGGCACGATGCCTTCTTCGGCGCAGGCGAAAATCGGACCCGTGCGGCCAAATCCGGTGATAACCTCGTCCGCGATGAATAGAATTCCCAGGTCGGCGCAGGTGTCTCGCATCGCTTTGATCCAGCCTTTGGGGGGCACCAACACCCCGGCCGAGCCCTGGATCGGCTCTACATAAAATGCGGCCACACGGTCGATCCCCAGCTCTTCGATCTTGGCTTTCAGCGCCGCAACCGAGGCCGCGATCACAGTGGCCGGGTCGTCCCCCAGAGGATTGCGATACAAGTAATGCGAGGGGATTTTGTGTTGCCAGTCATAGGGCAATCCGAATCCATCATGAAACGCTGCCAGCGCAGTCAGCCCGGCCCCCGCTGATGTCGACCCGTGATAGCCATGCTCGACCGAGATAAACTGATCCCGCTGCGGTTGCCCCCGTGCATGCCAATAGTAGCGGACAAAACGGATCGTGCTGTCCACCGCATCAGATCCCCCCAGGGTGAAATACAGATGGTTCAAATCCCCCGGCGCTCGCTCGGCCAGTTCTGCGGCAAGACGGATCGGAGCCTCAGCCCCCAAATCGAAATACCCGGTGGCATAGGGCAGCCTGCGCATCTGTTCGGTTGCGGCCTGCACCACGCTTTCATGGCCATAGCCCGCATTCACGCACCACAGCCCGGCAAAACCGTCAATCAGCTGATTGCCCTGGGCATCTGTAATCGTGGCCCCGCTGGCGCTGCGCAAGACGCGCACGCCACGCTGTTCATGCCCGCGCCAGGACGACACAGGATGCACGTAATGCCGCCGATCCAGTTCGTGCAGCGAATTCGACGTTTGCAGATCGTCCATACCTTACCCCAATGCCTGCGAGATCAGACCAAAGGTCCGTATTTTTGTGTCGGGCGCTTTGCTGAGCGGGTTCAGCACCATACAGGTGCCTCCGCCCACATGAGCCATCCCCAGCGTTTTTACGAACTCACCCAATTCCGGGCTCGGCGTGTCGATCCGTAAGAAACCGCCCATAGCATGGCTGGCCGCAGCCGCCAGCAGCGAACGCGCGCTACGATCATCTGCGGCTACAATCGGGCCCAGCACTTGGCCGCGTCCGAACGCGCGCAGGATCGCGAAGCCGCTCTCGCAGTGAAACACGGTCCCGACGCTGGCGATCCGCGCCAGCAAATCGCCACGTTCCAACCCCGAGGCCGCGTGATCCATTTCAATCAGCCTATCCAGGTCACATTCGCCGATTTCCACAGGAATCTCTGGCGCGACGGCTTGGGCATCCCCTTGGAATTGCTGAATTTCCCCGATCGCCTTGAACCCCAGCTTTTCATAAAGGGGCAAGCCATCAGCCGTCGCAATCAGGCGCATTTCGCAGGTTCCAGCAATCTGGATCACCGCATTCATCAGCTTGCGGCCCAGTTTGCGACCGCGCAGAGCCTCATCCACGATAATCATGTTCAACGTCGCCACGTCCCCGAACAAAGAGGCCAGCGCGGTGCCGACGACCTGATCATTCTCGATCGCGACCACCCCTTGGGATTGCGACAAGGTCAGCGCCCAATCTTGGGTGCGGTGGGGCCATTGGGCCTGCTGGCTTAGGCGCACAGCACCGGGCAGGTGATCGGCGGTAAACTCTGCAAGCCGGAGCGTATCCGTAAGTGTTGTCATAGGAGCAGATCCATCATTTCTTTGCCTCAGCGTAGTGTGTCCTGGCTGGTGATTGCGTTGCGATGCAGGTGGCTGGGACAATCAAAAAACTGCAATCGAGCGGGATCCGGCAGAAAATGCTGCCGGGCTAACGGGCCAAATACCGACCCAGCCGCAGAATCATCTGCCGCGTTGCTTCAAGCTCGGCGCGGGTCAGGTATTCTTCTGGGCGGTGCGCGCGCGCGATGTCACCCGGACCACAAATCACCGATGGGATGCCTGCTTTTTGGAACAAGCCCGCCTCGGTGCCAAAGCTGACGGCCTGAACCGGCGTCTGCCCGGACAGTTGCGCAATCAGTTTCGCCAGCGGAGCGTCAGCCTCTAACGCCATGGCCGGATATGTCGACATCCACGTCGCCTGCGTCTCATCGCCCATCGCAGCCAGAACGGGATCGAACAATGTACGCGGATCCACGCCTGCAATCGCACGCGCCTCGAGGGTGGCCTGCGCCTGGTCGGGAATAATGTTGACGGCCTGCCCCCCGCTAAGCGTTCCGATCTGAAGCGTCGAATATGGTGGTGCGAACCTGGAATCCTGCGGGCCATCGGTCAAAGCTTTGGCTTGCGCGACAGCGGCATTTAGGGGGGCCAGCAGGGCGTGAATGGCGTTCTGCCCCAAATCCGGGCGCGAGCTGTGGCCAGGCACCCCCTTGCTGGTCAATTGCAGTGCGGCCTTGCCCTTGTGCGCCAAAACCGGGCGCAACCCGGTGGGTTCGCCGACAATACAGCCCAATGGCGGCGCGCAAAGCTCTGGCAATTTGGCGATCATATGCGGGACACCCCGGCAACCGGCCTCTTCGTCATAAGACAGCGCGATATGGATCGGCACCGACAAATCCATCGCCATCAGTTCGGGCACTGCGGACAGAACAGCCGCGTCAAACCCCTTCATATCGCAGGCACCGCGCCCAATCAGGCGATCCCTGACAGGGCGCAAACCAAAGGGATCATCCAGCCATTCCGGCTCTGCTGCGGGGACCACGTCAACGTGACCTGACAAAACATAGCCCGGCAGGTCAGGATCACCGATTGTTGCAAACAGGTTGGCGCGGTCTCCCTCGGGGCCGACCAGCAAATGCACCCGCGCGCCCAGTTGCTCCAGGTAATTGGCGATGAACCCCATCAGCCCCATATTCGAGGTGCCAACGACGGTCTCGTATCCAACCAATTTTTCCAGCAGTTGCTCTGCGGTTCGTTTTGTCATTTGATGCCGTGCCCCTTGGTCTTGTATGTCGTTTGCTCATCCTGCACCGCCCCTGACAGAGAAGGGCGCTTTGCTGAGGGGATCACTGGCAGGCTCTGCTGTTGTGGTTTGGAAATTCGAAATATCCTGCGCCTCGTGCCCGAAACCCGGCACGCAGACGCCGTGGAAGGCCGCCATGATGGTCGCAACAACGAACTGGAGACCTTCGATGACGTTCCGCCCCAAATTCATCACTTTCGACTGCCACGGCACCATGATCAATTTCGACATGGCAGGCGCGGCCACTGACCACTATGCCGAACAGCTTTCGCCCCAGGCGATGGCCAAGTTCATTAAGAACTTTTCGGCCTATCGCATCGACGAGATTCTGGGCGCCTGGAAACCCTATGCTGACGTCGTTCACAATGCGCTAGAGCGTACCTGCAAACGCAATGGCATCGGGTTTGATCCCGCCATTGCCCAGGACATTTACACCCGCGTGCCCACCTGGGGGCCACATGCTGACGTGCCCGCTGGCCTGGCCAAAATCGCCCCCGAGATTCCGCTGGTGGCGTTGACCAACTCGATGAACGCGCAAATTCCGCACAATATCGCCAAGTTGGGCGCCCCGATTGCGCATGTCTTTACCGCCGAAGATGCGCAGGCCTATAAGCCGCAGATGCGGGCCTTCGAGTATATGTTCGACATGCTGGGCTGCGGCCCCGAGGATGTGCTGCATGTTTCCTCGTCTTTCCGGTATGATCTGATGACAGCGCATGATCTGGGCATCACCAACAAGGTTTGGGTCAATCGCGGCCACGAGCCGGCCAATCCCTACTATGGCTACACAGAAATCGCAGATATTTCGGGCCTGCCGGGCGTGGTGGGGTTGTAATGCGTTACGCCTCTTACTGGCATGAAACCTCTGCGCCCTTTGGACGGGCCCAATCTGAACCGGTGCGAGGACATTTCGATGTCGCCGTGATCGGGGGCGGGTTTACCGGACTTAGCGCAGCCCTGTCGCTGGCACGCGCTGGCGCTTCGGTCGCGGTGCTTGAGGCGGATCATATCGGCGCAGGCGGATCGGGTCGCAATGGCGGACATCTGAACAACGGTTTGGCCCATGGCTATGCCGACGCCAAAACGCATCTGGGACCCGAGCGGGCGCAGGCTTTGTACTCCGCCTTTGACCGATCCATTGACGCGATCGAACTTGTCATCGCCGAAGAAGGCATCGCCTGTGATTTTCGCCGGTCGGGCAAGCTCAAGCTGGCCTCTAAACCCTCTCATGTGGCCGGGTTAAAGGCCAATTTCGACCTGGTCCACTCCGAGGTTGATCCAAACACGCGCTGGCTGGATCGGGCCGATTTGGGGGCAGAAATCGGCAGTGACGGGTTCCATGGCGCGATGCTGTTTGAGAAATCCGCAATGATGCATATGGGGCGCTACGTGAACGGTCTGGCCAAGGCTGCCCATCAGCGCGGAGCGAAAATTTGGGAGGGCGCGCCTGTCACCGCGCGCACTCAAAGCCTGAAGGGCTGGCAGCTGACCACCCCGTCCGGCAGCCTGACCGCCAAGACCGTGATCGCCGCCACCGGAGCCTATTCCGGGCAGGTGAAACGCGCCCCGTTGGGGTATTTCCGACGTCGCATCATTTCGGTCGGGTCCTTCATCATCGCCACCCGCCCATTGACCCAAGACGAGATCGCACAAACCATGCCCGGAAACCGGACCTGCGTTACCTCATTGAATATTGGGAACTATTTCCGCCTTTCGCCAGACAACCGCCTGATCTTTGGCGGGCGGGCGCGGTTCTCGGCAGTGTCTGATCAGCAGTCAGATGCAAAATCAGGAGAGATTTTGCGGGCCTCGCTGGCCCAGGTTTTTCCGCATCTTGCCGGGATCGAAATCGACTATTGTTGGGGCGGTTTGGTGGGAATGACCAAGGACCGTTTCCCTCGTTTGGGCCAGGCCGACGGGATGCTGTACGGCACCGGATATTCCGGCCACGGCGCGCAGTTGTCGACACTTATGGGACAGATGTTGGCGGATATGGCGCTTGGGCGTCACACTGACTCGCCCTTGGACGGCCTGAGCTGGCCCGCGATCCCAGCGCATTCGGGCAGGCCGTGGTTCTTACCATTGGTCGGTCTGTGGTTCGGACTGAAGGACCGTTTATCCTAACGAATGGGCGGCCAGGCCGTAGGTCACCGCCCCTTCGGTCGCCCTGCGATGTGGGCCGACGCGCATTTCTGTCACAGTGTCGAACATCCCCAGCCCAGAGGCCGCCAGAAACGCGGTAAAAATACCCTCTTCAATCGGCGTGTCCAGACGCAGAAACGCGCCCTCGCGCGCTTGGATCAAGGGGGCCGTCAGTTGCATCGCCATCTGGTCGCTTTCTGCGACCACAGGACCAATCACCTGACCTTTGCCAAAGTTTCGGATCATAGAAAAACCCACGATCTGGCCCGCCTTTTCGGCAACCAAAACCTCGGACTTGGTCAACAAAAGGTCCAGGATCTGCGTACGATCCGCGCCGAAGGCCGCGCTGTCCAGCGTCTGCAAAGCAGACAGATCCGATGGCTCGATCGGGCGTACCGACACACCAGAAACGGGCTCGGGTGCCGTGATCGCACGCGCCTTGCCCTGCTGCTGGCGGATCGTGGCAACAGGGACAAACCCAGCCCCTTGATACAGGCGATATCCCGCACGCGTGGCGCTGAGGCGCATATCCCGGCCATCGCATTCATCCATCAATCGCCGCAACAGCCAACGCCCGGTGCCAAGGCTTTGCAGGCGGGGCGCGGTGATCATCATGCCCAACATCGCGAAATCCGTACCGATCGGGAATTTCATCGCCGAGCTTAACGGCCGTCCGATCTCGTCCAACGCCAGATAGCCATCTCCAAGCTGCATGAAAAGTTCCAGATCGCGGTCGCGATGCGGCCAGAACACACCGACGGTCAATTCGTGCAGCAGCGGCAAATCTTGCGCCGTAATCTGGTGTGTATGCGCCTGATACACATCGACCTTCATGCCGTCTTCGGCCTCGGCACCCAGCGGTGGTGCATTCTCTGAATTCTGCGACACCATTGAAACACTTTCCCGTTCAGCAACCAGAGCGAGCCTGGCATTCGGTTTTCTGCACTAGTCTAGACCTGCTTGGGCAGAGAATTCTATCAAAGGAACGCTTGATTCAACATATTATATCAGAATGCGGCATCCCGACACGCGGTATCCGCCGCACAACAGTGACGGCATGCGCTACAAGACTTATCGGGGGGAAATGGTACCGCCTCCCTGGCTTGAACAGGGGACCTCTGGATCCACAATCCAGCGCTCTAACCAACTGAGCTAAGGCGGCACTGAGGGGCGATTTAGCTGCCCCGGCTGGGGAATGCAAGGGGATTTGAACAGAATTTTGACATAACCGACACTGACCCCGCCAGGTTCATGATTTAGCGCTTTACCTTGCCATTCGTTCGCGAAATCGCTAGCTGAAACAGGATCAAAGGAGACCGACCATGGGCATCAACACCGAACGCGATATCGAGGCAAACCTGCAAATTGGCCCCACCAGCGAAGGTATGATCCGGCTGTTCATCGAGGCGGGCGACCTGGAAATCCCGATGGATTTCAACGCTGACGAAGCCACCGAGATCGCCGAAGAAATCCTGGCCGCCGTCGCGACCGCAAAAACTGTAAAACGCTAAACTCGTGGGTCACGCAGCGCCTGCAACCGCCTGGCCGCGTGCGTTGCGAATTTATGGGTCAGAACTTTGCGTCTGGGCGCCGCCAGCTTGTCCTCGGGCGCCATGCGAATGATCTCGGCGCTGTATTGGTCCGCAATAATCAAGCCCGTTCCATCGGGCAACAGATCTGTCGGAAAATCAGCGTCCACGGCCCAGAAATATCGGTCGCACCAGTCCAAATAGCCCTGCCATTTGCTGTCGGACTGGAAATCAGCTCGGCTGGATTTGCATTCGATCACCCACAGCTCGCCCTTAGGGCCCAACCCCATCACATCGACGCGCAACCCGCGGGTCGGCACAAACTCTTCGATCGAAACGAATCCATAGCCGTTCAGGTGGCGACAAACGCCGCGC
>JBOEGN010000019.1:0-2771 GCA_050633445.1 Thalassovita sp.
CCCCATGTCTGACCTACGCAAGATTAATATCGACGGGAACGAGATCGAAGTGGAGGGGGCAATGACCCTGATCCAGGCCTGTGAACAGGCTGGCGTCGAGGTGCCGCGCTTCTGTTATCACGAGCGTCTGTCGATTGCGGGCAACTGCCGCATGTGTCTGGTCGAGGTCGTCGGTGGCCCGCCCAAGCCTGCTGCCTCGTGCGCGATGCAGGTGCGCGATCTGCGCCCCGGTCCCGAAGGTCAGGCGCCCGTGGTGAAAACCAACTCGCCCATGGTCAAAAAGGCCCGTGAAGGCGTGATGGAATTCATGCTGATCAACCACCCGCTGGATTGCCCGATCTGCGATCAGGGTGGCGAATGCGATCTGCAAGATCAGGCCATGGCCTATGGGATTTCGAACACCCGTTTCAACGAAGCCAAACGCGCTGTGGACGATCTGAACCTCGGCCCGCTTGTTGAAACCCACATGACTCGCTGCATCAGCTGTACGCGGTGTGTGCGCTTCACGTCCGAGGTCGCTGGCATCACGCAAATGGGCCAGACCGGTCGTGGCGAAGACGCCGAGATCACCAGCTATCTGAACGAGACGCTGAATTCGAACCTGCAAGGCAACATTGTGGACCTGTGCCCGGTTGGGGCGCTGGTTTCCAAGCCGTATTCGTTCACCGCCCGCCCGTGGGAGCTGTCCAAGACCGAAACCATCGACGTGATGGATGCCTTGGGCTCGAACATCCGCGTGGACACCAAGGGCCGCGAAGTGATGCGGATCCTGCCGCGCAACAACGATGGCGTGAATGAAGAATGGTTGAGCGACAAGTCCCGCTATGTCTGGGACGGGCTGCGCAGCCAGCGTCTGGACCGTCCTTACATCCGCGAAAACGGCAAGTTGCGGCCCGCAAGCTGGGGCGAGGCGCTGAGCACTGCGGCGACCGCCATCAAAGGCAAGAAACTGGCCGCTTTGGTCGGTGATCTGGCCCCCGCCGAAGCGATTTTCGCGCTGAAACAACTGGTTGAGGGTCAAGAGGGCTCTATCGAGGCCCGCACCGACGGTGCAGTCTTGCCCGCTGGCAACCGCTCGGCCTATGTCGGCACGGCTGCGATCGAGGACATTGACACTGCCAAGGTGATCTATCTGATTGGCACCAACCCGCGCAACGAAGCTCCGGTTTTGAACGCGCGTATCCGCAAGGCTTGGCTGAACGGTGCCGACGTGCGCGTGATCGGCCCCGCGGGCATGGATCTGACCTATGACATCGTGCAAATCGGCACGGATCGCACAACCGTCGCGTCTGAAGTGGCTACTGCTGACGCTACCGAAGGCGCAATCGTCATCGTGGGGCAGGGCGCCATCAGCGAAGGCGACGGGATCAAAGTTCTGGCGCAGGTGCAGGCACTGACCGAAAAACTGGGCGGCAAGATGCTGGTTCTGCATACAGCGGCCAGCCGCGTTGGTGCGATGGATCTGGGTGCTGTCACCGAAGGTGGTTTGGAAAAAGCCATGGACGGCGCCGAGGTGATTTTCAACCTGGGTGCGGATGAGGTCAGCATCGCTGACGGTCCCTTTGTGATCTACCAGGGCAGCCACGGGGATCGCGGCGCGCACCGCGCCGATGTGATCCTGCCCGCCGCCGCCTATACCGAGGAAAACGGTCTGTTTGTGAACACCGAAGGGCGTCCTCAGCTGGCAATGCGCGCTGGTTTTGCACCGGGAGAGGCCAAGGAAAACTGGGCCATCCTGCGGGCGCTGAGCGCCGAATTGGGTGCTGCGTTGCCTTATGACAGTCTGGCTCAATTGCGTCAGGCAATGATCGCCGAGGTGCCGCATCTGGCCCAGATCGACGCGGTTATCGAAAACGAATGGCAGGCGCTGGAAACCGCTGATCTGAAAGCAGGCGAGTTCAAGCTGGCCATCGCTTCGGACGAGGCACATTACCTGACCAACGCGATTGCCCGCGCCAGCGCCCTGATGGGGGAACTGGCCGGAAACGCAAAAGCGCGTGCAGAAACTCCGGTGGCTGCCGAGTGATGCTGCGCGCTGCCTTCATATCCCTAACCCTGGCGGGGTCGATGGCGGGTTGTGTACAAGCACAGCCTGACGTCGCTGCATTCCGCCCGGATTACCAAGGGATTGATACGCAGCTTTTGGACGGCGACCTGGTCAACTTTATGGTGACCATGGACGGGGCCCGCACGGGCGAAGATGTTTCGGATTACGCCGAATGTGCAGCCGCACAATACGCGTTGATCCGTGGATATGGGTTCGCGCGCCATGTGCGCACGAATGTAGAGCAACAGGGCGGCCTGTGGCGAGGGGATGCGGTTTACACCATCTCTTCCGCGCTGCCTCGCGGTTTGAGGACGATCGACGCCGAAGTCGTTGTCGCTCATTGCGCGGAAAACGGAATACCGACGGTGTGAGGACCTATGGCTGATTTCTTTGCTAACACTTACCTGGGCATGGCGCTGGTGATCATCGGGCAAGTCCTGTTGATCGTTGTTCCGCTGCTGGTGGCTCTGGCCTTCCTGATGTATGCCGACCGGAAAATCTGGGCCGCCGTCCAGATGCGCCGCGGCCCCAATGTTGTGGGTGTCTTTGGCCTGCTGCAAAGCTTTGCGGATTTCCTGAAATACATCGTCAAAGAGGTCGTGTTCCCCGCCGGGGCTGACCGCACTGTGTTCCTGCTGGCCCCGATGGTCAGCCTGGTGATGGCGCTGATCGCCTGGGCTGTGATCCCGTTCAACGACGGCTGGGTGCTGTCGGATATCAACGT
>JBOEGN010000019.1:2797-3737 GCA_050633445.1 Thalassovita sp.
TGGGCGTCGAACTCGAAATACCCGTTCCTTGGCTCGCTTCGGTCTGCCGCGCAGATGATTTCCTATGAGGTCAGCATCGGTCTGATCATCATCGGTGTGATCATCTCGACCGGCTCGATGAACTTTGGGGACATCGTTCGCGCTCAGGACGGTTCGTATGGTCTGTTCAGCTGGTATTGGCTGCCGCACTTCCCGATGCTGTTCCTGTTCCTGATCTCGGCCCTGGCCGAAACCAACCGTCCTCCGTTCGATCTGCCCGAAGCGGAATCCGAACTGGTGGCTGGTTATCAGGTTGAATACAGCTCGACCCCGTTCCTGCTGTTCATGATTGGTGAACTGGTTGCGGTGGTGTTGATGTGTGCCCTGACAACGCTGCTGTTCTTTGGTGGCTGGCTGTCGCCGATCCCCGGTCTGCCTGACGGCATCCTGTGGATGGTGGGCAAGATGCTGTTTGTCTTCTTCATCTTCTCGATGGTCAAGGCAATCACCCCCCGTTATCGCTATGACCAACTGATGCGCATTGGCTGGAAAGTGTTCCTGCCCATGTCGCTGGCCTGGGTTGTGATCGTGGCATTCCTTGCAAAATTCGAAGCCTTCGGCGGCGCCTATGCCCGCTGGGCGATTGGAGGCTGATCCATGGCTGCTATTGATTACGGACGCGCCGCGAAATACTTCCTGCTGACGGACTTCCTTAAGGGGTTTCAGCTGGGTCTGAAGTATTTCTTTGCACCCAAGGTGACCATCAACTACCCGCATGAAAAAGGGCCTTTGTCCCCGCGTTTCCGCGGCGAACACGCGCTGCGCCGGTATCCCAACGGCGAAGAACGTTGCATTGCCTGTAAATTGTGCGAGGCCATCTGCCCGGCGCAGGCGATCACCATCGACGCGGAACCCCGCGATGATGGCAGCCGCCGCACCACGCGCTATGACATCGACATGA
>JBOEGN010000020.1:0-27654 GCA_050633445.1 Thalassovita sp.
CGTGGCTATATGGGCAAGCTCGAAAACTCCAAATATGCCGTTTCGGTCGACATCCTCGAGAAGATCGCCAAGGCCCTTTCAGTCGATCCATCTGCGCTTGTCGCTCCGCGCAACTGACATCGCCACCAGATTTGATCCAAACACTCAATTAGTCCGTTAATTCTTCACGGGAGATTACCCCGATGCCCCCTCCTCGCCTCAAAGCACAACCTATAACCGAAGGCTTCATGCAAACTTCTGCTGGCTTGAAACTGGTCTGGCGGGAGTTTCGATGGAATACCGGCAGGACCGACAGGATGTGGTTTGTCGATCCCGATGTTGTGAACGAGGATCAGATCGAAATCCGGGAACTCGGCTCCGCTAAGGACTCAGCAGGCGAGACTTAGTACCGGAACCACTCCGAGTGATCCATATTGCCTTCATAGTCGCCGAACTCAACCATCACGGCGCGGTGGGAGAAACTGTAATGACCTCCGCTACTCGGAAACGATATCGACTGTCCGTTTTCACTGACAAATCTCGCAGGCCAGGGTGCGTGTGATCCGTAGACGCGCACGTGATACCGGCAATTCCGGTTTTCGTGATCGCAGGATCGCACGTACCAATCCCACTGACGTGGATCGTCTCGCGGTTCATAGGACCTTCCGTAAAACCAGAGAACCCGCGTTTTTCTCAGCCACGCGTATTCGGGGATGGAGATGTCCAACTCCCCTTCCCCGCCCGGCCCGCCGAGTTCAACCGGCACCGCCGCAAACGTGCAGATCCCGAAGGGAGGTCTGACAGGCCAGGGTGTGATGCGGCGAATCATTTCCGCGTAGGCGGCCGCGCAGACGGCGCTCGACGGAAACCCACCGGCCATACACAGCATGATTGCACAATCCATGTCGTATGCACGGGCAGGTTTTGTGCCAAACGCCCCAAATGTGAGCGCAGTGATCAAGCTTGCCAGTATCCGACGCATGAGAGTCTCCAATAATTTCTGCAATCTATCATTCACTTAGCAGGTTCTCGGCGGGAATCTACCTTTTTTCTATTATCTACGTTTTATATATATTGACTCTATCTGTGGTTTTCGTGTCATTTGCATCATGTAGAAGGTCTCTCAGGGGGAGAGACCATGCCGATAGCAAAACACCTAAGCCTGATCACGCTCGATGGAGTGAAGGATCTGATCGCCAGGGACGTTGAGTTCACATGTCGGTACGAGCTCGTGAGAGGCACAGGTGACGGCAAGCCGCTTTACCATTGCATCTACACGGTCGGGGATGAGGAACTCATCCTGGTCGCGGCAAAGGTGCAGAAGCACGGACCCAAAGTGCGCGAGTTCGCGCTTTGGCCAGGGCTCGTCAATCACCACGTCAATTTTGGCGATGGCCACCCTGTCAGCATTGATCTCGATATCCGCAACGCCGAGGGCGGCGATGGCGGATCTGATGGTGATCGGAACTGACGGAAGCGTCAGGACGTCCGGTTGGAACTTTCACGAGCGAGACGCTGCGGAACCTGCAGTCGCACGCGCCGAGACCGCCGCTCAAGTACCAAAGCAAGCTATCCTCGCAGCCATTCGCGCGACTTCGGAACGACACGCCAAGAATCGCAGCATCGCACTTGTTGGACTGTCGGCCACCAAGTGGCATGTCCTCTTCCAGGCCCTGATCGAGGCTGAAAGCAGTTACAATTCGACGGCAATCAGTCCAAAGGGCGCTTACGGGCTTGGCCAGCTGATGCCCGCCACGGCGCGAAGCCTGGGGGTCGATAGAACAGACCCACACCAAAACCTCGAAGGCGCCGCACGGTACCTGCTGGCGCAACTTGGCGCGTTCCAGAACATTGATCTGGCGCTGGCCGCCTACAACGCCGGTCCGCACCGCGTGCGCGAGTATGGCGGCGTGCCGCCCTTCGCAGAGACACGGGCGTACATCGCGCGCATTCACCGCATCCGCGCGCGTCTTTCCGGACAACCTGCTGAGCAGTCCATCGTTCACGTCTCCACCCGTGGAACGACGCGCCCACCGGTCGTGATCGCGCTACACTGATAAACCCCAAAGGAATTCCAAATGAACAAGCCTCGTCTCCGACACTTATGGCCTACAGCCGCAACCATGGCGCTCATTGCCAACCCGGCACTCGCGCAAGATCTGTCTCCCATTCAGAGCATGCTGGAAACCGTGGAGGCCGCGCTTACAGGCCCGATCGGTATTGCTGTGGCCACGCTGGCCGTCATCGGCACCGGCTTCATGTGCATGATGGGCCGCCTCAACTGGGGTTGGTTCGCCTCGGTCATCATCGGCATCGTGCTGATCTTCTCGGCCGGCACCATCGTCGATGGGTTTACTTAATGACAGTTCCGCTCAGCAAAAGAAGAGAATTCGAAGGCTGGACCGAGGCAGCGTTTGCGAAGCACAACGCGTTCGGGCCAGCTGCAGAATGCTGTTCTGCGGAACTGTCATGATGTCGGAACGATCCCCTCTTTTCTTAGGCCTCGCACGCCCGCCGAAATATCTCGGCCTCCCTGTGGGGTACCTCGTTGTGCTGGCCTCAGGTGTTGTTCTGCCCTTCATCTGGACCAAGTCGCTGATCTTCTTCCTGATCGGGATCATCGCCTATCCGGTGCTGTGGTTCGTGGCCGACAAGGAACCGCATTTCTTCGAAGTGCTGCGGGTTTCTTATGGCGCGGTGCGGTCCACAAAAAACCGGGCACTGCATGGGGGTGACAGTTTTGGCGCCTGATGGATCGACATCCGTCTCCCCGGCCCTGCTGGCAGCAGACGGAGAGGCGTTTTCGCGGGAGAGCTTTCTGGCAGAACACCTGCCGTATTTCTCGCGCGTGGCCGATGACGTGCTGATCACGCGCAACGGCGATCTGATGGCGACACTACGCCTTGAGGGCCTCAATCCGATGACCACGCCCGACGCGGAACTCGATGCTCTGCGACGGGCGGTCGCCGCCATTGTCGCCCAGACCGGTGACCTCTACGGGTTCTACATTCATCGGATCTCAGTGCCGCAACATCTGCGCTTACGCCCCATCAAAGGGAATAGCTTTTCAGCGGAGATCGACCGCCGTTGGCAGAAGCACGTCCAAAGCCTTAAGCCTAGAAAAAAGCAACTCTATCTCACCATCCTGCGCCGCCCGGACCTGACCTCTCGCCTGCCCCTCCTGCGCGGCCTCGCCCGCAAAGGTTGGGTCAAGGACCGTGAAGCGCGGGCGCAGGAATTGAACGAGGTCGTTGGGTTCTTCGAAGTGGCCCTGGCCAATGCCAGGCCCAAACGGCTGTCCACGTCAGGTGGCGAATGGCTTGGGTTCCTGAACACGCTGAATTCGGGCTCTTTTGCATCCGTCGCGTTTGGTCAGAGCGCCCTGCCCTTGTCGCATCAACTGGGCGATGTGCGCGCAACCTTTGAAGGCGACACGGTCCGCATCGACTGCGCCACGACCGGTGCCCACCGCTACGGCTCGCTCTTCAGCATCAAGTCGTACCCGGCCCTGACAGATGTCACCCTGCTCGATGGGCTCGACCTGCCCCTCGACGTCGTACTCACCAATTCCTTCACCCCGATCCCGACCAATATCATGGCCGAACGCATCCAACGGATCATTCGCCAGATGCATGCCTCGGACGATGCCGCCGTCTCGCTGCGCGACCAACTCGCCATCGCTGCTGATGATCAGGAAGCGGGGCGTATTGCTTTCGGCAATCACCATCTCTCGGTCGCCGTCTATGCCGAGAGCCGTGAGATGCTCGAACGCGCGGCTGCTCAGATCAAACGCGCGGGACAGGAGATCATGGCGGTGATCGTGCGTGAGAATATGGCGCTGAAAGCCACATACTTTGCGCAGCATCCGGGGAACTTCGGCTACCGGGCACGACGCACACCGATTTCGTCGGTCAACTTCGCGGATTTTGCCGCCCTGCATGGCTCGGTCGAAGGACGTGGTAGCGAGGACAGCCCTTGGGGAGACCCCGTGACCGTACTGCCAAGCGTCGGTACGTCCGGGTACAGGTTCAATTTTCATGAAGCGGGTGAAATCACGAAGGAACCGACGGTCGGGCACACGCTGGTTCTGGGCCGGACAGGCTCGGGCAAGACCCTGACCACAGCCTTTCTGGCCGCCCAGTCTCAGCGCGTCGGCACGCGGCTGTTCTTCTTCGACAAGGACCGCGGGCTTGAGATGGCCGTGCGCGCCTTGGGCGGCAAATACCACGAGGTCCGCGCCGGTGTGCCCACGGGTCTCAACCCCCTTACTACCGAAACGGACGAGCGTGGACGTGCCTGGCTGTCCGACTGGCTCGGGACACTGCTCTCCACCCACGGCACCCTGTCTGGTGAACAATCCCGCTATATCCAGAACGCGGTGCGCCAGAATGCGGAAGCCGGAGCTTCGTTGCAGAGTTTCGAGAGCTTCGAGACGTTGTTCCGCTCGCTCGACGATGGCGGTGAGTTGCAATCCCGCGTGGGTGAATGGGGACCTGGCGGGCGCTATGGTTGGGTCTTTGCTGGCAGCACCACCGGGAGCGGAGGCGAAACCGCGCTGGCGCTGGACGGTGACATCGTCGGCTTCGACATGACAGAAATCCTCGACATGGCCACCGAACGCATGGCGGTGCTCTCTTATATTTTCCGCCAGATCGAACGGGTGGTCGAGGACCGCCGCCCCACCATCATCGTGCTCGATGAGGCCTGGAAGCTGCTTGATGACGCCTATTTCGGGGCGCGGCTGGAAAACTGGCTGGTCACGCTCAGGAAGATGAACTGCGTCGTGATCATGATGACGCAATACCCGAGCCAACTGCGCGAGGCCCGGGTGGGCAAAACCATCGTTGAAACCGTCCCGACCCAGATCCTCTTTCCCAATGATCGCGCCACACCGGCCGATTACGACTTCCTGCGCGTCTCGGAAAAGGAAGCCGCCTTGCTCACCCAACCAACCGCGGGCCAGCGGATCGCACTGATCAGATCGGCGGGCGACAGCCTCTTTGTCGACACCGACCTGTCTGCCCTCGGGGATCTCCTCCCAATCCTCGGGGGCGGGCGCACTGGTGAGACACATGTCGGGTCCGATTGGCGCAACACCCCTTACTTCTGGAGAACAAAATGCGAGTAACTTTGTTACTGATGGCCTTTCTCAGCGTTGCCGCCTGTGAGCGCTACACCGAGAAAACCTCACCGTGTTTCAGTAAGAACGGTGAACCCGTTGTATCGCGCAATGTGATGACGCCGCTCTCACTTTCATTCTCGGCAAAACCACCCGACCCCACCAAGGATTGCAACTTCGAGCCAGTGAACGGCAGCTGATGCATCGCGTATTCCTCATATGTGCGGGCCTATGCTGGGCTCCCTCGGTTGGACTGGCCCAGGGCGTTCCGACCCAGGACAACTCCGGAATTGGCCGGCTTGTGGCGATCCTGGGCGGTCTCGGCGAGGACATGTCGGTCCAGCGCGAGACAACTTCAACCCAGGACCAACTGGCCGAGGTTCAGGCAGATCAGCTGCGCGTGCTCGAAGAGATGACCGCCGCCATGACAGGCACCGGTTTCAATATCGCCAGTCTGGAAACCGGCGGCAGCTTTCCCGCCGCAGAAATCTATCCCGCCGTCAGCAATCACCCGATGGATGCCCGCCTCTTTGGCGAGGGACGTGAGACCATCGAGATGATGATCGTGCGTGTCGCCGGCGAGTTCGCTGGCGCGCCGGGGGTGGCCCGAGCCGGATTGTCGCCAACTCAGTGGCGTTGCCTGTTTCAGGCGCTGATCAAGCAGGAAAGCCGGTTCAGCGTCACCGCGCAAAGCCCGGTTGGTGCCTACGGCCTCACCCAGCTCATGCCCGGAACTGCCTCGGATATGGGCGTCGACCGCTATGACGTGATGGACAATCTGCGTGGCGGGGCACGCTATATCACCACCCAGCTGAACCGCTTCGGAACCATCCCGAATGCGCTCGCCGCCTACAATGCCGGACCCGGACGCGTCATCGAATTTGGCGGCGTACCGCCCTTCAAGGAAACCCAGGGCTACGTCCGCAATATCTCGAAGTCCTACAATGAATATCTCGCCGTGATTGGTGGCGCCGATGCGCTTGGCACATTGACCCCGACCGACATGGCGCTGGCCGAATATTCGAACATCTCGGATGCCAGCCTTTACTACGCCGCCGATGCGCATGCGACGACCGAGCAGGTCGTCAACCGTCTCGCTGCGATCATTCGCCAGATCGATGCGCAGCCCAATGTCAAGGCGGCGATGGAGCTCAACACCTACGCGCGGGCCGAAATCGCCCGCATCCTCTCTCTCCGCATGCGCCTGATGGCAGCGAACCAGACCCGAGAAGCGGCGCACACCCAGCACCTGATGGTGGACCGGTTGGAGGAACGAAAATTTATGGCCATGGAGGTTTCTGAATGAAACGATTTCTATTGAGTGCGAGCTCGGCGCTTGCCCTCTCCGCATCTTCAGTCATTATTTCAGGCCTCGTTACCCCGGCCAACGCTCAAGGTGTCCCAACGTTCGACGGACAGCAGCTGCGCCAACTGGTCCTGCAGATCGAACACATGGCCGAGGATCTGAATGTCCAGCTCGAGCAGCTGGCCACCATGCGGCAGGAGCTGGAAACCCAACTCTCCCAGCTTCTGAACCTCGAGGCCCAGCTCCGCTCCCTGATCGAAGGCTCCGGTGTCGGAGAGCTCTTTGCCACCATCGAGGAGTTCGAACGCCTCAAGGGTAAACTCATTGCCCCCATGACCACGCTGCAATCCCTTGCGGAAGGGGATTTCCTGTCCGGCTTTGTCGATGGCGCCGATCTCTCGCGGCAGGTTGAATCCGTTCTGCGCGGCTCAGGCCTGACATCGGAAAGCCTCGCCACTCTGTCATCATCATCTGAGCCCGCAGACACGCGCCTCGCCACCTCCGCCGGGGCCAGCGCGATGCTGTCGGTCGCCGCCCAGGAAAGCCATGAAGAAGCCGGCGCCAGTCTGGAGCGTATTGAAACCATGGTTGGGCTGATTAACGATCAGGACGGGTTGCGGGCTGCGGTCGATCTCAACACCCGTGTCACGGCAGAACTGGGGATCATCATGACCCAGATCTGGCGCCTTGAAGCCGCGCAAGGCGTGAGCGCGGGCCAACTCGGCGTGGTCGATGCCGCCACCCTCGCCGCCGAGCGCAAATTCCGTTCCATGGAGGTCCCAGAATGAGACGGGACGCCGTCAGCGGGTGGAACGCCCACGTCGATCGGTGCGCCACCAGCGCACGGGACGCCGTTGGAGGGTGGACCGTCCCAAACGGGCGAAACGCCATCGCCGCCATTGGGTGTCTATTGGTCCTTTCTACGCCACTCGCCGCCCAGACCTCCGGCGGGTTCGAAACCATGGCGCAACATGAGGAAACAGCCCAAGCCTGTATTGTGCCGCGACCACCGCGTGATCTCGCCAAGACCGCCTATATTCGCAACGGTTATCGCGCGATCCTGCGTATTCTTGCCGTGCGCCTTTGGCAGGAAACTGGCAGTTGCGACTGCGTAATCAACGACATCACCTGGGACCAAGTGGTGTTAAAGGGAGAAGAGTTCGTGACCAGAAACGATCCTCTCCGTCCCTTCGATACCTCAGAATTGCGTCTGCTGGCCGACAGCCTGGAAGCCGAGCGAACTGCGGCCTGCAAGGTCGACTGACGTGGGGATCATCCGCGATATCCTTTCCCAAGTCGATGACGCCGTCGACAGTGTGGCCGAGTCAGGCTTTGCCGATGGCGCGGGCGTAGTCGGAGACGTGATCTCGGCCGGTGCCGTCGTTCTTCTGATCTTGCTCGGCATCAATGTGGTCATGCAACTACGCCCAATGACATTCGGGAGCAGCTTTGCATTTGGCATCAAGCTCGCATTGGTGTCGATATTTGCGCAGAGCTGGGACAACTTTGCCGTCATCTACAATATCGCCACGTCGGTCCCGGATAGTTTGGGTGCGGCTATTCTCGATCTCACCGACAGCGGTGACGAAGCCGGAGTCTACGAAAGCCTCGATTCCATGGTGAACCGTATCACCGCCTATGGTGATGCGATCGGCGACAATGCGGGCTGGGTATTCGGTGCGGTCCTCGGCGCGATCTTCTTCGTGCTCTCGGCGATCTTCGCCGCTGTCACCGCCGGGATCATCGCCTTTGCCAAGATCGTCTTCACCCTGATGATCGTCATCGCGCCCTTCATGATCCTGGCTTCACTCTTCAAACCCACCCAATCGCTCTTCGAGGCCTGGTCCCGCGCCACGATTGGCTACGCGCTCATGCCCGTGGCCGCTGCGGGGGCAGCCGGGATCATCGTCGCTATTGCCGAGAGCATCGGAGCCTCATCGGCCGATCCGGACAATGTCGCGACAATCAGCCTGATCCTGCCCTTCCTCGTCATCCTGATCCTGAGCGCTGGCATCATGGCTTCGGTGCCCTACATCGCCTCAAACCTGACCGGTGTGGTCGGCATCGCCTCCAATGCCATTGGTCTGACAGGACTGGCACGGCAAGGCGTCGTCAACGCGGGTGCATATGGAACCGGTGGAGCTGCGCGCGTGGCCACCGGGAAAACACCCCATGAGTTGCGCCACGCCACCAGTGACGGGGTTATCAAAACCGGTCAGGCCATCCGCCAAACACCCGGCGCACTCCTTGCCAGCGCCAAATCCTTTCGCAATCCCAACCAGACACCCTGACACATCATGAGCAAAGCACGTGACGCCTTCGAGGCGGATTTCATCTATGGGCCGCGACGGCGAGAACGGTTTGCATATTTTGTGGCCGCTGCGGGCATTATCGTCGGGCTGGCCGGATTTCTCGGCGCGGTTTCTCTCTTCCCCCTCAAAACCATCGAGACATTTGTGGTCGTGGTCGACAAGGAAACCGGCGAGATGGACCGCGTCTCGCAGGTCGCCGCCCTCACCCTCGATGAAAGCGATGCCATCATCCAGGCCAATCTGGTCGCTTACGTCGATGATCGGGAAACCTATGACCTCACCGATGGCGAGCAGCGCATCAACTCGGTGCTTGATCGCTCTGACAACGACGCCGCCCGCACCCTGCGCGATCTCTGGTCCTCGACCAACGAGGACTACCCAATTGCGGTCTATGGGCGTGAAGCCAAGATCGACGTGGTCATTCGCTCGGTGAACCAGATCGAACCTGGCGTTGCCCAGGTCCGCTTTACCCGCACGCTCCGGCGGGAGCGCGACACCCGCACCGTGACCCGACCTTACGTCGCCACCCTTGCCTATGAGTTCCGCCCGGAAACCCGCCAACGCCTGCAGGATGTCTGGGCCAACCCGCTCGGCTTTGTCGTGACCTCCTACCGCGTCGATGCTGAAACCCTCGAGAATTGATTTCCCATGAAGCTCATTATAGCACTCCTGCTCGCCGCATCCCTCCCCACCCTGGTATCCGCCGAGGCCACACCGCAGGGTGGACCGCTTGATGTCCGCATCCGCTACGCCACATATAATGTGAACCAGGTCTTCCGGATCGAAACCGACCTGCGCCACTCGACCACAATCCACTTCGGACGTGGAGAACGGTTTGAAGCCGTCATTGTGGGCGACACGGAAAGCTTTCAGGTCGATCCGGTCCCCGAGCTTGGCAATGTGCTGACGATCAAACCACATGTGGCCAGGGCGTCTACCAACATGACGGTGATCACCAATCGGCGGGCCTATTCCTTCCATTTACGCGAAGGGTCGATACCGAACCGCACAGGCATGTTTTTCGAGGTGCGGTTCAAATACCCCGACGAGGCACGCCGTTCGCGTCCCGGCACGGCAAAGGGCTTCGAGGCACCGCGCAACTATGCCTATCTCGTCTCTGGCGCAAGCGATTTTCGACCGGCATCGGTCTATGACGATGGGCGCTACACCTATTTCACCTTCCCGGAAAACACCCGACAGCCCGCGATCTTCAAGGCCGACGACCAGGGTCGCGAACGCACGGTCAACTGGACGCAGGATGGCAATACCGTCCGGGTGCTCGGTGTGAACGATTTCTGGACATTGCGAATCGATGACGAGGCGCTCTGCATCGCGCGGGATCAATCCGCCATTTACGTGAGCAATTGACCATGGCCGACGATCCTGATCTGCAAAAGCGCCTCGACACGTTCAAGGATGGCAAGACGAAACCCCGGTCCGGTGGTCTCGGCGTAGGAGCATTGGCCATTGCGCTAGGACTTGGTGGTGCTGGTGTGGCCTATTGGCTTGCCACCACAACACAGGACAGCCCCACCCCGCTCGAAACTTCCGAAGTGACCCCGTTCCAGGACGGGCGTCCGGGAAGCGGGCGGTTGGAGTTTCCGCCTGATGAGACAGATCGGCGCGTCAATGATGCGCTCATTGCCGTCGAGGAAGCCCTCGAGGTACCCGCTGCCCCTGCCCCGGAACCAAGTCGCGAAGTTCTCGACGAGTTGGCACGTCTGCGCGAGGCCCTCGCCGCCAGCCAATCTGAACGCAATGCGGAAATCCAGGCCGCTGTTGGGGATCTGCGCGAAGCCTTTGATGCCCAGACCAAGGCGCTGGAGGCACAGATCGCGGAACGGGAGCGTGAATTGACAGCACTCGAGCGCGAAGGTGATGCAAAGCTTTCCGGGCTTCAAAGCCTGCTCGACGCCGAGCGCGCGCAACGCGAGGCGCTGGAAGCCGAGCTTCAGCAGGGTGCGCTGATTGCCGATCAACGGCTGTTGGAAGAACGTCGACGGCAAGAAGAAGAGCAACGCCGACGTGAAGCCGAGCGCGCAGCCTCAGAATTGCTGGCAGCCCAGATACGGTCGCCCGCAGTCGTGTATTCGGATGGTCAGGCGAATGCGGCTTCAGGCACAACAACTGCCAGCACCACGGGCGCAAGCGCGCCCCTGAATGAGAACGAGGCCTATTTGCAGACCGCGGCCCGCCCTCTTGAGATCGAAGAGGCCGCGCGCATGGAGTTCCCGGATCGCACGCTCGCGCAAGGCTCGGTGATCCAGGCAGCGCTGCAAACCGCGATCAACAGCGACTTGCCAGGCAATGTGGTGGCAGTCGTCTCTGAACCTGTTCCGGCCTTTTCCGGAGACCGGATCCTGATCCCACGAGGATCGCGTCTCTTCGGCCAGTATCGCTCTGGTATCGAAGTCGGCCAGAAGCGAATCCTGATTCTCTGGACTCGCATTCTCACACCCGACGGAATCTCCATCAATATCGCCTCTGTCGGCGCTGACCGCCTTGGCCGCTCCGGCATGACCGGCCTCGTCGACACCAAATTCCTGGAACGCTTTGGTGGCGCCGCGCTGATCTCGATCATCGGGGCTGCCCCCTCCGTAGCCGCAGATCGGGTCAGTGACGAAACCGCATCCGATGTTCTTTCGGATATTGGCTCAGACCTGTCTGACGCCACCAGTTCCGTCATCGCCGATCAGGTCTCGATGTCGCCGACGATCTATGTGGATCAGGGCGCGGGTGTGACCGTGCTGGTGGACAGGGATGTGGTTATCTACCGGGATTCCGGGTCGCACTAGTCAAAAAGGATCGGCTTTCGCGTTCGAGCCAAAGGCGAGAAGCAGCGAAAGCCGATCTTACAAAACCGGAAACACCGAATTGGATACAGAAGCCCTCCCATCGTCCTACCTTGAGCGCTACCTCGCACCCTTCGAACACTGGCTGACCGATGACGACGTCATTGAGCTGGCCATCAACCCGGACGGTCGGGTGTGGATCGAACGACGTGGGTCCACTGCCATGGAATGTGGTGACAAGGCAGTGGATCCGGCTGATGCAATCAACCTCGGCACCACCATGGTTGGCGATGCAAAGGCCAAGGTCTCCGAGAAAAACCCGCTGGTGTCCGGCAAAGTCGAGTTCCGGGGGCGACCACTGCGGGTGCAGGTCGTGGTTTCGCCTGCCGTTGAGCAAGGGGCTACAATCACCATCCGGCTGTTTGGGCAAACCGACATTCGCAACTATGAGCCCTCCTACCTTCAAGGCAAGGCAGTTTCTCTGACCGACATTCGGGCAGAGAAGCTGAAAGCGATTTCGAAACAGGCAGAGACCGATCTGACCGAAGCATTGCGGCAACTTGTTGAGGACCGCCTGAACATCCTGGTGAGCGGTGGAACCTCGACGGGAAAGACCACATTCGCGCGCCATCTGCTGACCCATGTTCCAGACAATGAGCGCCTTATCACCATCGAAGACGCGTTCGAGCTCTTTCCTCATCAGCCGAACTCGGTTTGCCTTCTTGCGGATCGGGCCAAGGATAGTCCGCGGTCGGCCGGTGCATTGCTGCAAGCTTCTCTGCGGATGCGACCAGATCGGATCGTTGTCGGCGAACTTCGAGGATCGGAAGCGCTCACCTATCTCGAGGCGATCAACACGGGGCATGGTGGATCGGTATCGACGATCCATGCAGAGACGGCAGAACTGGCGATTGATCGGCTGGCGATCATGGTCTTGCAGGCCGGAACGCCACTGACCTTTGCTGAAGTGCAGACCTATATCAGGAAGTCGATTGATGTGATCGTGCAGTTGGGTCGGACGGATGGACGGCGGGGGATTGCGGAATTGCTGGTCTTGGAGTGAGTTCACTGCCACTAACACATCTCGCCACTCAATTCTTGAAATCCTCGAAGTTGAGAGCAACTGGCGTGTCCACTTCAACGTCCCTTAGGGTCAATGTACGGTTCTTATCATCCAGTTCGTGTTCCGTCGCACCAATCATGAATTCGTCTCCCTCCTTATGCGGTGGACGATGAGTTGGCCGATTCACTAGTAGCCCACTTGGGATGCCAAATTGGTCTGCTCTGTCGTAAAAAAGGGTGCTTTTGAATCCTGACCCACGCGCCAACTCTCTAGCGGCCTGGCCAATGGTTATGGTCTTTGCCAACCGGCTTTCCAGTGCCTCCTGAAGATCTTTGATGCGCTTGTAGCGTTCCAGCTTGTCGACGCCGGCGTCGCCACCAAGGTGTTCTACGCCTCTGAGACGAATTAGAACCCCTTTGGAAAACGAAGCTTCTCCCGAGTCTGTAGAACGAAAGTGGAGCATCGGTGCGATCTGTAGCCGCTGGATTCCGTCTTCAGGACGTCTGACAATATATCGGTCCTCGCGAAACCGAACTGACATCATGACTGCGCCCATACCTTTCCGCATTTTTTCGAGAGATGCAGGCGCACGGTCAACCACATGGCCAATGACCAAGTAGTTGTCTTTCTGTTGCACGACCCATCCCTTTGAAGACAAAAAACGGTTCTGCGCATCCAACCATAGCCCCATCGACCTAAGGTACCCGTTTTTGTGAACATAGAAGCGAAGGAAAGATCGCGAAACCCGGGGTGTTCTGTGTCCCCTTTCCAATGCCTCAGCCCGATATAGAAGGTAGTCGCCAAAAATCTCAGATGTCGCTCCCAAGGGATTTCGATCCGCACGTTGAAAATTGAATACTGCTCGGTCAGGGCTTAGATCCTGCATCTCAAGCCCAAATATCTTCTTGTAGAGGTTGGCCACGCCCGTGTTTTGCCGCCACGGGTGGACGGCAGGGACCGCCATCACAAACGCTTCGAAGACGTCTTGACCGCATTTTGGATTGGTTTGCTGCAGGGCTCGCAGGTGAGTGTCCTTGAATTTCTCGTCGGAAGGAGTCAGTCCACGGTTCATCTCGTCCAAAAGCGGCCCAAACACTCTTTTTGTCAGCCCTGCCAGGCCCAAATCACTCTGAAGTCGCCTTAAGAATTCGGCTACCTTTGCCCTCAAGGCCAGCTGTTCATCGTCAAGTTTCTTTCCTCGACCCATTAGCCCTCGCACTTATCCACATACTATCCACAAGACAAACTTTTCGGATATTTTAGGACGTTAACTCAAGTTCCCGGACAAATTCAACTCAATGTATGAATTGTCCGAGGTCTTGTTCCGAATACGGCTATGATTTTAGGAGATTTTTCTGCAAGTGCGAAGGCTGCACGCATCTTGCCATATTTTGCGTGCGCTGCCGAAACCCGCTTACCATGGAGTTGTTGAAGCGCCAAAGACAAGCTGCTCCGGCAACGCTAGAGACACCTAGCTGCGCAGGAAACGTGAGTCAACGGCTTAACGCAACTGCTCACGAAAGGAGTCACCCAATGAGCACCTTCGACACACATGAACCGCCAGCCTTCTTGGCTTCCACTCTTGTCCGTCGCCTTCTGGCCTGGCTGCTGTGGCTGCTCTTTGAGTGGCTGTTCGGCAAGTCAGGAGACCGGTCGGACGACGTAGCGGATGAAGCCCCGAAGCCATGGGCGGACGAGATCATGTTCCGGAGTGAAGCCGGCGCTTTCTAGCCGGAAAAGCTCGTATCACCAACCCAAGGGCGCTGCGAGGATTTCGTGGCGCCTTTTTTTGCGATAGTCGGCCGGAATTCGCTCCCTTGGTTTTTTCAAAGGGCTGGAATCAGTCGGCACCGCCTCCAAACTGCAGGTCACCAAAGCCGTGCCGGATGAAGTAATCCTTGATGCCTGCCTTAGGATCGGCACGCGGATTTAGCAAAGAATTTGTCCCGGTCAAGTCTACTTCCAGCCTTCATGAAGTCACAAGGGTCGTCATTCTCCCAAAAGCTCTTCGATGAAACTCTCCTGCCGGTCCAGCACGCGCTCCCACTCCGTCGGCACCCCATCGTCCCGGTCCATCTCCTCCGGTCGGAAATTATCAGCATCGGGTTTCGCCGCCACCGCCCGCATAGCCCGCGCTTGCCGCCGCCGCGACCTCAATGTGCTGGCAGCCTCCTGTTCCTCGTCGGTATCAACGTCATCACCACCATCAACCCAAGGCCCCACCCCTTCCACGCTCGGCGGGTATGGGTAGTCCCTGACCTCCTGTTGTTCGACCATTCCCTTGAACATCGGATCATCATAGTACTTGATCCGTTGCGCCTTGATCGGATGCTGTGGCGAGGCAAGGATGATGACCTCGTCGGGATCCAGTAGCCGTGCCTCGGTCTCCGAAAGCAGTGGTCGTTCCTCCAGCCGAGCGCTGGTCGAGGTTGCCCCCAGGATACCCTTGTTGCGCCCATACATGCGCGTCACGGCCTCCCGCGTCGTGCTACCAACCGCCGCCGACACCTCCCGGACGGTCCGTTGATCCCGCGGCGTGATGTAGAGTTTAAGCCCTGCCCCGTTCTCGAGGCTCTCACGGCCCTCGGACCCATAGATGCGATCCAGTGCGGCCAGGGACTGCGCGATCATCGCCACGCGCCCACCGTAGCTCGCCAGCGAATGGATCGCCCTCTCGAGATAGGGCATCGCCCCCATCTGCTGGAATTCGTCGATCATCATCATGACCGGCCAGGGCTCGTCAGGGCCCGGCTCATTCAGGCGCAGGCTGGCGATGAGATCGGCGAACATGAGCCGCAGAAGCGGCGCCAGCGTCGCGATATGATCCTCGGAAACCACGATGTAAAGCGAATGCGGTTTGCGCCGGAACTGACCGAAGTCAAAGTCGCTCGCCTCGGTGGCCGATCGCACTGCCGGGTTGTCCCATTGTTTGAGGCCCGCCGTCATCAGGGCCTGGATATTCGAGGTCAGAAGCCGTGAAGAGGCGCTGGCTGCATTGGTCCAGAGCTCGCGGACGACCTCTTCATTCGCTTCCTCGGCGTAGGCGCTGTACTGGGCGTTTTTGTAGTCCCCTGCCGAGACGATCTTGTTGACCTCACCCAGGGTCGGCGTGCCGCGCTGGATCGCGAGTAGGCAGGCCGCGACGAAAATCGATTTGCCGGCCTCGGAGAAGGTGTCGAGGGTCTTGTTGTCCTTGTCGAGGAACAGATCAGCCAGGATCGACACTTCCGTGAACTGTTGAGCGAAGCTGGGATAGGCTGCGATACGGGCTAGCGGGTTGTAACAATGGGTGCTGTTGGCCCAGTCGAACGGGCTGAACCGGAACACCTCGTCGCCATTGAGAGCCCGGAGTCGCGAAGTCTTGTCGAAGTTCTCGCCCTTGACGTCGAGCACCACGACGGAGCCCGCGAAAGACAGCAGGTTCGGGATCACGAAGCCCACGCCCTTACCGGCCCGGGTCGGCGCCACCATCATCACATGGGGGATTTCGGTGGAGGAGATGAACTCGGATTTGGATTTGGGCTTGCCGAGTTTGCCGCAGACAAAACCCTTGCCCGGACCTTGCAGCATGCCGTTTTTGCGAAGCTCGGCCTTGATCTGCCAATGAGCCGAGCCGTAATCATCCTGCTCCCGTTTCCAGGTCCAGGCGGCGGCGAGAACCGCTAACCCAAGCGCCCCGAACCCGACTGCACCGAACGCCACCTTGAAGGCTTCCGGGTGCGCGAGGCGCAATCCTGAACCAGCACGCCAGACGGCGAACATATCAAACTGGCCAAAGCCGGTGCGCAAGGCCAGCGCCAGGTAGAAGCTGGCGACGATGGTGCCCAGCAAAGTGCCACAGATCAGACCGAAGGGCACCGCGGCCCAGAGAGGAATGGGTTTCATGAGGGATGCTCCGATCAGAAGGACAGGTCGTCGTCGAGATCACGTCCGAGGTCCCGGCTTCGGGTCTGCTCGGCATCCATCTGCCGCGCCACCTCCGTCACCTTGTCCTGTTGCAGGGCGGCGGCGCGGTCGGTGAAGACCTGATCGCCGGTTTCCTCATGGGTCATCTCGAGGAACTCCTGCGTGACCGTGATCTGGTCGATCTTGCCGGGCAGCGCCTCTTCCAGCACCGCGTAGTTGCCGCGCCGTAGCTCGGCCACCCCTTCCTCTCCGAGTTCCTTGAAGAGCTCGGCTTGCAAGGTGCGTTCAACCACTTCTTCCTGTTCCTCAGAAAGCGTACCCTCTTTCAGCATATCCGCCAGTTCCTGCAGATAGGCGTTCGGTCCCCTGTCGGCATCGTCAACCAGTGAGAGGTCTTGTCCATCTTCAGCATTCAGCCCTGCGCCAACGGGCACACCCAGTTCCCGCGCGCGCTCCATGAGGCGGTCCATCACGCCGTCAACCTTCTCGAGCGCGCCATCGAGTTGGTCATCATTGGCGGTCTCAACCGTGAGGCCGTCCCTGGCCAACACCGCCCCCATGTCGCGCTCAACCCAGTCCTGGGCCAGCCCGTAGTTCGTGGTGCCGCCCGAGACGATGCGGGCTGTGAGATCATCACCGTCGATCCCGGCTTCCCGCGCATCCGACAGAATGTTCTCCAGAGCTTCATCCCGCCCGGATTGCAGCGCTTCCATCAGACGCACGTCCCCTGCCCCCGGCGGATAGGGCTCGGCCAGGTCACGGCCGAAGCGCGCCCGCAGGTCAGGGTCAGGCACCATCTGCGACAAGTCACGGATGATCGGGGCAGCCTTGACCTCGAAACTGGCGCGGGCCTCACCGTCCAGTTCCTCGGCTTTGAGCCGCAGGGCCTCAATGGTGCGCTCGGAATACTCGATCGCATCCCCGACGGTCTGGATGTCCTTCATGTCAATCTCTCCTGCGGTGAACTGGTGAACGGTGTTTGACCCAAGACCCTTGGCCATGGCCCGCACGGCGCGAGCCAGGTGACGCTGATCCATGCGATCCATTAGGTCGGCCAGCTTCACATAGTCCTTGGCAAAACCGACAACCTGGGCCTGGGCGATGGCGGACTCCTCGGGCGTCATCGCGATTTCGCGCGGCAGACGCGCCTCTTCCTTGGCCCGGTAAATCTCTTCGATGCCGGGGGCCTTGGCGAAGATGCCGCGCTCGAGACGGGTGGTGGCATCCAGCATCACGCCATAGCCCTCTGCGATCTCCGCCTGCTTCTCGCGCATGAGCTGGGGCGACATTACCCCCTCAGCCCAGCAGGAGAACCAGGTCCCCTGCTCCCGACCACGATTGTTCAGAACGATATGCGCATGCCGGTGCGCGCGGTCGTCATGGACCGCCAGCACGTAATCCCACTGATCGCCATATTCACCGCTCTCGAAGAAATGTTCCGCCCAGTCGAGCGCGATGTCGCGGACCTTGTCGGTGCTGACATCTGTCGGGAAGGACAGAAGCATGTGCGAGGTGAAGCCAAGCTTGGTGGTGCCCCGCCAGGTATCGGACCAGGCCTCGATGATTTCATCCTTCTGATCCCCCGTCAGGACCGCCGCCTCACTTAACGGGTTGGTCATCGTCGAATAGGTGAAGACCGCCTTGTCGTTGATATAGGAGAGCTGGTTGCCGAGAGAGGCGCGTGTTTTGCACCCCCCCGCCCTGATCCGCTTGAACACCGCCGCTCGGCTTTGACCCGAGGCGGCCTTGGCGATGTTGCGCACCGAGAGCCGCCCTACCCGCGCATAGCTGCGCCCCTGCCGGCGTCCTGCAAGCCGCGCATCAATCCGGGCCTGGGCCTTGCCTCGGATACGCTCGTCTTCCCAGAGGCGACCCATGACCGAGGTGTAGAGGGAGAGCGGATCAGCCATTGGAGGCACCCACTGCGGAAAACCCCTTCGCGTCTTCCTCAACGATATCCGGCATCCCTGCGCCGCGCTGCACCTGCGCCAGATCCTTCATCGCACCAAGCTCGCGAGTCGTCTTCTGTGCCAGTTCGACAAGCTCGGAAACCAGCGCCCGATCCTCGTCTGTAAGCACCATCCGTCCCCGACGCACCGCCTTGGCCAGGGCCATCCCGGCATCGGTCAATTCCCGTGATTGGCGCCAGGTCTCGACAAACCCGTCGAGCCGATCTGCCGTCACATCCATGAACCCGCAGCGGGCGCGCACCACCGCTTTCAGAGCCTGACTACGGTTGGCAAAGCCACGCACCTGCCACTCCGCATCGAAGGCAGAAAGCTCGGATTGAGACGCCCGGAAGGTGACCACTTCAGACGGATCGCGGACTGCGACACCCTCACCTATCTCCTCTTTCGCGAGCCGCGACACATGCCGCACGGACACGCCAAACTCCGCAGACAACTCCTGCGCCGACTCCCCAGTCTGGAACCGTCGCGCGATCTCTATCCGCTGCTCAAGCTTCAGGTTTTTCGCCGCTCGCGGCATCTTCAGACCCCTCGGACAAAATGTGTATACATTTGCCATATCCTGCCAATGTCTCTTCCTACTACGTTTTATATATTTCATATTTCTATGTCAATTCGTCTTTAGCTGAAACTAGGCGAGTCTGGGAGTCGAATGAGCGTTTCGGGATGCACTCTAGCCCCAATCCGCGCTGACCGAATTGGCCTTGTTTGACTTGGGGAATACGCAGATTCAGGAGCCACCGGCTCTGTATGAGCCACGTGGAAAAGTGGTGGTGAACAGACGCAAAGAGGGCCACCCGCAATGGGTGACCTTGTAGGTTGCAAGACAGCTCTCGGTGGCCGGTCAGGCGGCGGTTCCATCATGATCTGTGAGCACCATGCTTTCCGTGACACCGACAAAGAGCGGCGTTATCTGGTACTCGTCCTCATCGCTTTCCGGCGGCGTCACGGCGACAATCGCAACCGCAGGTGATCCGTCAAGGAAACAGGAAAACAGCGCGAAATTGTCGTGCTCTCCGGAAATCAGCGCCTCAAAGGCGCTGATGTGTTCAGGACGGATATTGGTGCTCATGTGACGATCCCTCCAGCCTCGCGTGCGCGCTCGGCATAGGTGCTGAGCGGCGCGTCGGCTTTGAAATGGAGGTCTCGCTCGATCGGCAGCCCGAGGCGACCGCAATGTGCCTTCAGGACGCTGAGCCGAACGGAGCCCAGTTCGGGATGGCCCAGGCCGAGATCGGCGAGTCCGAAAGCGATGTCGGGATCCTCTGGGTCGGTTTCGCTCAGGAGCCAGGTAGCACCGCCATCGGGCGTGAAAAGCTTGACCACAGGATGGTGGTCGATGGTGTCCTCGCCAGCTTCGATGCGCTGTTGGTTGGTGCGGCCATTGGCGGCAAGTTGGTCCAGGATGGGTTGCGGCAGAAGTTCCATTGTGTCTGTCCTTCGTATGAGGTGTCGGTGATGTCGGCGGGAGGAGCACGAGGCCCCTTCCCGGCAGGTCATTCGGTGACCTGGTTGTCGTCGGCGTCAGCTTTCGGCTCGAAGAGGACGAGCTCGCCATTCACCGGGTTTGCGAAGAGCTGCATGGTCATGAAGGACTTGGCGCCTTCGTTCTGCGGGAAGGCGACACCCACCTTGTGGAAGCGGGTCTTGCCATCCTTGCCGGTGTCGGGGGTGGTGACGGTGTAGTACTTGGTCATATCGGTTCTCCTTCGTTTTCGATGCAAACGGGAGACCGTGACCGCCCGGACCGGCTGTCAGGCTGAACTTTGGCGCGCGAGGAATGACTGCGAAGTAGGCAGGGGAAAGTTCTGCTTGAAGGGGGTGGCTGAAGGCTGCGCCCGGCAGCCGGGCCAGGTCACGGAGATTGCATCAGGAAGAAAACGAGAGGGAGCCGAGGTGGCCGGGCTGCGTGACGATCACACCAGACTGCAAGAGAATTGGATACGTCCACGATGGATGACGTCTGAACTTGGATGAAGCGGTAACGGCCGGAATGACCTGTCCCTGCGCAACCTGATTTGGCGGGGCACGATCAAGCTTCGGCCCATTGCTGATGACGACCCGGTGCTGGACCAGTCCCGGCTGCTTCAGGCCATGGAGCTCACCTTCGCCTATGCCGACATACACGGCGGGATCAGGCTGACACAGACGAAAGCTCTCAACAGGAAATTCGGTCAGTTCAATTCGGCCGTTGCCTTCCGGCTGGGGCTCAGCCAAGTTCATCTAAAACAATGAAATAATGCCTGAACGCACGTAACGGTTTAAGAAATTGGTTAAACATCATGCCTGAAATCATCAGCTTTCAACATGCGATAGAAGCCACAAAAGGCGAAGATAAGGCTCTTCTGATCGGCAACGGCTTTTCTGCGCAGTATTTCAATTACGCGAACCTTCTGACGGAGGCGCAGCTGGAAGACGGCAGCCCCGTAAAAGGGCTGTTTGAACGACTTGGCACAGTAGATTTCGAAGCGGTTATCAGGGCTCTCGAGGACGCATCCATTGTCGAGCGGGCCTATGGCAACGAAGTTCATGCCAATGAACTCGAGGCCGACGCTCAAAAGGTAAGGGAGGCCCTCGTCAATGCCGTCAACGCGACACATCCCGCCCATAGGGAAGACCTCGAATTCCAGTATGAAAGCGCGGCAGCGTTTCTGAAGCACTTTAGCAAAGGCCGAGTCTTCACGTTAAACTATGACCTACTGCTCTATTGGGTGAATTTGGAAAAAAGTCTGCTAACTGACGGGTTTGGCCTTGGCGAAGACGTAGACGATGGCCGTTTCAAAGGCCCTTTCCAAGAAGGTGCATACTGCCGAACTTTCAACCTACATGGCGGTTTACACCTTTTTCAAGACGGAGGCGGAGGTGTCTACAAAGCTCTGAACGATGGCGATGGAGTCATAGCGAACATTACGCACGAGATTGCAAAAAACGAGCGGCTTCCTCTTTATGTAGCTGAGGGCACTTCGACATCGAAACTGCGCAAGATCAACTCCGTCGAATATCTCCGCCATTGCTATCGCGCATTGCAGGAAACCACTGCCGCCGTTTTCGTGTTCGGGCACAGCGCAGATTCGAACGACGCCCATATTTATCATGCAATTTTCGGATCAAAGGCTAAGCACGTCTATTTCGGCGTCTTCCAACCAAACGACGAAAAGGTCACGGCTTTGGATGCCGAACTGGCAAAATACAAGAAGCTCGGAGGGGATGGCGTCCACTACAGCTTCTTTGACTCTGAGACCGCGCAGGTCTGGGATGGACCGCCAGAGGTAGAAGATGCAGACTGACGATCATGCTGTCGAAGAATTCCTGGCGGACGGACGCTGGTTCTTGCGCACCCAGACAGGGCGCCCAGATTGGTGTGACTCCATCGTTGCGCATGCCGACGTTGGACATCATTGCTGCTAGTGTTTGCAGTCTGTGCGCCACACAATGCCTAACCACCTCGAATTGAGGCCGCCTATGCGGCGACCTCATCCGTGTTTGGTTGAAGCCCGTGCAGGTAATCAACAGCTTTCTGCGCATGTGCGGCAGCCTGGAAGATGAACCGCTTGTCATTTCGCAAACCACGCAACCAATGCGCAATGTAGGACGCGTGCTCATCACGCGGTTCAGGTGAAAGGCCCAAATCAGCTGCCAGAAACGCAGCCCCAAGCTCGGCAACCAGTTCTTCCTGGGCATAGCCTTCGTCGCCCCAGCGTTTGCGACCGAAGCTGCGGTCAAGGCGCTTGGGGTGGCGAGTCCAATGGCAAACCTCGTGGCCAAGTGTTGAATAGTACGCCTCTGGGGATTCAAAGGTCTCGAACGGCGGCATCTGCACATAGTCGGGATCGACCGCATAGAAGGCTTGACCGCCACCATGGCGAATATCGGCCTTGGTTGCAGTCAAGAACGCTTCAGCGGCGGCATCGCGCTCGGCGGTCTCGGGCATCGGCTCAGCCACCGCGTAGTACTGCTCGGGCAGCCCTTCGATCTGATCAACGTTGAAGACCGTGTACCCTTTCATAAAGTGGATTTCGACTTCGCGGTCTTGGCCCGCCTCATCGGTCTCGGTCTTGCGGAGCTTGTCGGCATAGATGACGAGTTGGCCCTTGGAGCCTTTGCGGACCTGCCCGCCGAGCTCGAGTGCCTGACGGTAAGTCATCCAGGTGGTTGCGGCGTAGCCATGGGCGACAGATGCGGCCCAGAGCAGGATGATGTTGAGGCCGCGGTAGGCAATGCCGTTGTGGCGTAGGGGTCGGGTGATCTGACCGGCGAGGTGCTCTGCGTTCCAGGGCTTGTGCCAGGGCCGGGTACTAGCTTCGAGATCGGCGATGACCTTTTCGGTGATACGGGTGTAGATGTCGGGCTTTGCCATGTGATCCTCCAGTGTCTCGTCCCCGTGCGGGACGCGGGAGGAAATGGCGGACGCAACAAGCCGGCCGTGCATGGTCAACACGGGAGCGTCAGCGAATGGAGCGGGCAGACCATTGCGCGGGCGGCGGCGTCCGCCAGACGCGCGATCCCCTTGCTCGCACGGGGATGAGACGAGGGAGGTTTGGCATCAGAACGATCTACGCCGTCCCCACCGAGAAAGTGATGACTTTGGAGTGACGGCGCAAAGGGGATTCAGCCGGACAGCGCTCTCACGGTCTGTATTGGCATGAACAGGCGCAGCGGCTGATCAGGCAGCGGTATGAACCCGAAGGACTCGTAGTAGGTTTTCCGCCGCGCGACGGTTTCGGGATTGCCGCAGTCGAAGACATCAAGCAGAACTGCGCAGGTCCCGATCTCGTCTGAAACACGCCCGATGCGACTGAGCGCATCAGCAAGTAATGCACTCCCTAGACCCTGCCCCTGCATTGATTTGTCAACGCCGATCATCGAAATGAATGCGGTCGGCAAAGCTCCGTGTCGGGGTGCCTTTTTGGCTAAGGCTTCCGGCATTTCGTCCGCGGCAACGGAATGCATGTTGATGCCATAGAACCCAACGATATGGCGCTCATCGTCCAGCACGACCCAGACGCGGATTACATCCGCCTTGGAGCCCTTTTTTGCTGTGAGCTTGAGGTAATTGTCGATCTGTAGCACGCCACAAGAGAAAGCCGCTCGGTCCTGTGTCTTGGGATCGAACGGCTCGATTGTGTATTTGGCTTCGACGGCGGCGTCAGTCGGCATTCGTGATTAGCTTCTCACGCAACGCAAAAGCCTGCTTCAGCCGGTCATTCGGCTGCGGCGGATTCTCGAGAGCACCAAAGAAAGCGGCACGATCCGCTTCACTCTCCAAAACTGTCACCTTGTGCGCTTCGATTGTCGTCTGCGCGGCCTTGTATGCGGCACTCACAACAAAGGAACTCACCTCTACGCCGCTCAAGGTCGCAGCACGGCTGATCGCGTCCTTCACCGAAGGCTGCGTGCGCGCTTCAAGCCGAGCGCTCTTGGGCTCGTCGATAGCGACAGTGCTATCCTCAAATGCCAACATGACGACCTCCTTAGTTTAGCATTGCTCGTTTGCAACTGCGTTGCGAGAGAGCTTCCCAAATGCATGTACGGCATATAGGCGTACATGTCAAGTGTACGGCAATCTACCGTACGCCCCCTCAAGCCCTGCATCATTGTTGCAACGAAGAAGGAAGTCATTTTTCCCTTACCGTGGTGTGCGGGCTGGCCTTGCCATGTTTCGCGGTCACGAAGCGACCGGTGATGGCACTACGATAACTACCGCCAGTGGACCCGCTTTTACCGGGTGCTTCTTTCACGGTCGTGCGCGGATGCGATTTCCCATAGGCCCTGGTCACGTAGCGCCCTGATTTCGCACTGCGGTAGCTCCCGCCCTTGCCTTTGCCTGCCATCTGAATTCTCCTTCTCAAGTCTGGCGTATTGTCTGTCCCCTCCGATTTGGAGGGCTGGTTGGGTTCCATACAAAGCGAATGACCTCTACGGGGGGCCTTCTGGTGTTCATCGCGAAATTCAGCAGGTCGGAGCCGGTGGTGTTTTCCTGATCAGACGGCTTGCAACACCGGGCATAAGTTCCGAGCGGATATTCACATCCACAAAATTCGTCATCACAGAGCTCGAGCAGTCGTTCGGCTGCAATGGGAACCGACTGTCGACCCGGCCATTTTCCGTATTTTTCGAGATACAGATGCCGCACCGCCCACAAGCTGTAGAGATCAAGCAAAGTGATCAGTGACTGGCCCGGTACCCACGTGCGGTCCCTCGGTTCAAATGCGCAAATCGAACCGTCTGGAAAATTCGTGTGCCGCGGTCCGATCCAAGATTTACTGACTGCGGTCGTCCAAAATCCCCAGGCTCGAACCGGCTTCTTGGTAGTATAGGGAAGTTGAACAGCAAATGCGGCTCTCCGACCGAAACCTTCGATCAGATCGCTCTCAGCGAAGAGCCACATTTGCTTCTCTTGAGGAAAGGAAAGGAGACCCGGGTAAGCATCCCGGCATTCCCCTACGCCTTCCGCATAGCGAAACCGTAGTCCTGGCTGGACGAACGGTGCTCCGGAATCGGACGCCCCGGATTGTCCGGGCGTCCCTTGCCCTCCGGCGGTCCGTTCCCACGGTCGGGTTGTGGATCGTGTCGATTGTTGCCCTGCATAGGCTTTCTCCTGGCCCGAAGATTTCAAGGCAACCGTAGAGGTCTCGGGCCGTATGACCCCTCGGTTGAACACAGTCGGCAGAACACCAACGTCAAGCCCCGCGCCGATGGCCTTCAGATCGTCTTCGATGCTCTTCCTCATTTTGACGCGTTCCTTTTTGCCGCAGCGTCTTGCCTTTACGGACTCGCAACAGCGTTGCTATAATGAAATTCTCAAACCACACGAAGGGAGTCAACATGAAAATTGCAAGAGTCGAACATTATGCCTAATGTGCAATTCGACGGGAGCAGCTTCTATTCCGCGTTGGACGCGGTAAGGGAGGAAAGGAAGCTCACCTGGAGAAAGGTCGCGGAGCAGTCGAGCGTGAGCGCTTCATCACTCACCCGTATCTCACAAGGAAAGCGGCCGGACGTCGATAGTTTGGCGTCGCTCTGCGCTTGGGCGAAACTTAGCGCTGATGACTTTATGCGAGAACCTGGCGCCAACACCGATGACGAAGCATCTTCCTTGACCAAGGCACTCATGCTTTTCCGAGCGGATCCCAATCTCGGGAAGGAACAGGCGGATGCCTTGGAGCGGATCATTCAGTCCGCCTATGAAGGACTGAGAGCTCACTAATGGCACTACGGCGAGGCTTCAAAACCGATGCAGAGTGGTTCGCACAGGATGTTCGTCAAGAACTCAATCTGGCGAAAACGGATCCTCTGTGCCCTTGGAGTCTCGCCCAAAAAATGGATCACAAGGTAGTTGATCTCTCTGCCTTTGAGGAAGAGCACCCGCTAGAAGTTGCGCGTCTTCGGCGTTGCACAGGGGCAAACGGCTTCTCGGCTGTGACAATCCACAAAAGCGGCGCCAGGCTCGTCATACTCAACGACGGTCACGAAAAGCCGCGACAAACAGCCGATCTAGCTCATGAACTAGCACATGGCCTTCTGCATCACATCCCTTTGCCCCTCGAAGACAGTTCCGGTGTCAGAACCTTCAATGCCCGAGACGAAGAGGAAGCGCATTGGCTGGGACCAACACTACTTGTGCCACAGCCAGCGGCGGTAATTATTGCGCGCCAGCGCATGCCCCTTGGTGTTGCGGCAACGAGATACGGTGTAAGCGAACAACTCATGCGGATGCGGCTCAACATGACTGGGGCGTTGAAAAGAGCAAAAGCGGCAGCATGGCGATAACACCGCGTCGCGTCGCACATGTCGTGTACCTCACTACGCTGCCGAGACTCCCGCATCCTCAAGCTGTTCCCGATCCGGTAGGTCACGCAAGCTCTCCAGTCCGAAGGCGACTAGAAACTGCTCAGTGGTCACGAAAGTGTAGGGCGCGCCACGTTTGGGCGCGCGGGGCCCGGTGCTGATCAGACCACGTGCGTGCAAACGTCCGATCAGGTCGCGGCTGATTTCCTTGCCGAAGATGTCTTTCAAACCATCCCGTGTGATCGGCTGGTGATAAGCGATGGCCGCAAGCACCGCGACGTCGAACTCATTCAGGTCCAGAACCTGCTCTCCCACATCCGCCGCCGCGCGGATCGCAGGAGCATACGCGGCCCGCGTCCGAAACATCCAGCCGCCCGTCACCTCGGCGATTTCGAAGGCCCGGCCCTCTAGATCGGCAGCGAGGTCATCGACCAGCAGGTCGATCGAGGCGCCCTGCCCCACCACGAGGGCCAGGTCTTCGCGCGGAACTGGTGAGGCAGAGGCAAAGAGAACCGCTTCGATCCTGCGCATCCATTCGCGCCAGCGTAGATCGCGTGGCAGGTCCTCGAGCTCTCTATCCAGATCGGGTTCGGAGCAATCCTTGGCCATAGTTCAGACCCCGTAGAACCGGAAGGTGTCGCGCCCGGTCAACTCACGTACCGCACCCAATTCGACCAAGCGGTCGCAGAACCTACGCGCGGCCCGATCTGAATTCAACGAGGTGAGCGCTGTCGGCGTCACCGCGTCACGGCTCATAAATATCTCGACAGCCTCCCCCGCCCCCTTAGCCCGTAGTTTTGGTGCAACCGCAGTCAACCGCCCCGCCCTGCGGGCAAGATCCGTGGCCAGTCGCGACGACTCTTTAGTCGAAGAGACTACGGCACGATGACAAGCCAACCGCAAAACCTCGCCCCGCTTGCGCAGATCGGCACGTTTCAGACCCGCGGCCAGAAGCGGTACCAGATGATCCCAACCCAACGCGTGGGCCAAGGCAGCATCCGCAAGGACCAACGCCGGCAATTCCCGACGCGGGGCCTCGGTCAGAACGGTGTCCAGCACCTCAGCGGCCCAAATGACCGGCGCGCCCTGCCCCGCATCCAGCCATCCGGCAATTTGCCCGGCCTCAAAGTTGGGCAGCGCCCGATGCAACGCCTTGACCGAGGCCGGCCGCTCCACCGCGCGTCGCCAAGCCAAGTAGCTCTCCCCGGCCGGACCAGGCAAATCCCCGGGGCGCAGCAAATGAACTGCATCCCGCAAATCCGCGGCCCTTTCAGGGCGTCCGGAATGCGCAACGCAGGCCTCCGCGGCACGCAGCGCCAGCCTCTCACGAAACAAGCTCTGGGGCACCTCTTCACGCTCCACCACAAGATGCAGGTGGCTCAACGCCGCCCCTGACAAAAAGGCCACATCTTCAAGGGCTTC
>JBOEGN010000021.1:0-12170 GCA_050633445.1 Thalassovita sp.
GCAGGCGGAAATTGGAAATCCCGACATGCTGAATAGGCCGCTGCGCGCCCCGGATCAGACTAGAGGGGCCATTCTGCAAATCCGGCAGGTCGGCCTTGTAGGCCGCATCCACGGTGAAATCAGTCGGATAGGTGCGCGAAAGCGCCGGATAGTCCGCGCCCTGCCCCGGCAAAAGCGCCGCGACCGAGGGATCCAGATCCGCGATTTCCTCGGCACTTGCGGTTTCCGCCCAGGCGCGTAGCCGTGCCAAGGCCTGCGCGGCCTCGTCACGGGTCATCGGCTTGTCCATGTCCGGCGTGTAAATGTTCATCGTCGGGCCTTTCGGGTTCCTTCCGGAAAAGTAACTTAGTCACTCTTGCCGGAAATTTCCAATATCGAAAGGGGATACGGCGCAATGGCCGCCGTGGATCAGTAATTTCCGCTTAAACCTGATCCAACCCATTCATGATATCGGCGATCAGATCCTCGGCATCCTCCAGCCCGACGCTGAAACGGATCAGACCGGGGGTGATGCCCAGTTCGACCTTCTGCTCAGCAGGCAGACGTTGGTGCGTGGTCGTAGCCGGATGGGTCGCAATAGATTTCGCATCGCCCAGATTGTTCGAGATCACGGCAATTTTCAGCGCGTTCAACACCTTAAAGGCCGCCTCTTGCCCGCCAGCCAGATCGAACGACACCACGGTGCCCCCCATTTCGGTCTGCTCAACAGCCAGCGCATATTGCGCGTGGCTGGGATGCCCAGGATAGAGCACGCGCGCCAATTTCGGGTGGCCTTGCAGAGCGTCAGCGATCTGGAACGCAGCCTCGGCCTGAGCACGCACGCGCAGGTCGATGGTTTCCAGACCCTTCAGCATGATCCAGGCATTAAACGGGCTGATCGAGCCGCCAGTATGTTTCATATAGGGTTCGACAGTGCCGCGGATGAAGTCCCGCGTGCCCAGGATCACTCCGCCCAGGGCACGACCCTGACCATCGATATGCTTGGTGGCCGAATAGATGACCACGTCGGCCCCCTGCTCGACCGCGCGTGAAAATACCGGGGTCGAGAACACGTTGTCGATCACAACCAGCGCCCCCACCGCATGCGCGATCTTGGCGACGCCTGCGATGTCCACGACCTCGAGCGTGGGATTCGAGACGGATTCGAAAAACACCAGCTTAGTGTCGGCACGCACGGCCGCACGCCATGCGTCCAGATCGCAACCATCAACCAACGTCACCTCGACGCCAAACCGCCGCAGAATATCTTCGAGGATATACAGACAGGACCCAAACAAAGCCTTCGCGGCCACCACATGATCCCCAGCCTTCAACCCCGACACCAAAGCGCCGTTCACCGCCGCCATGCCGCTGGCCGTGGCAAAGGCATCTTCGGTGCCTTCCAGCCCTGCGATGCGTTCTTCGAACATGGCCACGGTTGGGTTGCCATAGCGCGCATAGATGAACTCGTCCGGGCCGGTTTCGATGAACCGGGCCTCGGCCTGTTCGGCGGTGTCATAGACAAAGCCCTGGGTCATGAAAATGGCCTCGGAGACTTCGTTATATTGGCTGCGGCGCGTGCCGCCATGAACCAGCTTGGTGCGTTTTTTCCAGTTGTCGCTCATTTGTCTGTCCTTCTGGCCCTTTCGGCCAACAAAAAAACCCCGAACGCGGTCAAGCGAAAGGGGTTCTCTCATCCTGACCTTTTAGCNNAGCGGCATGTTTAACGTGGCCCGCAATCCGGTAACAAATCGCCACGCCCGCCTGATAAGCCCAGCCCGCGCGCACGTCAACCGTCACGCAGCTGTAACTGCATGTTCACAAGGGTTTCGCACACTTTGCCTAACCAAACCGCAGGAACGTCGTGAGGGGTCGCGGAAATGGCGCTTCTACGGATCAATGCAACGCCACAAGGTCTGCGCCTGCACCATTCGCAGCGACCACCGTGGCCCAGCATCTCGCGCGCTGCTGATGGCGAGGGGCCAGTGGTCATCATGATCCACGGGTTCCGATTTGCCCCCGGCGCAGGGATTGATTGCCCACATCAGCACATCCTGTCTGCCACGGAGGAACCACGCCATCGCACGGCCCTTAGCTGGCCGCGCGCCCTGGGGTTCGAACAGTCTGGCCAGGCGCCGGGATTGGGCATCGCCTTCGGCTGGAACGCTCTCGGCTCTCTTTGGAATGCTTTCAAAGAGGCCGCGAATGTCGGTCAACAGCTTGCCTCCTTGATCAACCAGCTAAACTTGCGGGCACCGCACCGCCCCATCCATCTGATTGGCCATTCCATGGGCGCGCGCGTAATCCTGTCTGCGCTGCCCCATGCCTCTGCTGCCAGCGTGACCCGCATCCTGTTGTTGGCCCCGGCCGAGTATCGCGACACTGCCGCCAGAGCGCTGAACACTCCCGCTGGGCGCACCGCCGAAGTGTTCAACATCACCAGCCGGGAAAACGATCTGTATGACTTCCTGCTGGAGACTCTGATCCAGGTTGACCAGCCCGACCGGATCATGGGAAGCACCCCGCCCAAAGCCCCCAACCTGCTGTCGATCCAACTGGATGACCCCGAAACTCTGTCAGCTTTGGCCAGACGCGGCCTGCGCCTCGCCCCCGCCCAACGCCGTATTTGCCACTGGTCCGCCTACCTGCGACCCGGCGTTTTTGACCTGTATCGCGCCTTACTGTTCGACGCCCACCGGCATCCGTTGGGGATGCTTCGGGCCGCACTGCCGCAGGAAATGCAGCCTCGCTGGTCCAGATTCCGTCCCGTTCTACCGGCAAAACCCACCTTGCCTTTGCGCCCGATTGCCCCATCATGACCCTTTATTGGAGGGGAGCCCACATGACCAAACCGATCGACCTGTATTACTGGCCTACGCCAAACGGATGGAAAATCTCTATCGCGCTCGAAGAGATGAACTTGCCCTACACCCTGCATCTGGTGAATATCGGCACCGGAGAGCAATTCGACCCCGATTTCCTGAAAATCGCGCCCAACAATCGGATGCCCGCAATCGTTGACCCCGATGGCCCGGATGGCGCCCCGATCTCGATCTTCGAAAGCGGCGCGATCCTGCAATACCTGGCCCGCAAAACCGGCCAGTTCTGCGGCCCCACGCAACGCGACCGGGTCTCCGTGGACCAATGGCTGATGTGGCAGATGGGCGGCGTCGGCCCGATGGCTGGCCAAGCGCACCATTTCTTGAAATATGCCCCCGCGATGGACCCGCCAAACGACCTGCCCTATGCCAAGGACCGCTACCGCAACGAAGTCAGCCGCCTCTACCGCGTTCTCGACACCCAACTGTCCGAAAACCAGTTCGTTGCAGGCGATTTCTATTCGATTGCCGACATGTCCATCTGGCCTTGGGCCTCGCTCTGGGAAGGTCAGGACCAAAGCCTGGACGACAAACCAAACCTGAAACGTTGGCTGGACCAGGTCGGCGCCCGCCCCGCCGTCCAAAAAGGTCGCGCCCTGGCCGCCGAACAGCGCAACAATCTACAAGACAGCAAAAAAGCGCAAAAAGTCCTGTTTGGTCAAAAGGGCTGACCGCTCACAGCGCTCATCCCATTCTTTGCTCTACAAATACTCAATCCCGGCCTCGCCCCGTATCGCGAGGTCGGAGCGTTCAGGCCTCGCCCTCATCCTCGTCAATGCCATAGGCCTTGAAGACAGAGCCTTGGGTCATGAAGAACACAAATATCGCGGCTGTCAGACCGAAGGTTTTGAAATACACCCATGTCTCTGTGCTTTGCGTGCGCCAGATGGCCTCGTTCAGTACAGCCAGCCCGAAAAAGAACGCACATAGTCGCCGGGTCAGGATCATCCAACCTTCGTTTTTCAGTGGCAATGCTGCTTCCATGACGCTTTGCAGATAGCTTTCACCGCGCAGCAGCCCCACGCCCAAGGCTCCGCCAAACAACAGGTAGATCAGCGTCGGCTTCATCTTGAAGAACCGGTCATCATTCAGCCAGACCGACAACCCTCCGAACACCACCACCAGCACCAGCGTCACGATCTGCATCTTGGACAGGTGCCCGGTCAGTTTCCACAACACCAAGGTCGAGATCAGCAGCACCGGGATAAATCCCGCCGTGACAAGGATAAAGCCGTCATATTCGGTGCCACCGATGGTGAACACCCGATCCTTAAGCCACAGATAAGCGGCGAAAAAAAGGACAATCGGCCCCAGCTCCAGCCCGGTTTTTAGCATCGGATTGATCTTTTTACCGGCCATGCTCAGCCTCCCATTTCGACGATCACGGCGCCAACCGCGATCAATGCCATCAGGGCCAGCCTGCGCGGGCCCACGGTTTCTTTCAGCACGACCCAGCCAATCAGGGCCGCAAATACGGTCGAGGTTTCGCGCAACACCGCCGCCTCGCCGACCTTATCCAACCGCGTCGCCAGCATCACCGAGCCAAAGCTCAGAAACGCGACGATCGCGCCGAAAACGCCACGCAGCATCAGAGGCGGCAATGCAGGTTTTTCTACCATCGAGCGCCACCGTATCCCCGCAACAACAGGCATAACCAGCCCGTCGAACAGAAAGAACCACGCCAAAAAGGTAAATGGGTCCGCCGTGGCGCGAATACCATAGGCGTCATAGGTCGTATAGGCCGCGACCAGACAGCCAGTCATCACCGCCAGAAACAACGCCATCCCCAGGGTCGAGCGATCGACCTCGAGTTTCAGGTAATTGTAGACCGCCAGCCCGAAAATCCCGCACAACAGCACCCCAACGCCCATCCATTGCGTGATCGAAAACGTCTCTTCGAACAGCAGATACGCGCCGATGACCGTGAAAAACGGCCCCGTGCCGCGCACCACCGGATAAACCACCGTATAAGACCCGCGCGTATAGGCCATCGCCTGAAGGGTTTTGTAGATAGTGTGGATCACCCACGCGATCGCAAAGATCGGCCACATATGCAGCTCGGGCCAGGGCACAACGAACAGCGCCAGCGGGGCCGCCATCGCAGCATAGCAAAAATCAATCGCTCCGCGGGACAGCCAAGGGTCATGCCGCCCCTTTTGAAGCGCGCCAAACACCGCGTGCAAGAATGCCGCCATCAGAGCCAGGATCAGCGCGGCCTGATGCCCGGCCTCTGTGCCCTCCAGGCTGATCAGCCAGGCGCTCATATCATGCGCAATTGCGCAAATCCGGTCTGACCCGAAACCACAGCCCTTGTCTGATCTTCCAGATCCACGGTCGAGCCATCCAGCTGTTTCACCAGATCACCGCCGATGGGTTGAAGCGCGTAGGACTCGATCAGGGTCGATTGCAAACTGTCGATCACAAAGTCTGTACGGTATGACGGCGAGACGCAGACATGCGTCACACGCGGCAGGCTCTCCTCGATATGGCTGTCCCAGATCACGCGCCCCATGCCGACCACGTCGTCATGCAGGGTCAAGACGCATTCGGCACACACCACGCGGCCATCGGGCCAGTCGCCGTCATCCCAATCATGATCCACGCGGGCCCAATCCATCAGATCATCCATTGCCTCGAACAGCCCGGTTTCGCCCCATTCTGACTGGGATTTCAGGGTCTCGAAAATCTCTAGCATATCCGTGCCGTCCGCGCCTTTGGGCTCCGGCCAAATGGCCCGAAATCCCTGATTGCAGAGGCGAATCCCACGCTGGAATCACCGCCCCACTGTCCAAGTCATGAATTTCTGACTCGGCTCAGGCAGCGGCGCAACCGGACTCATGTGGATTAGCTGGGGATAAACCGGGGGATAAGCTGAGGGAATCCTGTGACTTTCCCCGTAAGGCTATTTCAGTCCTCTAGACCGGTCAGTGCGCGGGCAAAATCGGCCGGATCAAAGGGGGCCAGATCGTCGATTTTCTCGCCCACACCGATGGCATGGATGGGCAACCCGAACTTATCCGCCAGCGCCACCAGAACACCGCCCTTTGCGGTGCCGTCCAGCTTGGTCATCACCAGACCCGAGACATCGGCCAGTTCCTGAAACGTCTTGACCTGAGACAGCGCGTTTTGGCCCGTCGTAGCGTCCAGCACCAGCAGAGTATTATGTGGCGCGGTTTCATCCTTTTTGCGGATGACCCGGACAATCTTGGCCAGTTCCTCCATCAGGTCAGCGCGGTTTTGCAGACGGCCCGCAGTGTCGATCATCAGCAGATCGGCCCCATCGGCCTCGGCCTTGGTCATCGCATCAAAGGCCAGGCTGGCCGGATCGCTGCCCTCGGGCGCGGTCAGAACGGGCACACCGGCGCGGTCGCCCCAGACTTGCAACTGTTCGACCGCCGCCGCGCGGAAGGTATCGCCCGCCGCGATCACCACGTTCTTGCCGGCCGCTTTGAACTGGCTGGCCAGCTTGCCGATCGTCGTGGTCTTGCCCGAGCCGTTCACGCCCACAACCAGCACGACCTGCGGTTTCTTGGGGTACAGAGGCAGCGGTTGGGCGACGGGCTCCATCACACGCGCGATTTCCTCTGCCAGAAGGGTCTTGATCTCGGTCGTCGAGACTTTCTTGCCGAACCGCCCCTCGGCAATGTTGGCCGTCACCCGCAGCGCGGTATCGACCCCCATATCCGAGGAGATCAGCAATTCTTCAAGCTGTTCGATCATGTCGTCGTCCAGCGTCCGCCGGACCACAGTGCGGTTTTCGTCACGCCCCAGCAGGCGACCGATGATACCGGGTTTCGGCGCGGCCTTGGCCTGGGGAACGGGTTCAGGTGCAGGGTCCGAAACGGCCTCAGGCGCGGGCGTCGGGGTTGGTTCCGCTTCGGGCGCCACAGCTGCCTTGGGTGGCGTATCTGGCGTTGCCTCAGGAAGGTCGGAAACCTCTTCTTCGACGCCGCCATCCTCGACAATCGCATCCAGCCCCTGATCGAGCTTGGATGACGAGCGGGTCAGACGTTGTTTCAGCTTGCCGAAAAAGGACATGGGGCCTCCGAAGATGTTTCACCTCACCTAGCCATTCTGAGGAAGCAATGGAAGCCCTCAGGATGCGGCAAAGGCGTAGAACCCGTACAAGATCAGCGCCTGGGCGGCCCAATACAGCGCCCAGATGGCATGGGCCGCGGTCCGCGACTCGCGCCCCAGGAACAGCTGCGTGGATAGGATCAGGTCCGAGGCCACAAAGCTCAGCGCGCCCGCCAGCACCCAGACGCGCGGCCCTCCGGGCAGCGCCGCCGTGATCCCCATCAACAAGATCAGCACCACGTAGCCTCGGACCACGCCGCGCAATTCGCCGGTATGAGGCGACAGCCAACGTTCGGTCGACAGGCCCAGCAACAGCAGCGCAACGCCCACCACCCAGAACAGCGCGTCAGGGGCGCCAATCGGCCAAACAGCCAGAAAGGCGAGCACATAAAACACATGCCCAAGAGCAAATGCCCCGATCCCCGCCTTCAGCGTCGTTTCGCCCGGACGGGACAACAAAAAGTCGCCCAAAGCGCAAGCCCATAGCCCCGCCAAAGCCAGCAGGGGCAATCCCATCATGCTTAGCGCGAGCGCGGGCAGAACCACGCTGGCCGTCTTGATCAGGCTGCGCGGCCAGCTTTCGCCACGCCAGCAAAACCAGACGCCATAGAGCAGCGCCAAAGCCGCGCCGGTCAGGATCAAAATGGTCATGTCGCCTCCTTTGATCGTCATCCTAGCGGCCAGTCTTTGCGCAAATCCACCGAAATCCTCAGTACGCGGAATTGTGACTTGGCAAATGCCGCGCATCGGGGTCACTCTGACACCATGAAACATTTGCTTTTTTACCTTTTGTTGGCCACGCCCGCCCTGGCCGAAGCCCCAATGAATGGCGCAGAATTTGACGCCTTTACGCGCGACAAAACCTTTTACTTTGCCGAAGACGGCCAACCCTATGGTGCCGAGGAATACCTGCCCGACCGCCGGGTGCGCTGGTCCTTTCTGGATGGGCGCTGCAAGGATGGGCAATGGTACGAAGATGCGGGCCAAATCTGCTTTGTCTACGAGGATCGCCCCGATCCGCAATGCTGGAGCTTTTTCGACAACCCCGCTGGCCTTGTCGCCCGGTTCGAGGGTCCAAGTGGTGGCACAATTCTGTATGAAACCCGCCAAAGCGACAAGCCAATGATGTGCCTAGGGCCGGATGTCGGCGTTTGATTTTGTGACCTCAAGAGGTATTTATGGGGTCAAATCCCTCCCTGACTGTACATAATCGAACAATTCTAGCTTTTCACTTCCGGGATGCCCTTTTGGATCTTAGGATGCGGTAAATGGGGGCATCCTCCATAGTTTGATCATCAACGGAGCCACGCGTGCACCTGTTCGCCTTCGCCACGCTTTTGCCCGCAGTCTGCCTGTGCCTTGGCGCTGTCCTCGGAGGCCTGTGGGTCTGGGCGGGGTTGCTGCTGATCACCGTCGGCTGCTACGCCGTTGACCGCCTATCACATGGCGACGCCGTACGCCGCAAAGACGGCGCGGAATTCCCGGCTGGCGATGCGCTGTCTTCGGTCTTGGCCGTTTTGCATCTGCCGATGTTGTTGCTGGCAGGCTGGGCGATCGCGTCGGAGTCCATACTGTCCGGCCCCGAGCGTGTGGCCCTGCTAATTGGGTTTGGCCTGTTCTTTGGCCAGGTCGGCCACCCGAATGCGCACGAGCTGATCCACCGACCGAACAAATGGCTGCGTGCCCTTGGGGCCATGACCTATGCGACGCTTCTGATTGGGCATCATGTCTCGGCGCATCGGCTGGTACATCACGTGCATGTAGGAACAGATCGCGACCCAAACTCGGCCTGGAAAGGAGAAGGGTTCTGGCGATTTTTGCTGCGCGCGTGGCCCGGATCGTTTGTGGCTGGACTAAGGGCAGAACGCGCCTTGCGCAAAAGGTCCGCACGCGGACCCAGAAAGATCAATCCATATTTAATCTATCTAATTTGGTATGTTACAACGCTTTCCTTAAGTTACGCATTAGCTGGGTCGGTCGGCATCCTTGTCACTTTGATGATCGCGTCCTACGCCCAAATTCAGATTTTCTTGGCCGACTATATTCAACATTACGGCCTGCGTCGGAAACTGGATGCACAGGGCAAACCCGAGCCCGTCGGCCCTCAACATTCATGGAACAGTCCGCACCTGGGATCGAGCACGATGATGCTGAATGCGCCTCGGCATTCCGACCACCACCTGCACCCCTCGCGTCATTATCCAGCCCTGCAATTGGAAAACGACATGCCCAAATTGCCGTATTCTCTGCCGGTTATGGCGTTGATTGCGCTGGTGCCACCGTTGTGGCGCAGTCTGATGAAGCCGCGCATTGAGGCGGTGGAAGGGGGCTGACGGCCCCCTCGCAAGATGATCCAAGGATCGTCTTGCTTCACCCCCGTGGATATTTTGAAAAAGAAGAACTCAGAACAGGGTGCCCTGTTCCGGCGGTTTGGGTTGCTTGGCGGGTTTGGGCGCGGGTTTACTGGAACCGGCGAGCGTGAGCTTACCGTCTGCGAATTCGATCTCCAACGCGTCCGCCTTTTTCGCCGATTTGGAGGATGTGACCACGTTGCCATCGCCGCGCACCACGGCATACCCGCGTTGCAGCGTCGCCTTATACCCCAATGTTTCGCGCAGGCGATCCAAACGGTCGATGTCGGCGCGCCAGGAGGTGGCCTGACGGGTCGCAGCGCTTGCCAGGCGTTCGGACAGGCGGGTGAAGTCCTGCCGTTTGCGTTTACAGTCGGCTTGCAACGGTGCGGGGTTCAACCGGTCTGCGCGGTGTTGCAAGGCTTGAGATTTCGCCTCGATAGTACGGGAAAGGCCGCTGGTCAGGCGCGGCGAAAGCTCGCTCAGGCGGCGCTTTTCGGTTTCGATTTGACGGCGCAGGGCCGCAGCGCGCAGCCCGCCTGCGGCTTCTGACAGTTTGACGCGTCGCAGCTGCACTGAGCGGGTCAGGCCTTGGGGCAGGCGATCCCCCCACAGGTCCAATTTTTGGCGGGGACCATCCAGTAGCGTTTCGGCACGGGGCAACGCGCGGCCCAGATCGCGCAGGCGTTGCCCGCGTTGCGTGATCCCTTGCGTCAGGGCACGGCTGAGGCGGGCATTTTGCTGATCCAGCCAGCCCAGTAGTTCCAGCCGGACGGGCACGGCCAGCTCAGCCGCAGCCGTCGGCGTGGGCGCGCGTTTATCGGACACATAGTCGATCAGCGTCGTATCGGTTTCGTGCCCCACCGCGGAAATCAGCGGGATGTCCGAGGACGCGGCGGCGCGCGCGACGTCCTCTTCGTTGAAACCCCACAGATCCTCGATCGAGCCGCCACCACGGGCAACGATCAATAGATCAGGCCGAGGCAGCGCGCCACCAGGGGTCAGGGCATTAAAACCCCGGATCGCATTGGCCACTTCGGGCGCGCATTTCTGGCCCTGCACGGCGACCGGCCAGATCAGCACCTTGCGGGGGAACCGGTCGCGCAGACGGTGCAGAATATCGCGGATCACAGCGCCTGAGGGCGAGGTCACAACGCCGATCACCTCGGGCAGATAGGGCAGCGGGCGCTTGCGTTCGGGGGCAAACAACCCTTCGGCGGCCAGCGCGGCCTTGCGTTTCTCCAGCATGGCCATCAGCGCGCCCATGCCGGCGGGTTTGATGTCCTCGATCACCATCTGATACTTGGATTGGCCGGGAAAGGTGGTCAGACGGCCGGTGGCGATAACCTCCATCCCCTCTTCGGGGCGGGTGGTCAGCCTGGAGGCGACTCCCTTCCAGATCACACCGGCCAGAACGGCGCGGTCGTCCTTCAGATCCATATACACATGGCCTGAGCGCGGCAGCGACACGCGCCCCACCTCGCCCCGGATGCGGACATGGGAAAACTCACCCTCGATCATGCGTTTCAACACGCCCGAGATCTCGGACACGCTGAATTCCGGGGCGTTTTGGCCTTCGGGGGCCTGATCAAAAAGTTCCGACATGTGGGGCCTGACTTGTATCCGTGCGCCAGCCACCTTAGAACGCCTCAAACGAGAGGCCAAGCGGAGACATGGCATGAATATCCTGATCCTGGGCGGCGGCGGACGCGAACACGCATTGGCATGGGCCGTCATGCAGAACCCCAAATGTGACAAGCTGATCGTGGCGCCGGGCAATGCCGGGATCGCTGCCATCGCTGATTGCGCCAGCCTGGACATTGAAAACGGTGTCGCCGTCGTAAATTTCGCCGAGGAAAACGCGATTGATTTCGTGATCGTCGGCCCCGAGGCCCCCTTGGCCGCTGGCGTCGCGGATGATCTGCGCAATGCGGGTTTCAGCGTCTTTGGCCCCTCGAAAGAGGCCGCGCGACTGGAGGCCTCGAAATCCTTCACCAAAGAGGTTTGCGACGCCGCCAACGCGCCCACCGCAGGCTATGCGCATTTCACCGATGCTGACGCCGCCAAGGCCTATATCCGCGAACAGGGCGCGCCCATCGTGGTCAAGGCCGACGGCCTGGCCGCTGGCAAAGGCGTGATCGTCGCGATGGATCTGGACACCGCCCTGGCCGCGATTGACGACATGTTTGGCGGTGAATTCGGGGCCGCTGGCGCCGAGGTCGTGATCGAGGAATTCATGGATGGCGAAGAGGCCAGCTATTTCATCCTCGTCGATGGCGAAGAGTGCCTGCCCATCGGCACAGCGCAGGACCATAAACGCGTCGGCGAAGGCGACACCGGCCTGAACACCGGCGGCATGGGCGCCTATTCCCCGGCCCCCGTCTTGTCCGACGAAATCGCCGCCAAGGCGATGGCCGAAATCATCCGCCCCACGATGAAGGTCATGGCCGATCGCGGCACCCCCTATCAGGGCGTGCTGTATGCGGGTTTCATGATCAAGGACGGGCAACCGCGCTTGGTCGAATATAACTGCCGCTTTGGCGATCCTGAATGTCAGGTGCTGATGCTGCGTCTGGGGGCTCAGACGCTGGACTTGCTGCAAGCCTGCGCCGAGGGGCGTCTGGCCGACACCACCGTGAACTGGGCTGATGATCACGCGATGACCGTCGTGATGGCCGCGAATGGCTATCCGGGGACCTATGAAAAAGGCAGCGCAATCAACGGATTGAGCGCCCTTCCTGAAACCGCCTTCGAGATGTGCTTTCACGCGGGCACCGCGGCAAAGGACGGTCAGATCATCGCCACTGGTGGGCGGGTTCTGAACGTCACCGCCCGCGGCGATAGCCTGCGCGAGGCCGCAGATCGCGCCTATGCCATGGTTGAT
>JBOEGN010000021.1:12268-62687 GCA_050633445.1 Thalassovita sp.
GGCTTCTGCCGCCGCGATATCGGCTGGCGCGCGCTGTAAATCTGGATGTGCTGGCTTCTTGGCAGAGGCCAGCAGCCAATTAAGACCGCGTTACGTGCGATCCTTTTGCGTGCGCGGCGACATCAAAGCAGAGATCTCGGCGTCAGGAATGGCGCGGGTCGCATAGTCAAAACTGCCATGCTGCCTGACCTCTTCTGCCGCTCGCATCAACGCCCCGAACGCCGCCCGTGCAAAGGATCCGCCGACGCTGATCCTGCTGACCCCGGCATCCGCCAATTCGGCCACGGTATAGTTCACGCCCTTCAGCCCCATCACGACATTGACCGGCTTGTCGACCTCTTGGCACAGGGTCCTGATCGCCTTGATCCCCGGCAGTCCCGGCGCAAACAGAACGTCTGCACCGGCCTGCGAAAACGCCTGTAATCGCTTGATCGTATCGGCAAGATCGTCTTGTCCCCACAAATGGTTCTCGGCCCGCGCAGTCAGCAGAAATGGCAGGTCCTTGGCGGCCTCGGCTGCGGCCTGAACCCGTTCGACCGCCTGCGAAAACCCATAGATTGGCCTGTCGGGATCGCCCGTCGCATCCTCGATCGAGCCGCCCACAATGCCTGCCTGACTGGCCATACGGATGGTCGTTGCGCAAACGTCTGGCGCCGCCCCAAACCCATCTTCTAGATCAGCGGACACGGGCAGATCGACGGCCTTGGCAATCTCGGCGGCATTGCCAAGGATTTCGTCGCGCCCGAGCGCAGCAAAGGAATCGCGTTTCCCCTTGGAAAAGGCATAGCCCGCGCTGGTGGTGGCAAGCGCCTCGAACCCGAGACTGGCAAGCAACCGCGCCGATCCCGCATCCCAGGCATTCGGAATCACAAAGGCACCCGGGCCATGATGCAGGTCCCTGAGCCGCGTGAATTTGGTGGTCTGATCTAACATCCGTCTCTCCGCATGGTGCTGCGGATCAGCATAGGCAGGCAAGAACAATTTGTGAACATTCTTCTCTGACTAATGTGGAACTGCCTATTTGCGCATCGCCCCGGCTAAGCCTATCATGGCGCAAAATAACCCAAAGGACCGGCGCACACCATGACCGAACTCGTTGATCAGGCCTATGCCACCGGCGATTTCATGGAGCTGATGTTCACCCATGCCCCGATCGGGCTGGTGGCGACAGAAAACCGTGTGATCCGCGACTGCAACCCGACCTTTGCGGCCATGTTCGGCTATGAACGGAGCGAGCTGCGGGACCACCTGTTCAACATCCTTTACCCCTCGGAAGAGGAGTTCGCCAATATCCGCAATCGCGGTGTGAAGGACCTGCAAGAAAACACGGGCTATTGGGATGAACGCGTGATGGCGCGCAAAGACGGGCAGATGTTCTGGGTTCGGGTGCGCGGCCACAGTTTTACCCCCGATGATCCGCTACAACGCGCCGTCTGGAGCTTTGCGGACCTGTCGAAATCCCGCCCCTATCAGCCGCTGACCCGGCGCGAACGCGAGGTGTTTTCTTTGATGGGCGAAGGCAAGACCAGCAAGGAAATCGCGCTGATTCTGGGCATGTCCTATCGCACGGTCGAGGTGCATCGCGGCCGGTTGCTCAAGAAATTCCGCGCCACCAATACAGCCAGCCTGTTCCAGTCATTGGGGACGCTGGCCGGACCGCATGTGGTGAACTCAGGGAATTAGGCTGAACGGGTTGAGGGCAGTCCTGACAGAATCCTAGCGGCAATCCAGCGCCGCGCTCAGACTAGCAGGCCCGCGATAGGCCCCGATATCCCGAGTGCTGATCTGATCGCCCGACAGCCGAGAAGCCATCAGCCGCGACCAATCCCGGTTCACTGTGATCATCTGGGGCCCGTCGCCACACTCCCGCAAACCGCTGAAAATTTCGGCGTCACCAATGCGGTGATTGGTCAGCCCATCACGCTCGGCCACCAACACCAGCTGCCCCTGATCAAAGCGCCACACCCGCAGCAATCGCGCCAGATGCGGCCGGTCGATATAGGCGATCTCGACCTTGCCATCGCCATCCAGATCCGCCGCGCCGATGGGGGCCAGCCAGCGATTGCGTCGGCCAATATTCGGGGTCGCGGCGATCACGCCGGTTTCATCCCAAACGGTCAGACGCGCACCGACGGTATTCGTAGTCTCGACCGCGATCACCTCGGCGTCGCCATCGCCATCCACATCCACCAAACGCGGTGCAATATCCTCGAAAATCTTGGCTTCGGGCAAAGTGACTGTCAGCGCCCGCCCATCAGACAAGCGCATTCGCATCCCACCCCATTCGGGCGTATCGCCCAGAATGTCGTGGTGATAACGATCCACCGGCTGAATGAACTCGGCCCCCACAATGTCGGCCTGCGCACCCCCCGTGAACAGGGCCAAAAGCCCCGCCATTCTCAGCAGATGCAGGCCGCGCATCATCAGATCTGCTTCTCAGGCATGTGAACGATCAGGCCGTTCAAATCATCCGAGACCTTGACCTGGCAGGTCAGGCGCGAACGCGCAGGATCGGGCTCAAACGCGAAATCCAACATGTCCTCTTCCATGTCGTCCTTGGCGGGCAGTTTTTCCACCCAGGCGGCATCCACATAGACGTGGCAGGTCGAACAGGCGCACGCACCACCGCAGTCGGCCTCGATACCAGGAATGTTGTTGTCACGCGCGCCTTCCATGACGCTCAGACCGTTTGCTACGTCCACGACGTGTTCGGTGCCATTGTGCTCGATATATGTGATTTTCGCCATCTGGCGGCCTCCCGAAGGTTTCAGTTGTCACTGTCAGGCAACTACCTAGCCAAGCTGCCCCCCTTTCACCAGCCCTTTTGCATCACCGTTCGGTTCTTCGGCTAAAACCTGTGCACTTTCCCCACACTGGAAAAGCCGTTAGACTACACAAAACACGCCGCAAGAGGCACCAGAGCAGATGACCCGTTTCCCAGTCCCGGCCTTTTCCGTGCTGGCCATGGTGACCATGGCCGCCTGCAATGCGGCCCTTCCGCTGCCCGACATGTCGCCCGAACCCCAGGTGACCCGCACCATCGAGCAAGCCCCCCCCGGCGCCGCCCCCGGTACCTGCTGGGGCAAACATACCACCCCGGCGGTGATCGAAACGGTGACGCAACAAATCATGCTGCAACCCGCCCAGGTCACAACCGACGGCCACGTCATTCAGCCCGCCATCTACAAGACCGAAACCCAGCAACGCATCATCCGCGAGCGCAAGGAAACTTGGTTTCAAACCCCCTGCCCTGACCTCCAATCACCCGACTTCATCGCCTCGGTCCAACGCGCCCTAAGCGCGCGCGGCCTGTACAAGGGCCCGGTCACCGGCCAGATGGATGGTCCCACCCGCGCTGCAATCCGCAAATACCAAAAACCACAAGGCCTGGATTCCGGCATCCTCTCTACCGCTGCGGCACGAAAACTGGGGCTAATCGCCATCGAACGCCCCGATTAGCTTCTTCTTTTCTTAAATATCCCGGGGTGAATGCGCCAAAGGCGCAGAGGGGCAGCGCCCCTCCCCAAACCAAAAAGACCGCCCCGAATGGGGCGGCCCGTTTTCTCAAAACCTTTTTCCGTCAGTCCAGAATCGACAGCGCCACGAACCGAGGCTCGCCCGCGCGGCGGATCAACAACAACAACGACTTGCGCCCTGCGTCTTTCGCCTCATCCACACGCGCCTTCAGATCGCCGGTGTTTTCCAACTTCTGCTGACCGGCTTCGGTGATCAGATCGCCCGCGCGCAGGCCCTTTTCATACGCCTCCGAGGTTTGATCCACATCCATCACAACCAAGCCCATCACGGTATCCGACAGCTCCAACTCACCGCGCAACTCATCGGTCAACGGGCTCAGGGTCAGGCCCAACATCTCCTTAGGCTCTTCCATAGTCGGCGCAGGGGCCGCAGTGCGCACGGCTTCTGCTTCTTCCCGCCGGCCCAGCGTTACCTTGATGGTCTGCGTCTTGCCTTCGCGGAAAATCATCACCCGCACAGCCTTGCCCACACTGGTATTGCCCACCTGACGCACCAGCGCGCGGGTATCCACAACCTCGACACCGTCAAAGCTCAGGATCACATCCCCTTGGACAATACCGGACTTCTTGGCAGGGCCCTCAGGCACATCCGTCACCAAAACCCCCGAGGTTTTCTCCAGCCCCAGCGCCTCGGCCACATCCGCCGTCACGTCCTGAATGCTGACACCCAGCCACCCGCGACGGGTCTCGCCGAACTCTTTCAGCTGATCCACAACCCGCGTCACCACATTCGACGCCATCGAGAACCCAATCCCGATCGAGCCGCCATTGGGCGACAGGATCGCAGTGTTCACGCCGATCACCTCGCCATCCATATTGAACAGCGGCCCGCCAGAGTTCCCCCGGTTAATCGCCGCGTCCGTCTGAATGTAGTCATCATAGCTGCCCGACAGTGACCGGTTCCGCGCAGACACGATCCCTGCACTGACCGAGAATCCCTGCCCCAGCGGATTGCCCATCGCCAGAACCCAGTCGCCCACACGGGACGCATCGCTATCCCCGAAGGTCACGAAATCAAGCGGCGCGTCGGCCTCCACCTTCAACAGGGCAATGTCGGTCTTGGGATCCGTGCCAACCACAACGGCCGTCAGCTCTTCACCACCAAAAAACTCGATAACGATCTCATCAGCCTGTTTGATCACGTGATCATTGGTCACGATGAACCCGTCCTCGGAAATCACAAACCCCGACCCCAAGGCAGAACTGCGGCGCGGTCGATCCCCATCGCCACGGTTTTGATCCTGAAACTCACGGAAAAAATCTTCGAACGGGCTGCCCTCGGGCACAATCGGCGCCCCACCAGACTGCCCGGCCACAACGGTCGAGGTGGTGATATTCACCACCGCTGGGCTGATTTTCTCAGCCAGATCGGCCAAGCTATCGGGGCGCGCCTGCGCACTCGCCGCCTGCACCACAACCATCACCAGGGCCACAACCCCAAGCCACAAGGCCTGAACACCGCGTCCTTGATACGGAACAGAAATTGCCTGACTGCTCACTCCCATTTCTCCTTTGATCCTTCGCACATGCCAGCCTCCGGTGCCGGCGCTTACCCTACCATCCACGTCAATGCGCCGCATGGCAACTCAAACCCTCTCGCAAAGCCTCAACTGGCCGTGAACCGCCAGTGATCCGGCCCAACTTCCCGCTTCTTTGCTCGGTCAATACTCCGGGGTCTGGGGCAGCGCCCCAGCTGCGCACCCGCACTCAGGCGCCCAGAAATTTTCCGATCCACACCAGCACAACGCCTAGCGCCAATGCCGCCAACCCCAGCAATCGCCGCTGATCCTCACGCAGGGCGCGCAAGGCCGCCAGCATCTGCTCAGTAAGCGAAGGGGCCAGCGCATAGGCCAGCCCCTCCACAATCAGTACAAGCCCAAGGGCCAGACATGCTGCCGCGATCATCGCGCGACGGTGTCCGCTTTCAGATACTCGAAAAACTCGCTGTCCGGTGTCATCACCATCGAGGAATTCCCACCCGTCAGCGCGTTTTCATAGGCCTGAAGCGAGCGATAGAAGGCAAAGAACTCGGTATCTGCGCCATAGGCTTCGGCAAAGATCCCGTTGCGTTTCGCATCGGCTTCACCACGGCTGACCTGCGCTTCACGCTCGGCCTCGGACAGAGTTTCCACAACGGTACGATCGGCCAGCGCGCGGACACGCTGCGCGGCTTCGTTACCACGGGCGATCTCGTCCGCTGCTTCGCGTTCACGTTCGGCCCGCATCCGGGCGAAGGTGGCGTTCAGGTTCTGCGACGGCAGGTTGGTCTGTTTCAGACGCACATCGACCACGTCTAGACCAAGGCTGATCGCAGCGGCACGCGCCTGATCCCGGATCCGCACCATCAGCGCACGACGGTCAGACGACAGGATCGTATCCGAGGTCACCTGATCGGCGCCCAGCACTTCGCGGATTTGCGCATTCAGGATCGAGGACAGACGATCCTCGGCCACACGCACACCGCCAACGCCAACGGCCTGACGGAACTGCACCACGTCTGCGATACGGTAACGCGCAAAGGCGTCCACGACCAAACGACGGTCATCCGAGGGCGTCACCTCGATGGTTTCGGTATCCAGCGACAGGATACGGTCGTCATAGGTCACGACCTCCTGGATCAGCGGGATTTTGAAGCTCAGGCCCGGGTCCTCTTTTACGGCTTTGATCTGGCCGAATTGCAGAACCAGCGCCTTTTCACGTTCGTCCACCACAAAAACCGAGGACAGAATCCCCGCAATCAAGATGACCAATGCAGGCAGGATAAGAGTTGTCTTATTCATGGCTTAGTTCCCCCCGGTCGAGCGACGGGTTTCGTTCAGCGGCAGATAGGGCACAACGCCTGATCCGCCGTCGCCGATGATCCCGGAATCAAGAATGGTCTTATCTACGTCACCCAAAACCTTCTCCATGGTTTCCAGATACAGACGTTTGCGGGTCACTTCGGGCGCTTTCTGGTATTCCTCCAGAACCGCGCTAAAGCGGCTGGCCTCACCCAAAGCATCGTTCACGACTTGCGCGCGATAGGCTTCGGCCTCTTCCAGTTTCTGAGCGGCTTCACCACGGGCTTCGGCCAGAACACGGTTCGCATAGGCGTCGGCCTGACGTTGCAGACGATCGCGTTCCTGTTCGGCGGCCTGCACTTCGCGGAAGCTGTCGATCACTTCGCGCGGCGGGTCGGCTTTCTCAAGGTTCACACGGACGATGTTGATGCCGCTTTCGTATTCATTCAGGGTTGCCTGGATGTTTTCACGTGCGGTGTCAGCGATCAGACCACGATCACGGTTCAAGATCGGCGCCAGGTTGCTGGCCGCGATGATCTCGCGCATGACCGATTCAGAAACTGCCTGCACCGTGGCGCGGGCATCCCGAAGGTTGAACAGCAGTTTCGCCGGGTCGTTGATGTTCCAGACCACCTGGAAATCAATGTCCACGATGTTCGCGTCCGTGGTCAGCATCAGGCCAGTGTCCTGCGCGCCACGGGCCACGCCCACGTTTTCCGTCCGCTCCGAGGTCACGTTGACCACTTCGGCCGTCACGATGGGCCAAGGCGCAAAGTTCAGACCGGGATTGCCGGTGGCGTTATATTCGCCCAGCAAAAATTCGACCGACTGTTCTTCGGGTTTCACGGTATAAAAGCTGCTGAACAGCCACAGGCCGACCAGAACCAACGCCCCGAGGGTCAGAGTGCCCCTGGTGAACTTGGGTCCGCCCGAGCCACCGCCGCCTTGACGACCACGACCCTGACCACCGCCATTGCCGCCCATCAGGACGCGCAATTGCTCTTGGCCTTTTTTCATCAACTCGTCGATCTCGGGGATTTGGGGGCTGTCGTCCTGCGGACGGCGCCCTCCGCCATTGTTGGGACGGTTGTCGTCACCGCCTCCTCCCCTGTTTCCGCCGCCGCCCCATGGGCCGCCAGAATTCCCAGCCATAAACCAGTGTTCCTCTTGTTATTCGTTGTGCCGTGCTGCCCTTTAACCTGTGCAGCCCGCCGCGTTTTTCAAGTTCAGGCGGTCCGCACGGGCGCCTTCATGGTCACTATTTCCTCGGACATGGTCGGATGTACCGCCACCGTCCGGTCGAAATCTTCTTTGGTCGCGCCCATTTTCACCGCGATGCCAGCCAGCTGGATCATCTCTCCGGCGCCGGGGGCCACGATATGGCACCCTAACACACGTCGGGTATCGGCGCAGACAACCAGTTTCATCATCACACGTTCCGCGCGTCCGGCAAAGGCCGTCTGCATCGGTTTGAACGAAGTACAGTAAACCTCGATCGGGCCGGCCTCGCGTGCGGCTTCTTCGCTCAGGCCTACGGTGCCCATTTCGGGCTGGGTGAAAATCGCGGTGGGGATCAGTTCGTGATCGGGTTTGGTCGGGTTGCCCTTGAAGACGGTTTCGACAAAGGCCATGCCTTCGCGGATCGCCACGGGGGTCAGGTTCACCCGGTCGGTCACGTCGCCGACAGCGTAGATCGAGGGCACCTCGGTCTGGCCATAGTCATCCACCAGCACCTGACCGCCCCGGCCAAGCTTCACGCCGACCTCTTCCAGACCCATGTCATCGGTGTTGGGCGCGCGGCCCGTGGCGAACATCACCTGATCAAAGACGGTTTCGTCACCATTGGTGGCCTTGACCTTGATCTTGCCATCCTCGGTTTTTTCCATCGACAGGACATTCGTGCCCAGATGCAGGTTCACCCCGCGCTGGATCATTTCCTCGGCGACCAGACCGCGAGCCTCTTCGTCAAAGCCGCGCAGGATTTGAGCGCCGCGGTAATATTGCGTCACCTCGACGCCCAAGCCATTCAGAATGCCCGCAAATTCACAGGCGATATAGCCGCCGCCCAGGATCAGGATGTTTTCCGGCATCTGCTCCAGATGGAAGATGTCGTTCGAGGTGATGGCCAGTTCCGCCCCCGGCAGATCGGGTTTGACCGGACGGCCCCCCATCGCCAGCAGGATATGTTTCGCGGTCTTGCGCTCGCCGGTGGACAGTTCAACCGTATGGGCATCCACCACCCGCGCGCGAGCATCAAAGCTGTCCACACCCGAGCCCTTCAGCAGGTTGCGATAGATCCCTTCCAAGCGGTCCAGCTCGGCATGCAGCTTGGTTTTGAACCGGGGCCAGTTGAAATCGCCCAAGCTGACATCCCAGCCATAGGCCGCCGCATCATCCGCCATACCGGCATATTCGCTGGCGAAAACCATCAGCTTTTTGGGCACACAGCCCCGGATCACGCAGGTGCCGCCATAGCGGTCTTCCTCGGCCAGCGCGACTTTGGCGCCCGTATCCCCCGCAGCAACTCGCGCGGCACGTACACCGCCCGAGCCACCACCGATCACGAAAAGATCATAGTCGAAACCGCTCATATACTCTGGCTTCCTGTTCAATATTGTTTCGTTCATCGCGCCAAGGACGCCGAATTGGATGTGGTGGTTTTCAGCCGAATGTCCAGATCACAGGTCGTAACAAATCCAATTGTCCGCATGTTTCCCAGCACCCCGGCCTCACCGTCCAGTACACAGGTCAAATCGACCATCCTTTTGACTGGCGTGCCCCCAACGCCAAGCAAAGGGAACCGGCAATCAGTCAGACAGATCCCGAAACAGGTTTTCCGACTCGACGAACTCCAACCGTTCCGCCTGAACTGTGCCTTCGTTGATGTCGCGGGTTTCCACACGGCCATCGCCATAGCCGATGACCACCGTGTCGCAGATATCAATGAAAAGACCGTTTTCGACCACGCCCGGAATTTGGTTCAGCGCCATCGCCAACTGACGCGCGTTGCCGATCCGGTTCAGGTGCAGATCAATGATATGGTTGCCTTCATCCGTGACAAAGGCCGCGTCACCATTCATGCGTACGGTGGTTTCGCGCCCCATCACATCCATCGAGATCAGCAGCTCTTCGATCAGCGCCTTACTGGTCTGCCAGCCAAAAGGAATGACCTCGACCGGCAGGGGGAACGCGCCCAGCGTCTCGACTTCCTTGCTGGCGTCCGAGATCACGACCATCCGATCGCTAGCTGTGGCCACGACCTTTTCTTGCAGATGCGCGCCGCCGCCGCCTTTGATCAGGTTGAAATCACCATCAAATTCGTCGGCACCATCAATGGTGACGTCCAGCCATTTGGCCTCGTCCAGGCTGATCACTTCGATGCCCACTTCGGCGGCCAGAACGGCCGTCCGGGTCGAGGTCGGCACGCCCTTAATGCGCAGGCCCTCGTTTTGCACCCGCTCGCCCAGACAGCGCACCATCCACGCCGCGGTCGAGCCCGTGCCAAGGCCCACTTTCATTCCGTCTTCGATGAATTCCACCGCACGTTTGGCGGCGACAAATTTGGCCTTGTCGATTGGCGACAATTCTCCGGTCATGGCAGCGACTCCGTTGATTTTGGAACGCTTATAGGAAAGATGCCCGTGTAGGGCCACGACGAAAACGCCAAATCACCCGAGCATTTCATTGCTGGTAGGGCACGAGGTTCTTTCAGAACCGCGTCTCGCACAATAATGTCGCCGCAAACACATCTTCCATGCGCAACTCCTATTGCTGAAATAGTGTGGGAAAATCGCTACACGGATCACCGTCCGCCAGCATCGCGGGCGATCCCTTTGACGGAGTCGACGTGGTAGGTCCAATACCCCCAAGGACAACAGTTATCTCTACTGAATTGATCCCGTTACCAACGCCTTTCAATTTGGCGAACAGGATAGGAATGGCCGTTTCCCCGCGCGATGGGTCGCTTTTGGCGCGGTTCGTGCGACATTTGGCCAAGTATACTGGGAAAAACCGCGATCACACGTAAGGGCACAGCGCTCCATATGTTTCTCTCTGTCTTCGATATGTTCAAGGTTGGCGTCGGCCCGTCCTCGTCCCATACGATGGGACCGATGGTGGCCGCCGTGAGATTTCTTGAGCAGATGCGCGACTCGCCCTTCGATTTCTACGGGGTACGCGCCAGTTTGCATGGCTCTTTGGCCTTTACCGGGGTGGGCCACGCAACTGACCGTGCCACGATCCTTGGGCTGGCGGGATTTGTGCCTGAAACCTATGACCACACCCTTGCCGAGACCGCGCTGACCGCAATCCACGCCACAAAAACCATCGAACATGCCGATCTGGGAGCGTTGCAATTCGCCCCCAAAACCGACCTGATCTTTGACTATGACAACACCCTGCCCGGCCATGCGAATGGCATGATCCTTATGGCGACTGACGCCCAGGGCGACGTGATCCTGCAAGAAACCTATTACTCCGTAGGCGGCGGTTTCGTCCTGACCGAGGACGAGTTGAGCAAGGGCAAAGACACCGACCCGGGCCCGCGCATTCCTTTTGCATTTCACACCGCGCAAGAAATGCTCAGCATGGCCGCCACCTCCGGCAAATCCATCGCCCAGATGAAAGCAGCCAACGAGATCTCGCGCACGGGCCACGTCGCTCTGAAACGGGGCCTCGCGCAGCTGTGGGAGGTCATGAACGCCTGCATCACCCGCGGTCTGGAAACCGAGGGCACCCTGCCCGGCGGTCTAAACGTCAAACGCCGTGCCAAAGCCATCCATGACGCCTTGCAGGCCGAACGCGGCCTGAATCTGTCCGCCCCTCATACGATCAACGACTGGATCAGCACCTACGCCATGGCCGTGAACGAGGAAAACGCCGCCGGCGGCCAGGTCGTCACCGCCCCCACCAACGGAGCCGCCGGGGTGTTGCCCGCCGTCATCCGCTATTGGCTGGATCACGTCCCCGGTGCCACCCCATCGAAAATCGACGACTTCCTGCTTACCGCTGCGGCGATCGGCGGGCTGATCAAATACAACGCTTCGATATCAGGCGCCGAAGCAGGCTGCCAGGCCGAGGTCGGGTCGGCCGCAGCCATGGCCGCTGCCGGCCTCTGCGCCGTGATGGGCGGCACCTCCGAACAGATCGAAAACGCCGCCGAGATCGCCCTGGAACACCACCTGGGCATGACCTGCGACCCCGTCAAAGGCCTGGTCCAGATCCCTTGTATCGAACGCAACGGCCTGGGCGCAATCAAAGCCGTCGCCGCCGCCTCGCTGGCTCTGCGTGGCGACGGTCAGCACATCGTCCCGCTGGATGCGGCCATTGAAACCATGCGCCAAACCGGCCGCGACATGCATGAACACTACAAAGAAACCTCGCTGGGCGGCCTCGCCGTCAATATCCCGAACTGCTGACTTCTTCTTTTCCCAAATATCCCGGGGTGAATGCGCCAAAGGCGCAGAGGGGCAGCGCCCCTACCCCTAGACCTCAGCCCGCAACAACGCCGAGGCAACCAGTCCCAAAACCTCAACCGGCAGGATCAACAGCATCCCCGGCCCGTCCATTTCCAACCGCACAGGTCCCAGCGCCCGGTTCGACGTCCCGATACGCCCGTTCGGAGCCATCTGCACACCCTCAATTGGCCATTCCAGACCCTCCGACCGCCCAGTGACAGGCCCCATGGGAAACAAAGACACCAACGTCCCCGGCACAAGGTCCAGCTCCAACATGCGCGGCGCGTGCACCACGATCTGCGCCCCGCTGAACAGTACACAGGGCGGCGCGGCGCGCTGCACCAGAACCGAATAGCAGGCCAGCATGTGGTCGATCCGGTCCCCCTCGAACCCCACCCCGATCACCAATGGGGCCGCGATATTGCGCAAGGCCTTGTCAAAATCGGTGCTGTCCTGCTCGGCAATTTGGCACACACGGTCGGTCGGTATCTGCGCGCGGGCCTGATCGCTGATCGAATCCATGTCGCCAATCACAGCATCCGGCATCAAGCCGCGCGCAAGAATCGCCTCTGTTCCCCCGTCTGCGGAAACAATCGCAGGGGCCAACGCCCGCGCGCGCTCTAATTTCTCCGAGGAGACATCCCCGGCGCCAATCAGGGTTACCGGACTTTCAGACTGGAAAAAGGGCTTATTCATGCGCAATTTAGTGCCTGTTAACGTTGAGGATCACAATGTTGCCACGAAATGATACAGTAAAAACCCAAGATTCGTTCCGCTTTGGTCTGGTTACACATGGTAAACAATAGCCCAAACGAACATGGAAGCGAGTAGTCATGGTTAACACGAACAAAATTCTGACAGTCTCCTACGGCACTTTTTCTTGCACGTTGGAAGGGTTCGACGACTCGTTCGACATGATGAAGGATATCGCGGAATATTTCCGGGATCTGGCCGCGGATGACCGTTTTTTTGGCGCTGAACCGCCGACCCCTGATGCCGACATGCTGGCGCGTATCGCCGAACATAAGGCCTCACGCCAGGTCGAAGCGCGCCAGGAAAGCGGATCAATCGTGCTGCGTCCGACGCTCGAAGCCCCGGCAGCCGAGGCCGATACATCTGTCGAACCTGCCGTAGAATCGGAACCGCCCGCCGAGGTCTCTGAACCCGTTGCCGAGGCGCCGGCGTTTGAAGCGGTCGAAGATATCGCTGCTGACGAACCCGAAGCAGCGGAGCCCGAGGTTGTCGAAGAGGCAATCATCGAGCCCATCGCCAAAACGCCCGTCGCTGAACCGACCCCCGAACCCAAATTCGACGAAGAAAGCGTTGCCGACAAGCTGTCGCGCATCCGCGCCGTTGTGAACAGCAAGGTCGCTGACGAAGCGCAGCCCTCGGTGGATTATTCCGAAGACCAGCATGCCGAAGATTTGGTGCAAGACGCTGCGGACGAACCCGCAGAGGAAGCCCCGATCGACGCGATCCTGCGGGAAACAGCTGACGTCACCGAGGATAACTACGAACCCATCCAAGAGCCAGAAGACGAGGCTCCGGCCACCGAGCTGACGGCTCAGGAATCCCCCGCGGTCGAAGATCCCCAGCTGGCCGAGGACATCGCCGAAGCAACACAAGAGGCTGTGCCGCAAGAGGTCCCCAAGGCCGCGCGCCCGGCGCGTGTGATCCGTATGAAACGCGAGGCCTTCGACGCCGCCGTTGCAGACGGGCAGATCGAAGCCGATAGCCCTAAGGCAAAACCTGAAAAGAGCCTGTCCGCCGCTGACGAAGAAGATTTGCTGCGCGAATTGGCCGAGGTTGAAGCCGAACTGAATTTGACGCGTCTGTCCGACGCTCCTGCTGAGGCCGAAGAGGACGAAGTCGAATCGATCTTTGCCGAGCCCGAAGACGCCCCCGCCGAACCCACACCAGTGGAACCGGCAGCAGCAGCAAATGGCGACACCGATGTATCCCGCCTGATGGACAAAGCCGCTCAGGAAATGGATCGCCCCGAAGGTGCCCACCGTCGCAGCGCAATCGCGCATCTGCGCGCCGCAGTCGAAGCTACCCGCGCTGAAACCGAAGCAGGCGGAGGCTTGGGGCGTGGTGATGACAGTCTGGACGCCTATCGCGACGACCTGAATAACGTGGTCCGCCCGCGCCGTCCGCGCGCCGCTGGTGCCCAACCTGAACCCGGTCGCCGCCCGACTAAAAAACCGGCGCCGCTGAAACTGGTTGCCGAACAACGGGTTGATACCGAAGAGGCCGCGCAACCGCGTGTGGTGCGCCCCCGTCGTGTCTCGTTAGAGGATGACGCCCCGCAAGCGCCGAACGCCCCGGAGGTAAGTGCCGAACAGGCAGCCACCTTTGCTGAATTCGCCGCCCAAGCAGGTGTCAAAGACCTGTCGGACGTGATGGAGGCCGCAGCCGCCTATATGTCCTATGTCGAAGGCCGCCAGAAATTCTCGCGCCCGCAGCTGATGAATAAGGCTCGCCAGATCGAGGAATATCAGTTCACCCGCGAAGACGGTCTGCGCTCGTTCGGTCAGTTGCTGCGCGACGGCAAAATCGAAAAACTCAAAGGTGGCCGGTTCACCGTTTCAGATGAGTTGATCGGATTTAAACCAGACGCCCGTGCGGTTGGCTAAAGCCAAGCAGATTTGAAGTGAAAACCCGGCTTTTTGCCGGGTTTTTTCTTAGGCAAAAAAGCTGAAACAGGCCCGTCCCCGACGTTTGGAAGCATAGAGCGCCTCGTCGGCGTCAGACAGCAAAACCGATGCTGCCGGAGCTTCGTAGTCTGCGGACAAGACAATGCCGATACTGGCAGAAACCTGACACTCTTGACCGCCAAATGGGATCGGTTTTTCCATCCGTGAAATCAAGCGCGTGGCGATACGCGACAGGGTTTCGCGATTGTTAATACTTTGTAAAATAATAACAAACTCGTCCCCACCGACGCGAGCCACAGTATCATCTTTGCGCACCTCATCCACCATGATCTGCGCGATGTGTTGCAAGACATGGTCCCCCGCCGCATGGCCCATCGTGTCATTGACCGCCTTGAAAAAATCCAGATCCAGATGCATCAGCGCAAATGGTTTATTTGTGGCAATCAAGCGCCCCAGAACATGATCCATCGCGCGACGGTTCTTTAGCCCGGTCAAGGTATCGGTAAAGGCCTGTTCTTCGGCTGCAATCTTGGCCCCTTGCAGGCGCATATTCAGTTTGCGACTGGCCTCCATCGCGGCGGATTTCGCCTCGATCAGATAGAGCATTTCGATCATCATGTCAGTTGGTGCAAAATCCGCGTTGGTCAGCTTATAGTCGCGAATGCTTTCCAGGACAGAAATGCCAAAAGACAGGTTCAATGCGTATAAAGTTCCGCACTGACTGAGCACGCCCTTCAAAACGGTTTGAGGGTCTTGCCGAAATTGCAGATGAAGTTTTTCGCCAGGTCGCGCAAGCAATGCGTCGGCCGTTTGCAATTTGGGCCGGGTAATATCAAACAGATCCAAGACTGACATGCCTAACAACGACAGGTCAGGCCGTAATTTCTGCAAAGTCGGCCCCACTTGCAGAATGGCGCCGTGCTGATCCAGGACCAGATGCATCGGGCAAAGTGTGTCCAGGCATGCGGCGAGCTCGGTTGGGGAAAACGCGGTCATATCAGTCTTGCCCCGCGCTGAGAGTAAAGCTGCGGCCTTCGGCAAAGGCGGTTTCCACCAGAGAAATCTCGATGATGTCATCACCCGGCCCGCGATGGCGCAAATCCAGCAGCACCAGCGCCCCATAGTCGTCCGCCATCGTCCGCAGCACGCCCAGCATCACCGGCCCAAAACCATCATAGCTGGATTTCACATGCAGATACATTTGCGAGGGCGCTTCCTCGTGCAGTTCAAGCGTAGGCAATTCCAGATCCGACACGGCCATGCGCGCGCGTTCGGGCAGATCATCCAATGAGTGCAGAAACTCCATGAAACTGACCCCGCCAAAGCGCAGCAGCCGTCGCAATGCTTCGACATTGGGGTGTGACACCAGATAGGTGCCCAAATCCTCCAGAACCTCGGCATGAGCCTTGTTCAGGATTTGCGCCAGTTCAGTTAATACCTGTTCGGTCAGCTGATCTTCGTAGATCAGCATCGCCTCGAACATGGGATCATTCAACGATGCGCCCCGCGCAACGTCCATCCAGATTTCATTACCATATGTATCGCGCACAAAACATTGTATCGCGCGATTGATCAGCCCGTGCATACTTTTCACCACTACAAATAACACTCATAAAACTGCCAGAAGAGCTCTTAAAATTCCCTCAATAGGTCTAATTGTCAGGGAAAATGCTGTTTCCTCCCAATTTCAGGACATTGACCGGCGCGGGTGCAATTTCATACTGGCCAGCCCGGATGTCCGCCAGGTTTTGACGTGTTAACCGCACCCGTTCGCTGGTCGCCACATCACGCAAACCGCCCGAGCGGATCAGTTTGCCATCCTTCAACTGATAGGATTTGACCTCGACCTGAGTGTCAGATGTTGCATAGGCCAGCAGCCCCTCGGGTCGATCCAGATCAGGGCGAAAGGGCACCATCAGGAACAAGCAGCCATCCGAACCGGCTTCGCAAGCATTCTTGATACGCTTCAGTTCGTAGGTTCTTAGCCCGTCAAAAGCGGTTTCGGGCAGAGATTGGCCTTCGGGAAAGACGGGCACCAGGGCGTGCAGTTCTTTTGACAACTCTTTGGTGGTCTCGTTTTTGAGGTTCCGTTCGAAATCCCAGCGACTGTCAGCGCCTTCGGCCCGATCAATCTGCACCAGAATTTCCGGGCGCTGCGGATAATCAGCAGTGTCGCGCAAAGTCGAAAGCGCGCGTTTCCCGGCGCCGCCCCATTCATCCGACATCTCCCAAATGGCGGCGTCCTTGACGGCGGCCCGCCCGCTGAGAATACGCTGAGCTTGCGTGGTCGCGGACAGACGCTCGGCATTCAGCACGGGTGTCAGCCACAGGACAGCCAGCAAAAGCGTCCACAAGGCCAAACCGACATTCGCGCGACGCACACGGCGCATCCAGTCGCCACGCCACAGCACCAAAGCCGCATACACCAGCCCATACAAAGAGATATTGAACACACACAGCGCCGCCAGCACGCGTTGCGGGGTCCAGCCATATTGCAGCACCCGCGCGCCAATCCCCCACAGCGCCAGTAAAGCGACCGGCAAAAGCAGCACCGCCAGGGCGCGCACCATCCAGACCATCCATCGCGCCGAAACCTGGTGATCCCTGTCCCGATCCACCGAGACCGTGACCAGCGTGATCCCTCCGATGGCAACGGCCGTCAGCAGCGCGGTTTCTGAGAAAAAGTTCAGTGTGCCTTCTAGCCCGCTTAGCCCGACGGCGATGATGAACAGAGCCAGCACGGGCACCACAAGCGGCACCAGCAGACGGAACAGTCGCAGCAACAGATGAGGCGACACGTATTCTCGCCATTCATGCGCAACGGCCAGCGCCAGCCCAACCACAGTGCCCGTGATCAGAAATGGCATCGGCTCGAGGTCAATAATCCTTTCAATGAGATCAATGCCAACCAACCCCAGCAGAGCGTCACTGAGGAACAAAACGCCCCAGAACACCCCGGTGAACAGGGCCGCAGCAATGGCCCGCACGATCAGCCCCCAAGCGGTTTGGAACAAATGTTCGTACAGCAACCAGCCAGCGCGCCCATGTTCCAGACGGACCGAAACAAAGGGCGTTGCGACCAGATAGATGATGATCAGCGCCGCAGCTGGGTGCCCGGCATCCAAGAAGTCCTTAACCTCGGCAAACCGCAGGCTGGCCCAGACGGTCAGCACCGCCACAGCCAGCGACATCCCCAGCGCCGGCAGGGTCGCACGGCGAACCGAGTTGGGCCCCGCCAGCGACAAAAGCACCATGAAAAAGCCAAGTATCGCGATGAACAGGAACATCAGCAGGCGCGCATTGTCGATCATATCGGGCAGAACCTCGGCCAGCCCCCAAGAGGCCAGACCACCTGCGGCCCCGACGGCTGCCATCATCAGGCGGGTCCTGCTCCAATCGTCTGCCTGTTGCATCATGGTCTCCTGGATATGTGTGGTTGAAATACGTCACGGACCCTAGCGCAGTGCGGCACAGGGACCAAATCACTTCGATGCGGCAAGCCTTAGCCGCGCTGTTGCAACCACTCGGGGATATGCCCGATATCCGGCAATACCGCATCGGCCAGCGGCGCCAGCTCTTCGGCGAGGGCTGTACCGGTCAGCACGCCCAACGTCCGCATACCCGCACGGCGCCCGGCCAACAAATCGTGGGTGCTGTCACCGACCATCACCACGGTCTCGGGTTCCAGCGCCATCTGATCTGCGAAGGCCAGCAAAGGATCAGGCGAAGGTTTCGCCCCGAACCCACTGTCGAACCCGGCGATGAAATCAAACAGATGCGTCACGCCGGTCTGATCCAGCTGCGTGCGCGCGCCAAATTCGCTGTCATTGGTCATGACACCCAAGCGCATCCCCTGTCCGCGCAAACCGGTCAGAAACGGCGACAGATCCACCGCCGGGGCCAGCGTTGCCTCGCCCACGCGCTGCTCCAGGAACAGTTCGATCTGGACGGCCGAGCGGTTGGGCAGGACCGCCGCCACAACCTCCGCCACCTCGGCATTGGTGCCGGCAATGAACGGGCTGTCGACGTGAAAGCCGCAAGTTTCCAGATCAAAGCGCACCACTTGCGCCACCTTTGCGGTCAGGTTCGCGTCATGATCCGCCAATTCGCCAATCATCCGCGCGGCCCAGGCATCCCACGTCGCCCGAAAATCGAACAAGGTGCCATCTTTGTCGAATAACAAGCCTTTGATCTGCATGTTTTGCCCCGTTTTGACGTTGCGCCGAACCTGCCGGTCCCTGTGGCAATTGGCAACCCGCAAAGCCCGCCGATCGCTTGACTTTCTGGCCTCATTCGGGTCGCTTAGCGCCATGAAACAGAACGACCCGTACCGGCTTCATCAATCGCTAAGCTACCACTTATCCGTGGCTGCCCGCCTGCAAGAGCGGCGGCTGGACGAACAGTTAAAGACATTGGGCCTAAGCCGCGCGACCTGGTGTATTCTGCTGGCCGTTGGTAACGAGGATTTGTCTCAACCCTCTGACATTGCCGATTTCGTCGGAATTGACCGCACCGCCACCAGCCGCGCCCTGCGTAAGATGGAGGATGACGGTTTGCTGGGTCGCAGCTCGGGCACCGAAGACAAACGCACCCGCCAGGTCGAGCTGACCGACAAAGGCTGCGAGGCCATTGCCCAAGCCACGCCCTTTGCCCGCAACAACTCGGAAATTCTGGACAATATCCTGACCAAAGACGAAGCGGCCGAGCTGTGGCGGCTCCTTTCTAAGATCGAAGACTCCGCGGATAACCCTCTGAAAACGCTGTAATCAGGTCCAGTGAACGGCCTGCCCACCGGGCAAGGCCGCACGCGTTTGCATAAGCCGATCATAGGGCAGCGACTTGGCATCGCAAAACGCCGTCACCCAAGCGTCATCCATCAGCAGAAAATCCAAAACCGACCCCAGAAACGCAGGATCCGAGGCGCCCGCCTTTAGGTCGTCCAATCCGGCCCCGCTGGACCCCAGAAAGACCGGCAAAAGCTCTTCGTTGCTGACCAGCCATTCCAGCGCGCTGAGCGCCAGAGTTTCGGCGTTTTCCTGCCCAATCGCCATGATCGTACGTCCTGTTACCAAATTGGTTACTGTTTCTTAACCAATCCCAGAAAATAAAGGAGTTATCAAGTTTACCCCTCCCCTGCATCGCGCAGGCTTATTGTAAGAGTACCCTGTCCATCACCATGCCCGGTAGAATTCTCATAATCGACGGGATTGCAACCAACAGGATTAGCCTTCGGGTCAGACTTTGTGCTGCATTCTACGACGTTAGCCAGGCCTCCTCGGGGGCGGAGGGGTTGGAGATGCTGGACAAAGTGCAACCCGACATTTTGCTGGTTGCCGCGACGCTGCCCGACATGACCGCCAGCCAACTAAGCCTGAAGCTGCGCAAACATCCCAAGTTCGGCGATATCGCCCTTGTCGTTCTGGATTGCGAAGAGGATCGTGAACGCCGGTTGGAAATTCTGGCCGCGGGCGCGGATGACGTGATGATCCGCATGGCCGACCCCCGACTGCTGTTGGCCCGCCTACGCAGCCTTTTGCGCAGCGGAACCAGCCGGGACGATCGCATGTTGCATTCGCAGGCCGTGGCCTCGACGGGATTTGCTGAACCGACCCGCAAATTTGCCCCGCCCTCGAATATCGCTGTTCTGTCTGATGACCCGGCCAGTGGCCTGACGTGGATCAAACGCTTGGAAAAAGAGCGGCCCTATCGGTTCTCTTTGTATTCTCCACGCAATTTGCCCCGCGATTTTGGCCATGACCAGGTGCCCGACGTGATCCTGATCGCATCCTCCAGCGCGGACGAGGGGGATTTTGGCGCATCCCTTCTGGCGACATTGGGCGCGCAGCCAGGATATCGCCGGTGCCGTTTCCTGATTTATGTGCCCGACAGCACCCCCGAGCCCGCAGCGCAAATGCTGGACCTGGGGGCGCATGACGTGATGCGCGGTGCGTTTGATGCCACCGAAATCAGTCTGCGCCTGGACCAGTTGTTGCGCCGCAAAGCCCGCGCCGACCAGATGCATGAACGTCTGCAAGATGGGCTTCATGCGGCGCTGGTTGATCCCCTGACAGGGCTGCACAATCGCCGCTATGCCATGCCAGAACTTGGCCGCCTGATCGAACGCTCGATTGATCACAATACCAGCCTTGCGGTGATGCTGGCGGATCTTGATCACTTCAAACGGATCAATGATCACTATGGCCATGCCACAGGGGACACCGTTCTGTCCGAGATTGCGCGCCGCCTGCTGGGGGCGGTGGGATCAGGCGATCTTGTCGCTCGCATTGGTGGCGAGGAGTTTCTGATCGCGATCCCGGATCTGCATTTGAACGAAGCTCAACAGGCCGCGCAACATCTGTGTCGGATCGTGGCCGACACGCCCATTGCCATTCCTGGGCCGCAGCGTCCGATTCCGGTGACCGTCAGCATCGGTTTGGCCATGGCCTTTCCTCGTGGTCACGTCCCAAAAGCGCGCGAAGCCGAGGACCATGCAGAATCGCTTCTGACCCGCGCGGATCAGGCGCTGTACGGCGCGAAAAACCTGGGCCGAAACCAAGTCACAACTTTGGACCGGCCCCAGGCCTAGAGACCGGTCACAAATCGGTGGCTGCCGCGTTCAGCTACCCGACCGCGGAGGCTTGCGGTTTTTCAACCCTTCTTCCAGCCGTTCAGCGAAATCTGCGCGTTCCGCGTCGCTCATCTGGATCAAGCGCTGCATCAACAACCGTTGCCCGATCGCCTGACGTTCCATGCCTGCCTCCAACTGGTGCTCGAACAGTTGCTCGACCACCCCAGCGTCAAAAGGCTGCGCGCGCAACGCCGTCAGCACACGATCAAACTGGGCACGCATTTCCTGCCGCGAGGGGCGCTCGGCCCGGTATTCCCGACGCAATTTTTCGCCGATCTCGCGCCGATCCTTGCGGCTGAGCGCATGCGTATATGGGCCCATCATCATATCCACACGCGGCGGACGATGCCCATCGCGGGGCCCATATTTCACCGCCGCGCCGATGACCAACCCGGCCACAGCCAGGTTCAGCGCCAACGAAGCGAACAGAACCACCTTCAACCAGGGACGCATCCCGGTGCCGGTTTTCTTTTTCGGAGTCTCAACAGGTTCGGTCATGTGCTTACCCCTCGGCCAGGGTGAAATCATAGGTGGGCATCAGGTCGACCAGATACAGATCGCTGCTGGTCCCCAACAGGTTTTCGGTGGTGGTGGCGATGGCACTGGGCGGGTTGATCCCGATCCACAGCCCGGCGACACCAGCGGTGGCCAGTCCGGCCACGGCGGGCCAGCCTCCGATCGCGGACAAAAGCTGGCGTATCCATGATGCGCGGGGCCGAGCGGCCACTGGAGCGGCGGCGACCTGTGCCTGCAACGCATCCTGCAACACCCGCTCCATGAAATCGGGCGTGGGCGTGACGTCTTGCGCGCGCGTTTGCGCGAACAGGTTGTCCAGGTCGTACAGGTCTGAGTTCTTGTCCATATCAGCCATCAGTATACCCCAATTCTGCGCGGCGCCCGGACAGAATGCCCGCCAACGCGCGTTTTCCTCGTGCGGTCAGACTTTCGACCGCTTCTGTGCTGATCCCCATGATCTCGGCGATCTCGGGATTTGCCAGCCCTTCGATATGGCGCATCGTCACCGCTTGTTGTTGCCGATCCGGCAACTCCGCCAGTGCATCGCGCAGCGCGACCATGCGCGCCTGTTGCTGCAACGCCCCCTCTGCACCGATCTGATCGTCTTCGGGTTCGGGAACCGAGTCCAGATCCACGTTCCGCCCTTTGCGCAGCCGGTCGGTGCACAGATTGGCGACCACGCGGTACAGCCACGTCGTTACTTTCGCCTCGCCCTGCCGCCACTCTGGCGCGATCTTCCACAGGCGCAGCATGGCTTCTTGCGCCACGTCCTCGGCTTCGGCCCGGTCATTCAGCATCCGCATCGCCTGCCCAAAGGCCCGAGGCGTCATCCGCACATTCAGCGCACGTGCAGCATCCGGGTCCCCATTGGCAAAAAGCACCAACAGGGCATCATCGGAAACATCCGCAAAGGCGTCAAAGGGCATGGTCATCGTCCTTGTGCCGTATCCTTTCGGCGTGCGCCGGGCAATACCTGCCCGGCGCTTTCGCTACCTATCCGGTCTGGATTATTCGGCGGCTTTGGGCTGCATCGGTTTTCCGCCTTTGCCTTTACCACAGCCGTCTCCGTCACCATGACCCTGACGCATCATTTTGCCTTCGCCATGGCCGCGCTTATCCATACGCTCTTGCAGCTTGGCGAATTCTTCGGTCGAGATTGCGCCGTCATTATCGGCATCCAGACGGTCGAACATCTTGCCCTGTTTCTTGGGCTGCATTTCGTCAAAGCTCAGCTTGCCATCGTCATTGGCATCGCGGCGCTCGATCATCCGGTCGGTGCGTTTGGCCATCCGCTCTTCGTTCTCAGCCTTGGCACGGGCGGTCATTTCATCCGCGCTCAGGGCGCCATCACCATCGGTGTCGGCCTGATCAAAGCGGGCCTTGAAATGCGCCGAGATTTCATCCTGGGTGATTTTTCCGTCACTGTTGGCGTCCACCTCTTCAAAGTTGAACATTGGGCCGCGCGGACCATGATGCCCACCCATGCGGTCCTTACCAAAAGCCATCGCGGTGCCCGCACCAATGGTCAGGGTCAGCACGGCGGCGGTCGAGATCAAAATTGCACGTTTCATGTTGTCTTCTCCAGTTTTTACTTTGCTCGAGAAACCGGCCTCTTGGCCCGTTTTCTGATCACTAAACGCGGCTGTGGCCGGGTTCCGTCGCGCCGATTGCAAAAAATCAGCCAGCTCACGCGTCTGTGATCCTTAGGATGCGAAGTTCTTTGCGACATCGGGACGCAAGGACAAAGCGCGGTCTTTAACTTCTTGACACTCTTGCCCACGTTGCCCGGTCTATGGATACGCGAGGGAACCATGACTGACACCGCTTACATCGAGGAGCGCGCAACCTGGCCGGCACTTGTCAACGGCTGGAAACGCAAATGCCCGTCCTGTGGCAACGGACCTGTGCTCAAGGGCTATTTGTCCGTGCGCAAGGCGTGCCCCGTCTGCAAAGAAGAGTTTCATCATCACCGCGCAGATGACGGCCCGGCCTATCTGACCATCTTGATTGTGGGCAAGATCATGGTGCCATTGATGTTCGTGGTCTTTCAGACTTGGCGGCCTGACCCGCTGATCCTGTTTACAATCTTCGCTATTGGCACTGTCTTGATGTCGCTCTACCTTCTACCTCGGTTGAAGGGGGCCACGATCGGGTTCCAATGGGCGCGTGGAATGCACGGGTTCAGCGGCGCAGATTAGGTCTCCTGTGAGGGAGGAACTATGACTATTGATAAAACCGCGCTCCGCAACGCGGCCACGGTGATCGTGTTGCGGGATCGAACGAATGATCCACATGTTTTGATGGGACAGCGTGGGGCCAAAGCGGCCTTTATGCCCAACAAATTCGTATTTCCGGGCGGGGCTGTGGATGCTGACGATGCTGACATTCCGCTGGCCACGCAAATGCCCGACGTTTGCAGCGCCCGCCTGCGCGAGGACGCAACCGAGGATCTGACCCACGCCCTGTCCGTCGCCGCCATCCGCGAGCTGTGGGAAGAAACCGGGCTGATCCTGGGCCAAAAGGGCGACTGGGACATGCCCCCGCCCGATGACTGGGCCACCTTTGCTGCGACTGGCCATCTGCCTGCGGCCCATCCGTTGCAATTCGTGTTCCGGGCCATCACGCCTCCGGGTCGGCCCCGCCGGTTTGACGCGCGGTTTTTCCTGATCGACGCGGATGAAATTGCCACCGATCTGGACGATTTCGATGCCGCCTGCGACGAGCTTTCGCATCTGCAATGGATCCCACTGCCCAAAGTGCGCGAATTTGATCTGCCCTTTATCACCGAGGTGGTGCTGGCCGAAGTCGCAGCCCGCGCGCATGATCTGAGCCCGCCCGAAAGCGTGCCATTTTTCAAAAACAACGAAGAAGCAAACCTGTTTCTGCGCCTTAAAGGAGTAGGACCAATGACAGGACGCTCGCACTGATCAGGACGATCCCGGTGCCCTCACGCCGGGAAATCCGTTCCTTGAAAAACAGGACCGAGGCCATAATCGAAAAGATCACCTCGACCTGACCGACGGCAAAAACATAGGCCGCGTTCATCATTGTGAAGGCCGTAAACCAGCCCAAAGACCCGCCCAGCCCGGCCAACCCCATCCAGACCGACGTGCGCCACGACGCAATGACGCGCGTGATCTCGCCCGGCTCGCGCCAGCGCAGCCACAGGCTGAGACCCAGCGCCTGCGTGGTTGTCACGCAGGCCAACGACACCAAAGCCCGCATCAACGGATCATCGCTGGCCACTTCGAGTGTTGCTCCGCGATAGCCAACGGCCGACACGGCGAACAACGCTCCTGATAGCAGCCCCAGCCCAGCGCCTTTGTTCAGGAACCGTTTCAGGCCCAAGCCATCGCCACCTTTCGGGCCCGACAGCGCCAGAACGCCCACCAGCCCTAACAAGATCGCCACAAGCCCGCCCAGCGACACCCGGTCCCCCAGAACCAAAAAGCCCACCAACGCGGTCTGCACGGTTTCGGTTTTCTTAAAGGTGATCCCCACGGCGAAATTGCGCTGTGAAAACAAGGCCACAACGCACCAGGTTGCCAGAATCTGGGCGATGGCCCCGCTTAGCGCAAAGGGTGCAAAATTCGCGCCCAATTCCGGCAGCCCCTGCCCCCGCCACAGCACATAGCCCGCGGACAAACTGACCACAAAAGGGGCCGAATACAGGAACCGCGCCAGCGTCGCCCCGCCCGAGGACAGGCTGCCCATCGCCAGCACTTTTTGCAGCATAAAACGCAACGTCTGAAACGCCGCGGCCGCGATGGAAATCAGCACCCAACTCATATCAATTCACCTATAAACAGGGGCCGGGACAATCGCCCCGGCCCTAATAATCACCCCGATAGCCCGATCAATAGGGCATCGGATGTGCCTTGTGGGCCTGATCCAGTTCGGCCAACACGTCGCTGCTTAGCTGCATATCCGCGCCGTCCAGAATATGCTCGAGCTGCGCCAGGGTCGTGGCCCCAAAGATAACCGAGGTCATGAAGGGGCGCGAACAACACCATGCCAGCGCCATATGCACGGGATCCAACCCATGACGCGCAGCGATCGCCAGATAGGCCTGGACAGCAGGGTAAACGCGGTCTGTGTTGCGCCCGCCCAGTTCCGGCACCAAGCTTTTGCGTGAGGCATCGGGCACCGCCCCGTCCTGATATTTTCCGGTCAACAGACCCGCCGCCAAAGGTGAGAAAGACAACAACCCCACATCCTCATTCGCGGCCATCTCGGCCATGTCGGTATCGAACAACCGGCACAACAAAGAGTATTCATTCTGCACCGAGGCCGGACGTGGCCCGCCAAGCTTGTCAGCCATCATCGACCACATAGTGCAACCCCAGGCGCTTTCGTTGGACAGGCCGAAATGACGGATATTGCCCTTTTCGACCTGCTTTTGCAGGGCGCCCAAGGCGTCTTCCATATGCGCCATCGTGTCGGCACGGCTTTGCCCCGAAGGATCATAGCTCCAGTTTTTGCGGAACATATAGCTGCCCCGGTTGGGCCAATGAAACTGGTAGAGGTCAATATAATCAGTCTGCAAGCGTTTCAGAGACCCCTCGATCGTCGAGCTGATCGTGGCCGAGCTGATCGGCGCCCCGTCCCGTACCGCGGCCAGACCCTCGCCCGAATGTTTGGTCGCCAGGATATAGTCTCCACGTCGCGCCGGGTTCGCCGCGTGCCAGGTGCCAAGGATCTGTTCGGTAAGACCTACGGTGTCCTTCGAGACGGGATTGACCGGATACATTTCGGCCGTATCCACGAAATTGATGCCCCGTTCCAGCGCTAGGTCAATCTGAGCATGTCCCTCCGCTTCGGATGTCTGGGTGCCGAACGTCATGGTTCCCAGGCACAATTCGGTCACGTTCAATCCGGTGCGTCCTAGTGGGTTTGTCTTCATCCTGAAATCCTTTGAGTTATCCGCAAAACATACGCCTCCAATAAGGAAAGGCCAGAGAATACCCACGAATTCAGGGAAATTCCGATGCCGACCCAATTGGGGGCCAGCCCCCAAACCCCCGGAGTATTTTCCGAGCAAAGAATGCGGGAACGCGCGCTTCAATTCAGAAGAATTCGCCCGAAAGGACGTGTCAGTTTGCGGCAAGCGCGAGACCGCAGCCGGAGGCGAGGATCGAGACATCCTGTGCACGCGACAGCGTGCTCCTTTTTGCAAGGGCTTTGAATGCTGGAACACGGGCGCGGGTTGCGCTAAAGGGGGCAGGAAACGCAGGAAGGGCAAGCACAAATGGCACGTCATCTGATCACCTCGGCAATCCCCTATATCAATGGGATCAAGCATTTGGGCAATCTCGTGGGCTCGCAATTGCCTGCCGATCTGTTCGCGCGGTACCAACGTGCCCGCGGCAACGAGGTGTTGTTCCTGTGTTCGACCGACGAGCATGGCACGCCGGCCGAGTTGGCAGCCGCTAAGGCGGGGCAGCCTGTTGCCGAGTATTGCGCCGAGATGCATGAGGTTCAGGCCAAGATTGCCGACGGGTTTGGTCTGTCCTTTGATCATTTCGGCCGCTCTTCCAGCGCGGAAAACCACGCTCTGACACAGCATCTGGCGGGCAAGCTGGCCGAGCAGGGTCTGATCCGCGAAGTCACTGAAAATCAGATGTATTCCCAGGCCGATGGCCGCTTCCTGCCCGACCGATATATCGAAGGCACCTGCCCCAATTGCGGCTTCGAAAGCGCCCGTGGCGATCAGTGCGACAACTGCACCAAACAGCTGGACCCGGTCGAGCTGATCAACCCGCACTCGACCATCAGCGGCTCGACCGATCTGGAAATGCGCGAGACCAAGCATTTGTATCTGTGCCAGTCCAAAATGAAGGACCAGCTGGAGGAATGGATCGACACGCGCGAAGGCTGGCCAATTCTGACCACGTCGATCGCTAAGAAATGGCTGAATGACGGCGACGGGCTGCAGGATCGCGGCATCACCCGTGATCTGGATTGGGGCGTTCCTGTCATGAAAGGCGACGCACCATGGCCCGGCATGGAGGGCAAGGTATTCTATGTCTGGTTCGACGCGCCCATCGAATATATCGCCTGCGCTCAGGAATGGGTGAATGCGGGCAAGGGCGACGACTGGGCCCGCTGGTGGCGCACCGATAAAGGCGCCGATGACGTGACCTATACGCAGTTCATGGGCAAGGATAACGTGCCCTTCCACACCCTGTCCTTCCCCGCCACGATGCTGGGTTGCGGCGAGCCGTGGAAGCTGGTGGATTACATCAAATCCTTCAACTACCTGAACTATGATGGCGGCCAGTTCTCCACCTCGCGCGGGCGCGGTGTGTTCATGGATCAAGCGCTGGAAATCCTGCCCGCCGATTACTGGCGCTGGTGGCTGCTGAGCCACGCCCCCGAAAGCTCGGACAGTGAGTTCACTTGGGAGAATTTCCAAGGCTCCGTCAACAAGGACCTGGCCGACGTGCTGGGCAACTTTGTCAGCCGGATCACCAAGTTCTGCCGCTCGAAATTCACCGAATCTGTGCCCGAAGGCGGCCGCTATGGCCCCGCCGAAGAGGCGCTGATCGCTGAATTGACCACCAAAATCCGCGCCTACGAGCAGTTCATGGAGGACAAAGAAGTCCGTAAGGCTGCTCTCGAATTGCGCTCGATCTGGGTGGCGGGCAACGAATATCTGCAAGCCGCCGCGCCGTGGTCGACCTTCAAAACCGACCCAGAACAAGCCGCCGCGCAGGTGCGTCTGGGCCTGAACCTGATCCGGCTCTATGCGGTTTTGTCCGCGCCCTTCATCCCCGATGCCTCGGCTGCGATGCTGGCCGCGATGCAGACAACCGATGACAGCTGGCCCGATGACGTCCCCGCCGCGCTGAGCGCCCTGCCCGCGGGCCATGCCTTCACCGTGCCCGACGTGCTGTTCGGCAAAATCACCGACGAACAGCGCGAAGACTGGCAAGAACGTTTCGCAGGCGTTCGGACCTGACGGCACGCTTGGCCCCGGCGCAGAAACATGCAAACTCCCTTTCGGAAACGAGAGGGAGTTTTTTCATGAACGGCGCAGAGGCCCTGGTCCAAAGTCTGTTGAATGCAGGTATCGACACATGTTTCGCTAATCCCGGCACAAGCGAGATGCATTTCGTCGCCGCTCTGGACCGCCATCCGGGGATGCGCTGCGTTCTGGGCCTGTTCGAGGGCGTGGTGACCGGCGCCGCCGATGGCTATGGCCGGATGATGGACAAACCCGCCGTGACCTTGCTGCATTGCGGCCCCGGCCTGACCAACGGCATGGCCAATCTGCACAACGCGCGCCGTGCCAACACGCCCGTGCTGAACCTGATCGGCGATCAGGCCGACAGCATCATGGCGTTGGACCCGCCGCTGACCGCGGACACCACCGCGCTGGCGCAAACTCTGTCCGTCTGGACCCGCCGCAGCAATGATCCGGCCCGCGTTTCTGCTGACGCGATGGAGGGCATTCGCGCCAGCATGGAAGGCCCCGGCGTCGCCTCTTTGATCCTGCCCTCGGATGCCGCCTGGACCGAAGGCGGCCAAATCGCCGCCTACCTGCCCCCTGCTGCCCCTACCGGCCCCACCGGCCTAGCCGTGGACCGCGCCGCGCAAATGCTGACCAACGGCAAGAAAACAGTGCTGCTTCTGTCGAACCGTGCCCTGCGCGAGGCCCCGCTGGAAATCGCAGGCAGAATCGCCCACAAAACCGGCGCGCGTCTGATGACCCTATCGCAAATCCCCCGCCTGCAAGCGGGCCGCGGCCGTGTCCCGATCGAGCGTATCCCCTATAACGTGGACCTCTCGATCAAAGCGCTGGCCGGAACCGAACAGATCATCCAGATCGGTGCGCGCGAGCCGGTGAACTTCTTCGCCTATCCCGGCAAACCCAACACCCCGATGCCCGAAGGCTGCACCTGTCACATGGTCACCCGCCCCGATCAGAATCACCTGGCCGCGCTGGAGGCCATCGCCCAGGCCGTCGGCGCCAAATCCAACGCACCTCAGCCCGAAACACCCGACCACGGCATCCTGACAGGCAGGCCAACCCCCGAGCTTCTGGGCGCGGCCATCCAGCAAACCCTGCCGGAAAACGCCATCATCGTCGACGAAAGCGTCAGCTACGGCCGCGCGCTCTTGTCCGCCTTCTCGACAGCCGCCCCGCATGACTACCTGCACCTGAACGGAGGCTCGATCGGCCTCGGCATCCCCATGGCCACCGGTGCCGCCACCGCCTGCCCTGATCGCCGCGTCATCGCGCTCCAGGCCGACGGATCGGCGCTCTACACGCTCCAAGGCCTCTGGACGCAAGCCCGCGAAAGCATGAACGTCACTACCATCATCCTATCAAATAGCAGCTACGCAATCCTGCAAGGCGAAATGAAAGCCGTTGGGGCAACAATGGGCAACGCAGCCGACGAGCTGTTCAACCTCGACCGCCCCGCACCCGACTGGCTCTCCCTTGCCAAAGGCTTCGGCATCCCCGCCACCCGCGCAGACACTATCGAAACCCTGATCGAGCAAATCAACCGTGCCAATGCCACTTCCGGCCCTAGCCTGATCGAGCTAGTCATATGAGCTGGGGGCTCTGCCCCCGCCGCCCTTTGGGCGCCTCCCCCGGGATACTTATAAAAAGAAGAATGGCTTTCTTCTTGGTCGAAATACCCCAGGGTGAATGCGCGTAGCGCAGAGGGGCAGAGCCCCTATACCTGAGGAGAAGGCCGGAGGCCGCCGACGAGGCCCATGCGCGCGCGAATGCGCGCTCAATCGGATCAGGTTTTCTTGACGAACTGGGTCAGGATCACGATACGCTGACCTTCGACACGGCCTTCGATTTGCTCGGCGTTGTCGATCACAAGCGAAATATTGCGCACCGCTGTGCCACGCTTTGCGGTAAAGCCCGCACCTTTGACAGGCAGGTCTTTGATCAGCACGACGCTGTCACCTTGCCCCAGCAGCGCTCCGTTGCTGTCACGGTGCTCGATCTTTTCGTCATTCAGGCCTGTTTCGGCCCAGCTCAGGACATCGGGTTCCAGATAGGCGATGTCCAACAGATCCGTCGCCCAAGCAGCACCCAGTTTGTGCAGCAGCCGGTAGGCGGTGACCTGGACGGCCGGTTCCGTGCTCCAAATTGCGTCGTTCAGGCACTGCCAATGCGGGCCATCACTGGGCCGGCCGCTGATCCCTTCCGCGCAGGTGGAGCACAAAGCGATCGTATCATCCCGCGGGGTGACGGTGATGTCCGAGGCACCTTCGGCGCCGCATAGCTGACAAGTCATGCCATTCTCCTGAATATATGTGGGCCTTATGGACCTCGGTCCCTTTGCTGTCGAGAGAAAGCTGCCTAAACGCTTATCGTGGCGGCCACGGCGCGTTTCCAGCGGGCATATTTGGCCTCACGCTCCGCCGTGTTCATTGTGGGATCGAACCGGTGATCGGCCTGCCAACCCGCTGCAAACGCTGTCTGATCAGGGTAGAGCCCGGCGCGCATTCCGGCCAGCCATGCCGCGCCCAGCGCCGTGGTTTCCAGCACTTTGGGGCGATCCACGGGCGCCCCCAAGATGTCCGCCAGAAACTGCATCGTCCAATCCGAGGCCGCCATTCCCCCATCGACGCGCAGCACCATATCCGAGGCTCCGGGCCAGTCCGCCTGCATCGCCTCCAACAGATCGCGGGTTTGCAGACCTACGCTTTGCAGGGCAGCGCGGGCGAACTCGGCGGGGCCAGAATTACGGGTCAGACCAAAGATTGCACCACGTGTTTCCGGCGACCAATAGGGGGCACCAAGCCCGGTAAAGGCGGGCACAATCACAAGGTCCTGCTCAGGGTCGGCGGCCTTGGCCAGCGGGCCGCTATCGCTGGCATTGTCCAGAATTCCCAGCCCGTCCCGGAGCCATTGCACCACTGCTCCGGCTATGAAAATCGCACCCTCCAGCGCATAGGTCCGCTGACCGTCCAACTGATAGGCTACGGTGGTCAGCAGCCGATTTTCAGACAGGACGGGCGTGCCTCCTGTGTTCAACAGGGCAAAGCAGCCGGTGCCATAGGTAGATTTCATCATGCCGGGTTGAAAACAGGCCTGGCCGATGGTGGCGGCCTGCTGATCCCCGGCGACACCAAGAATAGGCGTTTGCCCCCCCAGCAGGGTGGTTGTGCCGAAATCAGCGGCGCAATCCTTGATCTGCGGCAATAGCGACATGGGGATGCCCAACAGGTCGCAAATCCGCGCGTTCCAATCGCCGGTTTTCAGGTCATACAGCATCGTGCGCGCGGCGTTGGTGGCGTCCGTGACATGCTCTTGGCCCTGCGTTAGCTGCCAAATCAGATAGCAATCCACGGTGCCAAAGCGCAGCTGCCCTGCTTCGGCCCGATCACGGGCACCGGCGACATTGTCCAGCAGCCATTTCAGTTTCGTCGCCGAGAAATACGGGTCCAGCAGCAAACCGGTGCTTTGGCGGATCATCTCCTCGTGGCCCGCCGCGCGCAGATCGGCGCAAATATCGGCTGTCCGCCGGTCCTGCCAAACAATTGCGTTGTACAGGCATTCGCCGGTTTCAGCGTCCCATAGCAGGGTCGTCTCGCGCTGGTTAGTGATGCCGATCCCGGCAATGTCCGCGGCTGTCAGCCCAGCTTGCTCCAGCGCCGCCAGGGCCGAGCGTTGCGTCGTTTGCCACAAATCATCTGGGTCATGTTCAACCCACCCCGAGGCTGGGAAATGCTGGGGGAATTCTTCTTGTCCAACGGCACAGACCTGCATTTGCGCATCGAACACGATCGCGCGCGACGAGGTTGTCCCCTGATCCAGCGCCAGAATATAGCTTGCCTGCGGTGACATTGCGTGCCCTCCCTCTTGCGCCCAATCTGGCGCAGAAATCACGCCGGGGCCAGTGTTTCGCTAAGGAAGTTTTCCACCTCGCCAATTTGTTCTGGCGTCAGGGTCAGCCCCAGTTTCGAACGCCGCCACAGGGCGTCTTCGGCAGAGCGCGCGAATTCATGGGTGACCATCCAGCGCAGCTCGGCTTCGGACAGATCCCCGCCAAAATCACGGCCCAGATCCGCACGGGACTGAGCACTGCCAAGCACGCGCCTGGTCTCGGTGCCATAGGCGCGGAACATCCGTTGCACCTGAGCCGGGGTCAGAAATGGGTAATCGGCGCGCAGGGCACTCAGACGTGTCGCGACTTCGTTCACCGGGAAATCGCCACCTGGCAAAGACGCACCGGCCGTCCAGGCCTCTGACATCGCTGGGAAAAACGGCGTCAGTTTCCGGAGCGCATGTTCCGCCAGTTTACGATAGGTTGTGATCTTGCCACCAAATACCGACAAAATAGGCGGACCCGCACTGTCCAGCGTCAGCACATAGTCACGCGTGGCCGCCTGCGCCGCATTCGCCCCGTCATCATAGAGCGGGCGGACGCCGGAATAGCTCCAGACAACATCATCGGGGCCCAGCGGGTGGGCCACATAGCGATTGATAAAGGCCAGCAGATAGTCCCGCTCGGCCCGGTTGAGTTCGGGCGATGTGTCCGGGTCAGAGTGATCCATATCGGTGGTGCCGATCAGGGTGAAATCCTGTTCATAGGGGATGGCAAAGATGATCCGCCCGTCCGCCCCTTGCAGGAAATAGCTGCGATCATGATCCGCGATGCGCGGGACAACGATATGACTGCCCCTGACCAGGCGAACTTTGGCGGTCGCATTCACGCCGGTCTGGCCCAGCATTTGTTCAACCCACGGCCCGGCGGCATTCACCAGTACGCGGGCGTGGAAAATGCCCTGATCCGTGGTCACCTCCCACAGCGCGCCGTCACGACGGGCCGAGGTGACACGCGTGCGCACCATGATCCGAGCCCCCTTGGCCTGCGCGTCACGGGCGTTCAGCACAACCAGACGCGAATCCTGCACCCAGACATCAGAATATTCAAAGGCCCGTCGGAATTCTGGCTTCAGCGCGGCCCCGGCAGGGTCATCGGCCAGGTTCAAAACCCGTGTCGCGGGCAGCTCTTTTCGGCCCCCCATATGGTCATACAGGAACAAGCCCAGACGGATAATCCAATCGGGGCGGCGCCCCTTTAGCCACGGCATCACCAGCCCCAAGAGGCGCGAGGTGGGGGTTTCCCCCTCGAACCGCATATCGCTGGATAGGGGCAGGACAAAGCGCATCGGCCAGGCGATATGGGGCATGGCGGCCAGCAGACGTTCGCGTTCGATCAGTGCCTCGCGGACCAGACGGAACTCGAAATATTCAAGATAGCGCAGGCCGCCATGAAACAGCTTGGTCGACGCCGAGGACGTCGCCCCCGCCAGATCGCCCTTTTCTGCCAGCGCCACGCGCAACCCGCGCCCCGCCGCATCGCGGGCAATGCCACAGCCGTTCACACCGCCACCGATCACGAACAGGTCGTATATGTCGTCCATCTGCCCCTCCATGGGCGTTCCTGGACCCAATACCTGCGCGCACATGCCCAGCCGGTCAAGCGCCCCGCAACGTCATCCGTGTGGGTTTCACGAAACTGTCACCGGCCGCAACCGGGTCTGGGTGATGAAAAAACAGGCAACTCAGAGGGGCGTGCCAAGAAATTAGACGCGCGTCCCTTGTGCATCCCGCAGCGACGTCATCAAATCGATTCACTTTTTAACTCTCGACACACGCGGGATCATGGACACGAAACCAAGCTTTTTTGACGAGATGTACGACGGTTCAGGGACGCCTCGCGCCCCGTACAATCGCTACAGCGAGTGGTTCGGCCAAGAAGACATCAAGCATCTGCGAAACAAATCGCAAGAGGCCGAAGCCTTCTTTCGCCGGATCGGTATTACATTCAATGTGTATGGCCAGCAGGAGGCAGACGAGCGTCTGATCCCCTTCGACATTGTGCCGCGCATCATATCCGCCCGCGAATGGGCGCGATTGGAACAGGGGATTGAACAACGTGTTCGGGCGATCAATGCCTTCCTCTATGACATCTATCACCGTCAGGAAATCCTGCGTGCCGGGCGTATTCCAAAGGAGCTGATTGCCCAGAACGAGGCGTTTCTGCCCCAGATGGTCGGTGTGAACCCGCCCGGAGGCGTGTACACACATATCGTGGGCACCGATCTGGTCCGGACCGGCGAGAACGAGTTTTATGTGCTTGAGGATAACGCCCGCACGCCCTCGGGGGTCAGCTATATGCTGGAAAACCGGGAAACCATGCTGCAAATGTTCCCCGAGCTGTTCACCAAGCTAAAGGTCCGACCTGTCTCCTCGTATCCACAAAGCCTGCGTCGATCTTTGTCGGCCTGCGCGCCGCCCAATTTTGACGGTGACCGCCCCGAGATCGCGGTGCTGACGCCGGGGATTTATAACTCGGCCTATTTCGAGCACGCCTTTTTGGCCGATCAAATGGGCGCTGAACTGGTCGAATCCCATGATCTGCGGATCGTTGACGGACGGGTCTGCATGCGCACCACCCGCGGGTTCAAGGCGATCGACGTGCTGTATCGCCGCGTGGATGACGACTATCTGGACCCGCTGAACTTCAACCCGGACTCGATGCTGGGCGTGCCGGGCATCATGGATGTCTATCGCGCGGGCGGCATCACCATCGCCAATGCGCCGGGCACCGGGATCGCGGACGACAAGGCGCTGTATTCCTACATGCCTGATATTGTTGAGTTTTATACGGGCGAAAAAGCTATCCTGCAAAACGTGCCGACCTGGCGGTGCTCGGAACCGGACAGCCTGAAATACGTGCTGGATAACCTACCCGAACTGGTGGTGAAAGAGGTCCACGGATCGGGTGGATACGGTATGTTGGTCGGCCCCGCCGCCAGCAAACGCGAGCTGGCAGCCTTCGAAAAGAAACTGCGCGCCAAGCCGTGGAACTATATCGCGCAACCGACGCTGGCCCTGTCCACCGTGCCGATCATGGCGAAGAAGGGCTTGGCCCCGCGCCACGTAGATCTGCGCCCCTTTGTGCTGGTGTCGCCGGGCAAGGTTCATATCACGCCGGGCGGTCTGACCCGCGTGGCGCTGAAAGAAGGCTCTTTGGTCGTGAACTCGTCACAGGGTGGCGGGACCAAGGACACATGGGTGCTGGGGGACTAAGACGATGCTGGGAAAAACCGCTGGCGGCCTCTTTTGGATGTTCCGCTATATCGAGCGCTGCGAAAACACTGCGCGCCTGCTGGATGCGGGCTGGCGTATGTCATTAACGCGCACAGGCGAAGACGAAGGCGAATGGGAAAGCGTGATCAACACGGCTGGCATTCGGTTTCTGTACGAAGAGAAATTTCAGGACTTCGAGGCGCGCAATGTCATCAATTTCTTGCTGCGGGATGGTGACAACCCGTCCTCGGTGCAGTCTGCGATCAGTCTGGCGCGGTCGAATGCGCGGCTGGTGCGCACGGCCCTGTCTGCCGAAGTCTGGGAGGCCGTCAACGAATACTGGATGACGATGAAGGCCCTTCTGGCCCGCCCGGTCACGGAAAAAAACCTGGCGCAGGTGCTGGGGGAAATACGCAACCGTACGGCCATTGTCCGTGGCACGCTGCACGGAACCATGTTGCGCAATGACATCTATAATTTCTGCCGTCTGGGCACGTTTCTGGAACGCGCCGACAACACGGCCCGGATTCTGGATGTGAAATACTATGTGCTGCTACCTTCGGCCTCGTTTGTGGGGTCGTCGATGGACAACACCCAATGGGAAAACATCCTGCGCTCGGTCGGGGCGGAACGCTCGTTTACCTGGCTCAGTGGCGGGGAAACGACCCCCACGGCCATCGCCGATTTCCTGATCCTGGACCGCCGGATGCCGCGCAGCCTGTCTTTCTGTCATTCCAAGATCAAAGAGAACCTGGAACACTTGGAAAGCGATTATGGCACCCGCCAGCCCTGCCAGAACGAGGCAGAAACCTGCGTCGCGCGTTTCAAAAACCGCAAGGTTGCAGACGTGCTCGAAGAAGGGCTGCACGAGTATCTGGAAAGCTCGATCCATGAAACCGCGATGCTGGCCAGCCAGATCGAACAAGACTTCCGCTTTTACGGCTGACCTTTATGAAACTGAATATATCTCACGTATCGACCTACACGTATGACAGCCCAGACGCCTATGCGCTGCTGCAATTGCGGCTGAAACCGCGCGATGGGCATGGGCAGGTGGTTCAGCAATGGGCCACGCAAATTCAGGGGGGGACGCGCCAGCTGAGCTTTGACGATGAATACGGCAATCACGTCGATCTGATCCTTGTGGACCCCGAGGCGACAACCGTGACAATCGCCTGCGAGGGCACCGTCGAGGTTGAAGATCGTGCTGGTGTCGTGGGCACGCACAAAACCTTTACGCCGCTTTGGGTCTACGAGGCGGCGACGCCGCTGACCGCTCCGGGCAAGACCCTGCGCAAGCTGGTGTCCTCGGTAAAACCCATGCCGGACGAGGACACCCTGCCCCATATGCACCGCCTGTCCGCAGCGATTGCGGAAAAGGTCAGCTATGAAACCGGGCGCACCGACAGCGCCACCACGGCCGAGACCGCTTTGGCGGCCGGGAACGGCGTCTGTCAGGACCACGCGCATATCCTGATCGCTTCTGCGCGGATGCTTGGGCACCCGGCGCGCTATGTCTCGGGCTATCTGATGATGGATGACCGGGTGGAACAAGACGCCACCCACGCCTGGGCCGAGATCTGGGTCAAAGGTCTGGGCTGGGTCGGGTTCGACATTTCGAACGCCATCTGCCCGGATGATCGCTATGTCCGCGTGGCTGTCGGGCGCGACTATCGTGATGCGGCCCCCATTCACGGAATCCGGCACGGATCGGGCACCGAAGACCTGCACGTCGCCTTGAAAGTTCAGAGCCAGACTGATCAATAGAGACGTCACCTAAGAATCGGACCCGAAGAACATGACTTATTGCGTTGGCCTCTGTCTGGATCAGGGAATGGTCTTCATGTCCGACACCCGCACCAATGCGGGCGTCGACAACATTTCGACCTTCAAGAAAATGACCACCTGGGAGGTTCCGGGCGAACGCGTCATCACCATCATGAGCGCGGGTAATTTGGCCACCACGCAGGCCGTCATCAGCATTCTGGCGGAACGATCCAAAGAAGTGTCCGAGCGTGACCCCGATATCCTGTCGGCCAGCTCGATGTTTCAGGTCGCCACGCTGGTGGGACGCATTTTGAAAGATGTCATCGCCTCGAACGCGGATGCGGGCCAACGGGCGGACAGTGCCTTTAACGCGACGCTGCTGGTGGGCGGTCAGGTCGGCGACGGCGAAATGCGCCTGTTCCTGATCTATCCCGAGGGCAATTTCGTCGAAGCCGGTGAGGACACTCCGTTTTTCCAGATCGGTGAAACCAAATATGGCCGACCGATTATTCTGCGCGCCTACGAGCCCGATATGAGTTTTGAAGAGGCGATCAAACTGCTGCTGGTCAGTTTTGATTCCACGATCAAGGCCAACCTGTCGGTCGCGCCTCCGCTGGACGTGCATGTCTATGAAAAGGACAGCATGAAAACCGGGCGTACCTTTCGGATCGACGCCGATGATCCCTATTTCGACCAGATCTCGAACGGATGGGGCGCTGCGCTGCGCGAAGCGTTCAGCCACCTGCCCGCGTTCACGTTCGACGACTAAACAGGCATTGACCCAGCGCAAAGCGGGTTCCTGATTCGCATGGCATGGGTAATCCATTCGCGACCCCCGGATCTCTGGCCGGGGTCTTGCATTTTGCGCGGGCATAACATATTCCTTTTACAGAATGTGTAAGCTTGCCTCCCAAGCCGAAAGGACCCCGCTGATGAAACCCCTGCTCAAGGCACTGGCAATTGGATTGCTTCCGCTGGCCACGATGGCCCAGTCGGACACGACGCTGACCCCGACTTCTGTCACCGAATGGAAGGCCGTTTATGGCCGGATCGAAGCGCGTGATCGCGTCCCTGCTCGGGCCCGCATCGGTGGAACTCTGGTGCAACTGGACGTCACCGAGGGCGATCAGGTCACCGCCGGACAGGCCTTGGCACGGATCGTAGATGAAAAGCTGAACTTTCAGCTGGGCGCGATTGATGCGCAGCTGCAATCGCTGACCTCTCAACTGGAAAACGCCCAAGCGGAACTGACCAGAGGCGAGGAATTGCTGGCGCGCGGCGTCACTACCGTGCAGCGCCTGGACGCCCTGCGCACTCAGGTCGACGTGTTAACTGGTCAAATCGAGGCCACCACCGCCAACCGCCGCGTCATCGAACAACAAGCCGCCGAGGGCACCATTCTGGCCCCCGCTGCGGGCCGTGTGCTGGATGTGCCCGTCACCAAGGGCGCCGTTCTGTTGCCGGGCGAGGCCGTGGCCACCATTGGCGGCGGCGGGTTCTTCTTGCGCCTCGCCATCCCCGAGCGTCATGCCACCGCGCTACAGGTCGGCGCGGATATCCAGATCGAGGGCGCGACCGGCACCCTGGTGCGCGTCTATCCCCAGATCGAAAACGGCCGCGTGATTGCCGATGTCGAGGTCGCCGGGCTGTCTGATGCCTTTGTCGACGCCCGCGTATTGGTCCGCATTCCGGTGGGTCAGCGCATGGCCCTGATGGTGCCCGCCGACCACCTGATCACCCGACAAGGCCTTGATTTTGTGTCTATATTGCAAGACGGCACCGCAGTTCTGAAAACCGTCATTCCCGGCAAATCTCGGGATGGCATGGTGGAAATTCTGACCGGCCTGAACGCCGGTGACGTGCTGACCGATGCCAAAGAGGCCAGCCATGAGTGACACGCAAAAATTGGGGATTGCAGGCGGGCTGACTCGTGCCTTCATCACCTCTCCGCTTACACCGCTGTTCATCATCGCTGCGCTGGCCGTGGGGATCGTGGCGCTGATCACCCTGCCCCGCGAAGAAGAGCCGCAAATCTCGGTGCCCTTGGTGGATATCCACCTGCAAGCGCCCGGCCTGAAGGCCCCTGACGCCGTCAAACTGGTCACCGAACCGATGGAGACCATCGTCAAGGGCATCAACGGCGTTGAACATGTCTACTCGCAAACCGAGGATGACGGCGCCATGGTCACCGCGCGTTTCGTTGTGGGCACGTCCTCGGACGCCGCTATTCTGCGCGTGCATGATAAAATCCGCGCCAATATGGAGCGCATCCCCGTCGGCATCCCCGAACCGCTGATCGTGGGGCGCGGGATTGATGACGTGGCGATTGTCTCGCTGACCCTGTCGCCCAAACCGGGGCATGATGACATCACCGCCAATGACCTGACCCGCATCGCGCGCGAGCTGCGCGCCGAGGTCTCGAAAATCGGCGATGTCGGCCTGACCTATCTGGTCGGAGAGGCCCCCGAAGCGATCCGCGTCACCCCCGACCCGGACCGGTTGGCGCTGTATGGCGTGACGCTGCAACAGCTGGCGGGCAAGGTGCAGGGCGCGAACAAATCGCTGAACACCGGTAAACTGCGCGACAGCGGCCAGATGATCGACCTTGTGGCGGGCGAAACCCTGACCACCCCGGCCGAGATCGCCAGCCTTCTGGTCACCACGCGGGATGCGCGTCCCGTCTATGTCAGCGACGTGGCGGATGTGGAATTCATCGGCGATACCTCGGACCAGATCACCGCCAATGTCAGCAAACATGATGGGCAGATTTACCGTGCTCCCGCTGTCACTCTGGCCGTGGCCAAACGCGCAGGCGCCAATGCCGTCGTCGTGGCCGAGCAGATCCTGCACAAGGTCCACGCCGCCGAGGGCCACCTGATCCCCGACACGATCGAGGTTCAGATCACCCGCGACTACGGCGAAACCGCCGATGAAAAGGCCAACGAGCTGCTGTTCCACCTGGGGCTGGCGACCGTCTCTATTGTCGGGCTGGTGCTGCTGGCCATCGGCTGGCGCGAGTCCATCGTGGTGGCGATTGTCATCCCCGTGACCATCCTGCTGACGCTGTTTGCGGCCTGGATCATGGGTTACACGCTGAACCGGGTGTCGCTGTTTGCGCTGATTTTCTCGATCGGGATTTTGGTGGATGACGCCATCGTGGTGATCGAAAACATCGCCCGCCATTGGGGCATGAAGGACGGGCGCGACCGCAAACAAGCCGCGATTGACGCGGTGGCCGAGGTGGGCAACCCCACCATCGTCGCCACGCTGACCGTGGTGGCAGCCCTGTTGCCGATGCTATTCGTGTCCGGGCTGATGGGCCCCTATATGTCGCCCATTCCGTCCAATGCCTCGGCCGCGATGATCTTTAGCTTTTTCGTGGCGGTGATGATCACGCCCTGGCTGATGCTCAAGGTCGCGGGCAAAGCGCCAGCACATTCCGAGGACGGCGAACACGGTGGTCATGACGGCGGCGTGATGGGCCGCGCCTATGCCGCCATCGCCCGTCCGATCCTGAAATCCAAGGGCATCAGCCTCAGCTTTCTGCTGATCACGGCGGTGCTGTCCTTCGGCTCTTTGGGCGCGCTTTATACCAAGGACGTGACCGTCAAACTGCTGCCCTTTGACAATAAATCCGAGCTTTCGGTGGTCATCGACATGCCCGAGGGCACCAGCGTGGAACAGACCGATGCCGTGGCCCAGGCCGTGGCGCGCATGGTGATGGACCTGCCCGAGGTCGTCTCGGCTCAGACCCATGCAGGCTCGGCGGCGCCCTTTAACTTCAACGGCTTGGTGCGGCACTACTATCTGCGCGAACGGCCCCATATGGGCGACGTGCAGATCCTGCTTTCGCCGAAACATGACCGCGAGCGTTCCAGCCACGAACTGGCGCTAAAGATCCGCCAGATGATCGCCCAGATCGACGTGCCCGCCGGAACCAGCTTGAAAACGGTCGAACCCCCGCCCGGCCCGCCCGTGATGGCGACCCTGCTGGCCGAGGTTTATGGCCCCACCCCCGAGGCGCGTCGCGACGCTGCCACCAAGATCCGCGCGGCCTTTGAAACCGTGCCCTACGTGGTGGATGTGGACGACAGCTTTGGCACCCAACCGCGCCGCTTGCGCGCCACGGTCAACACTGACAACCTAGAGTTCTTCCAGGTCCAGGAACAGGATGTCTTTGACACGATCGCCCTGCTGAACGCGGGCCAAACCGTGGGCTATTCGCATCGCGGCGAAGGCCGCCACCCGATCCCGATCCTGATCAAACGGGACAAGGGCATGCGCGTGCTGGATGAAACCTTCCTGTCCACGCCCATCCCCGCCAACGTCCTGCCCGGCGCGCGCGGCGTGGTCGAACTGGGCGACGTGATCGAGGTCAGCGAAGAATACGCCTCGTTCCCGATCTTCCGCCACAATGGCCGCTATGCCGAAATGGTCACAGCCGAGCTGGCCGGAAACTTCGAGGCCCCGCTCTACGGCATGATCGACGTCGCCGCCGCGCTGGAGGATATGGACTGGGCCGAGGGCACCAAGCCCGCCATCAGCCTCTATGGCCAGCCCGAAGACGAGTCCCAAACCACCCTGCTGTGGGACGGAGAATGGGAGGTCACCTACGTCACCTTCCGCGACATGGGCGCGGCCTTTGGCGTGGCCCTGCTGGGGATCTACATCCTGGTGGTCGCACAATTCGGCAGCTTCCGCCTGCCGCTGGTGATCCTGACACCGATCCCACTAACGTTCCTGGGCATCATCTTCGGCCACTGGCTGTTTGGCGCGCCATTCTCGGCAACCTCCATGATCGGGTTCATCGCGCTGGCAGGCATCATCGTGCGCAACTCGATCCTGTTGGTGGACTTCATCCGCCACGCCGACGAAAGCCGCGACAAAGTCCAAGTGCTGATCGATGCAGGTGCCATCCGCTTCAAGCCGATCCTGCTGACCGCCATCGCGGCCATGATCGGCGCGGTAGTGATCCTGGCAGACCCGATCTTCCAGGGCCTTGCCATCTCGCTGCTGTTCGGGCTGCTGACCTCGACCCTGCTGACGGTGCTGGTGATCCCAGCGATCTACAGGGTCTTCAAAACCTAACAAAAGGGCGCGGTGAACAATCCCACCGCGCCCTGCTTCTTTGCTCTGAAAATACTCAATTCCGAACCGTACGGCGGGCGCGGCGGCCTTTGGTGCTAATCCACGCTCATCGCCAGAACCTGGCTGATCTGCGTCATCGGACGGCCCGACTGATCATGCCAGCCGTTAAACGCCCCCTGCACCGCTTTCATCGCGGTTTTCGATGTCGGAGGCTTGTCCAACACGCCCTCGGCAATCAACCGCTTCACCACATCACCCGAGGTCACATAGGCATCCCAGCCCATCACCCGCAGCACCCGCATCGCGGTATTTCCGCCCAGATGCGCGCCGCGTTTGCCCAGCATTGTCACCAGATCGGCTTGCTCTGACACCGGCCAGTTGGCCAGATGCCCGCTGACATCCCCGGTTTCGTCCTGCAGGTCCCGCAACATCCGCGCGTTTTCGATCACCGATTGGATCTTGCGCCCGTTGCGCACGATTCCGGGGTCGCCCAGCAGGCGGTCCATATCCTCGTCATGGAAAAAGGCCACCCGGTCCACGTCGAAGTCATGAAACGCGGCGCGGAAACCGGGCCACTTATTCTCGATCACCGTCCAGCTAAAGCCCGCCTGAAACGCCGCGCGGGCCATTTCCTGCAACCAGTCGCTGGCCGGACGCGCGGCCAGCTCGTTGATCGGCGCGGGGGATTTCAGCATTCCCTCAAGCGCCGCAACACCACCTTTGCGGTCGGCGGCAATCTGAAAAATTTCGTCGAATGATCGCATCTGGCCCTCCTGTTCGCAGAACAGTTTAGGGCACGCGCAGGCTCAGGCCAAAGGAAACTCAGCCGAAATCGCGCAGCCGCGCCACATAGCGGGCCAGCGTGTCGATCTCCAGGTTGATGCGATCCCCGACCCGAGCATCGCCCCAGGTGGTCATTTCCTTTGTATGCGGGATGAAGTTGATGCCGAAATCGCAGCCATCCACCTCGTTCACGGTCAGCGAGGTGCCGTTCAGTGCGACCGAGCCTTTGGGCGCGATGTATTTCGCCAAGGCTTCGGGCGCGCGCAGGGTGACGCGGGTGCTGTCGCCCTCGTCTGTCATGGCAACGATTTCCGCGACGCCATCCACATGACCCGAGACGATATGCCCGCCCAGCTCGTCCCCCACTTTCAGGGCGCGTTCCAGGTTCACCCGGCGGCCCACGGCCCAATCGCCCAGGTTGGTCTTGGACACGGTTTCGGCCGAGATTTCCACGTCGTACCAGTCCGCGCCCTTTTTGATCACCGTCAGGCAAACACCGTCACTGGCAATCGAAGCGCCCAGATCAACACCATCCATGTGATAGCGCGTCTTGATCCGCGCCCGCAGGTCGCCGCGCTGCTCCAGCTCGGTGATCTTGCCAATATCGGTGATGATGCCGGTGAACATGAGACGGTCCTTTCGCATTTTCCCTGTTCATTCCCTACCCATCCCCCCCGCCAAGGGCAAGCGCAGCCGCCCCGATTGGGCCTTATTTTCGCCGCCGAATGGCGTTAAGGTTTTCGCAAAGAGCAGAGGCGAAACTAACAAAATGCGCCAGAATCCGACACCAAAACAGGTTTTCCTGTTCCTTCAGGGGCCCCATGGGCCGTTTTTTCACCGCTTGGGCCAGATGTTGCGCAAGGCGGGGGCAACGGTGTGGCGCGTGGGCTTTAACGCGGGCGACCGCGCGTTTTGGTTTGGGGCGCCGGGATACATCGCGCATGACGGCGCTCTCGAGGATTGGCCCCAGGAATTCGCGCGTATTGTCGCTGAAAAGGGTGTGACGGACATCGTTCTGTACGGCGATACCCGCGACATCCATGCGCAAGCAATTGCCCTGGCGAAACAGGCCGGCATCGCTGTTCATGTGTTCGAAGAGGGGTATTTGCGCCCCTTCTGGGTGACCTATGAACGTGGTGGTTCGAACGGAAACAGCCGCTTGATGAGTATGGCGGTCGAGGATATGCGCAAGACGTTGGCGACCTCGGATCTGGACACGCCGGTGCCGCCCGCCAGTTGGGGCGACATGCGCCAACATGTGTTTTATGGCGCGCTGTATCATTGGTTCGTCATGTTCCGAAACGGCGACTACCCCCAATTCCGAACCCATCGCGACCTGTCTGTCAGCCGTGAATTTTCTTTGTACCTCAAACGCTTGCTGCTGATGCCAGTGCTTTGGGCCGAGCGCAGTCTGGCCGAGCATCGCATTCGCAACGGGGGCTTTCCCTATCATCTGGTTCTCTTGCAGCTGGAACATGACAGCGCGTTTCGGATGCATTCGCCGTTCGAGAAAATGACCGAATTCATGGATATGGTGCTGCGTGGTTTTGCCGAAGGCGCGCCGCGTCACCACCATATTGTATTCAAGGCCCATCCTCTGGAAAACGGGCAGCTCCCCCTGGCGCGACACATCCGCGAGATCGCGGGCAAACTGGGCATTGCCGAGCGCGTGCATTTCGTACGGGGCGGCAAACTGGCGCAACTGTTGAACGACGCGCGCAGTGCAGTGACTGTGAACTCGACCGCAGCGCAGCAGGTGCTTTGGCGCGGCATTCCGCTCAAGGCGTTCGGAGCCGCGGTCTATGACAAGCCCGAATTCGTCTCGACCCAGCCCTTGCCCGACTTTTTCGCCCGCGCACATCGGCCAGATTTGTCCGCCTATCGCGACTATCGCCGTTACCTTTTGGAAACCAGTCAGGTGCCGGGGGGATTTTATTCGTCTCGGGGACGTCGGCAATTGCTGCGGCAGGTGGTCGATATGATGCTGGCAGACGACGATCCGTATGACGCCTTGGAACAAGGCACAGCGGCACCAAGGCAACAGTTGCGTTTGGTGCGTTGACAGACACAACCTGTAGCGCTGGATTTTTCCAACGGATTCCGGTAAGTTGTCGGTAATAATTGAGGCAAAAAAATAGGTCGAGGAGACCAAGCAGTGACTTCCCAAGCGACTCGACGGGTGAAATCCGTCGCTTTTCTGGTGATCGTGGCCGTTGTTGCGGCCTGCGGTTTGCCACGTACGGGCCCCAATAAGCGCGAGATCTATGCAGGCTCGGTTCAGCGCGAAGGGGACGCCTATATCGTATCCGTAAATGACCGCGTGACGCGCGCGACTGCTGTCGTACCCGCGTTGGGATTCGGTGACAAATTTACCCGCGCCGGCAAGCTCGGCTCGGATATCATTCGCCCCGGTGACACGCTGGGCCTGACCGTTTGGGAGAACGTCGATGACGGGCTTCTGGCTGGGGCCGCCGCCAACTCGACCTCTCTCGAAGAGGTTCAGGTCGATGGATCGGGCTTTATTTTTGTGCCCTATGCGGGTCGCATCCGCGCTGCGGGCAACACGCCCGAAGCACTGCGCCGCATCATCACCAAAAAACTCGAAGACCAGACCCCGGACCCCCAGGTGCAGGTGCGCCGGATGGCGGGCGACGGCTCGACCGTTTCGCTGGTCGGGTCCGTTGGTGCGCAGGGCGTGCTGGCGATCGAACGTCCAACCCGTACCCTGGCCACGATGCTGGCCCGCGCTGGCGGCGTTACCATCGAGCCCGAGATTGCCCAGATCACCGTGATCCGTGGCAATTCGCGCGGGAAAATCTGGTTGCAGGATCTCTATGAACATCCCGAGCTGGACATCGCGCTGCGTGGCGGCGACCGTATTCTGGTCGAGGGGGACACCCGCTCTTTCACCGCATTGGGCGCGACTGGCAGCCAAAGCCGCGTGAATTTCGAAAGCAAAACCCTCTCGGCGATCGAGGCGATTGCACAGGTCGGCGGGCTGGTGCCCACGGCCTCGGATCCGACGGGTGTGTTCATCTTCCGCAACGAACCGGCCGAGATTGCCAACCAGGTGCTGGGCCGTGGCGATCTGGTGGGCGAGCAGCGCATGGTTTACGTGCTGGACCTGACCAAGCCCAATGGCATGTTCAACGCCCGCGACTTCTCGGTTCGGGACGAAGATACCCTGTATGTCACCGAGGCGCCGTTCACCCAGTGGGACAAGACGATTGCCGCGACTTTCGGGTCGCTTAGCACCGTCAGCTCGTTCCAGACGCTGGGGACCGGGGGCTAACGTCCTTGGCAAACGACACGCATGACACAGCCGCTGCGGGGGATACCTCGCGGCGGCTTGCCTATTTCAACGCGGGTTTTTTGTACCAGAAACGCGTGCGCCGGATACTACAGCTGGCGGGCTGGGATTTGCAGCTGTTCACTCCCGGCGCGGACGATCTGATCGGCGTTTGGGGCCACACGAAATACGCAGCGCGCGGCGAAGCAATGGCCGACCGCACCGGCGCGGGCATCCTGCGGATCGAGGATGCCTTTCTGCGCTCATTGTTCCCTGGACGCGCGGGCGAGCCACCAGTGGGCCTGCTGATCGACCGGCAGGGGATGCACTATGACCCCGCGCAGCCCTCGGAATTGGAAACGCTGCTGGCCACCGACCCGTTGGATGACGGCCACCTGCTGAATCGCGCCCGCGCCTGCATCGAACGATTGAAAGAGGCCGAGCTGAGCAAGTATTCCGGCTTTGATCCCGATGCCCCCCTGCCCGATCCCGGCTATGTGTTGGTGATCGACCAGACCCGCGGCGATGCCAGCGTGACCAAGGGCGGTGCGGATGCCAACAGTTTCCGCGAGATGCTGTACTACGCCCAAGAGGAGAACCCAGACGCACGGATCGTGATCAAGACCCACCCCGAAACAGCGCAGGGATTTCGCAACGGATATTTCAGCGATCAGCCCTCCGATGGGCGGATCAGCTTGTGCACCGATGCCGTCTCGCCCTGGGGGCTGTTGCAGGGGGCGACGCGGGTCTACACGGTCTCCTCGCAAATGGGATTCGAGGCGATTTTGGCCGGTCATCGTCCGCGTGTTTTTGGCCGCCCCTTCTATGCGGGTTGGGGCCTGACCGAAGATTTCCACACGCTGCCAAGACGCGGCCGTCGCCTGACGCGCGCGCAACTATTCGCAGCGGCAATGATCCTGTATCCGGTCTGGTACGACCCCTATCGCGACCGGTTGTGCCAGTTGGAGGATGTGATCGACGGCCTGGAAACCCGCACCCGCGCCTGGCGCGAAGACCGGCACGGCTGGACGGCGACCGGAATGCGCCTTTGGAAACGTCGCCCGTTGAATGGCTTTTTCGGATCGGTGAAACCCGTGCGCTTTGGCCCTGCGAAACCGCCACGTCGACAGATGGTCTGGGCCAATCGCGCAGATGCCGCGCCGGATGCCGTCCGGGTCGAGGACGGGTTCCTACGCTCGCGCGGGTTGGGGGCAGAACTGACGCCGCCGCTCAGCCTCGCCTGCGATGATCTGGGCATATACTATGACCCATCCCGCCCCAGCCGGTTGGAAAAATGGATTGCCAAGCGCGCTGATCTGCGCGGTGATCAGCAGGACCGCGCCCGCGATCTGATCGACGCAATCATTGGCCATGGGCTTAGCAAGTATAACATGACCTCCGCGCTGCCCCAGCTGCCTGAGGGACGCAAAATCTTGGTCCCCGGTCAGGTCGAAAATGATGCCTCTATCCAATTGGGAACATTGGAAATTCGTACCAATCACGAGCTGCTCGAGGCCACCCGCAAGGCCAACCCCGGCGCCGTCATTTTGTATAAACCGCACCCCGATGTCCTGGCCGGGCTGCGCCCCGGAGAGGTCGACGCAACGGCTGCTGATATCGTTGTGACCGGGGACCCGGCCACGTTGATTACGCAGGTCGATGAAGTGTGGACCATGACCTCGACCCTGGGGTTCGAGGCACTGCTGCGTGGAATCAAAGTGGTGACGCTGGGCGTGCCATTCTATGCCGGTTGGGGGCTGACGCGGGACATGGCCCCTGTGCCGGATCGCCGTCGGGTTCACGTCTCGGTAGAAGGGTTGGTGCATGCCTGCCTGATCGACTATCCGCGCTATCGCGACCCGGTAACGGGCACCGCTTGCCCGGTCGAGGTGATCGTGGATCGGCTCAGCACCGGAGAAGGTCTGAGCGCCAGCCCCGGCCTGCGATTGTTGGCGAAGGCGCAGGGCTTACTTGCCAGCTATGCCTATTTGTGGCGGTGATCAGGCCCGCTGCCAACGGTGCAGCACATCCGCACCGACCTGACGGGTTTCAATCAAACGAAAGCGCGGGGCCTGGGACAAACGATCCAGCCCCAATGCACCCAGCGACGGGCGCCCCTCGGCCCCCAACGCGACACCGGCGGTAAAGCCAACCATTTCGTCCACCAGATCCGCCATCAAAAGCGACGCGGCCAGCATCCCGCCACCCTCGCAAAAGACACGCGTCAAACCCTGCGCGCCCAGTTGTTCGAGCGCCGAAGCAGGGTCGATCTGACCGCCCTGCAAACGACATTCCAGCAGCGTCGCGCCCACGCCGGTCCAGGCGTCGAGCAGGTTGGGGTCGGCGTTTGGCCCGTGGCAAATCCAGACGGGCACGTCTTTGGCGGTGCGGGCCAGATTGCTCATCAAGGGCATGTCCAGATGTCGTGAAATCACCACCCGCACAGGCTGTCTTGGGGGTGTGAAACTGCGTACATTCAGCGAGGGATCATCCGCCCGCGCCGTGCCACCGCCCACCATCACAGCGTCATGAGTGGACCGTTGCAGCTGCACCATCTGCCGGGCTTCGGGCCCTGTGATCCATTGGCTCTCGCCGCTGGCCGTGGCGATACGCCCGTCAAAACTGGTGGCCAATTTCAAGGTCAACCAAGGCCGCCCGACCTCGTTACGTTGGAAAAATCCAGCATTGTCGCGCATGGCTTCGTCTGCCAGCAACCCAGTTTGCACCTCGATCCCTGCGGCGCGCAGCATAGCAAAACCCTGCCCGTTGACGCGCGGATCATTGTCCATCAAGGGCGAGACGACCCGCGCCACACCCGCCTCTATCAGGGCCTGCGAACAGGGCGGCGTTTGTCCGTGATGGCTGCAAGGCTCTAACGTCACATAGGCCGTGGCCCCGCGCGCCAGATCCCCCGCTTGCGCCAAGGCCTGAGGCTCGGCATGCGGTCGCCCGCCCGGTGCCGTCCATCCGCGCCCAACGATCCGCCCGTCGCGCACGATGACACAGCCCACAGCGGGGTTTGGCCAGGTGTTTCCCAGCCCGCGCCGGCCCAAGGACAGGGCCAGCCGCATGTAACGCTGATCGGTGCTCACTCTTCCGGCGGAACGTCTGGCCGCAGCTCGGACACGAATTTATCAAAGTCATCCGCCGCCTGGAAGTTCTTGTAAACGCTCGCAAAACGCACATAGGACACGGTGTCGATGCGGGCCAGAGCCTCCATCACAATCTCACCGATGGTCTTGCTGGGAATGTCGGTCTCGCCCATGCTTTCCAGACGCCGCACAATGCCGCTGATCATCTGGTCGATGCGCTCGGGCTCGACAGGGCGTTTCTGCATCGAAATCCGGATCGAGCGTTCCAGTTTGGGCCGGTCGAAATCTTCACGACGTCCGTTGGATTTGATCACCACCAGATCGCGCAGCTGAACGCGTTCATATGTTGTGAACCGCCCCCCGCACGCTGGACAGAACCGTCGCCGCCGGATCGAGACATGATCCTCGGCTGGCCGGGAATCTTTCACCTGAGTATCGATATTTCCGCAAAACGGGCAACGCATTGCCGGTCCCCTTTTTCCTTCACCGCCTCTTTGGCATTGGGTTCGCGCCCAACTTATCCACAGCCACTATAGGCCAGCCGCTAGGGTTTGGGTAGGGGGGAAATGCGGCCGCTAGATTAAGGGTTTGGGGGCGAATTCAGGCCAGATGCGCAACCACCTGGCGGGTATGCGGGGCGTCGCGATGTTCGAACAGATAGATGCCCTGCCAGGTGCCCAGAACGGGGCGTCCACCCGCGACCGGAATGGACAGGCTGACCGGCATCATCGCCGCCTTGATATGGGCGGGCAT
>JBOEGN010000022.1:0-24752 GCA_050633445.1 Thalassovita sp.
TGGGCGTCACCATGATCGCCACATGCGAGGCTTTTGCCCTGGCCGACAAGCTGGGACTGGACCGGCAAAAGATGTTCGAAGTCGTTAGCACTTCGTCCGGATATAGCTGGACGATGAATGCCTACTGCCCTGCCCCCGGTGTCGGCCCTGCCAGCCCGGCGGACAATGACTATCAACCCGGATTCGCAGCCGAGCTGATGCTCAAGGACCTGCGTCTGTCGCAACAAGCCGCCGAATCCGCTGACGCCGATACCCCAATGGGCCAGATGGCCGCGGCGCTCTACGAACAGTTTGTGGAAACCGAAGACGGCAAAGGTATGGATTTCAGCGCAATGCTGCCTCGGTTCGAAAAACGCACGCGGAATTGATCAGAATCATATTCTTTTCACGTAATCTGTCTTTTAGGCTATGGTCAGAGAAACCATTCCTCGAAGGGACAAGTCATGTTTTCAAAGAATATGGGTCAAACTGACCGCATCATCCGCGCGATCGTGGGCGTCGTGCTCGTCATCGCGTTTTTCACCGCGCTTTCGGGCGTCTTGGGCTGGATCGCACTGATCGTCGGCGTCGTTCTGCTGGCAACAGCCGCCATGGGCACATGCCCGCCCTACAGCCTGCTGGGCATCAACACCTGCAAAGTGAAATCTGAGTAACGGTACAAGCCCCGGGGGTCACATCCCTCGGGGCTTTACTCTGCGGCCTTAACCGACAGGCCCAACATCGGCGCCAAATACAGCCCGGTATGGCTGCGCGGTTCCTTGGCGACGTCCTCGGGCGTGCCCGCAGCAACGATCTGACCGCCGCCATCCCCGCCCTCGGGGCCGATGTCGATCAGCCAATCAGCGGTTTTCACCACATCCAGGTTATGCTCGATCACCACGACCGAGTTGCCCTGATCGACCAGCTCGTGCAGCACCTCCAGCAGTTTGCGCACATCTTCGAAATGCAAGCCCGTGGTTGGTTCATCCAGGATATACAGCGTCCGCCCCGTAGAGCGTTTTGCCAGCTCTTTTGACAGCTTCACACGTTGCGCTTCACCACCGGATAGTGTCGTGGCCTGTTGGCCGACCTTGATGTATCCCAGCCCCACACGCATCAGCGCATCCATCTTATCGCGAATGGACGGAACGGCCTGGAAAAACTGCTGGGCGTCTTCAACCGTCATGTCAAGAACGTCGGCTATACTCTTGCCTTTAAACTGAATTTCCAATGTCTCGCGGTTGTACCGAGCGCCCTTACAAGTCTCGCAAGTCACGTAGACATCGGGCAGGAAATGCATCTCGATCTTGATGACACCGTCGCCCTGACAGGCCTCGCAACGACCGCCCTTGACGTTGAAACTGAACCGTCCGGGCTTGTAACCACGCGCCTTGGCCTCGGGCAGTCCGGCGAACCAATCGCGGATCGGCGTGAACGCCCCGGTATAGGTCGCGGGGTTGCTGCGCGGCGTGCGCCCAATGGGCCGCTGATCAATGTCGATCACCTTGTCCAGATGCTCCAGCCCTTTGATGGTTTCGCAGGGCGCCGGGGTCTGGCGCGCACCGTTCAACCGCATCGAGGCCGTCTTGAACAGCGTTTCAATCGTCAGCGTGGACTTGCCCCCGCCCGACACGCCCGTCACACAGACAAATTTGCCCAAAGGGAAGTCCGCCGTGACGTTTTGCAGGTTATTTCCGGTGGCTTTGACAACAGTCACCTTCTTCTTGTTGCCCTTGCGCCGCACACCGGGGACCGCGATTTCGCGTGCGCCGCTCAGATACTGGCCGGTCAGACTGGCGGGATCGTCGGAAATCACCGGCGGAGTCCCCTTGGAAACAACCTGCCCGCCATGCACACCCGCGCCTGGCCCGATGTCGAAAACATAGTCGGCCTGACGGATCATATCCTCGTCATGTTCGACCACAATCACGGTGTTTCCCTGATCGCGCAGGTTCTTTAGCGTGCCGATCAGGCGATCATTGTCCCGCTGGTGTAAGCCGATCGAGGGCTCGTCCAGCACATATAAAACTCCAGTCAAACCCGAGCCGATCTGACTGGCCAAGCGGATCCGCTGGCTTTCGCCACCACTTAATGTACCACTTGAGCGACTCATCGTAAGATATTCTAATCCAACGTTATTTAGAAAACCCAGACGCTCGCGAATCTCCTTTAGAATAGCCTTGGCGATCTCGTTTTTCTGGTCGGTCAGATGCTCGGGCACGGTCTGGCACCACGCAAAAGCCTCTTTGATCGACATTTCGACAACCTGACCGACATGCAAGCCTGCGATCTTTACGGCCAGCGCTTCTTCTCGCAGACGGTATCCGCCGCAATCGCCGCAACGACGGTTGTTCTGATAGCGCTCAAATTCCTCGCGCACCCAGTTGGAATCGGTCTCGCGATAGCGCCGCTCCATGTTGGGAATGACGCCTTCGAACACACGCGTCACCTGGTAAACACGGCCGCCTTCGTCATAACGGAACTCAATTTCTTCGTCGCCCGAGCCGTACAGAAACACCTGCTGCACCTTCTTGGGCAAGTCCTTCCAACGCTCGTTTTGATCAAAGCCATAATGCCGGGCCAGCGCCTCGATCGTCTGCAGGAAATAGGGGGATTTTCCCTTGCGCCAGGGGGCAAGCGCTCCATCATACACCTTGATATTCTGGTCAGGAACCACCAGTCGTTCGTCAAAAAACAGCTCGACCCCCAGCCCGTCGCAGGACGGACAGGCCCCGAACGGCGCATTGAAGGAAAACAGCCGCGGTTCGATCTCGGGGATTGTGAAGCCACTGACAGGACAGGCAAAATTCTCGGAAAAGGTGACGCGTTCTGGGTCGCCCTCGCGCGGGGCGGTTTCCAACACGGCGATCCCATCAGCAAGATCCAAGGCAGTGCGCAGACTGTCGGCCAGCCGCGTCTCCAACCCCTCGCGCACGACGATCCGATCCACGACCACGTCAATGTCATGGCGGAATTTCTTGTCCAGCGTCGGTGGCGTATCCAGTTCGTGGAATTCGCCGTCGACCTTCACCCGTTGGAAACCTTGTTTACGAAGCTCTAGGAATTCCTTGCGATACTCGCCCTTACGATCACGCACGATGGGGGCGAGCAGATAGGCGCGCGTGCCCTCCTCCATCGTCATCACGCGGTCAACCATATCCTGCACTTGTTGCGCCTCGATCGGTTTGCCGGTCGCGGGGGAATAGGGCGTGCCGACCCGCGCGAAAAGCAGCCGCATGTAGTCATAGATCTCGGTCACGGTACCCACAGTCGAGCGCGGGTTTTTCGAGGTCGTTTTCTGCTCAATCGAGATCGCCGGGCTCAGACCGCTGATGTGGTCGACGTCCGGTTTTTCCATCATGTCCAGGAATTGGCGCGCATAGGCCGACAGGGATTCAACATACCTGCGCTGCCCCTCGGCATAGATCGTATCGAAGGCGAGCGAGGATTTGCCCGAGCCCGACAGCCCCGTGATCACCACCAACTGATCGCGCGGAATATCCACGTCGATGCTTTTTAGATTATGCTCGCGCGCACCGCGCACTTCGATATTTTTCAGCTCAGCCATGGATCCCTCGCGGTCGTTGGTTAACAGATAGTAGAGCTGCGCCGAGTCTCCAAGAAAAAAAGAAGAACATTACAAGAACAATGCATCAGAATGTAGCGTTGCCTGCATTCAGCAGCCGTAGGCGCGACTTTAATATTCCAATTTCAGAATTTATTTGCTATCTATCCCTTGAAGCCGCCCTGACCCCAGCACAGATAGGTCAGCAACCCGACACACCAAAAGGACCCAGCCCATGTTTGGATTCATGCGCCAAGCTGCACCCGCCCTGCCCGTCGCCGAGGCCATTCAACAGGTTGCCGACGGAGCGATGATCCTGATCGACATCCGCGACCACGGAGAGCTGGCCAGCTCTGGCAAAGCGCGCGGTGCGCTGCATATTCCGATGATGCGTCTGGCGGATATGGCCGATCCGCGTCACCCCGACTTTCATCAAGACCTGAAACAAGACAAACCCATCGCGCTGTACTGCGCCTCGGGCGCGCGGTCGAACATGGCAGCGGGGATGCTGCGCAGGATGGGGTATGAAAACGTGCACAACCTAGGCGGTTTGGGCCACTGGGTTGCTGCGGGCGGCCAGGTGGAACGCACCTAATTCAAATACACTCACGGAACGAAAAAGGGCGGCCCGATTGGACCGCCCTTTTTCTTTATTATGAACCACTTACATGTGGATGACTTGATCGAATGCGTCCAGAACGCTTTCATGCATCATCTCGGACAGCGTGGGGTGCGGGAAGACGGTGTGCATCAGATCTTCCTCGGTGGTTTCCAGCTGACGGCCGATCACATAGCCTTGGATCATCTCGGTCACCTCGGCGCCAACCATATGAGCGCCCAGCAACTCTCCGGTTTTCGCATCAAACACGGTTTTGACCATGCCTTCGGGCTCGCCCAAGGCGATCGCTTTACCATTGCCCATGAAGGGGAACCGACCGACCTTGATGTCATAGCCCAGCTCTTTGGCCTTGGCTTCGGTATACCCAACCGAGGCGACCTGAGGATGACAATAGGTACAGCCCGCGATGGTTTCGGGTTTGACCGGATGGGCGTGCTTGCCCGCGATCAGTTCGGCGACCATGACTCCTTCGTGGCTGGCTTTGTGTGCCAACCAAGGCGCGCCGGCGATATCGCCAATCGCATACAGACCGTCCACGCCAGTCCGGCAGAATTCGTCGGTCACAACATGGGTACGGTCAAGTTTCACGCCCAGAGCTTCCAGCCCCAAGTTTTCCACATTGCCGACGATACCCACGGCGCTGATCACGGTGTCAAATTCGATCTTTTCGACTTTGCCCTTGGTTTCGATATGCGCCGTGACCTTGCCCTTACCGCGATCCAGTTGCTTGACCATGGCTTTTTCCATGATGGTCATGCCTTGCTTAACAAACTGTTTCTTAGCGAAGGCGCTGATTTCGGCGTCTTCAACGGGCAGGACGCGGTCCATGACCTCGACAACGGTCGTGTCAGCGCCCAGCGTGTTATAGAAGCTGGCGAATTCGATGCCGATCGCGCCCGAACCAATCACCAACAGCTTTTTCGGCATCCGCGGCGGGTTCAGAGCGTGTTTGTAGGTCCAGACCAAATCGCCGTCAGCCTCTAGTCCGGGCAATTCACGCGCGCGGGCGCCGGTGGCCAGAATGATCGACTTGGCGGTCAGCTCTTCGGTGCCTTTGTCGGTCTTAACGCTTACCTTACCTTTGGCGGGCAAAGTAGCCTCGCCCATGACAACGGTGATTTTGTTCTTTTTCAGCAGGTGGCCGATGCCGCCGGAAAGCTGAGCGGCCACTCCGCGTGAGCGTTTCACGACAGCATCCAGATCGTAGCCGATCTTGTCTGCCTTCAGGCCGAATTCCTTGGCGCGCTCCATCAGGTGGAACACTTCGGACGAGCGCAGCAGCGCCTTAGTAGGGATACACCCCCAGTTCAGGCAGATACCGCCCAGATGTTCGCGTTCAACCACGGCGACCTTTAGGCCCAGCTGAGCACCACGAATGGCAGCTACGTATCCACCGGGACCAGCCCCGATTACGATCATATCAAACGTCTTGGCAGACATGCGTTTCCTCCGACTTGCAATTTAGTTTGACATTAAACTATTTTTTCCAACCGCTCAACCAAAACAAAACCCCCGCTGCGCTTTGACGCGCCTGCGGGGGTTACATCGTTGTTTTAAAATAATTAAAAGTCGTTCACTTCTTAAACAATCAGACTGCCTGCAATTCCCGAACCGTGTGGCCATAGCCGCCTTGGTCGATATAGCTCTGTTCGTTCGCGGTTGTGCGACGCTCCAGCGCTTCATTCCGATACGGGAAACGACCGAATTCGCGGATCACGCGGCGGTGCGCTTTGGCGTGCAGCAAATTTCCGTCGCCAGCCCCTGGCATCCGTTCTGCCATCAGGCGCACGCAGCGTTCCTGATCCGACAGGTTTTCCGAATGCATCAACGGCAGATAGAAGAATTGCCGCGCGGGTTCGTCGATCCGCAGATCCCAGCCATGATCAATCGCGGATTTCGCGGCGGCCAGAGCGATCTCGTCCATTACGAACGCATCCCCTGATCCGCGGAACATATTGCGCGAAAACTGATCCAGCAGGATCACATAGGCCAAGGCACCGCTGGGATAGGTCAGCCACAGGCTGTAGGCACCTGACTTGGCTTCTTGCCACGCGACCAGGAATTTATCCCGGATGGTTTCGTCCAGCTTAGGATCAACTGCATACCATCCACTGGGACCAACCTCGTCTAACCAGAACTTCAGAATCTCGTCCGTGCTTGCCATCGGAGCCTCCCTTTCAAGGCCGGAACATACTGTTAATAAAACGTTACAAACCATACGCCCTCGTTAACAATCACTATTTGCGTCAGGAACGTCATATTATGTGTTGGTAGCGCTAGCGTCACTTTCTTCTGCTGTTTCAAGGGCATATTCGCGGGCCATTTCCACAGCAACATGCGACGCCGAGGGCATCACAGGCGTGTAGTGCCCGGTATCATCCTGGACCGGAGTCGCGCGCTGCGTCATCCGATAGCCCGCATATCCGGCCAAAGCCAACAGCAGCACGGCGATCAGAACAAAGTAGCCGGACGGGCCATATGTCTCCATCAACCAGCCGGTGATCAGCGGGCCCGCAATGGCGCCCAGCCCGTTGATGAACACCAACCCACCCGAGGCGGCGGCCATGTCCTCGGCCTCTAGAAAGTCATTGGTATAGGCGATCAGCAGGGAATAGAGCGGGTTCGACGTACCACCAATCAAAAAGGCCGAGACCAGCAACAGCGGGAAATACCCCCCCATCATCATTCCCAGGATCGCGCCCAGACCTCCGCCTGCGGCGGTCAACATGATCAGCACGCGCCGGTCCATCAGGTCAGACAACCAGCCCAGCGGATATTGCAGCAGGGTCGCTCCGACATAGAATGCAGCCGCAAAAATCGAGATTTCAGGCAGGCTCAGCCCCGCCTGACCGCCATAGACAGCCGCCATCCCGAACTGCGAGGCAAACACGCCCCCCAACAGGAACATGCCCACACTGCCCAGAGGCGAGATTTTCATGATCTCACGCAGGCTCATGGGTTTATCGGTTTCAAAGGCCGGCGTGGGCGAGATTGACAACAAAATCGGCGCAAACGAGATCGAAACCAGCACTGAAGAGACCACAAACAGCACATAGCCCGACGGATCCCCCGTCAGCAGCAGCGCCTGCGACAGCACAATCCCAACCATCTGCACGATCATGTACATCGACAGCGCTTTGCCGCGATTTTCGTTCGTGGCCGCGTTGTTCAGCCAGCTTTCGCTGGTCACATATACCCCCGAGAAACAAAAACCGATGACAACGCGCCCCAGGGTCCACACCCAGGGGTTCGCAATCGCCGGATACAGGATCAGCACCGCCGAGATGAAGGACGCCAGCGCCGCAAACACCCGCACATGACCGACACGCCGGATCATCTCAGGCGCCAGACGCGATCCACCCAGAAAGCCTACGAAATAGGCCGACATCACCATAGACATCTCGTAGGTCGAGAAGCCTTCAAGCTCGCCGCGCACACCCAAAAGCGTGCCCTGAAGGCCGTTCCCGACCATCAGCAACATGATCCCCAGCAACAGGGCCCAGGCATTGGATAGAATGCTCAGCATGGCGCGATCCTCGCAATAAAGCAGAAGCCCCCTTTGTCAGGACGCGGACTGATTCACCTGCGTAATCGCGACATAGAGTGTTCTATTCGCGACCTCGCGCGATTTTTAGCGGTTCGGGAACAGGATCGAGGCATCGCCATAGGAAAAGAACCGATACCTCTGCGCGATCGCGTGATCATAGATCTGGCGCACCTGCTCCGCCCCCATCAGCGCCGAGACCAGCATCATCAGCGTAGATTTCGGCAGATGAAAATTGGTCATCAGCGCGTCGGCAACATGGAATTCAAAACCGGGGTAGATGAAAATGTCGGTCTCGCCGCGCCAGGGTTCGATCTGACCGCTGCGGCCCGCGCTTTCGATCAGGCGCAGAGCGGTCGTGCCCACAGGGATCACGCGCCCGCCCGCAGCCTTGGTCGCCGCGATCTGAGCCGCCGCATCTTGGCTGACATCGCCCCATTCCGCGTGCATTTTATGGGTGGTCACGTCTTCGACCTTAACTGGCAGAAACGTGCCCGCGCCAACATGCAGGGTGACAAAGCTCAGCTCGACCCCCATCTCGCGGATCTTTTGCAACAGCGGTTCATCAAAATGCAGGCTGGCCGTGGGCGCCGCCACCGCCCCTGAGGCCCGTGCCCACACGGTCTGATAATCCGTTTTATCCTGCGCATCTGCGGCACGTTTCGCGGCGATATAGGGGGGCAATGGCATCGCCCCCGCCTGGGCAAGTGCTGCATCAAAATCCTCGCCCGTCAAGTTAAAGGACAACACACCCTGCCCGTCCTCTTTCGCCTCCAGCCGAGCCGAGAGCGCATCCGAGAACACGATTTCCTCGCCTTCGCGGATTTTCTTGAGTGGTTTGAGCAGCGCCGCCCATTGTCCATCCGGGCGCGGTTCCAGCAGAGTGACCTCGATCCGGGCACGGGTCAGCCCCTCGGCGCCGTCCCGGGCGCGGGTGCCAGACAGACGTGCGGGGATCACCTTGGTATCGTTCAGCACCAGCCGGTCGCCAGCGCGCAGCCACCGCGTGATATCCGTCACATGCGCATCGGTGATCGTATTGCCCTCGGCCACCAACAACCGGGCCGAACTGCGCGGTTTCGCGGGCCGCGTCGCGATCAAATCTTCGGGCAGGTCGAAATCGAAATCAGAGAGTTTCATTGCGGGTCATCAGTCACTTTGGGGGGCGGGCGGCGGAATATCTCTCGGAACATGCCTGGTGTAAAGATCGACAAAGGATTGATCCCCACGCGCGGGTCCTCGCCCGAGCCCTTCATGGTGAAATTAAAGCCCAGCAGCCCCTCGCCTTTACGGGTCAGCACCGACCCAATCGCGTTCACTGCGTAGATCGGAGAGAAGACCCCCTGCATATCCATCACCTTGTTTTGCAAGTCATAAATCCCGTCCATCGAAATCCCGATCGAGCTGCCAACGGCGCTGGATTTGGTGACGATGACCTGGGTCGGGGTGATGCGGAACCTGGCCTCGACCTCGCCGAAATGAATGCCACCGCCCCCCATCTGTTCCAGCAAGCCGACGATACTGGCGGCGTTCAGAAGGTTGGCAATGGCTGGGGCGTCCTTTAGCCAAACCGATTTGATCAGCAGATCACCGTCATAGCTTTGCTCGCCCACGGGGGTCAGTTTCAGGGTCAAATCGCCTTTGTCAGCCTTGGACAACAGGCCCGCTGCCGCCACGGCCGCGCCCGCCTCGTTCGAGGTGATGGTAAAGGCGCTGCGTCCGTTCTTCGGGGTCATCTGCCCCGCGACGCTGGCCTTGCCGTTGACCGCGCCGACAAAACGCCCGGTCATGCCACCGGAATGGGCTTCGAATTCACCTCGGAAATTGGTCAGCGACAGGCTGTCTGTGATCCGCAGCCGATCCAAATGAACATCCATCGGCACGACCGAGGATTTTCCCGTCCCGCCTTTTTTGCCATCGCTCAATTTGCCCATATGCCGCAAATCCACCCGGCCTCCGCGGATTTCCACTGCCGGAGCCACACCGGCCCCACGCCCGCGCAACGTAACCGGGGCGTCCAGCCAAGCCCCCGCTTTAACGCTGGAAAACGCCGCGCGATCCAACCCGCCGCTTTGCTTCAGGCTGACGCTGCCCACTGCGCTAAGACCAGAGGCCTCTAGCGACAGTCGTTCAACCGCCGGAACCTTGCCCAATGTTCCCGAAATCTCCAGCGCGCCGGTGCGCGATTGCGGCAAGCTCCACCCCAATTCGGGAATGCGCAGGCCGATGCCCGCCAGATCGCTAGAGCCGCTGAACTTGGGCGTTTCGCCCTTTACCAAATCAATCGCAAACGTCGCTGGCCCCGCACCTGACACGGTGCCCGGTGGCAAGGTCACGTTGAATTCGTCCAGAAAGGCCGAGGACAGCGTCATCACCCCTTCGGCCCGGCTGACCTTTTGCGGATTGTCTTTGATAGGCGAGGCCCAGTGACCCTCGAACCCAACCTGCCCCACACGCCCCTGCCCCGAGATCACGACACGCTCATTCGTCGCGCTGACATCCAGATGCGAGGCAGCAAAGACTTTGCCGGGGATAAGCTTGGTGCTGCGGACATTCTCAAGGTCGGCAGTGACGTCGTATTTGACCGAGGACCGCGGCAGTTTCTTTTTAAGCCGTAAAAAGATCGAGCCCCGCGCCCGCGCGAGCCCATCCGCCAGCGTCACGGGACGATCAGCTTTGGTCATCACGTGCAGCGGTTTTAGATCCAGCAATGCCAATGCTGCGGTGATCGTGCTGGAGGTATTTAATCGAACCTCGGCCGGGGGGCCTTTGATGCCGACATCCTCGATGATTAGACTTGTGCCAGTGGCATCAATCTTGCCACCCTCGGGCGCGGTCACGATCCCCTGCTCAGCGGTCACCACAAAGCGCGTGCCCATCAGCTCGGCCCGACCAGCGGCGCCGGTCAAGTTGGGCATGTATTTCAAATACCGGATGTCACCGTCTTTGAATTCCGTGGACAGATAGACCGTGGGCTTTCGCCCTTGCTGTGCACGCAAGGCGATCTGCGTGTTGGTCAGGGTCAGCGCGTTGATATTCTCGGAAATCCAGGTGTGGGTCTTGGGTTTCAAGGTGTCCGGCCAGAACCCCATGACCGTGTCCTTGCTTAGATCCGCCACCTGCCCGTTCAGCGCCAGATTCCACCCGGTGTCGTCCGCCCGCATCTTGCCGTCGACCACCAGAACATGCCCGTCCTTGGTCAGGCTCAGTTCGCCCAGGGTCAGCTCGAATGGGTCCAGATCCAGCCGGAAGGTCATATTCGCCTGATCCAAAGACACCGGCTCGGGGTAGATATTGTTGGGGTTTGCCTTTGCGTTGGTCATCGAGAATTGACCCTGCAACTGCGTTGGCCACCCGTCCCGATGTCCGCGCAACAGGGCCTTGCCTTCGACACGGCCGCTGAATTGAGGGCTCTGTACTGACAGCTCATCAAAGCTGATGGTTTGCGTTGCCGGATCAAAGGTCAGATAGGTCCGGGCGTTGTCGAACGGGATCGGGCGGGTCTGATCATTGGGCTGCAAGGCCCCCTTGCCGATCTGCAACGTCCCCGACAAGCGGCCCAGCTGGCCTTGCTCATCGACACTCACCCGCAAGGCCCCACCGATCGGTGCACGTACCGCGTCCAGCCAGGCCAGCGCGCCCACCTGACCGGCAATATCGCGCGAGGCCATATCCTCGAATGTCATGCCAAATTTGGCGGCTAGGGCCCCGATCTGGCTTTCGTAGTTCAGCTCGACCGTGGTGGCATAATCATAGCCCCCCAACAGCGCCAGATCGCCACGCACCCGCAAATCGGCACCGTCCCGATCCAGCACAAAACGCGCACCGTCCACCGTCCAGGCGCGACCGGCGCGAGCATCTTCATAGCGGAGGGTCAGCGCCTCGGCCTCGACCCGTGTCAGAGCGGCCAGTTCCGGGGTCAGCATCAGCGCATCCAGGCTGGCGATCAGCTCGGCAACGCTGGCGGCCTCGCGGGTCTGATCAAACGAGCCAAAGGACAGGTCAAAGAACCCATCCACCCGACGTCGCACATTTACTGTGGCACCACTCAGCACCAGTTTGCCCAACAACAGATCACCTTGCAGCAGCGGGCGGAATGCGACGCGCGCCTCAAGGTTGGCAAGGCTCAGAACCGGGAGCCCATCCTCTGTTGTGATCTCGGCATCGCGCAGCAGAATTTTCGGCCGTCCCCCGCGTGGGACCAGCAGCGAAATATCGCCAAAATTGATGTCAGAGCCCGGCAAGGCATCACTAAGCCGCGCCTCGACCCGTTCGTGCAGCCAGTCTGGCGCTTTGATCGGACGCCCAGCATGCGAATAAACCACGCCCCCCGCAGCCGCGAACAACACGCCGACAAAGATCAACGTCCACCACAGCCATCCCCAGCGGTGGCGCTGTTTCTGGCGCTCCGGCGGGTCCGATTGGGTCTGATCGTCGTTGTTCATCTCTGCTCTGCGCTGTGACCGGCTGCGTGGGAACATGGTCTTTATTCTTTTGTCGGGTGCACTATTACTACACCCAATTCGCCGACGCACCCCCACAGCCCGAAAGGAGCGTATTATGACCGACGCCAAGACAGCCGCCCCCGAATTCACCCTGCCACAGGATGGGGGCGATCCCGTGACGCTGTCGGCCTTGCGCCCTGCGCCCGTGGTTCTGTTTTTCTATCCGCGCGACAACACGCCGGGCTGCACGACCGAGGCGCAGGACTTTACCGCCGCCCTGCCCGAATTTGAAAAACTGGGCGTTCAGGTCTTTGGCGTATCCAAAGACACGCTCGCAAGCCATGAAAAATTCCGTGAGAAGAAAGCGCTTAGCGTGCCGCTCTTGTCGGACGCCGAGGGCGATCTGTGCGAACGTCTGGGCGTGTGGCAGGAAAAAAAGATGTACGGCAAGACCTTCTGGGGCATCGTCCGGTCGACCTTTTTGATTGACGCCGACGGCAACATCGCCCGCGAATGGCGCAAGGTGAAGGTCAAAGGCCATGTCGACGAGGTACTGGAGGCCGCGCGCGCTCTATGACCAAGACGTTAACAGAAATGGCGGTCGAGGTTCTGACCACCGCTGACGGGCGCGAAAAAACCGCGCTGTCCCATAAACACGCCGCCACCTGGTTCGCTGCGCGCAAGGCCGGCGCTCCGATCCCAGTCGGCACGGCCAACCCGCCGCTGCGACCCTCGCGGCCAGAAAAACCCGAATTGCTGGATCCGCGCGATGTGCCGCGCCGCCGTCCCGGCTCGGTTCAGGGGCGGACGGCCATCCTGCACGCCGTCGCCCATATCGAGCTGAACGCCGTTGACCTGCATTGGGATATCGTTGCGCGGTTCGGTGATGTGCCCATGCCGATCGGGTTCTATGATGATTGGGTCAAATCCGCCGACGAGGAATCCAAACACTATAACCTTGTCTGCGATTGCCTGGAGGCGATGGGCAGCCACTATGGTGCCCTGCCCGCCCATGCCGGCATGTGGCGCGCCGCCGAGGATACGGCCGAGGACATTCTGGGCCGTCTGGCCGTGGTCCCCATGGTGCTCGAGGCGCGCGGCCTGGACGTCACCCCCGGCATGATCAAGATTTTTCAAAACGCCAAACAGGATGACGTGGTCGCCGCGCTGAACGTGATCTACGCCGAAGAGGTCGCGCATGTGGCCTATGGCTCGAAGTGGTTTCATTTCCTGTGCGGACGGCATGAAAAAGACCCCAAAGAGCTGTTCCACGATTTGGTTCGCAAATATTTTCACGGTCCGCTGAAGCCTCCGTTTAACGAAGAAAAGCGCGCCGAGGCCGGTCTGCCGCCCGATTTCTACTGGCCGCTCTCCGATGAAACACCCCCGGCGCACGTCCGCTAAACTCGGCAGGATTTCGCCGGGGCGGCGGGTTTTCACCACCCAATCCCTGCCAAAAGGTTAAAATCCTTGCCCTCTAAGGGCTTCGCCGCTAATCAAATTCCCGGTGCAGGCTGGCATCAGACCTAAAGGCCGCACCGGGACTTGGGGATGAAAAGTAAGGACAGTCAGGTGAGAACACGTCTGGCAATCAAATTCGACGCGATGTTGGAAAAGGTTTTTCCCGAACGCCGCGTCTTTCTGCGATCGGATACTGACACGCGTTTCATACGCTTGCGTCCGGTCACGCAGTTGATTGGATTCACTGGATCGGCCGCTTTGGTGGCCTGGGCCATCGTTGCCACCGCCGTTTTGCTGATGGACTCGATCGGGTCCGGCAATTTCCGCGAGCAGGCCAAGCGCGACCGCGCGACCTATGAAACCCGTCTGAATATTTTGGCCAGCGAGCGTGACACCCGCGCGATGGAGGCCCTGGCCGCGCAGGACCGGTTCAGCAAGGCGCTGGAGCAGATCTCGGTCATGCAATCACAGCTGCTGGATTCCGAAACCAACCGCCGCGAGCTGGAAACCGGGATCGAAGTGATCCAGACCACTCTGCGCCGCACCATGCAGGAACGCGACGCCGCCCGCACCCAATCAACCGAGCTGCAAACGCAGATTGATGACAGTGAAAACGGCACCGCGATGGCCAGCGCCTCGCCGGTTGTGTCCGAGACCATGGATTTCCTGGTGGCCGCGCTGGATGACACCGCCGTCGAACGGGATCAGATTGTCGCGGACGCTCAAGGGGCCCTGACCCGCGCCGAAGAGCTGACCCGCGAGCTGCGCCTGATACAAGATCAGAACGACCAGATTTTCCGCCAGCTTGAAGACGCGATGGCTGTTTCTGTCCAGCCTCTGGACAAGATGTTCCGCGCTGCTGGCATGAACACCGACACGATCCTGTCGCAGGTCCGCCGTGGCTATAATGGCCAGGGTGGCCCGTTGATGCCACTGTCCTTCTCGACCCGAGGCGAGGACAGTCACCCAGACATGAACCGCGCCAACCGTCTGTTGCAACAGATGGACCGGCTGAACCTGTACCGCATCGCCGCCGAGGGCGCGCCCTTTGCCATTCCGGTGCACCGTGCCTATCGCTTTACCAGCGGCTTTGGCTATCGTCGCGACCCCAAAACCGGAGGGCGCCGCATGCATAACGGCGTTGATTTCGCCGGTCCTGTGGGGACGCCCCTGCACGCCACGGCAGACGGTGTTATCGTCCATGCCGGGTGGTCCTCGGGCTATGGTCGGCTGATAAAAATTAAGCACGACTTCGGAATCGAGACACGATATGCCCATATGTCGAAAATTATCGTGAAAGAAGGGCAAAAGGTATCGCGCGGACAGCGTATTGGTGATATGGGAGCCTCCGGGCGAGTTACCGGGCCCCATCTTCATTATGAAGTGAGAGTGGACGGCAAAGCCGTCAATCCGATGATCTTTATCAAGGCAGCACGAGATGTTTTCTAAGAGCAAAATCAACGAACCCGCCCCCAAGGCCCCTGAAACCGCAAAACCGGCTGCCCCCGAGGCACCCGCTGCTGCGCCCAAGTCTGATTTCAAGGCATCGGCCCCCAAGGCGAAACCCCCGGCGTCGATCCTGTCCTCGGATCTGACCATCACCGGCAATCTGAAAACCACTGGCGACATTCAGGTCGAAGGCACCGTGGTTGGCGACATCCGCGCCCACCTGCTGACCGTCGGCGAAAGCGCCACCATCAAGGGCGAAGTGATTGCCGATGATGTGGTGGTAAATGGCCGCGTCGTGGGCCGTGTGCGTGGCCTCAAGGTCCGCCTGACCTCGACCGCACGCGTCGAAGGCGACATCATCCACAAGACCATCGCCATCGAAAGCGGTGCGCATTTCGAAGGTTCGGTCCAGCGCCAAGACGATCCGCTGACCACCAAAGGTGCGCCCAAGCCCCTGCCCAAAGCGGCCCCCAAAGCGGAAAGCTAAGGCCCTCCATTCGGTCGGAACTGTTTTCAAAGCAACATAAGAAACGCCGCCCCTCGGGGCGGTGTTTTGCGTTTAGGCGACATCAACCGCGCCGGACCCATGGGTTATGCCAAGACATTCGCGCAGATGCGCGCGCTCACGCCTCCAACTCCACATCCCAATACAGGAAGTCCATCCAGCTGTCGTGCAGGTGGTTGGGTGGGAACTTGCGACCCATGTTTTGCATCTCGCTTGCGCACGGGCGGCGGGGCACTTTGCGTAGATGCATGCCCGCGCGGCGCAGGGATTTCGACCCCTTTTTCAGATTGCAGGGCGAGCAGGCCGCCACAACGTTTTCCCAACTTGTGATGCCTCCTGAGGCTCTTGGCACCACATGATCAAAGGTCAAATCCCCGCGGCTGCCGCAATACTGGCAGCGGAATTCATCCCGCAAAAATAAATTAAAGCGCGTGAATGCCACGCGCCTTTGAGGTTTGATGAAATCTTTGAGAACGACCACCGAGGGGATGCGGATCTCGGTACTGGGGCTGCGGGCCGAGGTTTCATATTCGGCCACCACATCGACGCGATCCAGCCAGACAGCCTTGATCGCCTCTTGCCAGGGCCACAGTGATAAAGGGTAGTAGGACAAGGGCCGGTAATCTGCATTCAGTACCAGCGCGGGATGATGTCTTAGGGCTCCCGGGTCTCTGACGAATTCTGTCCTGAAGTCTCCATCCATCGGCGTAATGGCTCCTTGCCTTGTCTGCCCATTGTTCGGCACCAAGGCGGGACACCCCGCCCCAGCTGATCTTTACTATATATCGTGTCCGGCACGGGGCAAGCCCCATGATCTTCCCATATTGCCCTCTGCATCTAGCGTGACCAGATGACAGGGACGTGACAGCACAGCTGCCCAATGCGCAGGCAAACAACCCCCGCCATATGGTCATTTGATGTCTTTGAGATAGTGTTGCGGGTATGAAAAACGACTCGACCCCACCCCAAGCCATTCTGGAATCAGCCCTTTATGCGCACGATCTGGACGCCGCACAGACGTTTTATCAGGACATTTTGGGGCTGGAAATAATCACCCGTGTTGGCAATCGCCATGTGTTTTTCCGCCTGCAAAGCGGCGTTTTGCTGATCTTCAACCCGGACGAGACCGAGGAAAAAACCAGCAATACTGCCCTGCCCGTTCCCGCTCATGGGGCGCGCGGGCCGGGGCATCTGGGCTTTGCGGCCACACGCGCGCAAATTGACATCTGGCGCGACCGTCTGCGGGCGCATGGGGTCGAAATCGAGGCCGAGTTTGACTGGCCCGGTGGGGCCAGATCGCTGTATTTCCGCGACCCTGCCGGCAACTCGCTAGAGTTCGTAGAGCCGCGGTTGTGGGGCGTTTAGCCGACCTTACAGGCCCAATTTATCGCGCATAAAGGCCAGCGCGACCGACAGCCCATCAGGTGCGATGCCGTGCGCCGTGCCCTTTTGGATATGAGCGTAGACCTCTTTGAAGCCAGCCTCTTGCAGGGCCTCGGCGGCCTCGGGCAGCGATTGAACGGGCACAACGTCATCCTGATCGCCATGGACCAGCAGAATAGGCGGCTTGCTGATCGCGGCATCCTTGAGCAATTCCGGTGACATCAAACGTCCAGAAAAGGCAACGATGCCAGACACTTCGTCCTCGCGACGCGGAGCGACATGAAGCGACATCATCGTGCCCTGCGAAAAGCCGAACAACACCATCTGTTCGGGCAGCATGTCATTATCGACCAGAATGCCATCCAGAAACGCGTTCAGGTCTTCGGAGGCCTGCTGCATCCCGCGCTCTGCTTCTTCCTCGGATGATCCGTCGATCCACGGGATTGGGAACCACTGATACCCGCCCGGCGATCCGGGGCAGTTTTCGGGCGCATCGGGGGCCACGAACAAGGTATCGGGCAGATGATCACCCAAAGGATCGGCCAGCCCCAAAAGGTCTGCACCATTGGCGCCATAGCCATGCAGGAAGACGACGACGGATCGGGCCTCTCCTGATTTCGGTTCGACCCGGCCTGCTTGCAACACGCGTGTCATCTGATCCCTTCCCTTTGTTTTTCCAGCCTGTAATAGGCCCATAGCATCCGCGCGGCCACGCTGCGCCAGGGGGACCATCTGTCCGCCATCTGTCGCAACGCCTTGTCGCGCGGTCGTTCCGGTAGGTCGTAGAGGATACGGGCGGCCTCCTGCAAGGCCAGATCGCCCGGAGCGAACACATCTGCGCGGCCCAGACTGAACATGGCATAGATTTCCGCCGTCCAGACGCCGATCCCAGTGACGGCGGTCAGGGTTTTGATCACCTGATCAGTGGGCGTGTCCCGCAGCGCGTCATAGTCGATCCCCGCCTCGGCCAGCGCCTTGGCATAGCGGGCTTTTTGACGGCTCAGCCCCAACTCGCGCAGCGCCTCTTGCGGTGTTTCCAGCAAAGGCGCGGCGTCGGTCATGCCTGCCTGTTCCAACCGCGCCCAGATCGCATTGGCCGAGGCCACGCTGACCTGCTGGCTGACAATCGCGTTCAACAATTGCGCGAACCCGTCCGGTTTCAGCCGCAATGGCAGCGGTCCGGTCAACGCATAGGCCCGCGCCATCGCTGGGTCAGCGGCGCACAGCCAGTCGGCCCCTTCTGCCACGCAATCGTCCGAGTGAATGATACGCCCAACCATTGCGCTCTCCTGCTTTGTGGCGACTATAGGCGGGGCCTTGCCCCTTTTCCAGCGCGCGAAAACCGCTCATATAAGGGGGATGATCGAATCCCCTCCTCTCCCCGCGTATCATTGGCCCGAATTGGAACCCGGCTGGGTTTGGCTGTGTGGCGCAGGCCCCGGTGATCCTGGCCTGTTGACGCTGCACGCGCTGAATGCGCTGAGGCAAGCGGACGTGCTGGTTTATGACGCTTTGGTGGACCCGGCGATCCTGGAATGGGCCCCGCAGGCGACATTGGAATACGCGGGCAAACGCGGCGGCAAACCCTCGGCCAAGCAGCGCGACATTTCCCTGCGGTTGATCGAGCTGGCACAGCAAGGCAAACGCGTGTTGCGCCTTAAGGGCGGCGATCCCTTTGTCTTTGGTCGCGGCGGAGAAGAGGCCCAGACCCTGGTACAGGCTGGCGTGCCAGTGCGGATCATTCCCGGCATCAGTGCAGGTATTGGTGGGCTGGCCTATGCGGGCATCCCCGTCACGCACCGCGATGTGAACCAATCTGTGGTTTTTGTCACTGGTCACGATCAGACGGGCGAAACCCCCAGCGCGTTGAACTGGGCGGCCTTGGCGCAGGGCGCGCAGGTGCTGGTGATCTATATGGGGATGAAACACGCGGGCCGGATTGCCAAAGCCCTGATCGAAGGCGGACGCCCAAGTGACGAGCCTTGCGCCGTGGTTTCCCAAGCGACGACGCCGGATCAGAAAGTGCTGGAAACCCGGCTGGATCGACTCGAGGATGACATCGCCAAGGCGGGGCTGACGCCTCCGGCGATCCTGTGTATCGGGCGGGCGGTTCTGTTGCGGCAAGTGTTGGATTGGCAGGGCATGATCGCCGGTCAGCCCCCTCGCAATCTGGATCCGCTGGACCGAGGACGCCCCGCCGACGCACCGTAAGTCACCCCAACTGCTTAACACCGTAAATATCCGGCTTGCGCGGCTTTGCCCAAGCGGCTAGCACTCTCGTATGAGCAGTTCTGAATATATTCCCGACGATGTCCGCGCCAAGCGCAATGTGATCATTCTGGTTCTGGCACAGGCTGTCCTGGGCGCGCAGATGCCGATGATCTTTACCATCGGCGGGTTGGCGGGTCAGGCGCTGGCGACGAACCTGTGTTTCGCGACGCTGCCGATCTCGTTGATTGTGCTGGGCAGCATGCTGGCCGCGACGCCGATTTCCTGGGCGATGCAGCGGTTCGGACGGCGCACGGGCTTTTTCATCGGCGCAATCTCTGGCGCATTGGGCGGCGCGGTGGGGGCGTATGGGCTGTATATCGCCTCGTTCCCGATCTTCCTTTTGGGCAGCCTGATCACGGGCGTCTACATGTCCGCGCAGGGGTTCTATCGGTTTGCCGCAGCTGACACGGCCTCGGACGCTTTCCGCCCCAAGGCGATTTCCTATGTTATGGCAGGCGGCTTGGCCTCGGCCATCATCGGGCCGCAACTGGTCAAGGTAACGGTGGACGCGATGGTGATCCCCTTTGTGGGGACGTATCTGGCCGTAATTGGCGTGAATATCATTGGCTCTTTGCTGTTCTTCTTCCTGGATATTCCAACACCCGAAGCCCCAGCCGCCGATGCGCCCAAAGGCCGTTCCCGTTGGGAGCTGATCACTACTCCGCGCATCCTGGTGGCGGTGATTTGTGGCATGGTCAGCTATGCGTTGATGAACCTTGTGATGACCTCGACCCCGCTGGCGGTTGTTGGCTGTGGGTTTGAAACGGACACGGCGGCGAATGTGGTTTCCGCGCACGTGCTGGCCATGTTTGTGCCCAGCTTTTTCACCGGCCACCTTATCGCGCGTTTCGGTGTCGAGAAGGTGATCGCCCTGGGTCTGGTTATATTGGCCGGCGCCGGTGCTGTAGCCCTGCAAGGCGTTGATCTGGAAAACTTCTTTATTGCGCTGATCCTGCTGGGCGTGGGCTGGAACTTCGGCTTTATCGGGGCGACCTCGATGCTGGCTGGCGCGCATGAACCGCATGAGCGTGGGCGAATGCAGGGCCTGAACGACCTGCTGGTATTTGGCGGCGTGACCTTTGCCTCGCTGGCCTCGGGCGGGTTGATGAACTGTTCGGGCGGGTCCGCGCAGGTGGGCTGGACCTCGGTCAACCTGGCGATGGCTCCGTTCCTGATGCTGGCTGGCGGCGCGCTGATCTGGTTGCTGTTGCGCCCGAAAGAGGCGTGATCACCAGCGCCCGGTCATGGCCCGCAGCATCAAACCGGCGTTATTCGTGAATTCAGAGCCCGCCAAGGCCCCCGCCGCGACGCGCTGAGGCTGGGCTGCGGCGCGTTTCAGAATGCCCTCGGCCTTCCATCCCAGCAACATTGCCGGGGCGACAACTTGGGGCACGAGACCCCGTGCAGACCGCGCCCGTTTCAACCGCGCCAAACCGTCTTGGGCCAACGCCGCGACCGCCTCGGGGCGACCATCCACCAAGGGCACGCGTTTGGCCTTTTCCAGCGCGGGCACGGCGGCTAAAAAATTCGCCAGCCCAGCAGCATAGCCCATGTCCAGCACCGCGCTGTCATCCACATCCCCCAAAGCCCGCGCGCCCGCCAGCATCAGATTGGCGGACGTGGCGGTGATATAGCGCTGAAAATGCGCGGCGTCGTCAAAGGGGTCGCGATAGATATCCCAGCTGCGAACCTCGGCCAGCTCCAGCATCAGCTGCGCCCCGCGTGCATCCAGCACCCGCGTCAGGGGCGTTACCACCTCGTGCCGGCGGACATTGCCCCCTGCGGCGATTTCCTCGAAGGCATCCTTCCACCATTGCAGGCGCATTTCCGCGATCAGGTGTTCCTGCGTCACCCAAGGGGCGCGCGAGACCTCGACATTCGCCGCGAAAAGCGGGAACAGCACCAGCCGCGCAGGCACCGGCGCGGCCATGGCCACGCGGAACCTGTCAGGATCGGCACGCTGCACCAGCTCGGCGCAGGCGATCATGTCGGGGTCGTCAAAACTCACGCAGGAATCCTTTGATCTCGGTCAGGGTTTGCGGATCGTCCACCACATCCAGATGGGCCGCATCCGGGATCAAGGCATAGCGCCCCTGATCGGTATGGGCGGACATCAGCGGCTGGTAGCCCTCGGCCACGAACGCTTCGTCCTGATCGCCAACGGCCAGCAGGAACGGCGGCAGCGCGGCAATATCGGCTGTGTAGTCATTGCGCGGCGCATAGGACGTATTCAGCCGGTAGGAATAGGCCGTCGTGGCCGTGTGCCCCAGCGGGCCGTCCAACACGGCTTGCGGCATGGCAAACTGGATCACCGTCATGTGGTTCAGCGCGCGGATTTTCACGCCGTTCAGCATGGTCAGCCCGATGATCCGGCGGGTCAGCGTCGTCGCCCAACCGCCCGAATTGGACCGCGTTGTTGGCGCGTTATATTTCAGGAAGGGCGCCAGCAGCACCGCTCCGTCCAGCAGGTCGCCATGGGCACCCCCGGCCATCCGCACGACCAGCCCGCCGCCCGAGCTGTGGCCCAACAAAATCACCTTCTGATCCGGCTTGCGATAGGCGGCGATCAGGTCGGCCAGATCATCCTCGAACTGGCCAATATAGTCCACGTCCCCGCGCCGTCCTGGCTGTGCGCCATGGCCGCGCAGATCGGGCACCAGCACCTCGGCCTGCGCGGACACTTCCCGCGCCAGGCTGTCAAACTGGGCGCCCTGCCAGCCCGAGCCATGCACCGTCACCAGCAGCGGCGCGCCCTTTGGCCCCTCCAAGTGACGCACTTGCAGCGGGAAACCGTCACGCATCTGCACCGGGGCAATGGGCAGCGGGTCAGCCAGACCGCGTTCCAACTGTTTGGTGAAATCCAGCCCGCCCGAGCCATCCATCGTGCCCGGCCCTTGCGAGGCGATCAGCCCCAGGGCAATCGCCCCCGGCACAACCGCAAACATGGCCAACGAAAACACAACCTTACCAATCATAACAAACTTTCCCTTTGGTTAATCCGCACCCATCTCGCGCAGCAGTTTCCAGTTAATCGCATCCAAAAGCGCGTCAAAGGACGCATCGACTATGTTCGGGGACACGCCCACGGTGGACCAGCGCCGCCCCTGCCCGTCTTCGCTGTCGATGATGACACGGGTGACGGCCTCGGTGCCGCCCTGGGTGATCCGCACTTTGAAGTCCACAAGATGCATGTCGCGGATGGGGTCTGAATAGCGCCCCAGATCCTTGGCCAGTGCCTTGGACAGCGCATTGACCGGCCCGCGATCCGAGCCGTTTTCGTCCATGGATTCCGACACTGACAGCTTCTTTTCGCCATCCACTTTCAGCACCACGACGGCCTCGGACAGGCTGACCATCTTGTTGTACTTGTTCTTGCGTCGCTCGACCGTGACTTTGTAGCGCTTGATCTCGAAGAACTCGGGCAATTGCCCCAGCTCGGCCCGTGCCAGCAGCTCGAAACTGGCCTGCGCGCTGTCATAGGTATAGCCCTCGGCCTCGCGCGCTTTGATCACGTCCAGAATGCGCGCCAGAGCCGGATCCTTGGCGGAAACCTCCAGCCCGGCCTCGGCCAGACGTTTGCGCAGGTTGGACTGCCCCGCCTGGTTCGACATCGGGATGATGCGGGCGTTGCCCACCACGGCCGGGTCGATATGTTCATAGGTCGACGGATCCTTGAGGATCGCGCTGGCATGCAGCCCTGCCTTATGCGCAAAGGCACTGGCGCCCACGTAAGGCGCCTGACGGAAGGGCACGCGGTTCAGGATATCGTCCAGTTTGCGGCTGGCCTTGAGCAGCCCGGTCAGCGCCTCGTGGCTGAAACGGGTGTCATAGGCGCTGGCATAGGGTTCCTTCAGCAGCAGCGTTGGGATCAGCGTGGTCAGGTTGGCATTGCCGCATCGCTCGCCCAATCCGTTCAAAGTCCCCTGCACCTGCCGCGCGCCCGCATCAATCGCGGCCAAGGACCCAGCCACCGCATTTTCCGTGTCATTATGGGTGTGAATGCCCAGGTGATCGCCCGGAATCCCCGCCGCGATCACCGCCTTAGTGATGTCGTGAATTTCCTGAGGCATCGTCCCGCCATTGGTGTCGCACAGCACCACCCAGCGCGCGCCAGCGTCATAGGCGGCCTTCACAGCCTCGATCGCATAGGCGGGATTGGCCTTGTAACCATCAAAGAAATGCTCGGCATCAAACAGAGCCTCACGCCCCTGCGCCACAAGGTACTCAACAGACCGCGCAATGTTTTCCGTATTCTCGGCCAGGGTGATCCCAAGGGCGGTTTCCACATGGAAATCATGGGTTTTGCCGACCAGACAGACCGCAGGCGTGCCCGCATTCATCACCGCCGCCAGCACGTCGTCATTTTCGGCCGAGCGCCCGGCCCGTTTGGTCATCCCAAAGGCGGTAAAGACGGCGTTCATCTTCGGCCTGGTCTCGAAAAATTCGCTATCGGTGGGGTTCGCGCCGGGCCAACCACCCTCGATATAATCCACTCCCAAGACATCCAGAACATCCGCAATCTCCTGCTTTTCGGTAGTAGAAAACTGCACACCTTGAGTCTGCTGCCCATCGCGCAGAGTGGTGTCGTAAATATACAAACGTTCGCGGGTCATAGCAGGCCCTCTAGCTTAGCGGCGTCGAACCCCGCTCCTGGCACAAGCTCTATGCCTTCCTTGGACATCCGAACCTCGACTCCAGCGGCGATGAGAGCCGATTTGAGGGCATCGACAGGCTCGAAATTCTTGGTTTGCATCGCCTCGGCGCGCAAATTGAAAAGGCGTTGCGCGTACGGACGAAGCGCAATTTGCGAAGCGCCTTGTGCGTCATACTCCCAAGTGTCAAGGTCATCGGTGAGTAAGCCCATTAATTGCGCCGAAGCTTTCAAAATCCCTCGCCATTCCTCGCTGGTCCGAGCAAGTTCACCGCTTTCCAGACTACTAACTCCATCACCGTTTTCGAATTTTTCTATGTTCGAAATATTGTTGGAAATCGACCGAAGAATGGTGATCGCATCAGCTGTGGCCAAATCGTAAGATAAGAATTCAAGAATCTGCGGATCAACACTAGTTGGCTCCACACCCTTTGTTTGGACGCGCCATTTTGCCAGCTCTTTCCGAGCGCCCTCGGCCTTTTCCGCCGTCCAATCCATCGGTTTACGGTAATGCGTGGACAGGAACACGAACCGGACCACCTCGCCGGGCACGCCCGCCTGCCCGTCATGGCCGTCCAGTAGATCGCGCACGGTAAAGAAGTTCCCCAGCGACTTGGACATTTTCTTGCCCTCGACCTGTAGCATCTCGTTGTGCATCCAGACATTCGCGAACCCGCCCTCGGGATGGGCGCAGCAGCTTTGGGCGACCTCGTTTTCGTGGTGCGGGAACATCAGATCGTTGCCGCCGCCGTGGATGTCAAAACTCGCGCCCAGCAATTCATAGCTCATGGCACACCATTCGCTCTGCCATCCGCCCCGGCCCCCCCCCCATGGGCTGTCCCATCCCGGCAGATCATCAGAGGACGGTTTCCACAGGACG
>JBOEGN010000023.1:0-27555 GCA_050633445.1 Thalassovita sp.
AGATCTCTCGGGTCAGTCTTGCAGCGGGTTGGCGTTGAGTAGTTTCCAAAGTCATCTGTTTCGTCCTTGCTTCTGTAGATCGTTGATTTGCTGGGTAGTAAGCTCACATGCGCTTGGCGACTTCTTCCAGCATGACCTCGCTCGCCCCGCCGCCAATCGCCTGAACACGCGCGTCGCGTGACATGCGTTCAACCGGGGTTTCGCGCATATAGCCCATACCGCCGTGAAACTGGACACAGTCGTAGAGCACGCTGTTCACCAGTTCGCCGCAATAGGCTTTGACCATCGAGACCTCTTTCACACAATCGCGGCCCGCTGCATCGAGGCCTGCGGCATGATAAACGAGCTGCCGTCCCGCCGCGATCCGCGTCTGGCAATCAGCAAGCCGCTGGCGCACCGTCTGCTTGTCCCACAAAACGCCGCCAAAGGCCTTGCGCTGTTTGACGTAATCCACGGTCATGTCGAGCGCGGATTGGGCCTCGGCGCAGGCCATGGCGCCCAGCACGATCCGCTCGTTCTGGAAGTTTTTCATTACCGAATAGAAACCGCGGTTGACCTCACCCAAAACGTTTTCGGCGGGGATACGGACATCTTCGAAGATCAGTTCGGCCGTGTCCGAGCACAGCCAGCCGGTTTTGTTCAGCGCCCGGCCGACTGAAAAACCCGGCGTGCCCTTTTCGACCGCGAACATGGTGATCCCGCGCGATCCCTTGGCATCGGGGTCGGTCTTGGCACCGACAAAGTAGAGATCGCCATGTACCCCATTTGTGATGAACATCTTGGTTCCGTTCAGCACCCAGTCTGACCCGTCCTGCACCGCGCGAGTGCGCATGCCCGCCACGTCCGACCCGGCACCCGGTTCGGTCACGGCCACAGCGGTGATCTTTTCACCCGATATGATCGACGGCATCCAGCGCGCCTTTTGTTCCGGGGTGCCTGCGTTTTCCAGATGCGGCGAGGCCATATCAGTATGGACCAGAACCGTGGCTGAAAACCCGCCGAAAGTGGAGCGCCCCACCTCTTCGGCCAAAACCACGCTGGACATCACGTCCAGCCCCGCGCCGCCATATTGCGCGTCATAGCGCATCCCCAGCACGCCGAGATCACCCATCCGGCGCAGAACGTCGCGGGGCACCATGCCTTCCTCTTCCCAAGGCGCTGCCTTGGCTGTCACCTCGGTCTCGATGAACCGGCGCAGCTGGCTGCGGATCATCTCGAGATCGTCGTTGAATGGGCTTGTCGCAGCGGTGAAATTTTCCAGTTTTGTCATGTCTCTTCCTCCGGATCGAGTTTTACAAGGGGGGCGTTCCCGGCGAAAGTGTCGCCCTGAGCGCAATATATTTCGGCTACTACGCCCCCGACCGGGGCGCGCAGACTTTGCAGCAGCTTCATGGCTTCTAGCACCACCAACGTGTCACCGGCTTTGACCCGGTCTCCGGGCGCGACACGCACCTCGGCGACGGCGCCGGGCATGGGTGCCGTCAGCAGGTCAGCGCCGCCCGATCCGCCGCTGGCGCGGGCAAGGTGCTGATCTTCCAGACTGCGCAGGTCTGTTACGGACATTCCCGCAGGCGTCTGTAAATGCACCCGCCAGTGATTGCCACTGCGCTCAACATGGGCAACGCGCGAAAAGGGAACGCCGTCGATGCGCCCACTCAGACGGTCTCCGGTCAAAGTGACTGTTTCGGTTGTGATGCTCTGGCCGTAAGGCAATTTGGCGGTTAGCCCCGCTCCGGTTTGGGTCACGCGGATCGGATCTTCCTCAGATGCGTTCCAATAGAACGCAGCGCCGGGCAGTCCCGCACGGGCCGTGAGCCGCCAAGATCCAAGGCTGTCCCAAGGCGATGCGCCTGCCGGAGTGCGGTGCAGATGCAGCGCTATGGCGGCGAGGCACGCGTCCTCGGCTTTGGGCGTCGGTTCTGCCCAGCCATCCGGGAACAACTCGGCAAGGCCCGAGGTATGATGCCGGAAGGCATGAAAATCAGGATGGTTCAACAGCGCCCGCTGATAAGACAGGTTCAACCCGACGCCGCCCACCGCAAAGGCATCAATCGCAGCAATGGCCTGACGGATTGCCCCTGCCCTGTCCGGCGCATGGCTGATCAATTTGGCCAACATCGAATCGTAATGGTGGCTGACGATTGACCCAGCCGCGACGCCGCTATCGAGCCGTATGCCAGCAGGCGGCGCCCAAAGGGTGATCTTGCCGGTTTCGGGGCGGAAATTCTCGGCGGGGTTCTCGGCGGCGATGCGCACTTCGATGGCGTGGCCGTTAAACTGCACATCCGATTGCGCCAATGTCAGGGTCTCGCCCCGCGCGATACGCAACTGCCACTCGACCAGATCAATGCCGGTGATGGCCTCGGTCACCGGATGTTCCACCTGAAGGCGGGTGTTCATCTCAAGGAAGTAATACTCGCAGCGCTCGGAGTCATAAAGATACTCAACTGTCCCAGCGGACCGATAACCTATCGCCTGCGCCAGTCGCACAGATGCTGCGCGCATTTCGTCGCGAAGGGCGTCGGGAAGATCGGCCGCAGGGGCTTCTTCGATCAGCTTCTGATGATTGCGTTGAAGCGAACAGTCGCGGTCACCGAGGTGCAGGACATTGCCATGGCTGTCGCCGAACACTTGCACTTCGACATGCCGCGCACGAGGCGCGTAGCGCTCAAGGAATACTGCGGGATCGCCGAAGGCGCCTTGCGCTTCGGCCCGGGCAGATGCGATTGCTTCAGACGCGCCGCTCAGATCAGAAACAAGACGCATGCCGCGCCCGCCCCCACCGGCGCTGGCCTTAACCAGAAACGGGGTGCCAAGCATGCGCGCCTCTTCCAGCAATCGTGCGTCGGACTGATCTTCGCCGCGATAGCCGGGCAGCACAGGAACTCCCGCATCCTCGGCGGCGGCCTTGGCTTCGATCTTGCTTCCCATCCGTGCGATTGCAGCGGCAGAAGGCCCGATGAACACAAGGCCCGCCGCCTCGACCGCTGCGGCGAAACCGGCATTTTCCGACAAGAAGCCATAGCCCGGATGCACTGCCCCTGCTCCGGTCGCGCGCGCGGCGTCCAGAATGGCCTCGACGTTCAGATAGCTGTCCGCAGGCGCGGCCCCGCCGATACAGACGGCGTGATCGGCCTCCGCCACGAAGGGCGCTTCGCGGTCTGCATCCGAAAACACTGCCACGCTTTCTAATCCCAGCTTGCGGCACCCGCGCTGGATGCGCCGGGCAATCTCGCCCCGGTTGGCGATCAGGATTTTCTTGAACATGGGGTGTCCTTCTGGGTCTTGAGAGAAACGCGAAAGCCCCGCGACAGCGCAAGCTGTGCAGGGGGATTAAATCGGGTGCGGCGCAGAGGGCGCGCCGCAAAGTTCAGGCTAGTTGACGGATCTGCATTTGCCCGAGTTAAGCTGGCAGTAGGCGATATTACCGGCCGCACCGATGGCCGCGCCCTGCAACAGGCTGCCGCTGGTGACCGCAGCGGCCCCTGCCCCGACAGCCGTGCCAACGAGTCCCTGTTCGACAAGCGTGTCGCCACAGGCGGCAAGACCTGCACATAAGCGGGTTGCTGCAATAGCGGGTTTGATGGACATTTTTCTGTTCCTTGTCTGCGCGTGCCTGCACAGACAACCCGGAACATCGCATGGGGTTCCGCGCCGGGTGCAGACGGTTTTGTCTTTTCACCCAAGGCCGTCCCAGCAAGGGGAGGAAGACCCCCTAAAAAAAGGGGCAGCAGCGCGACGCAAGCGCCCTGCTGCCCCAAGGGGGAAGGGGTATGGTTTAGATATCCTGACAGCGGCCCTTGAGGGACACCGCCATCAGCAATACCGACGTTGGAACAAAGCAGCATGAACCCCAAGCCCGCGGCGCAGGACGGTCCTGTTTCGGCTGTCAGTCGCTGATGCAAGGGCGCTGCGGGCAGGTTCATGCCGATCAATCCTCAAAGGCTTCGGGATAGGCGGCGCGCGCAGCGGCCTCATCGATCACCAGCAAGCTTTCGTAATGCGCCGGGTCAAACGGATCAGTGGCCGGCAACACCTCGCGGCCAAACAGCCAGGACAGCCGGCCTGCGTCCAGATTGCCCCGCTCAAACGGATGTGCGCCGAAATGTTCCCACAGCGCCTTCATGAAAGCGGCATCGGCACGTTTATCCGCCGGACGCCGGTCCGAGCGGCGCTCACGCCGGGACAGCGGTGTCACCCCTTTGGGATTGGGTCGACGGATGGTGAATTGAAAATCGGTACTGGGCAAACGGCCCGGAAATCCACGATGTTTCAGCATATAGGCTGGCATCAGACGGCCCTCCGATTTTGGGGCCGTGTTTGGCGGATTGTCAGGAAAGAGGTCGGGACAGGCGCCTGCGCCTGCCCCGGGGCAAGTTTACTTGTACTTACCTGTGTATGTTGGCTCAACCGAGATGGGCTCGGGCTCGACAACAACATATTCTTCTTCGGTCTGGCCGGATGTACAGGCAGCAACAGTGGCGATGAAACCAATGGCTGCCAGGAATTTGATGCTCTTTGACATCTCTGTCTCCTGTCTATGTGAGTGGAACGCGCATTGTTAAACTGCCTCGCACGTTCCGTTTCTGAGGTAAGGGATACTTGGGTATTCCTCGCAGGCACCATAAGGTAGTCCGATCCGAAAACATATCCAGCCCAGCGCAATCGGCGGCTCTGTGACGGTAAAGCCTCAGTATTCCGTCCACATGAGAAGCGAACCGCAAGATATTGTGGTTGCATTACAAACCCTCCCAGATACAGGTGTTATCCACAGGACGAAAAGCTTCGAAAATCTGTGTCGCTTCTGGATCGGGAACGCCGAATTCCGTCACACGATCCGCCAGAGAGATCACGATGATATCCCCCGCCAGCGCATATTCCTCGCTGTAGGGCAAGGCCAGTGCGGTGCACAAGTGCATCATGTCATCCGCGGCCAAATCATAGTCCACACCCCCATCCGCACGCGCGATATCCGGTGCGATAAAACGAAACCTCAGCCATGTTTCGCTGTCCACCGCGTCCACCAGAACCTCATGCAGATCCACCGGCTGCCCTGACGGGACATCGGTGGCCCACGCGGGGCTGGCAGCAAGGAGAAAGGCAGCGAGGAGAGGTTTCACGGGGCCGCCTCATCATGGGTCGGAAAATCCGCAGGAGAGATAATCTCGATCAGTTCCATATCATCGGAATGACGCACCTCCCGGTGTTTGATACCAGGGGGCTGAAGGACGCAGGATCCCTCACGCAGCAGGTGCTCCCCCTCGCCCTCATATTCGAACACAACCCAACCTTTGGTGACATAGACCATTTGGAAATCAAGGGTGTGGGAATGCCACTTGCCGGGGGATTCCATACCGGGCACGGCACGGATCACATGGGCACCGTGGATGCCATTGGTTGCATCCTTGATCCCAAGGTCGCGATATTCAAAGAAAGGACGCAAGCCCGCGCCTTTGAAGGTGCCAGAATCCGCATGCGCAATGGTGAAGGATTGGTTATTGAAGGGGGAGGTCATTCTAACCTTTCACCTCGCGGCATCGCCTGTCCGCAAGCACGGTATAATGCTGAACCTTGTCAATCGCATCTGACAGTTCGCCAATTTTCCAAGTTTGGATGATAGCAACATAGTCGTGTCGTTTCATTCCAAGCGCACGCGTCTGAGCCACAATTTTCTTTCTATAGATACGACACAGCGCCAATCCACGCTTAACAAGCGTCTCTTCATTTTGATCGAACTCGGAAAGCATATGGAATTTTCCCGTCGCAGCAGTGAAGCCTTTGCCTGTCAAAGGCCCAAAAACCGCCGCACAGAAGTGGGTTCCGTCTTCAAGCTGAAAAACAGGCCAATCCCTACAGAAGGACTTAGCTTCCGACGCATTAGGTAAGTTCAGCAAAATGCCAACAGAGATGATCAGAATCTTGAACATTCAAATCCTCACAACGGAATATTTCCGTGCTTCTTCCAAGGCATCTCCTTCTTCTTGTTCCGAAGTGACGCAAAGGCCCGCGCGATCCGTTTGCGCGTGGTACGCGGCTGGATCACCTCATCGATGAATCCGCGCTCTGCCGCGACAAAGGGATTGGCAAACCGGGCCTCGTAATCCGCCGTATGCTGGGCCAGTTTCTCTGGATCGTCCTTATCCGCACGGTGGATAATCTCGGACGCGCCTTTGGCCCCCATCACGGCGACCTCTGCCGTGGGCCACGCATAGTTAAAATCCGATTGCAGGTGCTTGGACGCCATCACGTCATAGGCGCCGCCATAGGCTTTGCGGGTGATCAGCGTCACCTTGGGCACGGTCGCTTCGCCATAGGCGAACAGCAGTTTCGCGCCGTGTTTGATCACGCCACCGTATTCCTGCGAGGTTCCGGGCAAGAAGCCAGGCACGTCCACCAGGGTCAGGATCGGAATTTCGAACGCATCACAGAAACGGACGAAACGCGCGGCCTTGCGGCTGGAGTCAATATCCAGACAGCCCGCTAGAACCATCGGCTGGTTGGCGACAACACCCACGGTTTGACCTTCCAAACGGATGAAACCGGTGATGATGTTCTTGGCAAAGTCTTCCTGAATCTCGTAGAAATCCGCCTCGTCCGAGATTTTCAGGATCAATTCCTTCATATCATAGGGCGTGTTGGCGTTTTCGGGGACCAGAGTGTCCAGCGAGTCCTCGACACGGCCCGGCTCGTCAAAGAACGGGCGCACGGGCGGTTTTTCGCGGTTGTTCAGTGGCAGGAAGTCAACCAGACGGCGGACTTCGGCCAGCGCTTCGACATCATTTTCAAACGCGCCATCTGCGACCGAGGATTTCTTGGTGTGGGTGCTCGCGCCGCCCAGTTCCTCGGCGGTGACGACCTCGTTGGTGACGGTTTTCACAACGTCGGGGCCGGTCACGAACATGTACGAGCTGTCCTTCACCATGAAGATGAAGTCGGTCATCGCGGGCGAATACACGGCACCACCGGCGCACGGCCCCATGATCACCGAGATCTGCGGGATAACGCCCGAGGCCATGATGTTGCGCTGGAAAATCTCGGCATAGCCGGCCAGTGCGTCAACACCTTCTTGGATCCGGGCGCCGCCCGAGTCGTTCAGGCCAATCACAGGCGCGCCGTTCTGCATCGCCATGTCCATGATCTTGCAGATCTTCATCGCGTGCGTGGCGGATACGGACCCACCCAGAACCGTAAAGTCCTGACTGAACACATAGACCATGCGGCCGTTGATGGTGCCCCAACCGGTGATGACGCCATCACCTGCGGGTTTTTGGTTTTCCATACCGAAATCGGTGCAGCGGTGCGACACGAACATGTCGAACTCTTCAAACGAATCTTCGTCCAGCAGCAGCTCGACCCGCTCGCGGGCGCTGAGCTTGCCTTTGGCGTGCTGACTGTCGATACGTTTCTGACCTCCGCCCAAACGGGCATCGGCGCGGCGGTTTTCCAGTTCCTGGAGGATATCTTTCATGTCGGTCCCCTTCTGAATTGAATCGGGTATAAGGGGTCACACCGCGAGCGCAAAGAACATTTCCGCAAATTTGCAAAGTTTTGGCAAGCCATTCGCGGCTAAATGCAAATATGTAAACCGACGCGAGGTTCCCCAGATTTCTGCCGCCAAGCTGGTGGACAATCTGTCGCGCCACCCGTAATCATTCGCACATGAACAGTAAACATGCGGCCCGGTATTTAGATCGGTCGACGGCACCCCATATTTCCACGCTTGTTTTTCTGGCCGGCATTTCCGCATTGGCCATGAATATGTTTTTGCCCTCGCTGCCTGCGATGACCAAACATTTCGGGGTCGAGTACAGCTTTATGCAGCTCTCCGTGGCGCTGTATCTGGGCATGAGCGGGTTTCTCCAGCTGTTCATAGGGCCGCTATCGGATAAATTCGGCCGCCGCCCGGTGGTCCTGACCGGAGTGTTAATCTTTTGCCTGGCAACGCTGGGCTGTCTGCTGGCGCAAAGCGGCGAAGTCTTCATGCTGTTCCGCATGCTTCAGGCGGTGGTTGCCGTCGGCATGGTTCTGTCCCGCGCTGTGGTGCGCGATATTGTCCCCGACGATCAGGCCGCCTCGATGATCGGCTATGTCACCATGGGCATGTCACTGGTCCCGATGTTGGGCCCGGCAATGGGCGGCTTTCTGCAAGAACATTTCGGCTGGCAGTCGAATTTCTATGTTCTGCTGGCCGTCGGGCTGGCCTTGCTGATCCTGCTGTGGGCCGATCTGGGCGAAACCGCGCCAAAGTCCGACAACTCGCTGATCCAGCAATTCCGCGAATACCCCGAGCTGCTGGCCTCGCCCCGGTTCTGGGGCTACTGCATGGCAGCGGCCTTCGGGTCGGGCGCGTTCTTTGCCTATCTGGGCGGAGCGCCCTTCGTCGGCATCAACGTCTATGATCTGGAGCCGTCCGAGTTGGGCGCCTATTTCATGGCGCCGGGCATTGGGTATTTCCTGGGGAACTTCATCTCGGGCCGCTATTCCGCGCGGGTTGGGATCAACCGGATGGTTCTGACCGGCGCGGTTATCGCCTGTGCGGGCCCGCTGATCCCGCTGACCATCGGCCTGCTGGGCACCAACTCGGTTCTAGTGTTCTTCGGCAGTGTCGTTTTTGTCGGGCTTGGCAACGGGCTGACCCTGCCCAACGCCAATGCCGGGATGCTGTCGGTGCGGCCGCATCTGGCGGGCACGGCCTCGGGGCTGGGCGGCGCGATTATGATCGGCGGAGGCGCGGCCCTATCCGCCCTCGCAGGCGCGCTGCTACAACCTGGATCGACCGAATTGCCGCTGCTGACGCTAATGTTGGCGACTTGCCTGCTCTCTCTGGTCGCGATCCTTCTGGTCATCCGGCGACAGAGACAATTGAGCACGCCATAAGCCACCCTTGCCGCCGCCGGTTTGCAAAGCTACCCTACGCTACAGAATAATTGCAAACCCACGGGAGCGTCATGGCCACCCAGAAACTTTATGCCGGTGCAAAACTGCGCGAAACCCGTACGCGGCTGGCGCTGACCCAAAAGGAATTCGCCGCCAAGCTGGGCGTGTCCCTGCCCTATCTGAACCAGATGGAGAACAACAACCGGCCGGTCTCGACCACCGTGGTTCTGGCCTTGGCCCAAGAGTTCGGCTTTGACGTCACCGAGCTGAGCACCGGCGATTCCGAACGTCTGGTCAGTGACATGCGCGAAGCCATGGCCGATCCGGTTTTTGCCGACGCCTCTCCGCCCTTGGCGGATTTGCGTCTGACGGCCTCGAACGCCCCCGCCTTGGCGCGCGCCTTTCTGGACCTGCACCGGGCGTATCGCCAGACCCATGAGCGCCTGGCCTCGCTGGACGAAGCCTTGGGGCGCGAAGACAGCCGCACGCAACCCTCCCCCTGGGACGAGGTGCGCGATTTCTTTCACTATTGCGACAACTATATCGACGCCGTCGACCGCGCAGCCGAGCATTTCGCCCAAGGCGCAGGCGATCAGGGCATCCGCGCCCATGCGATGCACACGCTGCGCGCCGCGGGCATCACAGTGAAATCGCAAAAAGCCACGGCCACGCGGTATTTCGACCGTGAAAACCGCGTGTTGACCCTGTCGAACCGCGCCGCCCCGGAAACGCAGACCTTCCAACTGCTGCTGCAAATCGCTCTGCTGCATCAGGACAAATTGCTCGAGGCCACGCTGGATCTGGCGCGTTTCCAGACGGAGGAGGCCCGCTCGATCGCGAAAATCGGCCTGGCCAATTATTTCGCGGGCGCCAGTCTGATGCCCTATGGTGCCTTTCTGGCCGCAACCCAGACGACGCGCCATGATCTGGAACTTCTGGCGCATCAGTTCGGTGCCTCGATCGAGCAGGTCGCCCACCGTCTGTCCACGCTGCAACGGCCCAGCGCCAAGGGTATCCCGTTCTTTTTCGTCCGCGTCGATCAGGCCGGGACCATCACCAAACGCCACAGCGCGACACGGCTGCAATTCGCCCGTTTCGGCGGGGCCTGCCCGTTGTGGAACGTCCACCAAGCCTTTGAAACACCGGGACGTTTCCTGCGGCAACTGGCCGAAACGCCTGACGGGGTGCGCTATATCAGCCTTGCGCGAGATGTGTCGAAACCAGCAGGCAGTTTTGGCGCGCCCGTGCGCCGTTTCGCCATCTCTCTGGGTTGCGAGGTGCGCCACGCACATGATCTGGTCTATGCCGATGATCTGGATCTGACCAACCCCAAAGCCTATGAACCCATCGGGATTTCCTGCCGGATTTGCGAGCGCAAGGACTGCCACCAACGCTCGGTTCCACCGCTTGAACGGCGTCTGACCATCAACGCCAACGAACGCGGCGTCCTACCGTATCGAGTGGACTAATGCGCCGCCTTGTTTTCCGGTTGGTGCTGTTGTTTGGGGTCGTTTTGGCGGTTGCCGCGGCCGCCAGTCAGGCAGAACGCTGGCTCATTTACCCCTTTGATCCGCGCCATGTTTCCCCGTCCGAGGCGGGGCTGCCGCAGGTCACCGAAACGCGCATCACCACGCCCGATGGTGAAACCCTGGTTGTCTGGTCCGCGCCTGCCAAACATGGCAAGCCGGTGATCCTGTATTTCCATGGCAACGCGGGCAATCTGGCCACGCGCAAAGGCCGGTTTCAGCGCATGCTGGACCAGGGATTTGGCCTGATCGCCCCCGCTTACCGAGGCTCGTCCGGCAGCACCGGCGCCCCGTCCGAGGATGTGTTGATCGCCGATGCGGTGTTGATCGCCAACCACCCTGATTTGCCCCAATCCAAACGGCGTGTTGTCTATGGCGAAAGCCTGGGCACCGCCGTTTCGATCGCGCTGATCGCCCAAGGGACAGCCGCCGATGCGCTCCTGCTCGAAGCCCCGTTGACCTCGATCCACGCCATGGCCGAAACGCATTATCCGGCCCTGGCACCGCTGACGGACAAGCTGAACAACCACTGGCCCTCGCTGGACCGGGCGCATCACCTGACGCTCCCGCTGATGATCGTCCACGGCACCCAAGACACGCTGATCCCCATAGAAATGGGGCGGCAAATCCACACTGCCGCCCCGTCCGGGAACAAATCATTCCTTGCCGTCCAAGGCGCGGGCCATACTGACCTGTGGCGGTCAGACACCCTGCCTAAAATGTGGCGTTTTCTGTCGCTTAGATAAGCGGGTCAGGCTGTCTCGGTGATCATCGCGTACAGCTCGTCTTTCAAGACGGTCCGGCGCTTGCGCAGATCATTTTCGGCCAGCTGTTCCATGGGCTCAACATTGGTTTCAGCCCTGTGCACGGCGCGGTTCACCTCGTGATATTCCTCGGCCAGCTTGGCGAAATGAGCGTTGGATTGCTTCAGCTCACTGATGGCGTCGGCATGCTCGGGGAACTCTTCATGCAGCTCATGTGGGGTATTCGACATTGCGCGATTTCCTTCCTGTCTTGAGTTTCACCAAACCGTACCCAAGCCACGCCTCGCCAACCTTGACACGGATCAACCCATCCCGAGATCTGGCCCGAAAATCGCCGCCCAATATCAGGCCATATCCGCCCCGTATTCCAGGATGATCGGCACGATCAGATCTTCCTCATCCTCCAGATGCCGGGTCAAAAACCGCTGAAACCCTTCTTGGACTGCCAACAGCGAGCCAACCTCGTCGCGCACCACCTCTCCGGCCTGAAAGCCGCGCAGAACTGCATTGGAATGTGTCGCCAAACGCTCCATATGATCGTGCAAAGCATGATGGTCCGCATCCAACAGATCAAATCCGTCCTGCAAGCGCGCATCCAGGCCCCGAAACATCGGGAAATAGTGATCATCCTCGATCCCGTGATGCCCATGCAGCTGATCCAGCAGAAATCCGGTCAAACGCGGCATCTCGGCCCCATAGCGTGGCGCCCGCGCCTCCAACATCGCTTGAGTATCGCCAACCAAACGCGTCATCACCTGCCGAAACATGCCGTGCCGCTCCAACCAAAAGGCGGTCAGCCCGTTAAAATGCGCGTGCCCCGTCCACATGTCGCGCGGATACAGCTCCCGCAATACCTGCAAATGCTCCGGCAGCCCGTCCCGTAACTCTAACTGATTCGACATAATGATCGCCCAAGCAACTTCTTCTTTTTTAAAATATCCCGGGGGTGACCGAAGAAAATCCCCGATTTTCGTAGGAGGGGGCAGCGCCCCCTTCCACCCTATCTTTGCGCGTCTTGCCAGTCGGGATGCATCCACGGCGCCAGGGTCTCTGGCTCCAGCGGATCTCGTCCCAACAACAAGTCGCTGACCTTTTCCCCCACCATAATAGATGGCGCATTCAAATTACCATTCGTGATCCGCGGAAAGATCGAGCTATCGGCCACCCGCAACCCCTCGACTCCGATCACACGCGCCTGAGGGTCAACCACGGCCATCGGATCGTCTGCACGCCCCATCCGGCAGGTTCCACACGGGTGATAGGCGCTCTCAGCATGTTCGCGGATAAAGCCATCCAACTCATCATCAGATTGCAGCCCCGCACCCGGCTGGATCTCGTGTTTGACGTAAGGTTTGAACGCCTCTTGCCCGAACACCTCGCGGGTCAGGCGGAGGCATTGACGGAAATCGCGCCAATCGCTCTCCTGAGACATATAATTAAACCGAATCACCGGCGCGTCCTTGGGGTCAGCCGAGCGCAAGGTCACCGCCCCGCGCGATTCGCTGCGCATCGGGCCGACATGCGCCTGGAACCCGTGCCCCTCGGCGGCGGCTTTGCCGTCATAGCGCACGGCGATGGGCAGGAAATGATACTGAATGTCCGGGTATTCCACACCCGCATGCGAGCGGATAAACCCAGCGCTTTCAAACTGGTTACTGGCCCCCAGCCCCTTGCCGGTGAACAGCCATTGCGCGCCGATCAAGCCCTTCCAGACCAGGTTCCAGTATTTGTACAGCGTCACCGGCTGGCTGGCCGCCATCTGCATATAGACCTCAAGGTGATCTTGCAGGTTCGCACCCACTCCAGGCCGATCCGCAACCACGTCGATCCCATGCTCGGCCAGATGCGCACCAGCCCCGATCCCCGATTGCATCAACAGCTTGGGCGAGTTGATGGACGAGGCCGCCAGCACCACCTCGCGCCGCGCGCGGATCACTTGCCGTTGGCCGCCGCGCTCGATCTCAACCCCGACGGCGCGACCCTCTTCGATCACGACTTTACACGCCAACCCCCGCACCACATCCACGTTATAATGCTTCTTCGCGGGCTTCAGATAAGCATTCGCCGCCGACCAGCGCCGCCCTTTGTAAACCGTCTGCTCCATCGGGCCGAAACCCTCTTGCTGCTGACCGTTGTAGTCTGCGGTCACCGGATACCCGGCCTGTTTTCCGGCCTCAACAAACGCATGAAACAACGGGTTCCTGCGCGGCCCGCGCGTGACATGCAACGGCCCGTCCGTCCCCCGATATTCCGAGGCCCCGCCGTGCCATGTCTCCATCCGTTTGAAATAGGGCAGCACGTCGGCATAACCCCAACCATCGGCGCCAACCTCGGCCCAATGGTCGAAATCGCGGGCATGGCCGCGCACGAACACCATCCCGTTGATCGAGGACGACCCCCCAATCACCTTGCCCCGCGGCGTCGCCAAACGACGATTGCCCAAATGCGGCTCGGGCTCGGATTGATAGCCCCAATCGTAAATCCCCATATTCATGGGATAGGACAAAGCCGCCGGCATCTGGATGAACGGCCCGGCATCGGTGCCGCCGTACTCGATCACCAACACGCTCGTGCCAGCCTCGCCCAACCGGTACGCCATCGCGCAGCCCGCACTGCCTGCGCCCACGATCACAAAATCCGCTTCCATAGTCATTGCTCCGCTTGGCCGCCCCATGACCCGCGCCTCTCGGGACGGGGGTGGGCGGGCGGGCCGGCCCGAGAGGCGCGGCCCAAAGGTGTCAGAAAGGCGCCTCGACCGCATTCATGCGCACGAAAACCGATTTCAGCTGCGAATAATGCTCGATGGCCGCCTTGGAATTTTCACGCCCCAAGCCCGAAGCTTTCACACCTCCGAACGGCACCTCCACGGGCGCGTCATTATACGAGTTGATGAAGCAGGTCCCTGCCTGGAACCCCGCCACCATCCGATGAGCCCGCGCCAGATCACAGGTAAACACACCCGCCGCCAGCCCGAACTCGGTATCATTGGCCCGCGCCAGAACCTCGTCTTCCTCCTCGAAGTCCAGCACACACATCACCGGGCCAAAAATCTCTTCGCGCGCGATCACCATGTCGTCACTGACATCTGCAAACACCGTCGGTTCGATGAAAAAGCCGTTTTTGTCCAGCCGCTTACCGCCGCACACCAGCCGCGCGCCCTCGTCCTGACCCTTGGCGACATAGCGTTCCACGATGGCCAGCTGTCCTTCGGACACCATCGGGCCAAAACTCACGTCCTCGTCCATCGGATCGCCGATTTTGGCGTCCGCCAACCGTTCGGTCAGACGTTTCAGGAACGCCTCTTTGATGCCCTTCTGCACGAACACACGCGTCCCGTTCGAGCACACCTGCCCGCTTGAATAAAAGTTCCCCAGGATCGCGCCGCCCACGGCATCCTCGATATCCGCGTCATCGAAAATCACCAGCGGAGATTTCCCGCCCAGTTCCATCGTAACGTGCTTCATCTGGCCCGCCGCAGCGGCATAAACCTTGCGCCCCGTGGGCACCGATCCGGTCAGCGACACCTTGTCGACGCGCGGGTCCGTCACCAGGTTCCCGCCGACTTCGCCCATGCCCTGAACCACGTTGAACAGCCCCGCAGGCAGGCCCGCCTCGTGTAGGATCTCGGCCACTTTCAGCGCGCAGAGGGGCGTGGTTTCCGACGGTTTGAACACCATCGCATTGCCGCAGGCCAGCGCGGGCGCTGCCTTCCAGCAGGCGATCTGCGTGGGATAATTCCACGCGCCGATGCCCACACAAACGCCCAAGGCCTCGCGCACCGTGTAGGCCCAGTTGCCATCGCCCAGCGGGATATGCTCGCCCGTCAGCGACGCGGCCAGCCCGCCGAAATATTCCAGCGCATCCGCGCCCGAGCTCGCATCCGCCACCAGCGTTTCCTGCAACGGTTTGCCGGTATCAAAGGTCTCGAGAACCGACAGGTCGCGATTGCGGTCACGGATCATGTCCGCGGCACGGCGCAAGATGCGCCCCCGTTCGGTCCCGGACATGGCAGCCCATTCCACCTGCGCGTTTCGCGCCGCCGTCAACGCCGCATCAATCACTGCCGGAGTCGCCGCATGCACGGTCGCAATCACCTCGCCAGTCGCGGGATAGATCACCTTGATTACGGTGCCATCTGTGTCTTCTAGATAGGCCCCATTCACGAAATGGCTGGCAGTGGGTTGAGTCGGGTAGGTCATTGTTTTTCCTATAGGTATCGGGATCATTCCCCACGATGGGACCGTTGCCCCTCTTCCAAATTCATACGGGTACGTATGGAGTTTTCATGCCTCTTCAACAGCCCCAGACATCCCAACGGGAGGCAGCTGACCCAGATTTGAAATCAAGACGTTAGGCATGGCCATCGACGCGCTCCAAGCCAGGAAGGCAGCCCATGATCAATCGGGCGACGCTTTCCGAATCCTCGCGTTCCAACCCCAGAGACTGGCGCAGATAGGCCCCGTCGATCAGGGCCGCGATCCGCTCGGCCAGTTCTTCGGAATGCGCCCCGTAAATCGGTCGCAACGCATGGCGCAGGTTCGATCGCAACCGCACTTGATAGACCACCAACAGACGCCGCGCCTCGTCGGATTTTTGTGCCAGGACATAGAAGTTCAGCCAGGCCGCGACGATCTCTTGCCGAAAGTTGTTCTTGCTGAAACTTGACCGTACGATCGCCTCGACCCGCCCCCGAGAGGAGCTGGCCTGCTGCAATGCCTCGCGCACCTCGGCACCGTAAACCGTCAGCGTGTGGCGCATGGCCGCCAGAAAAATCTGCTCTTTGCCGCCAAAATAATGATGCGCCAACGCGCTGGACATGCCCGCACGTTTCGCAATCTGACTAACGGTCACATCCAAGGATCCCGCCACGCCGATCTCGATGATCGTCGCTTTGATCAGCGATGCGCGCCGAATAGGCTCCATTCCCAGCTTTGGCATAACAAACTCCTTGCTATGCTAGGCTAGATGTATTTTTATTGACTCGTCAATCAAGAAAAAACCGGGAGGTCACCATGACCCTGAAGTCCACACTCTCTGTCCTGGCCATGCTGGCCGCCACCCCTGCTTTGGCCGATTGTGACGAGGTCACATTCTCGGATGTTGGCTGGACCGACATCACCGCCACCACCGCCGCAACCACAGTGGTGCTCGAGGCTCTGGGATATGACACCGACATCAAGGTCCTGTCCGTGCCGGTGACCTATACCTCGCTGGCCAAAGGCGACATCGACATCTTCCTTGGCAACTGGATGCCCACGATGGAGGCTGACATCGCCCCCTACCGCGAGGCGGGCACCGTCGACACCGTCAAGGCTAACCTCTATGGCGCGAAATACACGCTGGCCGTAAACAAGGCCGCTACTGATCTGGGTATTAAAGACTTCGCCGACATCGCCGCTCACAGCGATGCGCTGGACGCCGAGATTTACGGCATCGAGCCCGGCAATGATGGCAACCGCCTGATCATCGACATGATCGCCGCAAACGCCTTTGGTCTGGACGGGTTCGAGGTGGTAGAAAGCTCGGAACAAGGCATGCTGGCCCAGGTCGCCCGCGCTGATCGCAAAGGTGATCCGGTCGTCTTCCTTGGCTGGGAACCCCACCCCATGAACGCCAACTTTGACATGTCCTACCTGACGGGCGGCGATGATTGGTTCGGTCCCGATTTGGGCGGTGCAACGGTCTATACCAACACCCGTGCGGGCTATGTCAGCGAGTGTCCCAATGTTGGCAAACTGCTGGGCAACCTGGAATTCACCCTTGCCATGGAAAACGAAATCATGGGCGCCATCCTAGACGAGGGAACCGACCCCGAAAAGGCAGCAATGGCCTGGCTCAAGTCCAACCCCACCGCCTTCACTCCCTGGCTTGACGGCGTAACCGCCAAAGATGGCAGCGACGCCACCGCCGCTGTCAACGCAGCACTCGGCCTATAAGTCAGGGTCGACCTCCTCAGGCTCCCTCCCCCCGGCCACGGGGGGAGGACAGGAGGGGGGCCGAGGCGCAGAGACAGGGCATAGCCCTGACAATTTGGTTACGGCTGATTGACATCTCATCTGCACCCGGTTGCCATAGGCTACACCTCTCCTTCCCCAACAATCAGAGAAGCGACATGGACTGGATCACCGAAACCAAAATCCCGATTGGCAAGTTTGCTGCCCGGATCTTCGACTGGCTCCAGCTGCATGGCGCGTTGTTCTTTGACGGCCTGTCAGACGCGCTCGAGGCGCTGATTGACGGCATCCTCTGGGTTCTACAATCCCCGCACCCTCTTATTATCATTGCAATATTCGCCGCATTGACCTTTGCGATCCAGCGCAACTGGAAACCGGCGCTAATGGTAGCGATCGGCTTTCTGTTCATCCTCAACCAGGACTACTGGGAGGAAACAACCGAATCCCTAACGCTGGTGTTGTCGGCCTGCGTGGTCTGTATGGGGCTGGGCGTCCCTATTGGCATCGCAGCAGCGCACAGGCCCAGGCTGTTTCGAGCGATGCGCCCGGTATTGGACCTGATGCAGACCCTGCCCACATTCGTCTACCTGATCCCGGCCATCGTGTTCTTTGGTATCGGCATGGTGCCCGGACTGATCGCCACCGTGATCTTTGTACTACCCGCGCCGATCCGCCTGACGCATCTGGGCGTCACTTCGACCCCGCAACCTTTGCTCGAGGCCGCACAGGCGTTTGGGGCCACCCCGCGCCAGACCCTGCTGAAGGTCGAGCTGCCCTATGCCCTGCCTCAGATCATGGCCGGTCTGAACCAGACTATCATGTTGTCGCTGTCCATGGTCGTCATCGCCGCCCTTGTGGGCGCGGACGGATTGGGCGTGCCTGTGGTGCGTGCCTTAAACCGCGTCGACACCGCTTTGGGCTTTGAATCGGGCTTCGTGATCGTGGTTCTGGCCATCCTTCTGGACCGGATGCTGCGCGTGGAGGGCAAGAAATGACCGCCAAGACAGCCGTAAAATTCGACAATGTTTCCATCGTGTTCGGCGATCATCCCACCCGCGCCCTACCCCTGATGGACGAAGGGAAATCCCGTGCCGAGGTGCAGGAACTGACCGGGCAGGTTCTGGGCGTGCACGACTGTTCGCTGGACGTGAAAGAGGGCGAGATTCTTGTGCTGATGGGGCTGTCCGGCTCGGGCAAATCCACGCTGTTGCGGGCCGTAAACGGGCTGAACCCAGTCGTGCGAGGCGCCACCTTTGTGGGCGACGGAACCGAGCTGGTGGACGTCACCAACGCCGACAAAGCCACCCTGCGCCGCATCAGAATGGAGCGTGTCGCGATGGTGTTCCAACAATTCGGCCTGCTGCCGTGGCGCTCGGTCCGGGAAAACGTCGGGCTGGGATTGGAATTGGCCGGCATCCCCAAATCCGAGCGCGCGGCGCGCGTGGAAACTCAGCTCGAACTGGTTGGTCTGTCGGACTGGGCAGACCGCCGCGTGGCCGAGCTGTCGGGCGGGATGCAACAACGCGTGGGCCTGGCCCGCGCCTTTGCGACCGAGGCCCCGACCCTGCTGATGGACGAACCCTTTTCAGCGCTGGACCCATTGATCCGCGCCCATTTGCAGGACGAATTGCTGGACCTACAGCAGAAACTGCAACGCACCATCATCTTTGTCAGTCACGACCTGGACGAGGCCTTTAAACTGGGCAATCGCATCGCCATCATGGAAGGCGGTCGGATCGTCCAATGCGGCACTCCGCAAGAGATTTTCACCGCCCCCGCAACGGATTACGTGGCTGAATTTGTGGCACATATGAACCCGCTGGGCGTCCTCAGCGCGCAGGATGTGATGCAGCTAGCCGAGGGCGATTCCGCAACCAGCGTCGCCCCCAATACACCCGTCAAAGAGGTGATGACCATGACGTCGGGCGGGCCGGTCGCAGTTATCGAAGACGGCAAAACTCTGGGTCATGTCACCTCGGAAACCATTCTGGCAAAGCTACTGGACCCGCGCGGCACCTAGACCTTGGTGGCCAGTGCCACCGGGGTGCGGGTTCGGCGTTTTAGCACGGCCTCGCGCCAGGTGATGAATGTGACCGAGCTGAGGATCACCAAACCGCCAACCATGACCCACAGGTCGATGGCTTCGTCGAACACAAAATAGCCCAACAAACTGGCCCAAAGCAGCTGCAAAAAGGTCACGGGCTGCGTCACCGTCACCGGAGCGGAGGCAAAGGCCAGCGTCATCGTGTAATGCCCCGCCGTTGCCAACAGAGCCACCGCCGTCAGCAGCCCCAACGCGCGCAAATCAGGGGTCACCCAATTGGCAATCGCCATGGGGGCCAAGCCGATGGTCACGAAAATCGACAGCATCCCCACGACAACAGCCGCGTTGGTTTGGTCCGTCAGCCGCTTGGCCAGCAGGTAGGACACGCCAAAGATCACCGCCACGCCCAGCATCGCCAGATGACCGTTGCCAATCTCTCGGAATCCGGGACGCAGGATGATCAACGCGCCGATCAAAGCCGCGATCACGGCCAGGACCCGGCGCAGGGCCAGCTTCTCGCCCAGAAACAGGGCAGCGCCCAGCGTGACATAGATCGGAGACAGATAGTTCAGCGCCGTCACATCCGCGATCGGAATGCGCGCCATCGCGTAAAACCACAGCGCAACGCCGCCGGAATGCGCCAGCCCGCGCAGGGTAAACAGACCCCACTGGCGGCGTGTCAATTTCGCTCGCAGGATAGGCGCGAACATCGGCAGAACGAAAACCAACCCGATGGCATAGCGCAGAAACGCTGCCTCGACCGCCGGAACGGCCGGGCCCAGAGTTTTCACCAGCGCGGTCACTCCGACGAACAAAATGCCTGTCGTGAGCATCCAAAGGATTCCGGCCACGGGGCGTTGAGGCTGCGAATTATTCATATGCGTACTGTTTAGCGGATTTTACCCAACCGCAAGGCTCAAAACACCAGACTAATGGCAATCACCCACATGATGCCGCCGACCAGCACATCCAACAGGCGCCACGCGACCGGGCGCGCAAACAACGGTGCCAAATGGCGTGCGCCGTAGCCCAGCGAGAAGAAAAAGACAAAGCTGGCCGTCATCGCCCCCAGCGCAAAAAACAGCTGATGCTCGTATTGCGCAGCGACCGAACCAAGCAGCACAACCGTGTCCAGATAGACATGCGGGTTCGCCCAGGTCAGCAGCAAACAGGTGGCCAAGACGCCTTTCAGACTGGCACGACCGGAGTCAGCGGCCTCTAGGTTTTCGCCGCCCTGCCAAGCAGACCAGAACGCGCGCGCGCCATAGACCAGCAAAAACGCAGCACCGCCCCAACGCATCACAGGCTCCAACCAGGGCAATTTCGTGACCAGAGCGCCAAACCCCGACACGCCCGCCGCGATCAGCACCGCGTCAGATAACGCGCAGGTCAGGCAGACCGCAAAGACGTGCTCTCGGCGTACTCCTTGTCGCAAAACGAACGCGTTCTGCGCGCCAATGGCCAGGATCAGCGACAGGCCCAGCCAAAATCCAGCAGTCAATGACGTCATGAAAACCACTCTGATTGCATTGGGTGACCTTTGGCGTCCAAGCGCCTTAGGTACCAATAACCCCCAAAATATCCCAGTTTCCGTTACAAGAGAAGCCCCGCCGTTAGGGAACAGATATTTAGGCTTCTAAATCTGACACTTAGGGCGTTTTGACGGGCCAATTCTGTGAAAAACCATCTAGCAGAATTGATCACCGGTATCGGACAAAGCCGCCCCATAGATACAAAAAGACCGGCCCCAATCGGCCGGCCCATTTTCATCGCGGTCCTTGGATCAAAGCTGATCCATCACCTCATCCGAGGCCTCGAAATTGGTGGTGACGCGCTGCACATCGTCGTCGTCTTCCAAGGCGTCGATCAGCTTCATCAGCTTTTGCATGTCTTCCAGACCCAGCTCGGTGGTGGTTTGGGGTTTCCACACCAATTTGGTCGTGTCCGACTCGCCCAATTCGGCTTCCAACGCGCCCGAAACGTCGTTCAGATCCGTGTCGGCGCACCAGATGANNCGAACATGAACCCGACCGAGCCGGTTTCGCCCAGGTTCCCACCGTTTTTGGTAAAGGTCGAACGCACAACCGAGGCCGTGCGGTTGCGGTTGTCGGTCATCGCTTCGACGATCACGGCGACACCGTTGGGGCCGTAGCCCTCGTACCGGATTTCTTCGTAATCGTCGCCATCCCCTGCCGTGGATTTCTTGATCGCGCGTTCGATCACGTCCTTAGGCACGGATTGCGACTTGGCCTCTTTCACGGCCAGACGCAGACGCGGGTTCTTGTCGGGATCAGGGTCGCCCATCTTGGCGGCGACGGTGATTTCCTTCGACAGTTTCGAAAATAGCTTGGAACGGGCGGCGTCTTGCCGACCTTTGCGGTGCTGGATGTTTGCCCATTTAGAGTGGCCGGCCATCGGTGCCTCCCTCATCAGAATACATTGTGTCGCGTCTCTATAAGTCACGCGAGGGTAGGCCTGCAAGGAGGTTGCGTTCATCGCGGCCATGGGATTGTGTGGCAACAGAGGAGACCAGCCCATGACAACTGATCAGATCATCCTGTTTACCCTGTTCGGCGGAGTTTTCGCCATGCTGTTGTGGGGACGATACCGTTATGACCTGGTGGCGTTTTCCGCGCTGATGTTGGGCGTCGTTCTGGGCGTGGTGCCGGTCAAGGATGCGTTTTCCGGCTTTGGCCATTCGGCGACACTGGTTGTGGCACTGGTGCTGGTGGTCTCGGCCGGGTTGGTGCGGTCGGGCGCGGTTTTTCTGATCACGCGCACATTGGTCGACAGCAGCCGCGCCCTGGGCGGTCACATCACGCTGATGGGTGGAATCGGAGGAATCCTGTCCGCCTTTATGAACAACGTTGCAGCACTGGCGCTGCTGATGCCGGTGGATATTCAGACCGCACACAAGGCGGGCCGCAGTCCGGGGCTGAGCCTGATGCCGCTGAGTTTTGCCACCATTCTGGGCGGCATGGCCACACTGATCGGCACGCCCCCAAACATCATCATTGCCGCCATCCGCGAGGAATCCCTGGGCGAGCCGTTCTCGATGTTCGATTTCGCCCCTGTGGGCGGGCTGACGGCAATCGCAGGGTTGATCTTTGTGGCTCTGATCGGTTGGCGCCTGATCCCCAAACGCGAGGATGCAACGGCGCAAGTTGCTGATCTTGGGGACTATATTGCGGAATTGACCGTACCAGAAGACAGCAAACTGATCGGCAAGCGGGTCGAGGAACTGTATGACGAGGCCGACAAGGCCGATGTCGCTGTTATTGGTCTGATCCGTGACGGAAAACGCCGGTATGGCCGGTCGCGCTACACCACGTTGCAAGCTGGCGACGCGCTGGTGCTCGAGGCCGCGCCGGAACCTTTGGACGAGTTCCGCGCCGCCCTGTCGCTAGCGTTTTCCGACGACAAACGCGAAAGCCTGCTGAAGGCTGACGGCGACGGGCTGGAGGTGATCGAGGCTGTGGTCCCTGTCGAATCTCGTCTGAACGGGCGCACTTCGCAGGCGGTTGGACTGGCCTGGCGGCAGCGCTCGGTCCTGTTGGGGATCTCGCGGCAAGGTAAATCAATCCGTCAACAAGTACGCAAAACACAGGTCGAGGCCGGGGACATCCTGCTGCTGTTGGTGCCGCGCGGCACCGGCCCCGAGGTCATGGACTGGCTGGGCGTTCTGCCGCTGGCGGATCGCGGGCTGGCAGTGACCGAGGATTCAAAAACCTGGCTGGCCATCGGCCTGTTCGCTGCCGCCGTCGCGGCCGCAAGTGTCGGGCTGATCTACCTGCCAATTGCGCTGGGACTGGTGGTTGTGGCCTATGTTTTAACGAAAATCCTGCCTCTGCAAGAACTCTACGACCATATCGAATGGCCCGTCGTGGTGCTGCTGGGGTCGATGATCCCGTTAGGCTCGGCGCTGGAAAGCTCGGGGGGGACGCAGCTGATCGCCGGAGCGCTGGTGGACCTGACGCAGGGCTGGCCCGCTTGGGCGATCCTGACCGTCTTGATGGTGGTCACGATGACCCTGTCGGACGTGCTGAACAACACCGCAACGGCCATTGTCGCGGCCCCCATCGGTATCCAGATGGCGCAGCAGCTGGGCGTGAACCCCGATCCATTCCTGATGGCGGTGGCGATTGCGGCCTCAGCGGCGTTCCTGACCCCGATCGGGCATAAAAACAACACGCTGGTACTGGGCCCCGGCGGCTATCGCTTTGGTGATTACTGGCGCATGGGCCTGCCGCTGGAGATCCTGGTGGTCAGCGTCTCGATCCCCCTGATCCTGGTGTTCTGGCCGCTTTGACGCAGCCGTTACAGCGGGAAAAAATACGGGATCAGTGCCGAAGCCAGAATGCCCATGCTTAGGTTCAAGGGCACGCCGGCCCTCATGAAATCGGTAAAACGATAGCCGCCGGGGCCGTAGACCAGCATGTTGGTCTGATACCCGATAGGCGTCGCAAAGCTGCACGAGGCCGCCAACATCACCGCAACAACCAAGGGCCTTGGATCGACGCCCAACGCGCTGGCAAGCCCCATAGCAATCGGTGTCACCACCACGGCCACCGCGTTATTCGAGACCATCTCGGTCAGCACGGACGTCAGCAGATACACCGCCCAGATCATAAGGAATGGCGGCATCATCGCCAAAGCAGGCTCGACAAAACCGACCACCAGCTCGACCGCGCCGGTATGTTGAAGCGATGCCCCGATGGCCAGCATCGAGAAGATCAGCGCCAAAAGGCGGCCGTCGATATAGGAAAATGCCTCGTCTGAATCAATGCAGCGCGTGATCAGAACCAACGCCACTGCCAATGTCGCCAGCAACAGGATCGGCGCCAGTCCAAAGCCCGCCAGCACGACCACGCCAAACAGCGCCGCAATGGCAATCGGGGCCTGACTGCGCCGGAAGGCTTTGGCCGAAGGATGGCTCACGTCGACCATGTCCATATCCGAGGCAAGGCGTTGAATATCGTCGGGGCTGCCCTCTAGCAGCAGGGTGTCCCCAACGCGAACAACCAGATCCTGTAGGTTCGAGCCAATATTCTGGTTCCGCCGGTGCACCGCCAACGGATAAACACCATAGCGACGCCGCAAACGCATCGCCCCAAGGGACCGGCCCACCATCTTGCATCCGGGGGTGATCAGCACCTCGACCGTCTGCGTTTCAACCGCCGAGACCTGATCCACGCGTTTCAGGCTCTTGTTGCGCTGAAGACTAAGCAGCTCGGTCATCTGGGTGCGCAACACGACGCGATCCCCGACCTGCAATTCGACCCCCTTCATGCTGTGGCGCAGCGATTGATCCCCACGAATGACATCGATCAGGCGCACGCCATCACGTTTGAACAGCTGAACCCCCTGAACCTCGCGTCCAACCAGGTTTGAATCCGGGGGAACCACCGCCTCGGTAAAGAATTTCATCCGGCTTTTATCCGACAACATACTGGCCATGCTGGTACGGTCAGGCAGCAGAAAACGACCGAAAACCGCCAGATAGACCATGCCCCAAATCACCAGGATAACCGCCAGCGGTGTGACCTCGAAAATCGAGAACGCCTCAAGCCCATTTGCGCGTGCTACACCATCGACCAACAGGTTGGTCGAGGTCCCCACCAGGGTCAGCGTGCCCCCGACAATGGCCGCATAGCTCAGCGGAATCAACAGCTTACTGGCACCGACCCCCAAGGTCCGCGACAGCTGCACAAAGACCGGGATCATCACCACAACCACAGGGGTATTATTCATCACAGCCGAGGCCAGAACCACGAAAACCAACAACATGACGATCGCCACCTTCGGGTTGGTCTTGGCCCGCTTATCCGCCAGAACGGTAAAGGCATCCAAGGCCCCCGTCCGCACAAGGGCCCCCATCACAATGAACATCATCGCGATCGTCCACGGAGCAGGATTGGATAAAACGCTCAGCGCGGCCTCATAGGGCAGCAAACCGAACGCTAACATAAATCCAACACCGAAAATCGCCACGACCTCGGTCGGAAACACTTCTTTCACGAAGAGGACAAACATACCCAAAACCACGAGCAGCGCGAGGATCGCCTGCGTGGACTGGGTCAGATGGAAAAGATCCATGTAGGTACCCTGTGCAATCAATTCAAAGCAGTGTCGCCCAAGCAAACACAACGGGCAAGAGGCCATCTGCGCTCGCGCCCGCAATCCCGTGTCGGTTTGGAATTCTGACTACAGCCCGGATTGTTGCAAACGTCCGCCCTGGCGGATCATCCGAATCTCTTTGGCCAGTCCGGTCTTGTCGTCTGTCTCGACATAGACACCAGACAGGGTCGCCTCGCCATTTGCAGGGGCAAACCGCCCCTTGACCATACCTGTCACAAACCGGCGCATGGGCTCTGCTTTTTCCATGCCGATCACACTGTCATAATCGCCGCACATCCCGGCATCTGACAGGAACCCGGTGCCTTTCGGAAGGAGCTGAGCATCCCCGGTCGGCACATGCGTATGCGTCCCGACAACCAGACTGGCACGTCCGTCACAGAAATGCCCCATGCCCATCTTTTCGCTGGTGGCCTCGCAATGCACATCCACCAAGGTCGCCTGCACAGCACCCCCCAGAGTGTGTTTGCGCAGCACCTCGTCAATCGTGGAAAACGGGTCATCAAAGGCCCGCTTCATGAACACGTTGCCCAGCACCTGCGCCACCAGAATCTTGCGCCCACGCCGATCCTGAAACACCCGAGCGCCAACACCCGGCGCGCCCTTGGCGAAGTTCAACGGTCGCAATACCCGCGGCTCGCTCTCGATGAATTGCAGCATATCCTTTTGGTCGAAAGAATGATCGCCCAGCGTCACCACATCAGCGCCAGCGTCCAGCAACAGCTTCGCATGCGCCCCGGTCAGCCCTGCCCCATTCGAGGCATTCTCGCCATTCACAACGACGAAATCCAGCTTCCACTCGTCGCGCAAACGCGGCAGATTTTCACTCACGACCCGCCGTCCGGCGCGCCCCATCACATCACCAAGGAAAAGTATCTTCATATAGCCTGCCTAGGCCGCAGCGCCGCGACAGGCAAGACCCAACATCGCCATATAACGCGCAACGGGCTGTTTCTTCTTGGTATAAATACCCAAAATCCCACATTCACCAAGCATGCACGCCTAGCGAGGAATCACCACGCCCTCTTCGGTCACGATCATGTCCAGCGGCTGATCCGTCGGCTCCAGAGGCAGATCTTCGGACTCTTGTGCGGCATAGGCAAAACCAATGGCCAACGTGGCGCGGCGCGCACGCAGTTGTTCCAGTGTCCGGTCATAAAACCCGCCGCCATAGCCAAGCCTGCCTCCGTTGCGATCAAAAGCAACCAGGGGCACGATTACAATCTCTGGCTCGAAATAGTCATCAACAGCCGGGATTTCCGCGCCAAAGGGGCCGTCTTTCATCGCACAGCCTGGCTCCCAGCGCGAGAATTTCAGCGCAAGCCCTGCACCTTGGATAACTGGCACACCGACAGGGCCATGGGCCGAGGATTCTTCCATCGCGGGCAGTGGGTTAATCTCGGTTCGGATGGGCATGTACCCCGCCAAAGGCACGCCACGGAACCCGGCCAACACCTGCGACAGATGCCCTGCCCGCCCCACCAGACCGGCCCCATGCGCGGCCTTGCGCCGGGCCAAAGCGGCTTTGCGCGCAGCGGCCTTGCGAGCGGCCAAGGTCACAGCAACACCGTCGCGGAAAGCCCAAGGAATGCGAAAAACCCAACAACATCCGTCACCGTGGTCACGAATGGCCCCGAGGCCAGCGCCGGGTCAACGCCAAAACGGTCCAGCGCCATCGGGATGATGATGCCGCCAATAGCGGCCGCTATTTGGGTCAGAACCATGGCCACGCCGATCACCATCGCCAGCAAGGGCACGCCAAACCACAGCGCGGCTACAGCCGCCATCACCAAACCGAACAGAATGCCATTCAGCGCCCCAACCGAGATTTCGCGCCAGACCACCCGCATGGCGTTTTGCGCGGTCAAATCTCGAGTCGCCAGCGCCCTCACGGTTACGGTCATCGTCTGCGTCCCCGCATTTCCGCCCATCGAGGCGACAATGGGCATCAACACGGCCAGCGCCACCATCTGGTCAATCGTTTCGGCAAACATGTCGATCACCAACGAGGCCAGAATCGCCGTCAGCAGGTTTACGAACAGCCATGTCGCGCGGCCTTTTGCGGCCTCGATAATGCTGTCAGACAGGCTGGCTTCGTCGCTCACACCGGCCAGGCGCAGGATGTCTTCTTCGTGTTCTTCGTCCAGAACTGACATGGCGTCGTCAATCGTGATGACACCGACCAGCCGCCCGTCCTCGTCCACCACCGGGGCCGAAATCAAGTGATACTGGTTGAACGCATAGGCCACGTCGCC
>JBOEGN010000023.1:27578-27948 GCA_050633445.1 Thalassovita sp.
CGCGAGGACATGATCTTGCCCAACGTGACATTCCCGACCGGGTGCATGCGTGGGTCGACCAGAGTCATATGATAGAATTGATCGGGCAAGTCCCTGGCATGGCGCAGAAAATCAATCGCGTCGCCGACATTCCAGTGCTCCGGCGCGGTCACGACCTCGCGCTGCATCAGGCGGCCCGCAGCAAATTCCGGATAGCTAAGCGCCTGCTCGACCGCGACCCGGTCGCTGTCCTCTAGCGCATCAAGGATCGCCTCTTGTTGGGGCTCGTCCAGATCTTCGACCAGATCGACAACGTCGTCGGTTTCCAGCTCGCGCACGGCCTCGGCCAGCACGTCCGGGTGCAGGACCGTGATGATCTCTTCGCGGATGC
>JBOEGN010000024.1:0-13697 GCA_050633445.1 Thalassovita sp.
ACATGCAGATGGTGTTTCAGGACCCTTTCGCCAGCCTGAACCCGCAGATGCGCCTGGCTGATCAGGTCGCTGAACCTTTGCGCAATTTTAACCTGACGAAAGGGGCCGAGCTGTCCGACCGTGTGGCCCATCTGTTCGACCGGGTCAGGCTGCCGCGCGACTTCATGCAGCGGTATCCGCATGAATTGTCCGGCGGGCAGCGACAACGAGTTGCGATCGCCCGTGCACTTGCGTTGAACCCAAAGGTGATTGTCGCGGACGAGGCGGTCTCGGCTCTGGATGTCTCGGTTCAGGCGCAGGTTCTGAACCTGATGATGGAGCTTCAGGCCGATCTGGGCCTGTCTTTTCTGTTTATCAGCCACGATATGGCGGTGGTCGAACGGGTCAGCCACGACGTCGCCGTGATGTATTTGGGAAGGATCGTGGAAATCGGGCCGCGTCAGGCGATTTTCGAAAATCCGCGCCATCCGTATACCCAAGCGCTGATGCGGGCGGTGCCCATTGCTGACCCGACACAGCGGCATGCCGACCGCGCGCTGAATTTCAAACCGATCCCATCGCCGATCCATCCGCTGGGTTATTCGCCTGCACTTTCGCAGTATGATCAGGTGGGTCAAGGGCATTTCGTGCTGACCTCCGCGTGCGGATATGGCGGCTGAACGGCGCCGATCCCGTATTTCTCGGGCTGGACGTTAGCGCGCGGACCGCTATCTTCTGCACAGACACTCCGGGCCACAGAACCGACCCGCGCGACCAACAAAGGATCCATCCCATGCCCGTTAAGAACCGCTTTGCCGAGCTCCATGACGAAATCACCGCCTGGCGCCGTGATCTGCACGCGCATCCCGAGATTATGTTCGACACCATTCGCACGGCCGGGGTCGTTGCGGACAAGTTGCGCGAATTTGGCTGCGATGACGTGATCGAAGGCATTGGCCGAACGGGCGTTGTCGGCGTGATCAAGGGCAAGCAGAACGGCAGCGGCAAAGTTATCGGCCTGCGCGCCGACATGGACGCGCTGCCGATCGACGAACAGACCGGGCTGGACTATGCCAGCAAAACCCCTGGCGCGATGCATGCTTGTGGCCATGACGGGCATACTGCGATGCTGCTGGGCGCAGCCAAATACTTGTCGGAGACGCGGAATTTTGACGGCACCGTGATCGTCATTTTCCAGCCCGCCGAAGAGGGTGGCGGCGGCGGCAAGGTCATGTGCGACGACGGTCTGATGGACCGCTGGGGCATCCAAGAGGTCTACGGCATGCATAACTGGCCCGGCCAACCGCTGGGAAAATTCGCCATTCGTCCGGGCCCGTTTTTTGCGGCGACCGACGTGTTCGAAGTGATGTTCGAAGGCAAGGGCGGCCATGCAGCCAAGCCTCAGGATGGGATCGACACCACCGTGATGGCCGCGCATGCGGTTCAGGCGTTGCAGACGATTGCCTCGCGAAATGCCGACCCTGTGGATCAACTGGTGGTGTCGGTGACCTCGTTCCGTACCAATTCCGAAACGTTCAACGTGATCCCGCAAAAGGTTGAGATGCTGGGGACCGTGCGCACGCTCAGTCCCGAAGTTCGAGATCTGGCCGAGAAGCGGATTGCTGAGATTTGTCAGGGGGTTGCGGCGACGTTTGGCGGAACGGTCGAGGTGAACTATATCCGCAATTACCCGGTGATGGTGAACTCGCAAGAGCAGACAGAATTCGCCGCCAGCGTGGCGCGCAACGTGTCAGGCACGTGTGACGAGGCCCCCTTGGTCATGGGCGGCGAGGATTTCGCCTTTATGCTGGAAGAACGCCCTGGCGCTTATATTCTGGTGGGGAATGGCGACACGGCGATGGTGCATCACCCCGAATATAATTTCAACGACGAGGCCATTCCCGCCGGGTGCAGCTGGTGGGCCGAGATCGTGGAGCAGCGGATGCCGGCAGCCTAAGGGCTAGCCGCCGGTATGGCTCATGTGGCGGGACATCTGTCCGGCCACTTCCTGCCGTGAATAATCGAAATCATGGCCCTTGGGTTTCAGCCCGATTGCCGCGCGGATCGCCTCTTCGAGCGGTTGATCGGTGTCGGTGTGATCCCGCAACGACGGACGCAGATCGGCCATGTCTTCTTGGCCCAGACACATATACAGCTCGCCAGTGCAGGTCAGGCGGACACGGTTGCAGCTTTCGCAGAAATTATGCGTCAGCGGGGTGATGAAACCGATCTTTTGCCCAGTTTCCTCGAGCCGGACATAGCGGGCGGGTCCGCCAGAACGTTCCGCCAGATCAATCAAGGAAAACTGTTCGCCCAGCGTGGCGCGCAGGTCTTTTAGCGGCCAATACTGATCTAGCCGGTTTTCGTTACCGATATCGCCCATGGGCATCACTTCGATAAAGGTCAGATCCATGTCGCGTTCGTGGCACCAGGCCACCATCTGGAACAACTCGTCCTCGTTAAACCCCTTTAGGGCGACGGCGTTGATCTTGACCCGCATGCCCGCGCGCTGCGCTGCGTCAATTCCATTTAGCACCTGGGGCAATCGACCCCAGCGCGTGATGTCCGCGAATTTGGCCTCGTCCAGCGTATCGAGCGAGATATTCACCCGTCGCACGCCGGCCGCATACAGATCATCGGCGAACCGGGCCAGTTGAGAGCCGTTTGTGGTCAGCGTCAGCTCTTTCAGGGCGCCGCTGTCCAAATGGCGTGCCATGCCGTTGAAAAAGGTCATGATCCCGCGCCGGACCAAAGGTTCGCCGCCGGTAATCCTGAGTTTCTCAACACCCATGCGGATGAAGGTCGAACTGACACGATCCAGCTCTTCCAGAGTCAGCAACTCTTTCTTGGGCAGAAAGGTCATGTTTTCGGCCATACAGTATTGGCAGCGAAAATCGCAGCGGTCGGTGACAGAGACACGCAAATAGCTGATGGCGCGCTGGAAGGGGTCAATCAAAGGAGCAGTCATGCAGAAGAACCTAGGGGCGGAACCTTGCCACGGCAAGGGCAGAGGGCGTTGATCATGCAAGGAATTGGGCGTAGCGTCCGGGATATGAAACACTTGACCGTCTTTCCCCCGCTTGTTTTCGCCCTTGTTCTGTCTGCCTGCGCGCCGCTGGAGGGGCTTAATCTGCGTCGGCCAACGCCCGAACCGGTTGCCGTCCTGCCGGAACCCGAGCCCATTGAGGAAACCGTGGTCGCGCCCGTGACCGAAGGCTTTCTGGGCCGCACCGTTGCCGCGCTTGGCGATCCGGGCAAGCTGGGGTTCTGGATTGAAACGCCCCTGACCTCGACTGCGGGCAAAGGGCGCGTGACCTATGAAAAATCGGGCCGCACCATCAAAGTGGATCTGATTCCCATCCCTGGCGAGGCAACGGCCGGCAGCCGCTTGTCGCTGTCCGCGATGCAATTGCTGGATGCCCCGCTGGCCGGATTGCCCGAGGTCATGGTCTACGTCGAATGACCTAGCAATTGGTCAGGTATTTCGAGGCCTCTTTCAGCGCGAACGGTTTAAGCTGCGCGCCATAGCGATCCACGAATTTCACCACCCGTTCAGGGTCGTGTTTGGAAAGGTCGCGCAGCCACCAGGCGATTGCTTTTTGGATGAACCATTCCTTGTCATCCGCATAGCGCGCGCACCATCCCAGCACCTGATCGCGGATTTCCAGATCGGTGTGTTTGGGGTTGTTCTGCTTGGTCCAGGGCAGGGTGATTACCAGCGCAGCCCGCCGGGTCCACATGTGGGTTGAATGCACCCATTCCTCGACATCCTCGACACGGGTGGGATTGGCCAACAGGCGTTTCTGCCCGGCCATGCAAACGTGATCGGCAATCGCCCAGCTGTCAAAATCGCGCACCCAGGTTTGGATCAGCACCCAGGCCTGCTCGTCATCTTTGATCCGCGCTTGGGTCAGCAGTTTGGCGGCGGCAATGCGGGCCTCGAAAATATCGGTCAGCCACAGCTCGCGCGCCAGATCGACACGTTCGGGCACGGTGAGTGTTTGCCGCCAGCCCTTGGTCAGATCGTTCATCGCGGGATTGGGGATGCCCAGAACCTCGCGGGTTTGTTTGTGGTAGGCGCGCATACCCTCTGCCCGACAGGGTTCGATCAGCGCGCGTAGCTGTTCCAGAGCGTCGTCAAGCGTCATGGTCAGTCCCCAGAACATCTGTTGGCAGACCATCAATCGTCTGCTGGTTTTTTTCAGCCCAATAGTCGCTGACGCCATCCGCGCCACGATCCAGCGCCCATTTTTTCAGCGTTTCCCGCTCGCCGACATGGTCATAAAACGGTACGGCATAGCCGCAAGAGGTCTGCACCATTTCGACATGCACATCATAAATCTGGCGCGCGCCGATTTCGTCGGAAAACAGAGCGTTCAGAGCGGCGAAATCGGCATCACGAGGGTGCAAGATGCGCGCACTGCCATAGGCCCGCAGAATCATCGGGCGTTTTTCGAACCCGCACCACATCAGCGTGATCCGGTTGATCTGTTTTAGATGGCCGGCGGTTTCATTGCCGCTGCCGGTCATATTGCGCCAGACGATGCGATTGGCATCCAACACCCGCAAGCTGTCCATGCCCTTGGGCGAGATGTTCACCCGTCCCTCAGCAGCGGCAGAGCCGACAAAAAACATGTGCTGCGCTTCGATAAATGCGCGATGCGGGGCTTCGATACTGTCGAACTGTTTGGCCATTATTCCACCGTCACTGACTTGGCCAGATTGCGCGGTTGGTCAACATCCGTGCCTTTGGCCACGGCCGTATGATAGGCCAACAATTGCGCGGGCACAGCATAAAGAATGGGGGCCAGAACCGGATCGACATTCGGCATGACCAGGGTGTTCCATGTGTCGCCATCAGCCTCGTCGGCACCTTGCTGATCGGTGATCAACAGCACCTTGCCACCGCGCGCCAGAACCTCGTGCATGTTCGAAACGGTCTTTTCAAACAGATCATCCCGAGGGGCCATAACGACCACCGGCAGGGTCTTGTCGATCAGCGCGATGGGGCCGTGTTTTAGTTCGCCTGATGCATAAGCTTCGGCATGTATATAGCTGATTTCTTTTAGCTTTAATGCACCTTCAAGTGCCAATGGATACATCAGTCCGCGCCCCAAAAACAGAACATCTGTCGCCTCGGCCAGCTGCCGTGCAATGCGTTTCGTGTTCTTGTTGGTGTCCAAAGCATGGTTCAGCGTGTGTGGCAAAGCACGCAGCTGAGACAGCAGATCGGACAGACGCTCGGGCGTGATTGTGCCGCGCTGCTCGGCTGCTTTTAGCGCCAGCATTAACAGCACGGTCAGCTGACAGGTGAAGGCTTTGGTCGAAGCAACGCCAATCTCGGCCCCGGCCAAAATGGGCAGCGCCAGGTCACTTTCCCGCGCGATCGAGCTTTCGGGGACATTGACCACCGACACGATTTTGTCGGCCTTTTTCTGACAGTATCGCAGCGCCGCCAGCGTGTCGGCGGTCTCGCCCGACTGGCTGACAAACAGAGCCACAGTGCGCGGCGGAATCGGTGGCTCGCGGTAACGGAATTCGCTGGCAATATCGACCTCGACCGGAAGCTGCGCCAGCTGTTCAAACCAATATTTCGCGGTCAGACAGGCGTAAAACGCGGTGCCACAGGCGACCATCGTCAACCTGTCAATCTGGGTAAAGTCCAGCGTGTCGTCGGGCAGGGCGACGGTATCACCATTGTTGGCCAGATAGTGCTGGATCGCTTCGCCAATAACGCTTGGCTGTTCGGCGATCTCCTTGGCCATAAAGTGTTTATGGCCGCCTTTGTCGACACGGGCGCTGTCCACCTCGATCTTGCGCATATCGCGATTGGCCAGGTCGTTGTTGGCGTCACGAATTTCCAACGATTTCCGGGTGATAACGGCCCAGTCACCCTCTTCCAGATAGGTGATCCGGTCGGTCAGCGGAGCCAACGCTATTGCGTCCGAGCCAACGAACATCTCGCCGTCTCCATGGCCAATGGCCAGCGGGCTGCCCTTGCGGGCGGCGATCAGCAGGTCCTCTTCTCCGTCAAACAGGAAGGCCAGGGCAAAGGCGCCATGCAGGCGGCCAAGAGTCAGGCGCGCAGCCTCGATCGGGGCGTGTCCGTCGGACATATAGGATTGGACCAGCAGGGCGATGGTCTCGGTATCCGTTTCGGTGACGAATTCCAGGCCCCTGGTCGCCAATTCTTCGCGCAGTTCGCGGAAGTTTTCGATGATCCCGTTGTGAACCACGGCCACTGGCCCGGCGCGATGCGGGTGCGCATTGGTCACAGAGGGGGCCCCATGCGTCGCCCATCGCGTGTGGCCAATGCCGGCCTTGCCGGGCAAGGGGTCGTGCACCAAAAGATCGCTGAGGTTTACCAGCTTGCCGACCGCGCGGCGACGGTCCAAATGTCCATCGTTGACGGTGGCGATGCCCGCACTGTCATAGCCGCGATATTCCAGACGTTTCAGCGCTTCGACCAGCAGAGGCGCAGCCTCGTGATCACCCAGGACCCCTACAATACCGCACATTATTCCGCCCCTTTGCTGCGTTTTTCTTTTTGTTTCTTTAACATATCGAACAATTTCACGGAAAGGCCCGGTTTGTTGGTCTGCTTGGTGCGGGCCAGGGCCAGAGCCTCGGGCGGGACGTCGTTTGTGATGACAGACCCGCTGGCCGTCATCGCCCGATCCCCGATTTTGACCGGAGCCACCAGCATCGTATTCGACCCGATAAAGGCATTGGCGCCGATATCAGTGTGGTGCTTCATGACGCCATCGTAGTTGCAGGTGATCGTGCCCGCACCGATATTTGTGGCCGCGCCCACGCGGGCGTCACCGATATAGGTCAGATGGTTGGCCTTGGCACCTTCTTCCAACGTGGCGTTCTTGATCTCGACAAAATTGCCGACATGGGTGTCTTCGGACAGTTCTGCACCCGGGCGCAGACGCGCGTAGGGGCCAACGATCGCACGCTGGCTGACATGGCACCCTTCGAGATGCGAGAACGCCCGGATGCGCGCATTGCTTTCGACCGTAGCGCCGGGGCCGAAGACCACGTTTTGTTCGACGATAGTGTCGCGCCCAATCACGGTATCAAAGGCCAGATGCACAGTGTCAGGGGCGCAGAGCGTCACCCCGTCCTCCATCAGTTGCGCCCGTGCGCGGGCCTGAAATGCCGCCTCGGCCCCCGCCAGTTCAGCGCGGGAATTGATGCCCAGGGTTTCGGCTTCGTCGCAGACCACCGCAGTTGCGGACAGGCCCTTGGTGCGGGCCAGCTCCACGATATCCGTCAGATAATATTCGCCAGCGGCATTGTCATTTCCAACCGCGTCGATCAGGCTAAAGAGCGTGTCCGCGTCCGCACAAACAACGCCAGAATTACAGAGAGTTATCGCGCGCTCTTCATCTGATGCATCCTTGAATTCGACAATCTTTTGTAGCGCGTCTCCATCCATGACCAGACGGCCATAGCGGCCCGGATCAGCGGCATCAAATCCCAAGACCACGACGTCATGATGCGCCCGCGCAGCCACCATTGCCTCGAGCGTTTCGGGCTGAATAAAGGGCGTGTCCCCATAGAGGACGATCGCGTCGCCGCTGAACCCATGCAAAGCGCCCCGAGCCTGCGCGACCGCATGGGCCGTGCCCAGCTGCTCGGCTTGCAGGGCAAAGCGGGCCTCGGGGTCATGCGCGTTGACTGCGCTCTCGACCTTTTCGGCGCCATGGCCGGTGACAATCACCGTGCGCTGTGGCGCCAGAGACGCACCCGATAACATGGCGTGCACCACCATGGGCGCTCCGGCAATCTGGTGCAGGACCTTGGGCAGGTCCGAGTTCATGCGTGTCCCCATACCCGCGGCGAGGATGATCAGTGCCGTGCTCATGCCATATCTCTTGTTGTCTTTGTCTTTCGCTCGTTTTATCCGCTTGGGGGCAGGGCGCAAGGGCGCACAGCTTCACTTGTGATTGCGGCATGTGTCAAATGCGGGCGAAAACACGCTGAGCAGGGTGAATTTTTATGAAAACAGTGATCTTCGACTTGGATGGAACTTTGGCGGATACCAGCGGTGATCTGATCGCTGCGGCCAATGCCTGTTTTCAGCAAATGGGGGCGGGGGACGTGCTGTCTCCGGTTGAGGATGCAAGCACGGCCTTTCATGGCGGGCGGGCAATGCTGACCTTGGGGCTGGAGCGCCTGTCTCATGCAGACATCACCGGCGAGGTCGAGAAATGGTATCCCCTGTTGCTCGAGGCCTATGCCGCCGACATTGATCGCCACACGCGGCTGTATCCCGGCGCAATGGCGGCCGTCGAGGTGCTGAAATCTTATGGCTATAAGGTCGGCATTTGCACCAACAAGCCCGAAGGTCTGGCCGAAACCTTGTTGCAGCGATTGGGTGTGCGCGGGGCGTTTGGCTCGATGATCGGTGCGGATACTCTGCCGGTGCGTAAGCCGGATCCGGAACCGCTGCGTCAGGCAGCGATTTCGGCAGGGGGGGATCCGCAACGCTCGGTTCTGATTGGTGACACGGTGACGGATCGCAAAACAGCTGCCGCGCTGGGGGTGCCTTGTGTTTTGGTGACCTTTGGCCCGGACGGACGCAAGGTGGCTGATTTGAACCCCGAGGCTCTTTTGGATCACTATGATCACCTGCCTGACCTGGTGCGCAAGCTGTTGGGGGCGGCTGATGGCTGAGCAAGAGGTCTTTACCGGCACGTTCACCCAGCAAGAACCCATTCCCGAAGAGGGGATCGAGGCGGCGCTTCGGGTCATGCGCTCGGGCCGTTTGCATCGTTACAATACCGTCGGCGACGAGGCCGGAGAGACCGCGTTGCTGGAACAGGAATTCGCGGCGGCAATGGGCGTGAAATTCGCGCTTGCCGTCGCGTCGGGCGGCTATGCTCTGGCGACGGCATTGCGGGCCGTCGGGGTAAAGCCCGGCGACAAGGTGCTGACCAACGCCTTTACGCTGGCCCCGGTGCCGGGGGCGATCGCCAGCGTTGGCGCCGCACCGGTGTTCGTTGGCGTGACCGAAGGCCTGGTGATTGATCTAGAGGATCTTGCCGCCAAACTGGATCAGGCCAAGGTGCTGATGCTGAGCCATATGCGCGGCCATCTGTGTGATATGGATCGTCTGATGGGCATGTGTCAGGCCGCAGGCGTCACCGTGATCGAAGACTGCGCCCATACGATGGGGGCCCGCTGGAACGGTCGGCTTTCGGGAACGGACGGGCTGATCGGCTGCTACTCGACCCAGACTTATAAACACATGAATTCAGGCGAGGGCGGGCTGCTGGTCACCGAAGATCCGCAGGTTATGGCGCGCGCAGTGATGCTGTCGGGCAGCTATATGCTGTTTGATCGGCATTTGGCGGGACCCAGTGCCGAGGTCTTTGAGGGGATCAAGTACGATACGCCCAATATCTCTGGTAGGATGGACAATCTGCGTGCTGCGATCTTGCGTCCGCAATTGCGTGGCCTGACCGGGCAATGCGCGCGCTGGAACGAACGCTATTTGGCTGTCGAGGGTGGGTTGCGACACACTCCGGGTTTAACCGTGGTGGAACGCCCTGCGGAAGAAAGCTATGTCGGCTCTTCGATCCAGTTTTTGTTGCTGGGCTGGAGTGAGGATGCAGTCACCGAGTTGCTGCAGCGTTGCGCCGCGCGTGGAGTTGAGCTGAAATGGTTCGGTGGCGCTGAGCCAGCGGGGTTTACCAGCCGCTACGACAGCTGGCGCTATGCTGAAGCCGAAAGGATGCCAGCAACGGATCGCATTCTCAGGGGGCTCGTGGATATGCGTTTGCCTTTAACGTTCTCGTTGGGCGATTGCGAACTGATCGCCAGAATTATCCGATCCGAAGTCGGCACTGTTTGGCAAAACCACTAAGCGGGGCGCGCTGCGCGCGCACAGTATATCTCGGCCTGCGGCCTCGGGCTGTCGCGTGACGCTGCGTTGGAAGCTATACATAGCCTTTGTTTTGGCGAGATGGCAGTGAGGCGAGCTGTTGGTGGCTTGTCCGCCAACCCCGAGGCGGAAGCCGTAGGCTGACAACGAGTTTTCAAGTGCGCGCGAAAGCGCGCTCCGCCGGATCAAATCCCATCAGCTACTATTCTGAACGCACTTGCATCGCGAGAGCGTCTTTTTCCAAAGCGGCGTCACCAGGGCCATGAGGTCGAATTAAGGTTGACCCGACTCGGGTCTTGAGTCTATTTATGAACAACTGTTCAATAAAGCGATCAAAGGAGTGGCCCGTGTTCAATGCAGTGATGGCTTATGATCTGGGAGAAGATGTTAACGCGCTGCGCGAGATGGTGCACCGTTGGGCACAAGAGCGTATCAAGCCGATGGCGGCTCAGGTGGATCTGGACAACGAATTCCCCAACGAGCTGTGGAAAGAGATGGGCGATCTGGGCCTGTTGGGCATCACGACTTCCGAGGAATATGGCGGGGCGGGCATGTCCTATCTGGCGCATGTGATTGCTGTGGAAGAGATCGCACGGGCTTCGGCTTCGGTCTCGCTGTCTTACGGTGCCCATTCCAATCTGTGTGTCAACCAGATCAAGCTAAATGGCACCGAAGAGCAAAAGCAAAAATACCTGCCAGGGTTAATCGCGGGAACGTCCGTCGGTGCTTTGGCCATGTCGGAACCCTCGGCCGGGTCGGACGTGGTTTCGATGAAGCTGAAGGCCGAAAAGCGCAACGGCTACTACGTGCTGAACGGCAATAAATACTGGATTACCAATGGTCCTGACGCCGACACTTTGGTGGTCTACGCGAAAACCGACCCCGAGGCTGGCAGCAAAGGCATCACCGCCTTTATCGTTGAGAAATCCATGACCGGCTTCAGCACCTCCAAGCATTTTGACAAGTTGGGGATGCGCGGGTCCAACACCGCCGAGCTGATCTTTGAAAACTGCGAAGTGCCGTTTGAAAACGTTCTGGGCGAAGAGGGGCGCGGCGTGCGCGTCCTGATGTCCGGCCTGGACTACGAACGCGTGGTTCTGGCGGGCATCGGCACCGGCATCATGGCCGCCTGTCTGGACGAGGTTATGCCCTATATGGCCGAGCGCAAGCAGTTCGGTCAGCCCATCGGGAATTTCCAGCTGATGCAGGGCAAGCTGGCGGATATGTACACCAAGATGAACTCGGCCCGCGCCTATGTTTACGAGGTCGCCAAATCCTGTGATCGCGGCGAGGTGACCCGCCAGGATGCGGCGGCGTGTTGCCTCTATGCCTCTGAAGAAGCGATGGTCGTGGCGCATCAGGCCGTGCAGGCCTTTGGCGGGGCGGGCTATCTGTCTGACAACCCCGTGGGCCGGATTTTCCGCGACGCTAAGCTGATGGAGATCGGGGCAGGGACCTCGGAAATCCGTCGGATGCTGGTGGGGCGCGAAATGATGGCGGCCATGAGCTAAGCCATGCTGCCGAAAGGGGAGGATTACGGCAGTCTGGTGCGGGGGTTCCGATGGGACATCCCCGCGCAGCTGAATATGGCGCGTCAGGTCTGTGACGACTGGGCTGACCGCGCGCCAGACCGTGTGGCGATCATCGACATGACCGGGGATGCGCGGATTGATGTCAGCTATGGCACGCTGCGGCGCATGGCCGACACGCTGGCCGCTGATCTGACAGCCAAGGGCGTGCAGCGCAGTGACCGCGTGGGCGTTTTGCGCTCGCAATCCCCGTGGACGGCGGCGGCGCATATTGCGTGCTGGAAACTGGGCGCGATCTCGATCCCGTTGTTCAAACTGTTCGGCACGGACGCGCTGTTGACCCGGCTGGAGGATGCAGGCGTCGCCTGGGTCATCGCCGATCCCGAGGGCACCGAGGGGCTGCGCGACTGGTTGGCGATGGACGGCCACGACCAGCTAATCCCCGAGGAACTGGCGCTGTCTGACATCCCCTTTGATACCGCCCCTACCGGCCCCGAAGACCCCGCCGTTCTGATCTATACCAGCGGCACCACCGGCGCGCCCAAAGGCGCTTTGCATGCGCATCGCGTGCTGATTGGCCACTTGCCGGGGGTCGAGGTCAGCCATGATTTTCTGGGGCAAGAGGGCGATTGCCTGTGGACGCCCGCAGATTGGGCCTGGATTGGCGGGTTGTTTGACGTGCTGATGCCGGGGCTGGCCCTGGGGGTTCCCGTTGTGGCCGCGCGGATGGACAAATTCACCGTCGCCGAGTGTCAGCGCATCATCGCTGTCACGGGCATTCGCAACGTGTTCTTTCCGCCCACCGCGCTGCGGATGCTCAAGGCCGAGGATGCCGTGCTTTCGGGGCTGCGATCTGTCGCTTCGGGGGGCGAGCCCTTGGGGACCGAGATGCTGGCCTGGGGGCGCGAGGCCTTTGGTGTCACGATCAACGAATTTTACGGCCAGACCGAATGCAACATGGTCGCCTCGTCCTGCGGGGCGCTGTTTGATGCCACGCCGGGATGTCTGGGCAAGCCTGCTCCGGGTTTCGACATCGCGGTTCTGGATGGGGACGGGCAGCCGACCATGCTCGAGGGCGACATCGCCATCCGCCAAGGGGCTGCCAGCATGATGCTGGGCTATTGGAACCGTCCCGACGCGACCGCCGAAAAATTCTATGGCGATTGGATGCTGACCGGGGACCGCGGGCAATGGCAGGGCGATTATCTGCGTTTTGTTGGCCGCGAGGACGACGTGATCACCAGCGCCGGCTACCGCATTGGCCCCGCCGAGATCGAGGATTGCCTGCTCAAACACCCTGCCGTGGCCACCGTGGGTGTGATCGGCAAACCCGACCCGCTGCGCACCGAAATCGTAAAGGCCTATGTGGTGTTGAAACCGGGGTATGCGCCCTCTGACACGCTGGCGCGGGAACTGCAGGAATTCGCCAAGGACCACGTCGCCAAACATTCCTACCCGCGCGAGATTGCCTTTGCCGATGCCCTGCCCATGACCGTGACCGGCAAGGTGATCCGCAAGGACCTGAAACGCATGGCAGCACAGGAGACGACATGATCACGCCGTTTTCCCGCGTTGCCAACCATCGCTGCCCGCAATGTGATAGGCTGCAAAGCCAGTTCGCATTGCGCACGACCATGAAGGCCGGACCACTGCGACCTCGGCTGAACACCAGTCTGACCTGCGACCAATGCAGCGCGTCGCTGCGCATGGTGCCGCATCCAAATGGGCCTGGATCGTTTATCTGGCAGGTGTTGGGCCCGGCGGTTTTCGGCGCGCTCTATCTGCTTGGTTTCTATTGGGTCGCTTCACAATTTTCGTTGCGGGACGGGCTGTTGCTGCCTGCGCTTTCGATCTTCGCCTATTCTCTTATCGTCCCAATCGTCGGCGCGCTGTTGTCTGCCCGGTTCGATCGGTCCTTTCTCAAAGTGGAGGTTCTATGAAACTCTCGTCTTCTGCCATTCCGTCGTCCGAGACCTTCCAGACCAACCAGCGCAATCATCTGGACGCGCTGGAAACCATCCGCGAGGCCGCCGAGGCGGCGCGTCTGGGCGGTGGTGAACGCGCGCGTCGCCGCCACGAAGATCGGGGCAAGATGTTGCCGCGCCGCCGTATTCGCACACTTCTGGACCCGGATTCTCCGTTTCTGGAAATCGGCGCCACCGCCGCGCATAACATGTATGACAACGCCGCCCCCAGCGGGGGTGTGATCGCCGGCATTGGTCGCGTCCATGGGATCGAATGCATGATCGTGTGCAACGATGCGACGGTCAAAGGCGGCACCTATTATCCGATGA
>JBOEGN010000025.1:0-9875 GCA_050633445.1 Thalassovita sp.
AGGTTTGCCGTGGGACTTGGGAAAGAAAGGTTCCAGACGCGCCATCTGCGCATCGCTCAGCCAGAATAGATCAGACATGTTCACCGCTCGTTTTTGAGCCGTGAATCACACCGCCAGCCAAAAATCAATGGGTCCTGAGCCTAGCAAGTCAGCCTCTTTTTACCTCGTCAGCAAAACTGTTACGCCCGAGTGTAGGACGGGAAATATAGGTGAAATCTGCCGCACCGAGGTCCAGCAGACGCTGGGCCTTTGCCTGCGGCTCAAATGGGTTATCACCTGGCTTCCCGGCATGACCCGCCGCAGCAATTCCTTCCGACTAGCCTCAGGAACGGGGGCGCCACCAAGCGCATAGCTGAGATGTTGCGTTCGATCAGCGGGGCATTATCAGAGCCGTTATTGTCAAACTTGGGGATGATCAGTTCAGCTTTACTTCGACATTCTCCTAACTCGTTGTGGGCGCATTTCCTGCTGTCAATGTTGCCCAAAAAGAGCAGACTAAGCGAAGATTCGCGTCGCATGGAAGTGCCCGCGCATCGCGTGCCGTTCCGCCTATGTTCCGCGAAAATCTCTGAAAATATCTTGTTTTATTGACTGTGCTAAAACTTGGAAAAACCATCTTGTTTCTTTGGACTTGCTTGAATATACGGGTCAGCGGAGACGTGGCCGAGTGGTCGAAGGCGCTCCCCTGCTAAGGGAGTATACCGGGAACGGTATCGAGGGTTCGAATCCCTTCGTCTCCGCCATAAGGCTTTGATTTTATTGCGAAAACCCCTAGATTGACAGCGCTACCCGCCAAAAAACCCGCCAAACAGAATGCGCTTGATTGCAACAAGTGTTTTTAGAGTTCGGGCTGCCAGTTTTGAGAAGTCTAAGGCCTGCGCCCCGGTTAACTCATGAGAAACGCTAAAAGTGGTCGATTGGTCTAGCGATAGCCATAAGCGCCGAAATCAGGGATATTGGCTCGTCCACGCTAGAGGAACGGTACTTGAATGTGGTGATCGGGCCAGCCCCGAGCTGCTTTCAGGGCCACAACTCAAAAGGGAGCCATATCTAGCCACGTGCGCATTGCGCGCCTTTCTCGCGACCAATGCTGCTTGTTTGAAGCCGCCGATGGGCCGCGTCCCAGGGCATGAACGGCCCTTTGCCGACATTCAACGTCACCGTCGTCGTCGCAATGCGGCTTCGCCAAGCAGGCCATTCAAATACAGTAGTAACTTTACGCCAATTCCGTCTTAACTCAAACTTAGGAATTTAGTTATGTTATGCAGCTGTTAAGTAGCTTTGGCATTGCACACTCAGACGGCATCTTTGATAGTCGGCCATTATGACCAAACCATATTCTTTCCGCAATGACCCGGATGTTCCCGAGTTCGATGATTGCGCTCCAATCGCCGTGATGGACGCCGAATGTGTGATCTGCAGCTGGGGCGCACGGATGGTCCACCTATTGGACAAAAGCCGTACGGTCCGCATCTGCCCGATTCAGTCGCCTTTGGGCGCGGCTTTATTGCGTCACTATGACCTCAATCCCGACGATCCGGCGAGTTGGTTGTTCCTCGACGAGGGTCGCCCATATGTCGACTTCGAAGCGGTTATTCATGCAGGGCAAAAATTCGGTGGCTGGGCACGCCTGACGGCCGTGCTCTTGGTCTTTCCAAGACCCATTCGGAATTGGCTTTATCAACGATTGGCACGTAATCGATATGCGCTTTTTGGTCGAACAGACATGTGCGCGCTTCCTGATCCGGAATTTCACAAAAGATTGCTGCAATGAAAGTCTTTTTGTTAGGGGGAACAGGCGTCTTTGGCTCCCGTCTTGCCCGGTTGTTGGTGCGTGACGGGCATCATGTAACGATCGCTGGTCGGAATCTCAAATTGGCTCAAACGCTTGCTGACGAGCTCAAGTGCCATGCCCACCAGATGGATAGGAACGGAGATTTGCGGGCCTTGGCGGGGCATGATGTGTTGGTCGACGCCGCAGGACCATTTCATGTGTATGGCGCAGATCCTTATCGCCTCGCCAAAGCTGCCTTGGATGCCGGGATGCACTACCTCGACCTGTCAGACAACGCCGCATTCTGTGCTGGCATCGCAGAACTAGATGAGACAGCGCGCGCGAGGGGCTTATGCGCTATTTCCGGGCTGTCGTCTGTCCCGGCATTGTCGAGTGCGGCCGTGCGGGCGCTTGCAGGGACAGAGGTCCCGCGCCTGATCGATAGCGCAATCCTGCCGGGCAATCGCAGCCCGCGCGGACTTTCTGTTATGGCGTCGATCTTGACACAGGCCGGACGCCCCATGCGGGTCTGGCGTGGCGGCGCTTGGACAGAGACGACGGGCTGGTCGGACCCGATGGACTATCAACTGCTGGATGGGACCGTCCGGCAAGGTTGGCAGATCGAAGTACCGGATTTGACCCTGTTTCCAGCGCATTTCAAAGCGGACTCCGTGCGCTTTCGCGCAGGTTTGGAATTATGGGTGATGCGCTACGGTCTTTGGGCCTTTGCCCAGCTTTGCCGGATTGTGCCAATTCCGATCACTGGGCCCTTATTGCGTTCATTTAAATTCGCGGCGAATTTGTTGGCTCCGTTTGGGAGTGGCCGTGGCGGTATGTCGGTGATGGTTACGGTGGATGGCGAACGTCGTTTTTGGCGCTTGTTGGCCGAGGACGGAGATGGGCCGTTCATCCCCGCTGTTGCGGCCCGAGCGTTGTTGCGGCGCTCCCAATTGCCGGTCGGGGCGGCCCCGGCGCTTGAAACAATCACCCTTGCCGAAGCGGAAGCGGCGATGTCTGATCTGCGCGTGCGCACCGAACGACGGGCGGAGGCCTACACGGCCCTCTTCCCGCGCGTGCTTGGCACCGAATTTTCAACACTTCCAGTGGCGATTCAGAAAACCCATCGGACGTTAGATATCAGTCGCTGGCAGGGACAAGCGACGGTCCATCGAGGAAAATCCCCTTGGGCGCGTCTTCTGGCGTGGGTTTTCCGTTTTCCTCCTGCGGCTGAGAACGTCCCCGTTGAAGTCATCAAAACCGTGACTAAACGTGGCGAAACATGGCGGCGCAACTTCGGCAAAACGCATTTCCGGTCTCGGCTTGCCGCAACACCTCATGGCATTATCGAGAGTTTTGGACCCTTTACTTTCTTGTTGGGGATCAAGGTCACCGACAGGGAATTGCACTATCCGGTTCACTCTGGTCGACTTGGGCCGCTCCCCCTGCCGGGTTGGTTGTTGCCGCTGTCCGACGCTCGGGAATTTGAGAGCGAAGGGGTCTTTCATTTTGACATCAGGCTGCTTGCTCCGCTGACACGAAAGCTCATTGTGCATTACCAGGGCTCACTGATCGCCGCTCCGGAAAAAAACTCAGTGTGATACTTGTTTGTCGGCCCCCGGCCCATTCCTGCCGTTCGTCCAGCCTCAACAATGCTGCGGGAGCAGCCCGCATTGCAGACATTCCTCTCGAGATTGAAATTTAACGCCGCGGAAACGCGGGCGAGCTGCGTCACTCAAAACTTCTGCGCCTTAATCAAAGTGCTTGCCTTTCCGAGTTTCGGCCAGAGTTCAGGACGTAAATCGAGCAGGTCCTCTAGGCAGGCATCCAAATAAGCGCTTTGTTGCTTGGACAGCCTACCAAATGACAATAACTCAATCATTTCACAGAGCTTTTGGTCTCGTTTTTCCTCCGGGAACGCGGCGGAAAGTGTTACAGGTAATGAAAACAACGTTTCGATTTCAAGGCACTCCGGCTTTCGTTGAACGACACGACTAACCAAACTCCATACTTCCTGTGCAAGTTGTTCATTTCTGAAAACGGCCGCAATGCGTGCCAAACCATCAACGAAGGCACCTACCGAAAAATCGTCGCTTTCATCGATTTTGAGGTGAACCCTTCTGAGTGCAGCCACGGTCAACGATATGATCTCAGCCGGAATCTTGAAAACTGCCCCCCCATTCACAAGACCGTTGAAACCACCTAGGCTTGGTGGATCTTTCTTGAGCTCCGTTTCGATTAGGCACTTCCAATCATCCGGCAAATTTGCGGGTTGCTCTGTACCGCCTTCGAGTGGGCCGGGTAAGAATGAGTAAGGGAACTTTAGTCTATCCGATATTCTTTTTTCTGATCCTTCTCGTATAAACTCCTCAAGCGGTGTTCCCTGAAACGCGCCCTCTTTGCGAGTAAGCGCGTTGTTAATTCGCCAGATAAACTCTGCTTTAAGCTGATTTGGCATTGCGAATTCGGGCATCCAACGAGCTTCGGAATGGGCGTCTAGATGTCCAATGACAAAAGCCCGCCGAGCAACGCGTTGGGCGAGGTCTAAGGCGGCAGTGTTGGCATCAACACCTTCTGAAATAAGAATCTCTTCCAAAAACGATGCATGAGAAAACTCAACCAGCCGCCTCACAAAAGCAGGCATGTCATCAAAAACTGAGGACAGGCTCAACCGTCCACTCACGAAAAAAAACAAGTTACTGAGCAGTTCAAAACGCCCTGTTTCCGGCTCTGCCAACATGCAATCAATAGTGTTGGAAACTCTGTCGAGCAGCATTGGATCAGGTTGTGATTGCGCCAATACGGCCTCAACAAAACCTAGCTTCGAAAACAACGACCCTTCATTCTCTACATGGTCGGCCAGCATTAACCAGTCGTCCGGGGTCAGGCTCTCGTGGTCAATTAAGACGGCAACAGAGCTATGAATGCAACACCTTAGGACGCCAGCGCAAAATCGAGCGCCATAGTCTCCCTGGCCTTCAACAACCCACTGATTAACTACACACTCGACAAAATCGGAGAGCGAGGGAGTTTCCTTCGAAACCGGGTAGGCATCATACCAAAACTCCGGTTCCACCGGCACAAGTGTCTGTAGATCGCTGCTCCCATTGTAGATTTCTCGACGGATTTTTGCACCAACAGTTACCGGTGACTTCTCGATATCTTGTTCTAGCGCAATAATTTCCCCGCAACTTAAGCTGCGGGCAGCAAGTTTCGCGAACCAATACTTCGCGCGGCCACTCAAAAGCAGAGCTTGGGAAGCAACCGATTCAAAGCGCTTTAGTCGATCTTCAGCCGCCTCCATGGCAGGCCAATAGTCGCCAACGCTGATTTTGTTGCCATCAGCGCATAAAACGAATGTTCCATGCCTCTGATCCACTTCATTAACAGTCCAAACCGCTTCGTTTTCTGCTTCGGTTATCTTGACACCTTCAGCCCCCTCGAATGCGTTCACAGCACAATCGTACAACTCCTCGACAGAGAATTTATTGCCATCGGGTAGAAACGTAACCGTTGTAGAAACTGGCAATCCAAACTGCCCAATGAAGCTTCTCTCTGCGACAAGCTCCTCGCGAATTGACTCGGGAAAGAGTTCCAGCGTAACGGCCGCTGCAATGGCAGTGTCTCTTTCACCCATTTTTTGATTGCTCCTCATCTGCTGTCAGCATGTTGTTCATGAGGTCTCTCGAGTATCTTACGATTTGTGAGAACAACTGAGGGTGTTTGTGCTTCAGGGGCCGAATTATGTCCTCGTCCAACCATGAAAGGTATGCTTTCCTCTCCTCGTGCGATGCGACTTCTGGCATTGCTAACAATCCAACGATGTTCGCAATCCACAGCCCATCGACGCTACCGCTTTGGATAGCGCCGTCTGCGTCGTTCGCCCAAACTCTGAGATCAACAAGCTCAATTAGCCAATTCGATTTCGCCCTAGCCTCCCGTGGTTCTTTGCCCCCAGTCCACTGTTCTCGGATCACATCATTGATCACCCTGTTTGAGCGCAGCAACCAATGAACGTCGTCAGGAGCAGTCAAACACTCAGAAAACCTAGCAAGCAAATAGTATGCCTTTATCTGCAATAGATCGTGCCCGACTATTAAGCGGCCTTCGTCAAGCTCAGCTTCGGCAACGTGATGACGCAACTCTTCAATTTCTATCGGAACAAAAAGGTGCCCTCTCTTTCTCAGGGTCGTTAACGAGTTGAAGTATTCCTCATCCCCTATTTTGCCGCGCTTTTGCAAGGTTTTTAAAACATCTAGAGTTTTATAAACCTTGCTAGATGCATTGCTTCGGTCAAAACTATCGTGCCTATTCAAGAATCGATCATCCACGACGATTGCATCTGGTGCGGTCGATGAGCCAAAGACTGACATGGTGGGGTGCGCCCATAAACGTCGGTCATCATCAGGGGTCGCACTCCCTAGATCATTCGCCAGTATGCTCACTTTTCTAGCTGCAATCTCGTGAGACAGCGACTGACGAAGACTAACAAGGTGCTCCTCTACTCTTTGAAGGTGACGCTTGTGCTTTCGTAGCGCCAAGGCATCCGATTGGGTGTCTTCCCCGATCACTACCTTGATGCCGCTTGTGCAGAAGCTCTCTAACAATTCTAGATGCTGGAGATGGGAAATCGTCAGGTCGTCAAGATAGCAAGTGTCGCCGTTCTTAAGGATAGCCTCTTCTGGCCAAGTCGTCTCTTGGAGTTCTAGATACCCGATTGCACTATTGGCCTTCGAACTGGAAATGCGACCTTGTTCGCGCAAAAACTGTATCACTGACGCTGTCGACACGAAAAAATGGTCCCAACCCGAAAGATTTGCACTTTCGTCGCCTAAACTTCCGGCTTTCGAAATCGGAAAGCCTCTGACGACATACGCCGAAGTGCCTCTCGAACGGTCCGTGCCAGCGGTCTCAACCAATGTTGCTAGTTCTTCTCCGACCTCATGCTCGAGAGTGGTAACAGCCGTTTGTTTGGAAGTGCTTACGCAGATCTGCCCATCGAGAATTAGTTGGCACATCGCCTCGGCGCGCTCAACTCGACTAGGTTGGTGGTACCTAATCTCTGACAACTCCTCCAACAACCAACTCATGGTCGAATGTGGCAGAACTATTTCCTCAAAGCTCTCTAAAGTAGCGCCAAGTATACCTAACCCCTGCAACGTCAAGAGTGATGTAGCCTCAAGTCCAATTTTGGTTTCTTCAATTGCTAAAGCGGGCCTCTTGCCACTGAAGCTCGGAATAGCGAGGACATTGGTCAGATGATCCTCGCTCTCGTTCGCTTCCGCTCGGCTGAGTGTAAAGTCGACGAGATGACGGTTAAGAGCATTGGCAGCCACAAAAATAGGACTTTGCGCTGAACGGAGCGCGTCTACGGTGTGCCTAGCGTGCTGGTTCCAATCCAGTTGTTTGTCGACCATTTCTCGCAAATCGGCGCGGTACATTGGGCCATTATCGTCGGACAACGATACTGCCTTCTGCAGCCATTCGGCTACTTCGTCGCTTTCCTCCCAGCCACCCTTGGTCGCTAAGAAATACGCACCCGCAAATGCAAATCCGTCAGTTTCAGATTTTGAAACTGCGGATTTCACAAGCTCCCGCTCGCGCAAATGGCCCGTAACTTGAGCTAGGTGTGCGGCTTGCAATAGCTCTTGAGCAGAAGTCTCGACGCGCCGATCCCAACTTTCCTCAATCTGTTTTGGTAGCTTCTCCCAATCTCCTTTAGCAATATAGGCATTGGTCAAAATCCTGGAGAGTTCCAGATCATACTCACGCGACATAGCGCCTTCTGCAACTTGGACACATCTTGTCAAATCTCCGATTTCGTACAACGACCACGCGAGAACCCTTTCAAGTTCAGTATCCTCCAAAAATTGGGGCTGTTCCTTCAAGATTTGAACCGCATCCGAGAAGCGCCTGGTTTCGGTCAATACCCGCACATGCCGCTTCGCATCAGCGGCATTCTTCGTCCTCGAAAACAGCTCCAAGCTATATTCATGGCATGAATCCCAAGCCTGACTATCGAACAATGCGTCAACTAAATGTGCCAGTGTTTGCAGCTCTCGGTCTGCCTCATATTGCTCTTTCAGCAATGCTACCGGGTCAGCTCCCTCTGCGACATGTATAATGCGTTCTAGGTCGTCCAATTTGCTTTTGATCAGGACATCGCGGTTTTCGACAAGCAGCTGTCGCGCTTCGACACCCATTTCAGCTCCTGCTAAGAGCTCAATTTCGATACCGATCAAGTGTTCCTTGGCAATTGCTTGCTCAATAGTAGCACGCCGCAACCTAAATGCTGAAAGAGCATCTTGAGGCGAACTGGCTGTTAGCGCGAGCGCGAGCGCTGTGCAGCCAGTGTCGATATTGCCACCGCCGCTCCGTGCGACTTCTTGATCCAGCTCTTTGATCAATCGATCACGATCGATTTCGACGCCATACTGAAGAGCTAAGTTTGCGCGACGCATGCGCAGCGTTTTATCCTTCATTTGGTCTCTTAGAGCCGCCTTTGCCTCTTCCCTGCTACTTGGCTCCGATAGCCTAAGCCAAAGCTCAAAGTCGTCCTGTATCAGCGCTGATCCGACTAAGCCTATTGAGCGAAGTTCTTTTGCCGCAATCTGGTACAGCCTGACGGCATTTTCTCGATAAACACGCGCACGGGAGGTTGAGGAAATCCGAAATTCCCGCACAAAAAAAGGAGGAGTGTGATCAAGTGAAGGCCTGATTTCTTCTGGCAGTGCTAGCTGCAAGCTGGCTCGCGCTGCGACCGAAGCCAATGCCGGTGTGAGAGGTTCGTTAACGGGGTCAATCTTTTCCAAACTGCTTTCGATCAACGGCCAGTCACAGACTTCGGAAGCCGCTAGAAGTAACCTTGTTCTGCCCCCGTTATCGTAGTTATCCCAGTCGTAGCCAGCATCACTGCTCCAACGGAGCGCATCTCTGGGTCCGATATCATTCAATTGAATTATAAGTGCTGCAGATCGGGAAGCAGAGGTGTTCAAGTCATTTAGAGCGGCCAAAGCATCGCTCTTTCGACCGTCAGCGGTCGCTAAAAACGCTTCCGCAATTGATATCTCTTCACAGTGCCCGAGCGCCCGCGCATCGGTCAATACTGTTCTAGCCTTGTTTCTATCCGATACGGACAACATCCTTGCGCACCAAGCCAAGCTGACCATGCGCTTTGAGGGAGAAGCATCTCGAAGATCACCTCGGGTAAGACGTTCAGCCAACTGCAATGCGCCATGTTCGGTATCCGATCCTCCGAAATAACGAGCACCAACAATTCGGTTCAGGCTACTGTCGGTTTCTCTATCAAATATTGCAGCAGGGATCGGTTTTCGAAAATTTCCCGGATAGTGTTTCTCTAACAAATTGGGATAGCTTGTCAGTCGTCTTCGTATTTCATCCCAGGAATAGACTTCAACATGAAAATCAATTCCGTTGGTCTTGTCTTCATTGAGTTGAGAAACATGATCTTGGATGCTTACATCATTTGGTGCCGTGGTCAGAACAACGTACTCGTCGAGCGGAGGGTTAAATTTCTGGGCTTTTTTGATTTCTTTGTCGATCTCACCAATTGAAAGCTTAGTTGGTGGCCAGTTTCTTTTGCCCTTGCATTGAGCTCCACATTGATTGCCTTGGGCGTCAACGCCTTTGATGTCCACTCCGTGCTGCCGTTGGCCGGAACGACCGTAGCGCTGTGCATGTCGGTCTCGCCATATCTCAGTCCATACGTCCGAGCATAGCTCTTCAAACTCATCCCAACTTGTTGGAGGTGGCAGATCGCTGGATGCTGAAGTTGGCAAAACAATACCCTATCCTGACTATTTTACCCGATCACCTTACAAGACCTAGTTGTGGCTCACCATAAACAAATCAACCTTATTGGGTTTAGTGATTTTCCAATGAAGGCTCCGGTGGATTCCTACAAATGGCAGCTTTAGATATCACGCCAACCGATAGGCGCACCCGCAGCGAATGGCCGGTTTCCGCCCTCTCCGTTATTCTTTGAATTTCTGCTTTGGCCAAAAACGCTTCGATATTTGTGGTCTACGCGTTTCTGGACAAAGCTGTGTTTCGCGGGTCCTTCTAGGCTCAGGACTCATAGCCA
>JBOEGN010000025.1:9926-43208 GCA_050633445.1 Thalassovita sp.
TTCCGGCCCGGGATGCAGGCACATAACAGCAGGACCCATTTGATTACCTGCAGGACCAACGCGCCGCCAAGGGCTTGCCCGTGCGCGACCAACGACAGGACATGACGCAACAACACGAGCCTGAGTTCTGATGGCGGAGGATGAGGTGCTGAACGAAATAGCCGTCAATGCCGACTTCACCCACAAGGATCAGATCCGCGCCCTGATCGCCCGCCAAAGCGAATTGTTGGGCCTGATGGAGGCATCAGATGATATCGACTGGGTGAACGATGTCCGAAACGAATTGCGGGTGGCGCGGCGGGTTGTGGCGACGGAAATCACCAAGAAGGAAAAAACGCTTAAAGCCGCCTCCGCCAACCTGCAGCGCGACTTCTCCATCAGCCACGACTAAGGTGGCACGCCCAAATTTGCAGACATGCCCCAGGATCTGGTATTCTGGGGCATGTTCTTATCAGAGTTGAAATTTTTACTAGATCTGGAGCGCGAAATCTTGCTCCGAAAACAAACCAGACAGGTCGATTTTCCCGGTTCAGGCCAGCGCCAAGTCGAAGCCTACGCCCTCATCTGGCACTGGTACGACCGCCTCGCATCCTTCGAATACGGCACGGCGCAGACAAGCTCCGCCACTATTGGCAGCGCTGCATGGAAGAAGAAAACCTCACCCCCGCCAACGCCCTCATCCGCCTAGTCTATGTCTTCGCCGAAGCCTACCAACGCGACGGCATCGACGTCGTCGATTACAACCTGACGCGTGATCTCGCCCAAAGGCACATGGCCGCGTGGCGTGAACGAAAAGCGGTGCGCTGAGGATTGCACGAGAGCCGACTTTCGCTGCGAGACGCTTGAACTGGAAAGACGCGGACAAAACCCTCTTTCGCTGCTGTTGCGCCAATGTCAGCTCTCTTCTCAAAAGGGTATCACAGGCGTTTTGAATAGACGCGTGAAACAAAGATTACTGCGATTGCAAGGAGTGACCAACCCATTAAGATGGATAACTGTTTTAGCTCCCATGCCGTGCCGTTTATCGCGGCCCAGCCCAGCTCTCCCATGGCGCGGGTTGGTGTCCACTCTGATATGAGTGCAACGGCGGCAGGCATGAACATCGGCGGCACCCACAAACCACCCAAATATGCCAATGGCAGGAAGATCAGGTTGGCAATGGGAACAGCGGCACGGGCAGACGACACAGATCCAAGGGCAATGCCCATCACCGTCGCGGGAATGGTCGCTAAAAGGCAAACCAAAGCCAGCCGAGCCCATGTTGATGCCGAAAGGGCAATGTCTGTCATCAAGAGCGCAACAGCGAAGACCAGGCAAACAGCCAAGCCGACGAATATCAAAGAGGCCAATATGCGGGCGATCCACGGGCTGGCGGCCTGTCCCGGCAGGCTGCGTTGCCAAGTTGCAAACGTGCTTTCTCGGTCCTGCGCCACACTGACCCCGAATTGGAAAAAACCAACTCCGAGCACAGCATAAATGGCAAATGAGGCCATCGCGTTGGCGGCCCAACTTCCGCCCCCGCTCTGTGCGCCAAAGAAGGCATAGAGCATTGCCGGAAACAGCACTGTGGGCACCCAGAAACCCGGTTGACGAAACAGAATGGTCAAGATGAGGGCGCATTCGGCGCGCAGATGTTGGGTCATTGGGTTAACTCCACTTTGCGAATGTGCTTGATCAGCGAGTCCAGCGGCAATGGCTCCACGGAAAGGTCTTGGAAGGGCAGGTTGTCTGCAATCATCCGGCGTAAGGTGGTGTCTGCGTCTTCCGCATTCACATGCCACTGCCGTCCGTCGTGGGTCGCCTGCATCCATTCCGGCGGCACAGTGCCCGCAGGCAGGTTGAAGTTGAGATGCTTGATGTTGGCTCGGGCACGCATGTCATCAATACGTGCATTCAAGACCGTTTCGCCTTGATCGATTAGACTGATGCTGTCGCAGATCGCTTCAATCTCATCCCAATGATGTGATGTGAGAACCAGCGCGCCGCCCTGATCGACATAGGCGCGAGCGGCTTCGCGAAAGCCCTCTTGGGCATCGATATCCAAACCAGTGGTTGGCTCATCCAGAAACACCAAGGCAGGCCCACCTGCGAATGCCAAAGCGAGCGCGACACGTCGCAACTCCCCACCTGAAAACCCAGCAACCCGGCGATCGATCAGAGTCTGCAAACCAAACTGTTCTGCAAGGTCATCAGTTTTGGGGGTCTTGCCATAGCAGGCCGCTGTATATCGCAGAAGCTCTCTTGGCGTGAGCTGATCGGGAAAGTCTGTGGCCTGCGGTGTTGCGCCCGTAACCTGACGGGCCTTGACGCTGCCTGCCCTGTTCCCAAACACAAGCACGTCGCCCGCGTCCGGTTTGGAAAGGCCCATCAACATGAACAAGGTGGTAGATTTGCCCGCACCGTTCGGCCCGAGTAGGCCAAGAGCAGATCCTGGCGTGACCTCTAGGCTCACGTTTGAGACGGCTTTCACGTCCCCAAACCGCTTTGCCAGATCAGTTGCACGGATGGGATAATCCTCTGAATTGTAATCTGTCATTTCTGTTTCCGAGCTTTTATTATTTCTGCCAAACAGGTATTGGTCAGGATATGATCCGACCCAAGACAAGTTACGCGTCCGACACGCAAAATCTCGCCAATGACAGCCCTGTGTCGTTGGCGCTTCGCCAACTGCAGACGACGTTGGTAGGCCCAGTGTTCTGGATTGTCGTCGGGGCTGCTGTCGTGCTGACTGCGATGGCTGGGCCGTACTACACGTTGGAACGGCTGAGCTTTCCCGAACGCTTGGTCTATTGGGGGATCACTATCCCTTTGTCGGCGCTGACCATGACCTTCCTCTCAACGTTTGCATACAGACTGACGGCAGCGAAATTCCTGAACTGGGTTCCTGTCGCCATACTCGCAGGTCTTGCTGGTGTGATACCGGTGACCGGCAGTGTCTATCTAAGCGAAGGTATCGCAACGGAATTTGAAAAGGGCTGGCTTGATGGCGTGGGCTTCTTCAGACTGGCGATGTTTGTGGCCCCGTCGCTGATTGGTGTGACGCTTGTCGTGAATGCTCTGTTTGAGTTTCGCGTGGTGGGAAAAGAAAGCCCTGCGCCCGAACCGCAGGCCCGGACCGTAACACATTTGCAAAGCAAACTGCCGCATCATCTCGAGCATGAAATTGTGACCGTGCAGGCACAGGACCACTACGTCGAAGTGACGACCCTGAAAGGCAGTGCCATGGTTCTGATGCGATTGGGAGACGCTGTACGCGATCTCGAACCACTTGGTGGGCTGCAAGTACATCGATCATGGTGGGTCAACCCTGCCCATTTGGTTCGAACCGAAACTGGCAAAAGTGGTCAAGAGCTGGTGATGACAACTGGCCAAAACGTGCCCGTTGGCCGCAGCTTTCGCAAAGCGCTGAGAGATGCGATTAGAAAATAGCCAAGATCGCTTTTGGGTTGATACCTGCGACAAACCGGACGTTCGTGCATCGCGTAGTATTTGTCGGTTTGGGCTCGGAGTTAGACTTCGCCGCGTTGATTTCAAAGGTCGGCTACTGACTTTGCTGCATCGAAGCCATGCCATTGATCTTCCGCCCTTGCTTCTACTGTTTGCAGGAATTCGGTGCGGATGGCGGGGTTTCGGATGGCGCTTTAGGCTATTGTCAGTCGAAAGAGTTCGGCCTGTGTCAGGTTATAGGTGGCGGGTTTCATTTGGGTCCTTTGTGGTTTGGGTGAATTGGGTATGGCAGGTTTTCGCGTCGATACCCGCGTTGCAGGGTTTGGCGAGAGATGCCGAACCGTATGCGGGGGCGCGCGCTTAATGGCTATTAGGTGTTCCGCGCCCCGATTGGATACAAGTATGAGCGCGTTGCAGGGCATGGCAATGTGCTGGTGCGGGATCAACTGTTGGCGTCCATCATCCAAGAGGCCTTGGAAGGTTTTGCCTCAGGGCATTTTGAAGCACAGGCCGCAAAGCGGACCTTCGTCGAGATCGCAGCATTTCAGGATGTCCAGATGACTGCATCGCGGGACAAACCGCCGCTGCTCTTTCGGGTGTTTGCTGACGCAGCATTCGCTCACAGGTACGATATGGTTTTCGCTATGAGACAGCATCTGTCGGCGTAGCGGTCATCGAAAGCTGCCCTCAGAGGCGGAATTCAGACCTTCCTTTCGCTGCAAGTGGGATCGACCATCAAGGAGCGGACAAAGCATGGGTAATCGGGCTGACCGGGTTGATGGGTCAGGTTCTTGTTAGAGTCGCAGGATGTTTCTACACGGATTACAAAGTGAAAAGAACCAAGGTCTTAGTTCAGTGCGTTCGTATGGCTAACAACAATAAGATCAACAGAATTTGATGACATGCGCGCTCCTTCGTAATCATATCGACCATTCACATCTCGACCTCAGTGTTTCGCGTTGGCCTTACCCATGAAGACATACCCCACCCCATGTACCGTGACGACAAGCTTCGGGGATTTGGCATCAATTTCAATTTTGTTGCGCAACCTACCGATCAGAACATCAATCGTTCGGTCAAAGGGTTGCCATTCCCGCCCTGCCAGACAGTCCAGTAGCTGATCACGCTGCAACACCCGTCCCGGGCGCTGCGCCATAAAGCTGAGAAGGTCAAATTCCCCTCGGGTCAGGTGAACATCTTCGCCGGATGTCTTTGTCAATGTTCGTGCGGCGCGGTCGATAGTCCAGCCGTTAAATTCCTGCACTTCATCAGCTTGCTGGGTTGGGGTTGCAGGCATCGCCACGCGGCGCAGGATGTTTTTGGTCCGCACCAAAAGCTCGCGCAGATTGATCGGCTTATCAAGATAGTCATCCGCGCCGATTTCAAGTGCCACGATGTGATCGACGTCTTCGGTCCGGGCGCTGGTGACGATGACCGGAACATCGGAATGGGTGCGCAATTCGCGCAGAAGCGTCAGACCGTCTTTGCCTGGCAGCCGAATATCCAGCACAACCAGATCGATGACATGGCGCTTTAGCTCGCGTTCCATTTCATCAGCGTCACGGGCGCGTACCACCCGATACCCTTCAACCTCGTAATACCCGGAAACAGCTTCAAGGCTGGTGGGGTCATCTTCAACAACTAGAATTTGTTTGGCCAGACTCATACCCATCTCCGATCTGTTTACATGGCGTTTACATATTTTTACCAACGGTTCAAAGCCCAAAAGTATGCCATTTACAGCCCCCGCCTAGAACAGGGCCAGACGGAGGCATTATGATGTTCAAACGACTGTGGAAAAAATTCTGGGGCCCTGCCGGTGCGCTATCGTTCGGGGTTCTGATGATTGGCGGTTTTGTTGCCGGGATCATCTTTTGGGGCGGCTTCAACACTGCGATGGAAGCCACAAATGAGATGGAGTTCTGTATCTCGTGCCATGAGATGCGGGACAATGTGTATGAGGAATACAAGCATTCACCGCATTTCATGAACGCCTCGGGCGTTGGGGCGGTCTGTTCGGACTGCCATGTGCCAAAGGCCTGGGGGCCGAAGATGGTGCGAAAGATCAAGGCGTCTTACGAACTATACGGCCACTTCGTCACCGGGGTGATCGACACGCCTGAAAAATTTGAAGCCCACCGCGCCGAGATGGCGCAAAGCGTGTGGGCCACCATGAAAGCCAATGATTCTCTGGAATGCCGGAACTGTCACTCGGTTGAGCATATGGATTTCAAACTGCAGGACCCAAAGGCGGCTAAACTGATGCAGGCCGGGTTTGAACGCGGTGACACCTGTATCGACTGTCACAAAGGCATTGCGCACAAGCTGCCGGATTTGTCGCAAGGCTTTCGCAAGAAATTTGACGACCTTGAACTTATGTCGGCCCAAGGTGTTGATGGTGACGTGGCCTATTCGATCAAAACCACGCGACTTTATGGATCAGCAGCAGATGCAGCGTCCGGGGAAAGTGCCATTGGGCAGGTGCTCGCCGCCACCCATATGAAAGTGCAGGACCGGTCTGACGGAATGTTGAAGGTCACCATCGACGGATGGCAGCAAGATGGTGTCGGACAGGTGGTTTATGCCCTGCGCGGCCACCGGATTTTTGAGGCCACGGTCAAGAAATCTTCGGTTGAACTGGTGCAGATCCACAGCACGGAAACGGATCCTGATACGGACCTGGTCTGGCACGAGGTCAGCCTGACGGCCTGGGTGTCGCCCGATGCGTTGATACCAGATGTGGGGCCGCTTTGGGACTACACCTCCGAGATGTACACGGCTAGCTGCGGCACCTGCCACTCGAAACCGGATCCGGGGCATTCTCTCGCAAACCAGTGGATTGGCACACTGAAGGCAATGAAGCGCTTTACCACGCTGGATAAAGAAGAATACCGCGTCTTGCAGAAATACCTGCAACTGAACGCAAAAGACACGGGCGGGGCACATCATGAGTGATCAACACGTGATCCCGCGCCATGTTGCATATCGCTGGCTGGCACAATTCTTTTTGTGCCCGCCGGACCTGACAACGCTGGAAAGCTACCACTCACAAGACGGGCAGCAGTTTCTGACCGGGCTGCAATCCACCCCGGCGTTGGACCCTCTGGCGGGCTGGCTGAAAGACGCGGTGACCCACACCGAAGACCTCGTGTCGTTGCAGGCACAGATCGCTCGCGCCTTTACACAGACCTTCGATATGGGGGGACCGCGCGCGGCCTTGCCCTATGCGTCGGTTTACCTGAGCGCGAAAGGTCTGCTCTTTCAACAGCCCGCCCGCGACATGAATGCGCTTTTGCAAAGGTTGCAGATGCAATTGCCCGCCGAGGTCAATGAACCGACAGATCATCTGGGGGTGCAGTTGCATGTGGCCGCAGAGTTGATCGAGCGCGAATCGTTGGGACAATCGGTGCCGATCTCATCCACGGCGTTTTTGGATCAGCAAGTTCTGAGCTGGCTTGCCGAGTTTGTTCAGCGATGTGAGGCCCTGATCGACAGGGCGCCGATCCCGATGCTTGCCCAGGCCGCTTTGGCCTTGGCGCAAGAGACTTGCCAAGCGGCTGATCTGTGCCGTGAACCCATGTGATCGGGGGGGGCGTTTACCGCCTGTTTACATAACATTACACGCGGTTAAACCTTTGCCCGAACCCCATTCACATCCGTTTGAAACAGTCATGCCAATCGCAAGGTCAGGCAATTGCGGGCTTTGCAGATGATTTACGTAGCAATGGAGGGAAGAATGTCCATTCACAATTCCAATACCGTCACCCGGCGCGGCCTTTTGAAAGGGGCCACAGCCCTTGGCGCATTTGCGGCCTTTGCACCGGCTGTTTTGCGGGCCGGTGCCGCCCACGCCGCAGGCGCAGGTGACGTGCTGACCGGATCCCACTGGGGGGCGTTTAACGCCACCGTTGAAAACGGGGTCTGGACCAAGATCACCCCGTGGGATCAGGACCCGCATCCGACGCCGATGCTTGAGGGCGTGATGGACAGCGTTTATTCGCCCTCGCGGATCAAATACCCGATGGTGCGCAAGGCCTTTCTGGAAAATGGCCCCGGTGCCAGCCCCGAGAACCGTGGTGCCGAAGAGTTTGTTCGTGTCGATTGGGACACCGCCCTTGAACTGGTTACAAATGAACTGAAACGCGTTAGCGACACCCATGGTCCGACCGGCGTGTTTGCGGGGTCTTACGGCTGGAAAAGCTCGGGCAAACTGCACAACTGTCAGAACCTTCTGCGCCGTGCGCTGAACGTGGGTCTGGAAGGCAAGTTTGTGAACAGCTCGGGCGACTATTCGACCGGCGCCAGCCAGATCATCATGCCCCACGTCTTGGGTACGCTTGAGGTCTACGAACAGCAAACCGTGTGGCCCGTGGTGGTTGAGAGCACCGATGTGCTGGTGTTCTGGGGCGCGGACCCGATCAAAACCAACCAGATCGGTTGGACCGTGGCCGACCATGACGGCTATCCCTATATGGAAGAGTTCAAGAAGACCGGCAAAAAGGTGATCGTGATCGATCCGCTTCGCACCGAGACCGCGAAATTCTTTGACGCCGAGTGGATCCCGATCCGTCCGCATACTGATGTGGCAATGATGCTTGGTGTAGCCCATGCGCTGTACACGGAAGGCAAACACGATCAGGACTTCCTTGATGAATACACCGCGGGGTTTGAGAAATTCCTGCCCTATCTGACCGGTGAAAGTGACGGTACGCCGAAGACACCGGAATGGGCCGCCGAGATTTGTGAAGTGCCTGCTGAGCAGATCAAGGAACTTGCCGCGCTCTTTGCCGACAACCGCACCATGCTAAGCTCCGGCTGGTCGATCCAGCGCCAACACCACGGTGAGCAATCGCACTGGATGCTGGTCACACTGGCCTCGATGCTGGGTCAGATTGGTCTGCCGGGCGGCGGTTTTGGTCTGAGCTATCACTATGCCAACGGTGGGTCACCTTCGGCCAATTCGGTTGTACTTCCGGGGATTTCGGACGGCGGTGCCGCTGTCGAAGGCGCGGCCTGGCTGACCGAAGCAGGGGCGGCCTCGATCCCGGTGAGCCGGATCGTCGAGATGCTGGAAAACCCCGGCGGCGATATGGACTTTAACGGCACGCGGACCCAGTTCCCCGAGGTCAAAATGGTCTACTGGACCGGCGGCAACCCGTTTGCCCACCACCAGGATCGCAACCGTATGATCAAGGCCTGGCAGACGCTGGAAACCGTGGTTGTGCAGGACTTCCAGTGGACGGCAACGGCTCGGTTTGCCGACATCGTTCTGCCCGCGACCACCTCGTACGAGCGCAACGATATCGAACATATCGGGGACTACTCGCTCAAGGCGATCCTGGGCATGAAGAAGGTCGTGGATCCGGTGTTTGAATCGCGCACGGATTTCGACATCTTCACCGAAATTGCGGATCGTCTGGGCGCCAAAGAAGCCTTTACCGAAGGCAAGGACGAGATGGCCTGGATCAAGGGTTTCTACGAAGATGCCGCCAAACAAGGCCCTGCCAAAGGTGTGGACGTGCCGAACTTTGACGACTTCTGGAACGCCGGTGTGGTTGTCTTTGACATCCCGGAGAGCGCCAAGCAGTTCGTGCGCTATGCCGACTATCGCGATGATCCGCTTTTGGAACCGCTGGGCACGCCCACCGGTAAGATCGAGATCTTCTCGCGCAATATCGAGAAGATGGGATATGACGATTGCGGTCCGCACCCGATGTGGATGGAACCGGTTGAACGTCTGGGGGGCAATCAGCCCTATCCGCTGCACGTGAACTCGGCCCACCCCAATGATCGTCTGCACTCGCAGCTGTGCGGCACCAAGATTCGCGAAGGTTACACCGTGGCCGGACGCGAACCTTGCATGATCAACACAGCTGATGCCTCTGCACGCGGTATCGCAGACGGTGATGTTGTACGGGTGTTCAATGATCGGGGTCAGGTGCTGGCCGGCGCGATTGTGTCTGATGACGTTCGGGAAGGGGTCATCCGCCTTTACGAAGGGGGATGGTACGACCCGGTCAATGGCGGCGAAGCCGGATCGCTTGACGCCTATGGCGATGTGAACTGCCTGACCGTTCCCAACGGTACGTCGAAACTGGCGCAGGGCAACTGCGGTCACACCGGGCTTGCGGATGTTGAGAAATTCACCGGCGACCTGCCTACAGTGAATGTCTTTGACGCCCCGGCAGAAGGGTAATCAAGCCAATACAGCGCGCGCGGTCCTTCGCGCGCGCTGTTTCCTTTCAGGAGTGGGAAAATGCGGGTATTGCTCTGTTTGATTGCGTTAATCTTGTCCGGATTTGCCGTCCAGCTGCCAGCAGATGCGCAAACCCTGCCACCTTCGGATTTGTCCTATCTGGACGGCACGTTTGCCATTCACGACGCGCCTGATGGTGATGCGCGCCCGATGGGCAAGCTGTTGGTTTCGGCCCCTTTGCAGGTCACGTTGCATCAGGGCGATTGGACAGAGGTTGTGCTGCGGGGCTGGACCCAGACCGGCGCCGAAAGAATTATCTATGCCTCCCCGGGCATTCGCGTCTTGCACGCGGCCCTATCCAAATCTGCAATCGGGGCCCTGACATTTTCTGACCAGATCACCGATCCCGACACGGGGTTAGTCTGGACCAAAACCGAGTTGAGGGGCTGGATAAAATCACCTGTTTTGCGCCCTGGATTACAAGATATCTGGGCGCGGGCTGAGCCGCTGTTTGCAGAACGTTGCACAGCCTGCCATCAGAGGCGCATCCCACATCATTATTCGGCGAACCAATGGACCAGCCACTTGAAAATCATGGGACCACGCACCGGGTTGCCGAAGGAGGATCAGTTTCTGATCCGGGCGTATCTGCAATACCATTCCAAAGATGCCGACAGGCTGGATCCAACGGCCACTCATTGATCTGTCCCAAAGTCGCATGCCATGGCGTGCAGTAGGATGCAACTTTCACCAGAGGATCGACCATGCTGAACCTGAAAACGTTGATTGAAAATCACGAAGAATGGCTGACCGATCGCGTGGTGCATTACGCGCAGCAAAAATCCTATACGCAGTATTCATCGACACTGCGCGAGGCGTGGCGCATGTCGATCTGCGGCTTAAGCGAGCCGTTGGTGCAATTCATCGAGGCTGCACAGTCAAGCGACGCTCCTCATAAAACCGCCGTACGGGACGCCACCGAATTTGGCGTCGCTCAGGGGCTGCGGCATCGGGCCTTGGGTATTGATCTGGGCAATTTCGTGGGGCTGCTCAAATGGTACCGCAACGCCTATCTGGATTTGATCTACGCAAAAGAACCTGACAGCCACCAAAGCGGATTGCTGCGGGACCTGATCATGGAACTTTTCGACAGTATCGAGGTCGGATTGTTGGATGCCTGGGGCACCACCACTGGCTCGGATCAACTGGTCGAACTGCAAACCCGCAATCGCGAGCTCAGCAATGAGAAGAATAAGTATCTGACCGTGTTTGAAAGCATCGCTGAACCGGCCATTTTGCTGGATCCGGAAGAGGCACCCACCCATGTGAATGCGGCTGCCAACCGGTTGCTGTTGGGTGAAGAACAGCCCGGAGCTGGGTATTACGGAGATCTGAAGAACCCACTTTTGCACACGATAGTTCGCAAGCTCTTGCAATCCAGCCAGGCATCAACCGGCCCTGTGACACTGGACACGCCCAATGGTGAACGGTCGTTTAACGTGTCCATCCAGAACATGCTGGACATCAGCAAGAAATTTGCCGGCAGTGTGATCATTCTTCAGGACATAACCGATTATCTGAAGGCGATTGAGGCGGCGCAGGCGGCTGACCGGGCCAAGTCCATGTTTCTCAACACGATCAGCCATGAAATACGCACGCCGCTGAACAGCATTCTAGGGCTGACAAGGTTGATGGAGGACGGCGAGTTTCCTCCCAAGGAAACAAGGCAGCTTCGTAGCATTCGTACCTCGAGTGAAATGCTGTCGGCCCTGATCGAAAACGTGCTTGGCCTGTCGAAGGCGGAAGCGGACGCCTTGCAACTTGTTGAACAGGACTTTCATCTGGAAGACATGTGTGATGCCATCTTTCAGGTTCTGGAACTGGAGGAAGACAGGCAACGCCCCAAATTGTTACGCAGTATTGCTGCGGATGTACCGCTGCACCTGAAAGGGGACGGGCACAAGTTGCGTCATGTGCTTATGAACCTCTTATCCAATGCGCTGAAATTCACGGAAAAGGGGTCAGTGACGCTTTCCGTTTCTTCGCAAGGGGCCTTTGATGCAAACCGTCACCGTTTGCGTTTCGAAGTGATTGATACCGGACCCGGCGTGGAAAACGACGCAATCGGCACGCTGTTCGAGCCGTTTCTTCAAGGCGAACACAGCGGTGCTGTCGCGGCAGGGGGCAGTGGTTTGGGGCTGGCAATCTGCAAACATCTTGTCGACTTCCTGGGAGGAGAGATTTCCCATCGTCCCAATCCTGATGGGGGTAGTGTCTTTACCGTCGTGATGGACTTTGCCCTTGCCAAACAACACAAACATTCGGGGCAAGGCGCCTCGTGTCATCGGGTTTTGGTGGTGGAGGACGACCCGGTGAATGCCATTGTGATCGAGGGATACCTGAAAGAGCTGGGCAACGACGTCACACTTGTCCGTTCCTTTCCCGAAGCTGAAATGGCCCTGTCACAACCAGATTTCGACATTGTCATCACCGATTACAGACTGGGACAGCATACCGGTCTGGATCTGGCCAGAGCATTGCGCGAAACCGAACTGAAAACCGACCGATCGACGCCGATCGTGGTCGTCACGGCCGCCATTCCGCAAGACAGCAACAAACAGATTCAAGAGCTGGGCATCGACCTTTTCCTCGAAAAACCGTTTTCGCGCTACGAACTTGCCAATGCTCTGTCCAGTGTCGGGCCGGGAAATACGACAAATCATCACGCGGATCGAAACAGTTCGCGCCAACCTGTCAGCCGTGATGCCCTCAACCGTCTGTTGTCCGACCTTGGGTTCACCCGATGCCAAACTGTCTTGCAGAGCTTTCAAAGCAATCTGCCCAGCATGATGTCCGGAATGCAGTCCCGAATGGATCTTAAGGATGTCGATGGAATATCTGAGCTGACGCACCAGTTGATCAGCGCTGCGGGTTTCATCGGTGCGGACAAGCTGGTCTGCTTGGCCAAGGAGCTGGGGAAAAACTGCAAAAATCGCGAACTCACCGCAATCTCAAACGCGTTGGACGATCTGCGTTGCGAAGGGCAACGCGTATTGATGGCGCTTGAGAAAGAATGGAATGACGTCAGTTCGCCATATCTCGGTGGATGCACAACGGAGGAAGGGCGACATGCTGAATAGATCACAAGTTCTGAGTTGCGGATGCGACAGTATCCAGCAGCGCCTTATGCCGCTTGATGCCGCCATTTCGTTGGCTCTGGATGGGATAACTCCCGTTACGGAAACCGAGGTCGTCTCCATTTTTCAATGTGCCGGACGTGTTGCCGCCGAAACTGTGGTCGCCTCCGAGGCGATGCCGTTCTTCGACAATTCCGCGATGGATGGCTATGCCGTCAACATCGCGGATCTACTGACGACGAACCGCTTGCCGATCTCGTCCGAGATTGCCGCAGGCGATGCTCCTTCAGACCTGATACCCGGCACTGCCACCCGCATCTTCACCGGTGCGCCGATCCCATCCGGGGCGAACGCAGTTGTGATGTTTGAGCTATCCGAAGTGGACGGTGAAACCGTATTCTTCACCAAAATGCCACGAGACGGCGACAACATTCGCCGCGCCGGAAGCGACCAACCTAAAGGTGCTGTTCTATTGCTTCCCGGGCAGCGTATTGCCCCGCGCCACGTCGGGCTGCTCGCCGCCAATGGCATTGATAAATGCGTGGTGCGCAGGCCAATCCGGGTTGGTGTTTTCTCGACGGGTGATGAACTGGTCACTCGCCTGCGCCGTCCGGGCCAAATCCATGACGCGAACCGCCCGATGTTGATGTCACTTTGCGCGCAAATGGGCGCCGAGGTGACGGATCTCGGAACATTACCCGACGATCTGAGCAAAACCTCCGAATCTTTTGAAAACATTCGGGACCAATTCGACCTTGTACTGACCTCGGGTGCAGTTTCGATCGGAGGGCGTGACCATATTCGTGACGCGCTTGTCGCAGCGGGTGGCACGCTGGACGGCTGGCGCGTAGCGATCAAGCCGGGCAAACCCATAGCTTTCGGGCGATTGGGGCGAACCATCGTGACCGGCCTACCCGGCAACCCCTTCGCAAGCTTTGTGGGCTTCCATCTGTTCGCGGCTCCTCAGATTGCCCAGCTTTCAGGTGCAACCCCCACAAAATTCGCAACCAATCGCGCCCGCTCGGGCTTCGAGTGGACGCGTAAAGCAGGGCGTGCAGAGGTTTTTCCTGTGAAAATCAAGGAACACAGTCCAGAAGGATTGCCGATCATAAAGCGCCTTGGTGCCAGTGTATCGGCCACGCTGTTTCCTCTGGCCGATGCTGATGGTTTGGCGATCGTCCCCGCCGAAACCGACGGTTTCGCGCCAGGGGATTCCCTGTACTGGCAACCAATTTACTCTTCAGGAGACGTTCAATGACTTATCCCATGCTTGCCGCAATCCGCTTTGAAACGGGCGATATTGACGGTCTTCTGGCCAACATCGCAGCGACCCTGCTGGACGACGGCCACCGCGTGCGTGGTGTGCTCCAGTCGCGCGGTGAGATGCACGGTGACTGTCACTGTGCAGATATGGATCTGCATGCCATCGGACGGTCTCGGACCTTCCGGATCTCGCAACCCCTTGGCAACGGTTCGCACGGATGCCGGTTACATCCCGGAGCGCTTGCTGAATGTGCAGCCTATCTGGAAACCGAGATGGATTTGGGCACAGATCTTCTGATCCTGAATCGGTTTGGACGCGGTGAAAGCGAGGGGCGTGGATTTCGTGATCTGATCGGCAAGGCCATAGTGCGGGGGGTGCCGGTGTTAACGGCAGTGCGCCCGACCTACGAAGACGAATGGTGTGCGTTCGGAGAAGGTCTGTCCTGTGACCTTCCGATGGGTCAAAGCACCATTTTGAGGTGGTTCGATGATGTGATCGGGGCCCGCCATGTCGCTTGATGTCCGCCCCCCTCAAAGCTTGTCCGACAGCTTCGGGCGCGAGGTAAACTATCTGCGCCTTTCAGTGACTGATCGCTGCGATTTGCGGTGCACTTATTGCATGGCGGAACGCATGACATTCCTGCCCAAACGCGAGCTTCTTTCGATCGAAGAGCTTGAGAAGCTGGTGGGCGCCTTCATCGACCTTGGCGTGCGCAAAGTGCGCCTAACGGGTGGCGAACCCCTTGTCCGCCACGGAATCATGTCGCTGATCGAAACGCTTGGCCAAGAGGTTGCAACGGGTCGGTTGGGCGAGTTGACGCTGACAACCAATAGCACACAACTCTCCAGATTTGCGCCTGCGCTCGCCGCCAACGGTGTGCGCCGGATCAACGTCTCGCTTGATACGCTCGACTCCGAAAAGTTTGCGCAGGTGACACGCCGTGGCCGTTTGCATCAAGTTCTGCAAGGGATCGAGGCAGCGCGGGCAGCAGGGCTGCACGTGAAGATCAACACAATGGCCCTGCGCGGGTTCAACGACGCCGAAATCCCGGATCTCGTGGATTGGGCGTTGGAACGCGAATGCGATGTGTCCTTCATCGAAGTGATGCCAATGGGCGACGTCGGCAGCGAAGACCGGCTTGGGCAATACTGGCCCCTTGGCGAACTTCGCAGGATGCTCGAGGAACGTTTCACCCTGCGCGACACTCCTTTCAGCACCGGCGGACCTTCACGCTATTGCGATGTGCTTGGCACCCAGCAACGCATTGGTTTCATCACGCCGATGAGCCACAACTTCTGTGCAAGCTGCAACCGGGTTCGGGTGAACTGCCGCGGAGAGCTGTTCACCTGCCTTGGCCGCGAAGGATCCTGCGATCTGCGGCCCGCACTGCGGGAGTCTGATGATGTGTCGGACGTCCACATGGCGATCCGCGACGCCCTGTGGTGCAAACCAAAGGGCCACGATTTTTCTTATGGCGCGGATGACGTTTCGGGCGGTGTCTCGCGCGGAATGAACCACACAGGAGGATAACCATGGCTGTCTATGATGTTGTATATTTTGCTTGGGTCCGGGAACGGATCGGCCTGCCAAGCGAACAAGTCGAAAGTGCCGCGACAAACGTATCAGACCTGATCACAGAGCTTTCTGCGCGTGAACCCCGCTATGCTGCGGCGTTTGCAGATCTCTCGGCCATTCGCGTCGCGCTGGACCAGGATCTTTCGCATTTCGATGCCCCGCTTGCGGGCGTGCGCGAGGTGGCGCTCTTCCCCCCGATGACCGGGGGCTAAGATGCTGGACGCACACCTTTCCGAAGACCGCTACGCGCGTCACCACATCCTTCCCGAGATCGGGCATGAAGGACAGGATCGCCTGGCCGCAGCCCGCGTGCTGGTCGTCGGCGCGGGCGGGCTTGGCGCGCCTGTTCTACTCTATCTTACGGCCGCGGGGATCGGCCATATCAGCATCGCCGATGACGATGTCGTTTCGCTGTCCAACCTGCAGCGGCAGGTGTTGCATTCGACAAGCTGGCTGGACCACCCCAAGACGCAATCCGCGCTGGAGCGACTGCGCGACCTTAATCCCGAAATCGAGATAAAGACCTATCCTGTTCGAATCAACGAAGCAGACGCTATGCCACTTGTTGGCCAGCATGATCTTGTCATTGATTGCACCGATAATCTGGACGCGCGCTATGTCCTGAACTCAACTTGCGTAGAAGCCCGTGTCCCTTTGCTGTCCGGTGCGATTTCCGGATGGGAGGGTCATGTCGGACTGTACCACCCGGCAGAGGGAGGGCCGTGTTTTGCCTGCGCCTTCCCTGTGGCAGTTGAGGAACGACCGGTTCAGAACAAGGGTGTGGTTGGCGCGCTGCCCGGCGTAGTTGGCGCAACAATGGCGTTGAATGCGATCAAGCACATTATTGGCGCCGGTGCCTCGCTGCAGGGAAAATTGTTGCTGATGGATACGTTGTGGAACGAACAGCGCTTGCTAAACGTTGCCCGGGATTCCGCCTGCCCTGTCTGTGGCGGATTACATCAGGAGGGCTGCTGAATGCTGACCCATTTTGACGCCTCGGGACATGCCCATATGGTGGATGTCTCAGACAAGCCCGACAGCAAACGTATTGCGATTGCTGAAGCCTATGTTCACATGCGCGCTGAGACACTGGAACTCGTCCTGGCCGGAAACGCTGCGAAGGGCGACGTTTTGGGGGTGGCCCGGATTGCCGGGATCATGGCTGCAAAGCGCACCTCTGATCTTATACCGCTCTGTCACCCGTTGGCACTGACCCGTGTGGCGGTGGATCTGACACCTGATCCAAAGAACGCCCGTATTCATATCTGCGCAACCGTCGGCACCTCGGGACAGACAGGGGTCGAGATGGAAGCCCTGACCGCAGCCTCAGTCACAGCGCTTACAATTTACGACATGCTCAAGGCGGCTGAAAAAGGTATGTCTGTGACGGGGCTTCGCCTTTTGCGCAAGGAAGGCGGAAAGTCCGGTCGATATGATGCTGAGAATGGAGAGAGCCCCAAAGGCACACAGGAGAAACTTCATGTCGATTGAAACCCCGCTGATCGCGATCCTTGTGGCCTCGGACCGGGCGTCGCGTGGCGAATATGAAGACCTGGGTGGCCCTGCCGCCGAAGACTGGTTGCGCGACGTGGTGGCCACGAAGCTCACCTATAAGCGCGAAATCGTTCCCGATGGTCGTGAATCCGTTGCAACCGCCTTGCGCAAGCTTTCTGATGTCGACAAAGCAGACCTGATCCTTGTCACAGGCGGCACCGGCCCGGCACCACGCGATCAAACGCCCGAAGCTTTGGATACCGTGATCGATAAGTCCTTGCCCGGCTTTGGCGAGGCAATGCGGCTGGCCAGCCTGAAGGAAGTACCGACGGCGATCCTATCACGGCAGGATGCAGGCGTGCGCGGTAAGACATTGATCATCAGCCTTCCGGGCAAGCCTTCAGCAATCGCGACCTGCCTGACATCTGTTTTTGCTGCAGTTCCATATTGCCTTGATCTTATTGGCGCCGCGCGGATCGAAACGGACCCTACCCTATGCGATGCGTTCAGGCCGAAAAAAGGTTAACTCGACTGCGGCGGAAAACTGGGAGTTTTAGCTTTCGAACCGACTCGCTTTGCGTTTGTCGTGTGGGCCCGTGATCCGCCCGTTGTGCTTATAGCTAGGGTTGCGAAATACGTAAGGTCGTCATTGGGAGCTAGAATTAGCAGGCAGCTAGCCGCCGGATAACGCAGCACGGGACAAAGCACTATTTCGCCGCGGCTGCGCTAATGGCGGCTTTCATGAATCATCAAAAAAGGTCGCGGGCGACCGGCAACAGTTTTACACGGCCCAGTGGAACCTAACCTCAGGCCGACGTCTACGCACGGCCCGGAAGGCATCGCGCCCTAGAGCGGATTTCGCACGCCTCGCTCAAAACAGACATCAGATTTGTGCCACAAAGCCATTTAAGGCTGTATCAATCCATATTTGAAAAACGCCTCAATTCGGTCGTCAAATCGGGTCAGTATATCCCCAGAACTGATTGAAGATATTGCCGCTTCGGCCGTCCCAGCAGGCAAGCTCGCTCGTCTAACCTGGATAAGGTCGCGCAGAAAATCTTCTGTGAATTCAGGATGGGGCTGTAGGCTCAATGTGGTATCGCCATACGTCACTATTGCGTTTTCACATGAGGCATTTTTCGCAAGGACAGTAGCTTCTTTCGGCAGGGAAACGACCTGATCCTGATGCCAGGCTAACAGCCGAGAAGTCTCGCCGTTTGTCGCTTCATACTCTTTCAAGCCGACCTCCCAGCCCCCGCTGAAACGCTCAACCCGACCGCCAAGAGCCTGCGCCAAAATCTGATGGCCAAAACAAACGCCCAGAAGGGGAGTCTTGGATTGGACCGTTTGGCGCAGAAACTCTTCGAGCTTCGGAATCCAAGCGTGATCATCCAAAACACTGAATTTCGACCCCGTGACGATCCAGCCATCAGCGCTGGAAACTGCGTCTGGAAATTCACCATTCAGCACCTTGAACGTCTGAAAGTCGAAGCCGCGCCCGGCAAGCAACGTTTCGAAAAACGTATCATAGTCGCCGTGCGCGTCCCGTAATTCCAAGGGCGACTCGCCAGTTTGCAGAATGCCGATTTTCATGATCGTTTCCTCATCCGCGCTGTTTCGGTCATTCTGGGGCCAGCTCGACGACCAGACCGTCCAGCTCGTCGGCAAAGGGGATCTGGCACGACAGTCTGGAGTTGTCCTGCACGTCCATCGTCAGTTCCAGCATATCGACCTCGGTGTCGGATTGCGGGGCCAGTCGGGACAGCCAGCTTTCGCTGACATAGACGTGGCAGGTTGCACAAGAGGCACAGCCGCCGCATTGCGCCTCGATGGGCAGGCCCGCGTCGCGAATAGCCTCCATCACCGAGTGACCGGATTGCGCCTCGATCTGATGTTCTTGACCGTCTCGGTCTGTCACGCGAATAGTCGCCATTGAATCGTTCCTTTGAGTATTTTGAATGGATCAGCAGGCACCAAGCACACGCGCGAATTCACGCGCGATCTCGGCCCTGTTCAGCTCGTTTTGAGTTTCAGTTATTGCCGCGTCGACCAAGGTTTCCGGGACAGGATTGCCGCGCCAGGATTGCAGAAAGGTCTCGAAGTAATGCGGTGTGAATTCCGGGTGATATTGAACGGAAATCGCAGGAAACGCATAGTCGATCCGGCCAATCGCACAGCGCGCGGTGCCCATGCTGGATTGGGCTGTTTCGGGCAAGGTCATCACCTGGTCCTGATGGATGGCAAATGCCGCGTTGTCGCCATAGGTTTCCTTGCCGACAACCCAACCCTGCTCGTGTTTACGGACCTCGGCACCAAAGGTCGCCGCCATGATCTGATGCCCAAAACAGACCCCCGCCAGAGGAATTTCCGCCGCGCGGGCTTGTCTGAGGAACTGCTGCAACGCCGGCTTCCAGGGGATGTCATCATAGACCCCATGCCGACACCCAGTCAGCAGATAGGCATCATGCGCCTGCGATGGCGGCAGCGGCTCGCCCAGATCCACGCGCACACGGGCAAACTCGGCCTCGGGCAGCGCGGGGCCAAGCCAGTCCTCGAACATGTCGCCATAGTCGCCATGAACCGCGACATGCTCGGACGGCGGACGATCGAATTCAAGAATACAAATCCGCATGAAATCACGCCAGCTTCAGCAGAACCGATTTGGTCTGCGTGTATTGAGTCAGCGCCTCCAGGCATTTGTCCCGGCCATTACCGGACTCTTTGAAGCCGCCCCAGGGGGTGGTGGCGTCGCCGTCCTCGTAGGTGTTCACCCAGATCATGCCAGCCTCCATATCTCGGGCAAAACGGTGAGCGGTGTTCAGATCGCTGGTCCAGATCGAGGCCGCCAGTCCGAAAATGCTGTCATTGGCCAGCGCCAGCGCATGGTCCACGTCATCCACCGGAATGGCCGAGGCGACCGGGCCGAAAATCTCTTCCTGAGCGATGCGCATCTTATTATCGACGTCAGTGAACAGGGTCGGCTCGACATAATACCCGTCCGAAAACCCCGCAGGCACGTTGCCGCCAAAGGCCAGGTTTGCGCCTTCGTTTTTGCCAGCGTCGACATAGCCCAGGACGCGGTTTTGCTGCTCGTCCGTGACCAGCGGCCCGACCGTGGTTTCGACATCCAACGGATCGCCGATCCGGGTGGTTGCGCGGGCGACCTCGGTGAATTTTTCAAGGAATTCGTCATAGATCGAGCTTTGCACCAATAGCCGCGATCCGGCCGAACAAACCTCGCCCATGTTGCTGTAAATCCCTGCCACGGCCACCTCGGCGGCGCGTTGCAGGTCTGCACAATCTTCCAGAATGACCTGAGGCGATTTCCCGCCGCATTCCGTCGTGACCCGCTTCAGGTTCGATTGCCCAGAATAGACCATCATCAGCTTGCCAACCTCGCCCGAGCCGGTGAAGCCGATCTTGTCCACATCCATGTGCAACGCCAGCGGTTTGCCGCAAGACGCCCCAAAACCGTTCACGACGTTCAGCACGCCATCGGGGCCACCAGCCTCCGAGAACAGGCGGGCCAGCAACAGCGCCGACGAGGGCGATTGTTCCGCAGGTTTCAACACCACCGAGTTGCCGGTGCTCAGCGCCGGAGCAAGCTTCCACGCGGCCATCATCAGTGGATAATTCCAAGGCACGATCAATCCCACCACCCCCAAAGGCTGACGCAGGATATAGTGCAGATAGCTGGGGTCGGTGTTGGTGACCGCGCCCTCGATCTTGTCGATTGTTTCGGCAAAGAACCGGAAGGTCGTCACCGACAAGGGGACGTCAATGTTCATCATGTCCATGACGGGCTTGCCCATGTCGATCGAGTCGCGCAGCGCGAATTCTTCGGCATGTGCCTCGATCAAATCCGCGAAACGGCGCAGGACCACCATTCTGTCGCGCGGGGCCATGCGGGACCAAACCCCAGAACGAAACGCCTTGCGCCCGGCGGCAACCGCCCGATCAATATCTGCCTCGGTCGCGGCAGAGTATTCTGCGATGACCTCTTTGTTCACGGGGTTAAGCGAGGTGAAACGCCCCCCGTCTTGCGAGTCGACGAATTTGCCGTCGATGAACAGACGCGTTTCGAATTGCAGTTCGGCGGCCTGGGTTTTCCAGGCCTCGGTAGTGTGTTGTTTTGTCATGGAAAATTCCTATTTACGATTGGCCGTATCACGTAAGGTGACGGCAGCAGACGCGATGATCAGGATAAGGGAGAGCAGAACGATGAGCGTCCCGATTGCGTTGATCTCGGGTGTCACGCCGCGGCGCATGGTCGAGTAAATGTACATCGGCAGGGTGTTGTCGCGCCCGGTCAGAAAGAACGTCACCGGGATCTCGTCAAAGGACAGGACAAAGGAAAGCATCCCGGCACCGATGATCGCTGTCTTGATGTTGGGCAGCGTGATCCAGAAAAACGTCCGAAGCGGCCCCGCGCCCAGATCCGAGGATGCCTCGCCCAGGGATTTGGGGACGCGCTGCAAACGGGCAAACACCTGGGTGACGACCACCGCCAGCAGTGCCGTCGCGTGGCCCAAAATGACCGTCTCAAGGCTCAGCTGAAATCCAAACAGACGGAACGCATTCAGCATCGAGATCCCGGTCACAATGCCCGGCAACGCAATCGGCAACAGCAGCAACCTGCGGAAAATGGTCTTGCCCGGAAAGTTATACTTATCCAGCGCAATCGCCGCAGGGATTCCCACCGCCAACGTCAGAATGGTCGAGAACGTCGCCACATACAGACTGTTGCCCAACGCATCCAGCAAAGCCTCGTTCGCAGCGAGTTTTTGATACCAATGGGTCGTGAACCCCGTCAGCGGCCAGGTCAACGAACGCGAGTCGTTGAAGCTAAAGATGATCAGCACCCAGATCGGGATATACAGAAAGGCCATCAACAAGCACACAAAGGTGACAAAAGAGCTGTCAGCCGCAAGCTGTTTGATCCGCATGGCATTTTTTGAATTGCTCATTTCAGGCCTCCACCTTGCCCTTTTGCTCGACCCAATCGCCCAGCGAGATGATTGTCAGAACGATCAGCAGCATCACCACAGCCAAGGCCGAGCCAAGCGGCCAGTTCAAAGCCGCGCCGAATTGCGACGCGATGACATTGGCGACCATTTGGCCATCCGGCCCGCCAACCAGGAAGGGTGCGATGAAATCTCCGAAACTTAGGCAGAAGGTCATTGTGAACCCCGCCACAACGCCGGGCAGCGACAAAGGGAGAGTCACCCGCGCAAAGGTTGACCAAGCGCCCATGCCCAGATCAGCCGAAGCCTCGGTCAGGTTGCGGGGGATCTTTTCCAACGCGGCATAGATCGGCATCACCATGAAGGGGATGAAGATATAAGTCAGCGTCACCACCATGGCCGACTGGCTATAGAGCAGGAACGAAAGCGGCTCTGAGATCAGACCGATATTCATCAGGAATGAATTCAGAATACCCTCGGTGCCCAGAATGGTTTTCCAGACATAGGCGCGCAGCAGATAAGACACCCACAGCGGCGCGATGACGCCCAGAAACAGGATGGTGCGCCAGGTCGTGTTCTTCAGCCGGAAGACAAGGTAATAGGCAAAAGGATAGGCCATTACCAAGGACGCCAGAGACGTCAGCGCCGCGATCTTCAGCGTGCGCCCCAGAACGTGCAAATATTGCGGATCCTGGATCAAAGTCAGGTAGTTGCCGAACTGAAATGCCGGAACGAACAGCGGATATTTCTTGATCCAGAAACTGTAGGTCAGCAACCCGGCATAGGGGATCAGCATGAACAGCACGATCCACAAAAGCGGGATACCCAAGACCAGATGACCAGAGAGGCGGGCGATACGATGTGTGGTCATGGATCAACCCTCCTCATGAAAGACTGAGACCGCCTCGGGATCAATGCCAAGTCGTACGTTGTCGCCGACCGAAGGTATGGAGGCGCGGGCGAAACCACTGGGCAGCAAAGCGTCCACCAGGACATCATTGCCACCTTCCAGGCGCACGACCGTCCGCATACCCAGCCCGTAATAGATGTGTTCGACCACGCTGCCGGTCAGCACATTGTCCGCTGCGGTGTCCGAGTTTGACAGGAAATACAGCTTCTCGGGGCGTAGCCCGACCTTGATCGGCATCTGAGCGGGCGGCAGGTCCTTTCCAACAGCCGTCAGGCGCTGGCCAGAGGCTTCAAGCACGGATGTCGTGCCGTCCTTGGACAGGGTTTTTGCCGACAGGAAATTCGTCGTCCCGATAAAGTTGGCGACATAGGTCGAGTTCGGGTGTTCGTACAGATCTTGCGGGGTGCCGTCCTGAGCGATCATGCCCTTGTCCATCACGACAACGCGGTCAGACATGACCAAAGCCTCGGTCTGGTCATGGGTCACCATGATAAAGGTGATCCCGATCTTGTCGTGCAGGTGCTTGAGTTCCACCTGCATTTGTTCACGCAGGTTTGCGTCCAGCGCCGAGAGCGGTTCGTCCAGCAACAGAACTTTGGGGTGCCGCACGATCGCGCGTGCCAGGGCAACCCGTTGCTGCTGCCCGCCAGACAGTTGGTTGGGGCGTTTCTCGATCTTGTCAGGCAGGCCCACCAGATCCAGCGCGTCCAGCGCCATGCGGCGTGCCTCGGTTTTGCCGACCCCTTTCAAATTCAGGCCATAGGCAATGTTCTGTCCGATGGTCATATGCGGGAACAGCGCGTAATCCTGGAACATCATGTTCACGTCGCGCTTCTGCGGGGGCAGATAGGTGACATCCTGACCAGACAGCTGGATCGTGCCCGAAGTCGGTGTTTCAAAACCGCCGATCATCCGCAAAAGGGTGGATTTCCCGCAACCGGACGGTCCCAAGAGGGTCAGAAACTCGCCCTCTTTGATCTTCAGGTCCACATGATCAACACCCACCACTGGCCCATAGTGTTTGCTGATATTCGTTAGTTCAATAACTGATGGCATGGTGTGGTTCGCTTTCAGAGAAAAAGAACCCCACACACCGCAGACCGGCATGTGGGGCGGCATTCGCGTGCCTTATTGAGCCTTCACAGCGTTCCAAGTGTTGGTGTAAGCCTCGAGCCGCTCGCCCAGGGGTGCCCACAGTTGCAGGCTGTCCAGGTAATCGGGATCGTCCTGGTGCAGGGTCGAGAACTGCTCGGCCGGCATACAGGCTTTGGCGGCCACCGGGTTGGCAACGGAATATCCGTTCACGTTGGCGACACCACATTGCCCCTCTTCGGACAGCAGCAGGTTCAGCAGCTTATAGGCGCAATCGGTGTTTGGCGTGCCTTTGACCAGCATCCAGCTGTCCATCCAGCCTTCGGCACCTTCGGTCGGCAAGAATTCGGCCACTTCGATACCCTCTTCGGCCAATAGGCTCGACTGATAGCCGCCCCAGGTGTTCGAGACCCAGACCTCTCCGCCCGCATAGAGATCGACCAGCTCGCCTGCCGTAGCCCAGTATTTGCGGACCATCGGCTTCAGCTTGACCATATGGTCCCGCGTTGCGGCCAGTTGGTCATCGTTCAGATTGTAGATGTCCATATCGCCGTTCAGACGCGCCCCGACATAAAGCGAGGATTTATCATCCCAAAGCGAGATTTTCCCGGCCAGTTCGGGCTTGAATACATCCGCCAGCGACACCGGAGGCGTCTCGAACTTGTCCACGCGGTACATGAAGGGGATCGAGCCCCAAGTATATGGCATCCCGTAATATTCTCCGTCACGCTGGATGCCTTCCAGCTTCAGGAACTTTTCATAGATGTTGTTCCATTCGGCGATCTTGCTCGGGTCCAGCGGCTCGACAAAACCGGCGTCGATCATCAGCCCGGTCGTATCAATCGAGGGGGTGATCAGATCATAGATTCCGCCCCCCGCCGCCAGTTTCGGCGCAAAGTCATCGTTCGAGCCGACATAGGTGGCGTTCACCTTGCATTCGCTGGTCTCTTCAAAGGCCTTGATAAAGCTGTCATCCGCATAGCCTTCCCAAGTCAGAACATTGATTTCACCAGCAATCGCTGCACCGGGGATGGCGGCGATTGCAAAGGCACTGATCCAGTGTTTGAGTTTCATGATTTTGTTCCCTGTTTTTTTCCGATGCGTTTTAAGGCGCAGCAGGTCGCATCGGTTATAAGCCTGCTGCGCACCGGTCGGTTTAGGGGACGCAGTGCAGGTAGCGTTCGACATCCCAGTTGGTGACTTCGCGCAGGAAGCGGGTCCACTCGTCACGTTTATACTCGTCGTAAAGATCGTAGAGACCGCCGGGCATGGCGCTGCGGACCACGTCATCGGTCTTCAGCGATTCCAGCGCATCATGCAGGTTCAGCGGGATCAGCTTCACGTCGCCGCCTTCCTGCCAGACCGTGGTGACATTCCGATCTTCGGGTTCGCCTGGGTCCAGCTTGTTGTCGATGCCGTCCTGCATCACCTTCAACAGCGCGCCGCAGAACAGGTGCGGGTTGACCATGCTGTCCACAGCGCGGAATTCGAACCGGTCAGGCGAGGAGATCCGAATGGTACAGCTGCGGTTTTGCAGGCCCCAGTTTGCCCCAATCGGTGCCCACAGACCGAAGTCATTAAACCGACGATAAGAGTTCACGGTCGAGGCGCCAAGGGCCGTCAGCGCGTCGATATGTTTCAGCGCGCCCCCCAGAATGTGGTGGCCCAGCTCGGTGGGCAGCCAGCCGCCCTCGGTGTTTTCAAACTCGTTGACCCCACCCTTGGAGTACATCCAGTTCTCTTCCATGCCGGGCAGCTCACCTTCGACCAGGTGCTGCACCTCGCGGGTGCTGCCCGTCCAGACCGAGCAGTTGTGGTGACAGCCATTCGCGGCATAGCCCATGAACGGTTTGGCCATGAAACACGCGATCAGACCGTTCTGACGCGCGACCTCGGCACAGATCTGACGATAGGTCGTCATACGGTCACAGGTGGCCAGCGCATCGTCGAATTGATAGTTCAGCTCGACCTGGCCAGGGGCGTCCTCGCAATCGCCCTGGATCATGTCCAGACCCATCGCCAGCGCATAGTCCGAGACCTGTTTCCAGATGTCGCGCGCGATTTCAAACTGCCCGATATGATAGGCATAGGCCTTGGTGATGCCCTCATAGGGCTGGACTTCGCCGTCTTTGGGTTTGAGCCACAGCATTTCAGGCTCCAGCCCGACGCGCAGGGTCAGCCCGTTGTTTTTCTCTTGGAATTCTTTCTGGAAGCGCTTGAGGTTCCCACGCGTGTCGTATTCGTAATACGCGCCGGGTTTTTCACGATCCTCGAGGCTGTAATACAGCGTGCAGAACACCCGCGCGACGCGCTTGTCCCAGGGCAGCTGAACAAAAGTCTCGGGGTCAGGCAGCGCGATGCATTCCATCGCGTTGGCGTCAAATCCGATCAGGTCGCCTTTGAAGTTCGGAGTGACGTCAGCAACGCCCCCCATCCAGGTCTGAACGCCTTTGCGCGCCTGAGTTTCCCAGTGGCGTGCGGGGGCGGCTTTGCCCATGACCCGCCCGGTGATCGAGATATATTGATAGTAGATATAGTCGACACCCAGGTCGTCGATCTTCTTGCGGACGCGCTCGACCAGATCGGCGCGTGCAGGATCGTCGATATCCTGATGGTAGTTCGTGTTGGTACCAGCCATTGTTTATTCCCTGTCGTTGGTGGTCTTTGGTATGATTGTGAAGTCAGGCTTCGAGGTATCGGCGCCGTTCGTCATCCGAGACAGCCTTGCGCAAGGCCGCGTCTTCTGCGCGGCAGGCATTGACAAAATTGTCGACGAAAGCTTCTCCGAACAGACGGCGCCCGGCGGTGCCTTGGTCCAGCCAGTCCGCCGCCTCGGCCAGGTCACGGGGGAAGCGTTGGCTGCCCGGTGGGATGTCATCAGGTCCGGCGGCTTGCGCGGCAGGCTGATGCGGCAGATCACGCGCGATCCCGTCCAGCCCTGCGGCCAGCATCAGCGCCATCGTCAGATAGGTGTTGCAATCGGCAGGCGGCGAGCGGAACTCCAACCGGGCATGTTCACCAGCCGAGGGCACCGAGCGCACCGAGGTCGTAAATGTATGGTCCTGCCAGGTCACCGCTTTGGGTGCCCATGTGCCGGGCGCCAGCCTGCGGTACCCATTCACCGAGCTGGTGCACAGCGCATAGCATTCGGGCACCACATCCATCATGCCCGCGATAAAGCTACGTGCCAGCGGACTGGTTTTCCCGTCAGGAGAGGCGAATTTATTCTTGCCCGTCGCATGATCATGCAACGACAGCGACAGGTGCCCACCCAGGCCCGGATACCCCGCGCCCATAAAGGGCATAAAACTGGCCGTCAGCCCCCGGCGACGGGCAAACGACCGCACCGCCATCCGCAGGAACGAGGCATCGTCCGCAGCTTTCAGGCCCGTTTCAGCCCCCAGTGTCGCCTCCAGACAGCCCGGTCCCAATTCCACGCACAGGCCGAACAGATTGATGCCGTAGCCCAAGATTTCCGCCTCCATTTCGGCGATCAGCTGAGCGTGTGTCGCCGCCGTGGTGCCCGACCAACACTTATTGTCGGGCGCGACTTGCTTTAGGTCTCGAAAACCTGCCTCGCGCACCGAGGCGTCGGATTCGTCCAGCAGGATGAGCTCGAATTCAAAGGCTCCCTTGACCGAGAACCCCATGCTTTCGGCCCGCTGCAACTGACGGCGCAGTACCTGACGCGGCATCAGCTCCTTGGCCTCGCCATCCATCTCGGCGATGATTGCAACCCCGCCAGGCTCGGCCGGATAGGGCCGGATGCTGGAGACATCGATCACCTGCGACGGCGTGCCAAAGCTGGTGCCGGCGAACAATTCATCGCCGCTATCCCAATAGGCTAAGGTATTGGAAAAACGAGGATCCTTGGCCCATTCCAGAAACTGTTCCTTGCGCAGCCGGCGTTCCCGAAAAATCGAGGCCGCATCGAATTGTCCAACATGGATGACGTCGGCCTTGTGCTGATCCAGCGCGGCCTTGATCTCGGTGATATCGGTCATTTTGCAGCCTTGTCGAATTTGATCGGCAGCGTCAGCGGGCCGGTGTTGCCGCTGTCAGGCAGCCAGTCGGCCTCGCCGTTCATGCGTGGATTGATCAGGCGTTGCGACAACAGTTTCAGTGCCTCGGTCATGTCCCCGCGCGCAATCGGAGAGCCGATGCAATGGTGCTTGCCCCCTCCGAAACCAAAATGAGGTTTGCGCCTTTTGGTGATGTCGAAACCTTCCTCGAAATGCTCGGGGTCCGTGCCCGCTGAGGCCGAGAACAGGTGAACCGTTGTGCCTTTTTCGATCTTCACGCCGCGATATTCGAAATCCTCGGCGGCCTCACGCGTGACCCATGTGGTGGTCGGACGGGTTCGCATGACCTCTTCGACGGCTGCGCGGCCAAGATCGGGGTTTTCGCCCAGCAATTTCCACTGATCGGGGTGTTCGATAAACGTGGCCATCGCCAATCCGATTTGGTTGCGAGTGGTGTCCACGCCGCCAAAAATCGTCAGGACGATCATGTCATAGAGTTCCTGCTCGGAGAGCTGTCCCCCTGCGCCACTGGTCGAGATCAGGTTGCCGACGAAATCATCGCTAGGATTGGCGCGGCGTTCTTCCACCAGCGCTCGGGCGTGGTTCAAAAGCTTCGTCGCGGCGGCGTCTACGCGGGCTTCGTCGCGCTTATAATTCACCCCCAGCGCATAGCCCATCTCGACCGCCAGGTCGGCCATTTCACGCCAGTTTTCGTCAGACAGGCCGATCAATTGACAGACGACGCGGGTGGCATAGGGCTCGGCGAAATCGCGCATGAATTCGCATTCGCCGCGGTCCTCGAATTTCAAGATCAGCTCATCGGCCAGGGCTTGGAAACTGGGAAGCAGCGATTTCACAAGCTTCGGCGCAAAGGCGGGCTGACCCAATCGGCGCAGACGAGCGTGGTCTTCGCCCTCCTTGTTCAGCATGATCCGTTTCCACCATTGAGCCCAGACACCATGGGCATCGTTGTGGTCGGGCCACTTGTACGATCCCTGGCGCAACGAGGGGCTCATCACCAGATCCTTGACCGCGTCATAGCGCAGAATTGCGATGCCATAGGGGGTGCGAGCATACCAGTTGCGGCTGCGCGCATCCGCAACTTCCTTCGATCTAAGGGAGAATGAGGGGTTCGCCAAATCCAAGAATGGGTCGTCAATTATTTCGTCCAATTTCGCACACCTCGAATATCGTTCTTGTTTTTTTACATAAAGCCGACTTTGCTTCGTCGCTTCACTGGACTCGATCATGCGATTATGCGAGAATCCTTTCAAACGAAGAAAGTTCGGACCGTAGGAGGGGATGATGGAACTTGACCAAACAGACTTCAGGATAATTGATCTTTTGCAGAAAGATGCGCGATTGATGAACAAGCAAGTCGCGGCTGAGGTCGGGCTGGCCGCGTCTTCTTGCCATGAAAGAATCAAACGGTTGTGGGCGATGGGGGTGTTCAAGGAATCACGTACAATCGTTGATCCCTCAAAGCTTGGCTTCAATCTGTCGGTGGTCGTAAAGGCGAAGATCACCAAGCAAGGTCAGGTGAATATCGATTCACTCATGGACCGATTGATGGCCACACCAGAGATCCAGCATGTTCTTCTGGTGACAGGTCACTACGGGCTCGTCATTTTGCTGATCGTCCGAGATATGAACCATCTCAAGGACGTCGCACGGCGCGCATTTAGCGATACCGATGACATCTCGGATTACGAAACAGCCATTACATACGAGACACGCAGCGACCTAAGTGTCCCGCTGCCGATCGCAGACACGTGATGCACGGCGCCCGTTTGCCGAGAAACAACCGAATGTGGGGGAAAATATGTCGAAAACTCTGATTATTGGTGCAGGTCATGGTGGCGTGCAATTGGCCGCAAGCTTGCGAAAGCATGGGGACGAAGGACAAATTACGTTGGTTTCGAACGAAGCCGATATTCCATATCACAAACCGCCTTTGTCCAAATCATTCATGCAGTCGCCCGAAGAAGCGCTTCAGCCGTTGCGTGCGGAGGCTTTCTACGAGGCGCACAGGATTTCTTTGATGCTTGGACGCCAAGCGGTCGGGATCGACAGCCAAAGAAAACTGGTGACATTCAATGACGGGGGAGATGAAACATACGACAACTTGGTGTTGGCTACAGGTACCAGGGCACGCCAGTTGACATGTCCGGGCCACGATCTTGATGGCGTTTTCTCGATAAGGACGGCGACGGATGCACGAGACCTGCGCGAACAGATCACTGACCCCAAAGATGTCGTGATCATCGGGGGCGGCTTTATAGGTCTCGAAGGCGCTGCAATGTTGGCAAAGCTTGGTCATCGGGTGACGGTTCTGGAAGTTGGACCCAGATTGTTAGGGCGCGCTGTTTGTAGCGAAGCCGCCGAGGCCGTTGCATCAGAACTGAAGGAGTTGGGGGTTCATGTCCTAAACGACGTCGGTGTTGATTGTTTGAAAGGTGAGGATGGCAAAGTCTGTTCGGTCGTGACCAGCGAAGGGGATGAACTGCGCGCGCAGCTGGTTATTGTGGGGATTGGTGCAATCCCTCAAACAGCGCTCGCGGAAAAAGCTGGTTTGGAGATCGAGAACGGCATCAAGGTTGACGGGAACATGTGTAGCTCTGAGGCTTCCATTTTTGCTATCGGAGATTGCGTTAGCTATCCTCAGGCGCATCTGCAAACTCGATTTAGATTGGAGTCGGTACAAAACGCCGTCGAACAGGCTGACCACCTGGCGCTTTTCTTGACCAACCAGACAACCGAACCGTATTCGCGTTTACCCTGGTTCTGGTCAGACATTGGATCCTTGAAATTGCAGATAGCGGGTATGGCCATTGGAGAGACAAAAAGGTTTCCGGTGAAACGCGACGGTAAGCTGGCTTCTGTATACCATTTCCAGGACGACAAGCTCGTAAGCGTAGAGACGATCAATAGCAGTGGCGAGCATATGTTGGCGCGAAAAATGATCTCAACGGGTTTCAGCCCTAAGGCTGATTTGGAGGTTTTGTCCCATCTCCCCAATCTAAAGCAGTCATTTTTGAAATCGATGCAGCGGCAAGAATGATTGGTCGCTAGATTCATAGCCGCTTGCGAGCCGTTCCCCGAACTTTGCAAAGGTCGCTAATTGCGCATTGCTTACCTTGGTACCCGGCGCTGCATGAGGATTTGGATCCGGTTAGTCTTGAATGGCCGCTTATGACAGTCCGGCGCGAAGCGTTCGCAGGCGCAGCTAGCGGCAGCTCTCAGCCGCCCTACACGTTACGTCGAGGTTTGGCTTCTGTGAGACGCTAGGTTAGCCCATTGCCTTGCTCCGGCAGTGATAAATTCACTTGGTCCCGAATTATGTACGAGTTTCGCCGTTCGTATATCTTGGAAAAAAACAGTCGCGCTGCCGAGGTCATTGGTGATCGACCCTGCCGCTACGAACTTGGCAAGCGAGACCGCATCAAAGAAGGCAGAAACGACAACCTGCGCAACATAGTTTTCCCGTTCTGCGTGCGGGGGTGGATCGGCTGGCGGACCTAGGCCGCCAGAACCTTGATTCGCCTTCGAATGCGCTGCAAGCAAGGGCATATCGATGACATGTCCAAGAAGTTGAAAAATGCGCGTTGCGGCCTTCGGGTGCGTTATGACCGGCGTTTGGTTTGAGCTATCGGCCCGCTCGATTAACATCATCGTCGCCGAAATAGCCGCAATACGGATACGTAGGGAAATCCATTCATCAGAGGAGTATGCATCTAGCAACATTTCGGTGGCATCATGGTCGGCCTTCATTGCAAGTATCAGGCCGGAAGCTGCGCCAGCTTTGGTTTGGGTTTCGGAATGTTTCGCTGTCCGTTTGACCAACCCGTACTCTTTGTCCGATCCAGTCATGGGCAGGTTTAGCTCAAGATTATTGTCGAAGTGCCCCATCTGGAAATGATGCATTTCGTGCAGCATGAGCCAGACAAGGTTGATGTGAGTCTTTGCTTCGGCATCAGTGCTAACGGCTTGCCCAAAACTCCTCATCGGCCACTGCTGATATCCAGAGTTTTGCTGCGCTGTCAGCCGTTCCTGTGCTCACCTAAATGCGGAATACATCGTCGTTCATTTCCGCCACGGCCCAGAACTTGGGATCGTCGATGACATCAAGAATTGGGACAATGGGAAACGCTTCTCCCATCGTTTCGGCATATTGGGACAGCGCGGAAGCAAGGGCGCGTTCCAGTTGTTGCGTCGCATCAGACATGTTCGATTTGTCGCAGAGATGCGCCCGGTCTGCCAATATGCAAATGAGGTCAATGATCCCAAAGGTGCTGATTAAGAGTTACCGCAAGCATCTTTGTCTGAAATCAAGCCATTTCTGTCTGAGCTGGCCACCACTAACGATCTTCCGCGACAAGCGTGTTTGCGAGGATGATGAGCTTGCGCACAACGGCGGTCAAAGCGACTTTCGGGTTCTTTCCCTGTTGCACGAGATACCGGTAGAAATCACCCAGAAACCCGCTGCGTTGTGTCATGCCGACAGCACACATATAAAGCATGTTGCGCACATGCATACGTCCACCGCGTATCATGCGGGGACTGCGTCGCGCGCCACTGTCGCGGCTCATTGGTGCGAGCCCTGCGAGGGCAGCAATTTCCTTGCTGTCTGACCCTGCCCAATTCGTCCATATCGGTGATAAGCGTGGTTGCGGTGATCGGCCCGAGGCCTGGGATCGACGTCAGAATGTCAAAGCGATGCTTGAGATCGCTTTGATGTCGGATCAGGTCGCGAATTTCGATGTCGAGGACGTCCATGTGGCGCTGACACATCTTGAGCCGCGCCCGGATTTGCTTGGCGGCCAGCGCGTGATCCGTCTCACTTAGCTGCCGTTTCAATGTTCCGGATTCTGCCAATGTCTGACGGCGGGCAACGTTCAGATCGCGCAGAGCTTTCTGGATTTTTGATGGCGGCGGAGATGGGGCTGGCTGCAGCAGCGGCGCGAAGCGTGTCAGTACATTTGCGTCAATCGGATCGGTTTTGGCGATCTGGCCAATCGCGCCTGCAAACCTGCGACTGCGAAATGGGTTGATAACCGCAACTTTCAGACTGGCGTCGTGCGGCAATTGATGCGGGAGGCGGTGATATCGGCCCGTGGCTTCCAAAGCGATAAGCTGAACATCGAAGTGCAGACAACGGGTTGCCAGCTTTTGAATACCTCT
>JBOEGN010000026.1:0-16975 GCA_050633445.1 Thalassovita sp.
CCAGTTGAGCCACGGGGCCGTCTCTGAGCGTCTTAGCTTGACGGTCTCTCTTGAACAAGTGTCCGAGTTCGCGCTAACACTTGTAGACGCCCATTTTAAAGGATCGTATGAATTTGAGCCGCAATGACAACCGAACGCTGACCCTGCGCGACGTCTCCGAAGCATCGGGCGTTTCTGAAATGACTGTCAGCCGGGTGCTGCGGAACCGATCTGACGTTAGCCAGGCCACGCGTGAAAAGGTGCTGAAAGCCGCCAAGCAGCTGGGCTATGTTCCGAACAAGATCGCAGGTGCGCTGGCCAGTCAGCGGGTGAACCTGGTGGCGGTGATCATTCCGTCTTTGTCGAACATGGTTTTCCCCGAGGTGATGGCGGGGATCAGCCGCACTTTGGATGACACCGGTCTGCAACCCGTTGTCGGCGTCACCGACTATAGCCCTGAAAAAGAAGAAAAAGTCCTGTACGAGATGCTGTCCTGGCGGCCGTCAGGCGTGATCATCGCGGGGCTGGAACATTCGGACGCTGCACGCGCCATGATGCGGGCGGCCGGTATTCCGGTGATCGAGATCATGGATGTCGATGGCGAACCCGTGGACACTTGCGTGGGCATTTCGCACCGGCGCGCGGGGCAGCAGTTTGGCCAGGCGATCGTGGCCGCGGGCTATAAACGCATCGGGTTCATGGGGACGAAAATGCCGATGGATCACCGTGCTCGGAAACGCTTCGAGGGCTTTACCCAGGCGCTGGCCAAAGGCGGGATCGAGGTTGAGGATCAGGAATTCTACTCGGGCGGGTCCGCGCTGGCCAAGGGGCGCGAAATGACCGAGGCGATGCTAAGCCGGAACCCCGATCTGGATTTCCTGTATTATTCGAACGACATGATCGGGGCCGGTGGGCTGCTGTATTTGTTGGAGAAGGGCTATGACATCCCCAACCAGATTGGCCTGGCTGGCTTCAATGGTGTCGAGCTGCTGCAAGGTTTGCCGAAAAAGCTGACTACGATGGATGCTTGTCGCGGCGAGATTGGCGAGAAGGCGGCGCAGATTATCCTGGATAGGATCGAAGAGGGCGGCTCGGGGCCCAATCGCGTTGTTTTGGAGCCCGTGATCTCGCGCGGTGACACGTTGCGCGACGGATAATGGCCACGCCGGTTCTGTCCAATGCGCAAGCACGGCGGGTGTTTTTGCACAAACATCTGTTGTCTGGTCTGGAACCGGGAAATGGACGGGGCACTGACCTGTTGTCGGTAATCCGGCGTCTGGGATTTGTTCAACTGGACAGCATCAACACGGTCGCGCGCGCACATGATCTGATCTTGTTTTCGCGGCGCCCGTCTTATCGTCCGCGCAACCTGGAATTGCTGCTGCAAAGAGATCGCGCAGTGTTCGAGCATTGGACGCATGACGCGGCGGTGATCCCCACGGAATTCCGACCTCATTGGCAGATGAAATGCGCTCAGGATGCGGACCGGCTGCGGCGTTTATATAAGAAATGGCAGCGGCACGAATTCGAACATCTGCTGGAAACTGTGTTGACCGAGGTCCGCGCGCGGGGGCCGGTTTGCTCGGCTGATCTGGCCACGGATGAGGGGCGCAAGAATGATGGCTGGTGGGACTGGCATCCGCAAAAGACCGCCCTGGAATTCCTGTGGCGCTCCGGTCGGCTAAGCGTGGATCGGCGTGTCGCCTTTCGCAAATACTATGATTTAAGCGAGCGCGTGCTGCCCGCGGATGTTCTGCGTGACCCCGATTGCGAGACCATTGACTGGGCCTGTCGTGGGGCACTGGACCGGCTGGGATTCGCCACAACAGGGGAACTGGCGGCGTTCTGGGATATGGTCTCTGCGGCGCAAGCCAAGGAGTGGGCAAAGGACGCGCTGTCAGATGGTCGCGTCATCGAGGTGGATGTCGAAGGCGTGGATGGCCGTTTGCGCCGCTCGCTTGCCTTTCCCGATATGCTGAGCGCCACCCCGCCAGAGCCAACAGGCCGGATCCGGGTGCTGAGCCCGTTTGATCCGGCTTTGCGCGACCGCAACCGTGCCGAGAGGTTGTTCGGCTTCACTTATCGGATCGAGATTTTCGTGCCCGAAGCCAAACGAAAATATGGCTATTATGTCTTTCCGCTGATGGAAGGCGCGCGACTGGTTGGACGGATCGACATGAAGGCCGATCGTCGCAAAGACGGTGCAACCTTGCGGGTGACGCGGCTGTGGGCCGAACAAGGCGTTCGGTTTGGCAAAGGGCGCATGACCCGGCTGACCACCGAATTAGAAAGAGTCGCCCGGTTCGCAGGGTGTCAGAACATCGACTATGTGCCCGGCTGGACCGGCTAAAGCATCTTGATCACAGATTTATCGACCGCCAGCATATAGCCCTTGCGGGCGATATTCTTGACCAGCAGCTCTGAAACCATCTGATTGCCCAGCGTGTCGCGCAGGCGTTTGATGCGGGTGGCGCCTGCGGCTTCTTCGCAATCGACGGCCAGACGGCCCGACACCATTGCTTCGATCTCGGCACCTGACAGCACGTCCTCGTCCATCCGCGCCTCTGCCAGAACGGACAAAGTTTCCATCGCCGCGCCGGTTAGTTTGAAGCCCATATTGTTCAGATAAACCGTGTTCTCATCGCGCGAGATCAGCAAGGAGGACACTTGAATCCCGGCCTGTTCGATTTGCGCCATCCGCCTGTTCATCGTGACCAGCGCGACCAGAAAAACCAGGGCCGCAATCAACATCGCCGTGGCGAAAATCAGCAACACGAAAATCACCATCCGATAGCTGGACAAGGTGTCAGAAAAGGCCGTGCCGGACTGGGCAAGAATTTCCAGCAGCTTAATCTCGGCGGGTCCGGTCAGCAGGTCGTTTTCTATGAAAATCTGCTCGACCCGCGCGTTAAAGGCGTTGGCGTCAGGCAGCGTCAGAAACAACACCACCGCGGCCACCAAAAGGATGGCCACGATACATGCGATCCCGATGACGACCAGGCGTCCACCAGACCTGCGGATTTCAGAAGCGGAGGAAATACCGTCCTGCACTTGCCTTCCTTTCGTTCAGACCATCCTGCCCGAAAACCGACAGAACATTCAGCAACACCCACCCATCGCGAGACAGGCGCGCAGCGACCTCGGACTGGGCTGCGCTTGCATTGCAGGCGCCGTCTAACTGGATCACACCGTAGTGCAGGCGCAAGGGATTGTCCTGTTTGGCCTTGTAGTCGGCGAAACAACTCTCATTCGCTACGGCTGGCGAAACGGGGGTCAGCATCAGTGACACAAGCGTTATGGCTAGAAAATTCCTCATGCCACCGACAATGCGTGCAGACCGGACGATATTCAATAACCAAAGGGGTTTGCGTGTCCTGATATCGAATAACAAGGTGCCGTTATTGAGCAACTTTGCCCCCCGAGGCCAGGTTGGTTTCACACCGCCCAACGCATCGAATCGCAAACGGGCAGGACACCTGAAACCCAACCGAGAGGATACATCATGTCCCGCAAATTCATCGCCTCGATCCTGGCCGCTTCGATTGCTGTCACGGGTCTGACCGCCGCACCCGCCAAAGCGGGCAACGACGATCTGGTACGTTTTCTGGCGGGCGCAACCGCGCTTGTCATCATCGGTCGGGCGCTGGACAGCGACAATTCGCATGCGTCGGCGTCCGAAGTTCACGTTCGGCCCGGACGCGCTTATGACGACAATCATCGCTACCAAGACCGCCGTAACGATCCGCGCAGCGCGCGGGATTCGGATCGCCGCACCAGTCGTTATGCGCTGCCGCGTCAATGTCGCAGCAGCTTTTGGACGCCGGATGGCCGCCAGCGCTACCTGGATCGTCGCTGTCTAAAGCGGAACTACGATTTCACGCGTGATCTGCCGAAACGGTGCAAAATTAAGTTCTTCGACAATAACGTGAAAAAGAGCGGCTACTCGATCCGGTGTCTCAAGGACAACGGCTATCGCATGGCACGAAACTAAGCGCGGCATTGGGCGGTCTGGTTCCCTTTTCCCAGGCCGCTCTTTGCTATCTCGGGTTCAGAGCACCGCCTGACACCAGGAATAGCAATGCCAGAGATCACCTCTCTGGTGGTGCCCCGGCCGCTGAAACGGCCGGGGCGATCTTATTACAGGGGGTATTGCGGCGGCGTGTCCTTGATTGTCAGCCACTGCCACTGTGTGAACTCCTCGATATTGGCGATGCCGCCATGGCGCGACCCATTGCCCGAGGCCCCCTGACCGCCCATCGGCATGAACCCGTCATCATTCACGGTCTGGTCGTTGACATGTACCAGCCCGACCTTCAGCCGATCCGCGATTGATTTACCGCGCGAGATGGATTGCGTCAGGATGCCTGCTGCCAGGCCGTATTCCGTGTCATTGGCCAGCGCCACAGCCTCGTCATCCGAGGCAAACGTGCTGATCGACACCACGGGCCCAAAGATTTCCTGCCGGAAAACTGGCGTCTCGGGCGTCACACCCGACAGCACGGTCGCTGGGTAGAACACCCCATTGGCCATGCCGCCCGCCTCGAGCTTTGCGCCCGCCGTAAGGCTGTCATTGACCAAGCCGTTCACCCGCTGCGCCTGCGCGTCCGAGATCAGCGGGCCAAGCGCGACCTCTTCGGTTGCAGGGTTGCCCACAGGCAGGTTGCGTGCCTTTTCGGCCATGCGGGCGGTGTATTCCTCGGCGATCTTTTCGTGCACCAGATGCTTGCCCGCGCTCATGCAGATTTGCCCCTGGTGCAGCCAACTGGCCCAGGACCCGTTGGAAACGGCCAGATCCATATCGGCGTCGTCCAGAATGATCAGAGCGTTTTTGCCGCCCAGTTCCAGCGCCACCTTTTTCAGATGTCTGCCCGCAAGTTCGCCAATCCGACGACCCACAGCGCTGGAGCCGGTAAAGGAGATCATGCGCACATTGGGGTTGGTGATCATGGCTTCGCCCGCCTCGGCCGCGCCGGGCAGAACACACAGAACGCCCGCGGGCAGCCCCGCTTCGGCCATGACCTCGGCCAACAGGAATCCGCCAACGACGGGGGTGCGCGGGTCGGGTTTCAGTATCACGGCATTGCCACAGGCCAGCGCTGGCGTCACCGCCCGGCTGGACAGCAACAGCGGGAAGTTGAACGGAGAGATCACCCCCACCACGCCCAGCGGAATGCGCCGCGCGATGGACAGCCCGTCGCCAGCATAGGGCAGCAATACGCCCTTGGGCTGGGTCAGAATTGCTGCGGATTCATGCATGTGATTGACGACCGAGCTGATCTCGAACAAGGCTTTGGGTGGGATTGCGCCGGTTTCGCGGACGATCCAGCCGACGAATTCGTCCGTGCGCCGCTCGAGGATCGCAGCGGCCCGGCGGAACACGGCGGCGCGGTCCAAAAAGGGCATCTCGGCCCATTCAAGTTGCGCCTTTGCGGCGCGTTCGGCGGCTGCGGCCACATCTCGCGCGTTGGCCAGGCCGACCTCGACCAGCGTTTCACCGGTCGCAGGCTCGGCGACGGGCAGAGCGGTATCTGCTTTTTGCCAGTCACCGGTAAAGATCGCATTGTGCCACGCCTCGGGGCCGAATTTCATGTCTACAGTCATGGGAGTCTCCTTTTTCCGCTGTTTCAGCCGAATTTCACGATGGGTTTGATGGTCTCGCCGGTGTGGCTGTCGTGGATCGCGGTCTCCAGATCCTCGAAATCGTAGAAGCGGATCATCTTATCGAAGGGGAATTTGCCCGCCTTGTACCAGTCGATCATCTGATTGATGAACGCGCCGGCATCGTGGCTGTCGCCCTCGATGATGCCGATCAGTTTGCGCCCCTGCATCATAAAGGTCGGATCGACCGGGATGCGCATATCGGGGTGCACACCGGCCAGATAGGCGCAGGTCCCCAGCGGAGCGGTGACGGCCAGAGCGGTCTCCATGATCATTTGGTTGCCCGTGGTATCGAGCGCATATTGCGTGCCATGACCGGTGATTTTCATGATCTGCTCAACCAGATCCGCAGCGCCGCCATTGATCGTGTGGGTCGCGCCCAGTTCACGCGCGGTGGCCAGGCGATCATCGGACAGGTCGACAGCGATGATGGTTTTCGCCCCGGCGACTTTTGCACCCATCACGGCAGACAGGCCGACAGTGCCTGCACCGAACACGGTGAACACGTCGCCCGTTTTGACCCCCAGGGAATTGATAACGGCCCCGGCGCCCGTCTGAATGCCACAGCCAAGCGGGCCAAGAATTTCCAGCGGCACGTCGTCGGGCACTTTGACGATGTTTTTGCCGGTGCACATTGCGTAGGTCCCAAACGAGGACTGGCCAAAGAAGAACGCGTTGATCTTTTCGCCGTCTTTCGCAATCGGCGAGGTGCCGTCTTCGCGCTGAAGGCCACTGAAATTCAGCGGCAGGAAGTCGTGGCAATAAGTGTGCTTGCCCTGATCGCAGCTTGGGCAATGGTCGCAGTAATTATAGCTCATGGCGACGGGATCGCCCGGTTTCACATGGGTGACATTGGCCCCGACTTTTTCGACGATACCGGCACCCTCGTGGCCCAGAACCATCGGCATTTCCATCGGCAGAATGCCCTCGAGCGCCGAGACATCGGTGTGGCACAATCCGGTCGCGACCATGCGCACCAGCACCTCATCCGGGCGTGGGTCTTCGATCTGGACCGTTTCGATGCTGAGCTTTGACGGCGCGCGCGCGATTGCAGCTTTGATTTCCATGAGTGAACTCCTCCTTGGGTAGGTCATTGATTGCAGGTGTCAGTGGTCCGCTGCTGTCCGCCGTGCGGGTCGGACAGGCGTGGGGGGATGGGATGGCGGTTTGTGTCTAAGCGGCAAAAGATCGTCGGACAGATATCGCCGGATCAGGCCCCACAGACCGCGGGGCTCGATCAGGATGACCGCAACGGCCAGCGAGCCGAGCGCGATCAGGTACCAGACACCAAAGTCTTGCAGGTTCTGGCGGATCACGAAAAACACGATGGTGCCCAGGATTGGCCCCTCTAGCGTTTTGATCCCGCCGATGACCACGATGAACAGAACGAAAATGGTCCAGTCCAGCATGGAAAAAGACGACAGATGAGAGATGCGCAGGTTTTGTAGCGTCACCAACACGCCGATCAGGCCGGTAAAGGGCGCCACGACCAGATAGCTGAGCATCCGCGCGGCGGGCAGGTTCACGCCGGCGGTCACCGCGCCGTCCTCGTCGTCGCGCATGGCCGACAGGGCCAGGCCAACGCGGGAACGCATGATGAACCAGATGCCGATGCCGATCACCAGCGCGGTGGCCAGCACCATGAAATAGATCGTCATTTGCCGCGTGTCATTGCTGCTGCCGAAGCGTTTGACAAAGGCCACCGGCAGCGCGATGCCAGACCCGCCGCCAAAGCTTTGGAGGCGGCTGGCGATCAGCAGGAACACCTCGGCCACCACCCAGCTGCCGACGGCCAGATAGGCCGCCCGCAAGCGAAAGATGATGGCAAGGATCACGCCGCCTGCGATCAGGCTGATCGCCATCGCACCCAGGATCGCCATCGGAATCGGCAGGCCCAACAGGATGGCAAAACCGAAAAAGGCATAGGCTCCGGTGCCAACAAGCGCGTGCTGGCCGATCACAATAAGGTTGGAATAGCCCGCCAGCAGGTTCCACAACATCGCCAGCGACAGCACGGTCAGCGCCTGCATCACAAGCTGGATATCAGCACGGCCCAGAACGAACGGAACCGCAAAAAGCGAGAGGACAAGTGCGGCCAATACGCCGCGCAAAACCCAGGTCAACAGAATGGAATGGGACATCAGAGGCCTCCTTTAACGGCGGGGAAACAGCCCGTTTGGGCGCAACAGGAACAGGACAAGAAAGACAAGGTGACCGCCCAGAATCTGAAACGCCGAGTCGATCGAGGCCCCCAGCGTCTGCGCTGCGGCAATCAAAATGCCCGCGATCAGCACGCCCCAGTAACTGCCAAGCCCGGCCAGCACGACGACCTCGAAGGCCACCAGCAGGCGTGAAGGTCCGGCGGAGGGCTCGAAATTAGTCCAGACGGCCATGAACACGCCCGCCACGGCGATCGTCACGCCGACAATGGCCATGGTCGCGGCCTGAAGCTTGCGCACCGGCAGTCCGTTCAGCTGCCCGGCCACCAGGCTGTCCGCGATGGCGCGAATGGCGATGCCCAGACGGGTTGCGTGCAAAATCCGGTCCAGCAAAAAGATCATCGCAACGGCCGCAACAAAGATGATCAGCGGCACGACTCCTACATAGACCTCGGGCAGAATCGGGAAGGACGCGGCCTCTAGCCCGCTGGCACTGACGCGCCGGGCATCGGCCCCATAGCCCGCCAGCAGGACGTTCTGAATGACGATGGACAGGCCAAAGGCAACAAGGATGACCTGAAGTTCCCCCATGCCCGCCGCGCGCTGAAAAATACCGCGTTGCAGCAGCCAGCCCAGACCCATGCCCACCGGGATCATCAACAGCGCTCCGACCAGTATCGGCAGCCCCAAAAGCTGGGTCACAGACAGGAACAGAAACGAGATCAGGACGATCATATCGCCATGCGCGACATTGACGAACCGCAGCACACCGACCGAAACGGCCAGCCCCAGCGCGTACATCGCATAAAGCCCGCCCAGCAGGATCGCCTGAATGGTTTGATTAAGAATGTCGGTCATGGTCAGCTCCCAAAATAATGTTTCGACACGGTGTCGAGCGTGACATCGTTCGGATCGCCCGACAGGGTCACGCGGCCTTCGAGAAAACAGTGGAACTCTTGCGCCACTGACAGGGATCGGTTGATGTCTTGTTCGACAATCGCGATGCCGACGCCGCGCGCGCAGATGCGGGGCAGGATGTCGTACAGCTGGTTCACGACCACGGGGGCCAGGCCCAGGCTGATTTCGTCACACAGCAGGAATCGCGGGTTGGTCAAAAGAGCCCGCCCAATGGCGACCATCTGTTGCTGCCCACCCGACAGCTCGCGCGCCATTTGGCGGCGGCGTTCCTTGAGGATCGGGAACCATTCGTACACCTCGGCAAGGGTCATGCCGTCTCCGGGGCGGGCCATCTGGCGCCCGATATCCAGGTTCTCTTCAACACTGAGGGTCGGGAACAACCAACGCCCCTCGGGGACAAGCGCCACGCCTTGGCGGATGATGTCACCGGTCTCTTGCCCAACAAGTTCATCGCCCCCCAACTTGACCGATCCGGTCACGGTGCCCGCCTGGTTCAGAACGGCCTTGAGCGTCGAGGATTTCCCCGCCCCGTTGGCCCCGATGATCGAGGTGATTTTGCCCGGTTGAACATCGAATGAAACACCATGCACCGCATGGAACTTGCCATAATGGACGTGCACATCGCGCAAGGTCAGCTTGGCCTGATCATGATTGCTCATGCCTGTGCCTCCGCCTCGATGTCGCCCATGTAGATCTCGCGTACTTTGCGGTCGGCCAGTACGTCGCGGGGGGTGCCGCTGGCGATGATGCGGCCTTCGCCCAGTACCACCAGACGGGTCGCAATGCGGGTCAGGGCGTGGATCACATGCTCGATCCAGATCACGGTTGCGCCGTGCTCGTGTACGGTGCTGATGATGTCCAACAGCGTGTCGCATTCCGCATCGGTCAGCCCGCCGGCGATTTCATCCAACAGCAACAGTTTCGGCTCGACCGCCAGCGCTTTGGCCAGTTCCAGCCGCTTTAGGTCCAGCAGGCCCAGATCATCCGCCGACAGCGCAGCGCGGTGCCACAGCCCGGTTGTGTCAAGCGCGCGCGCTGCTTTTTCACGACCGTGATGGATCGAGCAGCCAGTGCCATGCACCGCCGAGACAAGCACGTTTTCAAACACCGACAGGCCGCGAAACGGGCGTGGCACCTGAAACGTGCGTCCGATTCCCATCCGGCATCGTGTCCAGGGTTTGGCTTTGGTGATCTTTTTTCCGTCATAGGCAATCGTGCCCGAGGTGACGGGCAGGTTGCCGTTGATAAGATTGAAAAGCGTGCTTTTCCCAGCGCCGTTTGGGCCAAGAATACCGACAAGCTCACCCTCGTCGACAGAGAGCGTCACATCGCCGATCACGTTAAGCGCGCCAAAGCTTTTGGAGACAGAAGTCAGTTCGAGCATCTGGTCAGGTCCGGTTTAATAATGAGGGGGCAGTGGCGGCGATCACGCGCCGCCACATATGTCCGATCAGCTGTAGGGGATCGGGAAAGGCGCGCGATCCAGCGGGATCTCGGGCGCTTCGGCATTGTCGACGACAAACATGTCCAGCGGATAGGGCGAGCCTTCGGCGGCGTCGTCCCATTGCACCATGACCACGCCCATGCGGGATGCGTTGGGCAGGCTGCCGCTGGAAAAATCGACCTTGCCGATCAAGGTGTCCAGGCTGGTGGCCGCCAGCGCATCCCGCACGGTTTCAGGGTCGTCTATGTCGCTGCTGCGCTGAAGCGCGTCGATCATCGCCTCAAGCATGGCATGGGTTGATCCCAGCGTGGCGGCCCATTGGCGCCCAGCGGCTGCCTCGTAATCGTCGATGATCTGAAGCGCGGTTTGCCCGGTGATCGACGAAGAGAACGGATAGGCGCGCGAGAACCAGATCGGAACGCTGACACCACGGGCGCGATCGCCCAGCGGTTTGATCGACGGCGGATACTCGCTGGATTTCGAGGCGATCATCACCTTGGGCTGGAACCCTTGCTGGGCGCATTGATCCCAGAACAGCGTAAAGGCGGGGGGCGGCACCACGCATTGCGCCAGCTCGGCGCCGGCGGCCTTGAACGCGGAAATCTGCGTGGAATAGCTTGAGGCGGGCAGATCGAACCGCCCCGGATCGACAATATCATACCCAGCGCCTCCGAAGGTCGCGGTAAACGCCTGCGACAGGGCCAGACCATCAGCATCGTTGGGCCAAAGCCCGCCCATGACCTTGTTTGTCTCCAACCGCTCGATAAAGCTGAGCATGGAGCTGGCGTAGGTCTTGCCGTCAAAGAAATGGTGGAAGGTCCAGTCGAACCCTACCTTGGGATCGCCGCCACGGCCAAAGAACCAGGGCTCCAGCGGGACAGCAGTGGACACACTGGGCACGCCGTTCAGTTCGCACTGATCCGAGGCCGGGTTGGCCGTTTCGGGCCCGCCATAGCTGAGGATCATGTCGACCTCGTCGCGTTGAATAAGCTCCAGCGCCACTTCCGAGGCCCGGTTGGGGCTGGATTGGGTGTCCTTGACGATGATCTCGAACGGATGCTCGGTGCCGCCGATGCTGATTTTGTGACCCATGGTTTCCAGGATCTGCGCAACGATAAAGCCCGTGGGCTCGGCAAAGGCTGCCATTGGCCCGGTTTCCGGCGAAACGATCCCGATCTTGACCGTTCGGGTTTTGGCCAAAGCCGGGGTAGCAAAGGTCGTCGCAGCAATCGCCGCACCGCCAGTTTTAAGCACGGCGCGCCGGCTCATTTCAGATGTTTTGCGTGTCATGTTCTTCTCCCAGTAATCTGGGGCGAGCAGCATGTCAGAGCGTCAAAAATACCGCGTCAGCATGTCATGACCCAAGATCCACGGCGCGCGATACGCACCACGTTTCCACCTGCGTCTCCTCGCGCGGGGTGGGGATCGTCGGTTGTGCTGGGGTGATTGAGCGACTACGCGCTTTGGCGCGCAGATCGAACGCGTGGCGTTAAATCGGTGGCCTGTGCGTCTCTGTCATGATGTCCTCCCTCTCGATGGGGGTATCAAAACAGCGAAACCCGCGCCGGACCAGCAACGAAACTGTCAATCTTGGACATGAGACTGTCACGTCAGTTCGTGCACCGTACTGACGCGACTATCGCGAAAGGCGGTGGGGGTTTCCCCGGTGATCTGGCGAAACACTTTGGCGAAATGGCTGGCGCTGGAAAAACCAAGATCAAAGGCGATCGCCTCGATCGTGCGACTGACCTGATCGCTTAGAATGCGGCGGGCGGCGGTGATCCGCAGCTGGTTGGCAAAGCGTGCAGGCGTGACCCCGAACTGACGGCGAAAATTCCGAAACAGAGAGGATTCGCTCATGCAGGCAATGCGCGCCAGGTCCTCGTTGCTGATGTGCACCGACAGGTCTTTGCGGATCTCGCGCACCGCGGCCATGATCCCGGTGTCGATGGCGTCCGCCTCTTTCATCTCAAGAAGATCGCGGCTTCGTTTGTGCAAAAGCGTCAGCAACATTTCGTCGATTTGGGCCTCGATCCGCAGATCACGAAACATTGGCTCGTCTTGCTGGAACAGCGCCATAAGCGCAGGCAGCCGCAAGGAGCTCGCCTCCTCCCTGCGCATCACAGCATAGCGGCTCCAGTCAATATGGGCGCTGATGGCAGAGCCTTTGGCAGACAGGCTTTCGTTCAGCCGCGCCAAGGTCCGATCCATCCGCCCTGTCTCGATCTCCAGGTTGTCGCAGGTGATCGGAGCATCCAGTCGGGCGGCGCTTAGATCAATGAGGATTTCCGTGTTCGGCGGCACATACAGCGCGTCGCCGGCATGGAATTCAAACGCCGTATCGCCACCGACGCGCATGATTTTCTTGCCGGCATTAAGTCGACAGACCGACGGCGTCGCGAACCGCAGCAAAACGCTTGCGGGCGTGTTGGTGTAATAGCGCGCCATTTCCGAGAACGCAGTGTAATGCGCGGTGCGGTGTTCAACCAGCTTCTCGATGTTCGTGCCGTGTCGTGCACTCATCTTGTTTGCCTCCCCCAAAGAAATGTCGAAACATGGGTGTCACCAGAGCGCGTTAGTGCAAAGGTTTCCATGCGTTGATTTCCGACGCTGACAGAGCTCCTCAGCGGGAATCGGCGTGACATTTCTTGCGATTCAGTGGGCGAATGCTGGGTCGCGCGTCGTGAACAGTCAATCTTTTTCCCACTTCAAGCGATAGCAGGCATTGGTCTGAGCGTGGTTCCCCCAGTTCAATTTAATACCGATCAAGGGGCACAGCAACGCGCGCCACGCCCGAAGGCGCGACACGTAACCCGTTGATATGTAGGGATAATAGTGGTGAGCCGTGAAGGATTCGAACCTTCGACCCACTGATTAAAAGTCAGTTGCTCTACCAACTGAGCTAACGGCCCACTGTGGGGGCGCTTCTAGAAACAGACGCCGATAGGGTCAACCCCGAAAAGCTGGGATTTTGAAAGTTTTTCGATTCTTTTCAAAGACGTCCAGTAAAACAAGGGGGATGGGTTGTGAACAAACTTTGCCCCAAGGCTGGAAAGGTCCAGGTTTCAGTCGTATATCAACGCGATGGAAAATTCTGACGCCACATCCTTGCCGTTCATGAAGATGCACGGGCTGGGCAATGACTTTGTCGTTGTCGATGCGCGCACGCGAGACGTGCCGTTGCCTGCCCCGTTGGTGGTGGCCATTGCTGACCGTCACATGGGTGTTGGCTATGACCAGCTGGCCGTGATCCAGAACGGCGCGGGCGATGCGCATCTGGTGTTTTATAACGCCGATGGGTCGACCTCGGCTGCTTGCGGGAATGCCACCCGCTGCATCGCGCGCTATCTGTTCAATGAGACCGGCAAGGACAGCCTGCATCTGACTACGGATCGCGGCGATCTGTTTGCTGAGGATGCGGGCGACGGGCTGACCTCGGTCAATATGGGGCAGCCGCAGATGAGCTGGTCTGAGGTGCCGCTGGCCAGCGAAATGGACACGCTGGAGCTGCCGATTGAGGGCGCGCCGACCGCAACCGGCATGGGCAATCCGCATTGCACCTTCTTTGTGGATGATGCCGAGGCCGTGGATCTGGAAACCCGCGGCGCCGAGATCGAGCATCACCCTCTGTACCCCGAACGCACGAACGTGCAGTTCGCCAGTGTTATCGGCCCCGATCACCTGCGCATGCGGGTGTGGGAGCGGGGCGTCGGGGTCACGCTGGCCTCGGGCTCGTCGTCCTGCGCGACAGCCGTGGCGGCGGCGCGTCGGGGACTGACCGGGCGCAAGGTGCAGATTGATCTGGACGGGGGCACGATCTGGATCGATTGGCGGGCTGATGGCGTCTGGATGACCGGCGCCACGATGCATGTGTTCACCGCGCATCTGACGCCTGAATTTCTGGCCTCGATATGACTGCGCTGCCGCCGAAATTCACCACTCTGGGCTGCCGTCTGAACGCCTACGAGACCGAGGCGATGAAAGACTTGGCCCAGCAGGCCGGGATCGAGGGCGCTGTGGTTGTGAACACCTGCGCCGTCACCTCTGAGGCCGTGCGCAAAGCGCGTCAGGAAATCCGCAAGCTGCGCCGAGAGAACCCCAGCGCCAAGCTGATCGTCACCGGCTGCGCCGCGCAGACCGAACCTGAAACTTTCGCCAATATGGACGAGGTTGACGTGGTCATCGGCAACTCCGAAAAAATGCAGCCCGAGACGTGGGCCGCCATGGGCCCCGATTTTATAGGCCAGACCGAGCGTGTGCAGGTAGATGACATCATGTCCGTCACCGAAACGGCGGGGCACCTGATCGACGGGTTCGGCACCCGCAGCCGCGCCTATGTGCAGGTTCAGAATGGCTGTGATCACCGCTGTACGTTCTGCATTATCCCCTATGGCCGGGGCAACTCGCGGTCCGTCCCAGCGGGTGTTGTGGTTGAACAGATCAAACGGCTGGTCGACAAGGGCTTTAACGAGGTGGTGCTGACCGGGGTGGATCTGACCTCGTGGGGCGCGGATCTGCCGGCGGAACCGAAACTGGGCGATCTGGTGATGCGCATCCTGAAGCTGGTGCCGGATCTGAAGCGTTTGCGGATCAGCTCGATCGATTCGATCGAGGTGGACGAAAACCTGATGCAGGCCATCGCGACGGAACCGCGCTTGATGCCGCATCTGCATCTGTCCCTGCAACATGGCGATGATCTGATCCTGAAACGGATGAAGCGCCGCCATCTGCGCGACGATGCGATCCGGTTCGCCGAAGAGGCGATCAGGCTGCGCCCCGACATGACCTTTGGCGCCGATATCATCGCCGGGTTCCCGACTGAGACCGACGCGCATTTCGAAAACTCGCTGAAACTGGTCGAGGAATGTCAGCTGACCTGGCTGCATGTCTTTCCCTACAGCCCGCGCCCCGGCACACCTGCCGCGCGGATGCCTGCGGTTGATGGACGGCTGATCAAGGCGCGGGCTGCCGCGCTGCGCTCGGCCGGGCAGCGGCGTGTGGATGCGCATCTGGAGCGCCAATTGGGGCGTCGCCACAGTGTGCTGATGGAAAACCCACTGATGGGTCGCACTGAACAGTTTGCCGAGGTGCACTTCACCAACGCTCAAACCGAAGGCGCTATTGTCGATACGGTGATTTCCGGGCGTGACGGGGATCATTTGCAGGCGTAACCTCTGCGTGCCATCGCAAAGGACACGCTCATGCATCCCAATCCGACCTTTCGCAAACAACCCGATGCCCGCAATCTGGATTTCGCCGCCGAGATGGGCGTGGGGACGCTGGCCGTGGCCGGAGCGGATGGCATGCCGCTGATGGCGCATGTGCCTTTTGTGATCGAGGAGGGGCAGGTGGTGTTCCACCTGGTCCGCTCGAACCCTGTTGCGCGAGCTTTGGGTGATGGCATTCCCGGCAAGATATTCGTTCAAGGACCAGGGTCTTATGTCTCGCCCGATTGGTATGAGTTGGACGATCAAGTGCCCACTTGGAACTACATCGCCGTGCATTTGGCCGGAACGGTGCGGCAACTGCCTCAGGATGATTTGCGCGGGGTGCTGGACCGGATTTCGTTGCGATTTGAAACGGAATTGCTCCCGAAACCGATCTGGACCGCTGACAAGATGACCGAAGCGCAGCTGGCCAAGATGATGCGGCAGATCGTGCCCTGTGTGCTGGAAATCGCGGACGTGCAGGGCACTTGGAAATTGGGGCAGAACAAGCCCGATGCCGCGCGCTTGGCGGCAGCTGACGCCGTGGCCGAGCAGGGAATCGGCACAGAGCTGGCCCGTCTGGCGGACCTGATGCGCAATCCGCCTCGGGAATGATGGACAGGATCGGTGTGTCGCCCTACCTTCGGGAGCGGAGCATCAGGAGGGACCCATGCAACTGATTTATTCCGGCGCCTCGCCGTTCGTCCGAAAGGTTAACGTGCTGCGTCACGAAACCGGGATGGTGGATGATATCGAACTGGTCGAAGTGATGACCACGCCCGTCGCCACCCCGTCCGAGGTGCGCGCCGCCAATCCGGTGGGAAAAATCCCTGCGCTGATCCGGCCCGATGGGCCCGCGCTGTACGATAGCCGCGTGATTTGCCGCTATCTGGACGATAAAGCCAGCGCTGGCCTCTATCCTGCGGCGGAATTGTGGGAGATTCTGACGCTTGAGGCCACGGCCGACGGGTTGATGGATGCAGCTGTTCTGATGGTCTACGAGGGCCGCGTTCGCCCGGAACACATGATTTACGAGGATTGGGTCGAGGCGCAATGGACCAAGGTTTGTGGTGCCTTGGATGCGTTGAATGACCGCTGGATGAGCCACCTGAGAGGGCCGCTGAACATGGGCCAGATCGCGGTGGGCTGCGCGCTGGGATATCTGGATCTGCGTCACGGGGGCCGGAATTGGCGCGATGGGCGTGGCGATCTGGACGATTGGTATGCCGTTTTCTCGGAGCGTGACAGCATGAAGGCAACAGCACCGACCTGATTTCGGCCGCTCAAATGGCCTGTATCCGGCTGTCGTCCTGCCTAAGACAGTGGCATCGCAGTCCGCGCCGTCAATTCGCGACTCGGTCCGGTGTGTGCGGGCCCGCTCTGCAAAAAATGATCCAAAGATTGGAACTTAGGGCCCGGTTTTCCTCTGAACAAGCGCGACACATGCGCACTTGTTGCATTTGCGACACCCCTGCGCGGCATTGTCTGCTGGACTGAAAAGGAATCCCCGGCTAAACAGCGCCTCGGTACGGCTGCGATTTGCGCGGCCCCATGTCGTATAGGCCGTTTACGGTCAAAGAATTGGAGAAAACCTCGTGTCCCACGCAGAA
>JBOEGN010000027.1:0-7786 GCA_050633445.1 Thalassovita sp.
TTCATGGAGATGAACACCCGCCTGCAAGTGGAACATCCCGTGACCGAGGCGATCACCGGCGTTGATCTTGTCGAATGGCAGCTACGCGTCGCCAGCGGCGAGGGCTTGCCGAAACAACAGGATGACCTGACCATTACCGGCCATGCTTTTGAAAGCCGTCTGTATGCCGAGGACGTGCCCAAAGGCTTCCTGCCGGCCACTGGGACGTTGGGTCATCTGGCCTTTCCCGATGGGTGTCGCGCGGACAGTGGCGTGCGCACCGGCGATACGATCAGTCCCTTCTACGATCCCATGATCGCCAAGATCATCACCCATGGTCCTACACGCGACGTTGCCTTGAAACAGATGGAGCAGGCGCTGGCCGAAACTCAGGTTGCGGGCACCGTGACCAACCTGACATTCCTAAGCGCGCTCTGCGCGCATCAGGGATTTGCCAGGGGCGAGGTTGATACCGGTCTGATCGCGCGCGATCTGGACGTCCTTGTGGCACAGCCGCAAGCCAGCCCGCAGGTGATTGCTCAGGCCGCGATGGCGGCTGTGGGCTTGACCGGCGCTCCGAAATGGGATGACGGATTTACCTTGTGGAACAGCTCGTGGCGCGACGTGGTGGTGGAACATAACGGCGAGGATTGCCATGTCGGCGTGCGCCTGCGCGGACCGGGCTCGGCGCTGGTGGATGTGGACGGACAGGTGGTCGAGGCGCTATATAACAATGGTTGGAGCTTTGACGGCAGCTCCTCGGCCTATACGCATCTGGGCGACGAGATCACGGTGTTCAGCGATGGCGGGCAGGTGTTTCACACCATTGATCCGCTGGATCGCGCCAGCAGCACCGCAGGGGACGGCAACCTGATCGAGGCCCCGATGCCCGGTCTGGTCAAGGCGGTGTTCGTGGAGCCGGGGCAACAGGTGGCCGAGGGCGACCGTCTGGCCATTCTGGAGGCAATGAAAATGGAACATTCCTTACTCGCAGCCCGCGACGGGGTGGTGGCCGAAGTGTTGGCCGATGCCGGTGCGCAGGTCGAGGCGGGGGCCGCGCTGGTCCGGTTGGAAGATGAAGACTGAGGGCGCCGCGCCGCGCGGCTCGGACAGGGACGAGCAGCTGGAAGTCTGGCCAGAGGACAACAGGAGGCTGCGCATGGGCGGCACCATAGAGATTTTCGAGGTCGGCCCCCGCGACGGGTTGCAGAACGAAAAGCAGATGATTTCGACCGGGGATAAGATCGCGCTGGTCAACTGCCTCAGCAGCGCCGGGTTTCACCGGATCGAGGTGGCCAGTTTCGTCAGCCCTAAATGGGTGCCGCAGATGGCCGATAGTGCGGAGGTACTGGCCGGCATCACCCGCGCGCCCGGCGTGTCCTATGCCGCGCTGACGCCCAATATGATGGGGCTGGAACGGGCCATGGCCGCGCAAGCCGACGAGGTCGCCATTTTCGGCTCGGCATCCGAAGGGTTTTCCAAGGCCAATATCAACGCCAGCATCGCCGAAAGCCTGGAGCGGTTCGCCCCCGTGGCCAAGGCGGCGCAGGCAGCGGGCATCAAAGTGCGTGGCTACGTCAGCTGTGTAACCGATTGCCCCTATGATGGGCCGGTCGATCCGGTTCAGGTGGCTCAGGTCGTACAGGCGCTGGATGCGATGGGGTGCTACGAGGTCAGCTTGGGTGACACGATCGGGCAAGGCACACCCGAAAGCATCGCGGCTATGCTGGATGCGGTTCTGGAACAGGTTCCCGCCGCCCGGCTGGCTGGGCACTATCATGATACTGCGGGGCGGGCTTTGGCGAATATCGAGGTTTCGATTGAAAAAGGGTTGCGCGTGTTCGACGCGGCCGTTGGCGGGTTGGGGGGCTGTCCCTATGCGCCCGGTGCGGCAGGCAATGTCGCGACCGAAGCCGTCCACGCCAAAGTCAGCGAATTGGGATATGACACCGGGCTGGACGCAGATGTTCTGGCGCGGGCTGCGGATATGGCACGCGCGATGCGCAGCTGAGAGGATGTGAATGATGGGCGAGACGATCTCGATTGATAAAGACCCGCGCGGGGTGGCGACACTGTGGCTGGACCGTGCGGAGAAACATAACGCGATGTCCGCTAACATGATCGCTGAACTGCGTCAGGCCGCCCTGGATCTGGGCGCGGATGACAGCGTGCGGGTTGTGGTAATGGCTGCAAAGGGCAAAAGCTTTTGCGCGGGTGGGGATCTGGGCTGGATGCGCGAGCAATTCGAAGCCGAACCCGAAGTGCGGATGGCCGAAGCCTCGAAATTGGCCTGGGCTTTGCAGGCGCTGAATACGATGCCCAAGCCTTTGATTGGTCGGGTGCAGGGGAATGCTTTTGGTGGCGGCGTCGGGATGGCCAGTGTCTGTGACATTGCGATCGGGGCGGATACAGTGCTGATGGGGCTGACGGAAACGCGGCTGGGGCTGATCCCGGCGACGATTGGCCCTTATGTCTGTGCGCGTATGGGCGAGGCCAAGGCCCGCCGTGTGTTTATGTCGGGCCGCCGTTTCGATGCGACCGAGGCGGTCGAGCTGGGACTTCTGGCGCAGGCCGTGCCAGCGGACGAACTGGATGCCGCGATCGAGGCCGAAGTGGCCCCCTATCTGGACTGTGCGCCGGGGGCGGTTGCCCGTGCCAAGGCATTGCTGCGTGCGCTGGGTCCTCGCATCGACGAAGAGACCATCCAACACACGATTGGAGAGCTTGCAGCCTGTTGGGAGGGCACAGAAGCCCCCGAAGGAATCGGCGCGTTTTTCGAAAAGCGGAAACCCGGTTGGCAGGGCTGATCATTCGCCTTTCAATCGAATCTCATCTGCTTAATTTTCGACTCGGCGCCCATTGAGGCGTCGTTTTTTTGTTTAAATATGTATGCCTGACGTGACTTTACGGGGAATCGGCTCCAAACAGATCGGTTTAGTTTGGCCCCAATTGCGTAACTTCTTGACCCAGGGCGTGGAAAAACCCCCTTATTGCGCTGGCGAATTGACGCAGCGCAATGTCAGAGCCCTTTGTGTGCTGTTGTATACAACGAAGAATTCGAGACATCTTCACGTTGGTGAATGTGTTGTTGGTTCGGTTGACCCCAGTGTGACGCGGGAGTAAACCCAGCCTATTAAATCAGCCTACTGACTGCGCCCGCGCGCATGAAAGGAGCCACCTGTGGAAGAGATGCTGAGGGAATACCTTCCCATCCTCGTCTTTCTGGCCATTGCCATTGCTCTTGGCCTTGTTCTGATCCTTGCAGCAATTGTCCTTGCCGTGCGCAATCCGGATCCCGAAAAAGTGTCCGCTTACGAATGCGGGTTCAACGCATTTGACGACGCCCGGATGAAATTCGACGTCCGTTTCTACCTGGTCTCGATCCTGTTCATCATCTTCGATCTTGAAATTGCCTTTCTGTTCCCCTGGGCGGTGGCGTTCAAGGACATCTCGATGGTGGGTTTCTGGTCGATGATGGTGTTCCTGGGCGTGCTGACGGCTGGCTTTGCGTATGAGTGGAAGAAAGGGGCCCTGGAATGGGAGTGATGACCGGTGCAAACACGGCTGGCTTCGACCGCGAAGTCGCCACGCAAGAGCTGAACCGCGAGCTTCAGGACAAAGGCTTCCTGCTGACCTCGGTCGACGACATCATCAACTGGGGCCGCACGGGCTCGTTGCACTGGATGACCTTTGGTCTGGCCTGCTGCGCGGTTGAAATGATGCACACCTCGATGCCCCGCTATGATGCTGAACGGTTCGGCATCGCGCCCCGCGCTTCCCCGCGTCAGTCGGACGTGATGATCGTGGCCGGGACCCTGACCAACAAGATGGCCCCCGCGCTGCGCAAGGTCTATGACCAGATGCCCGAGCCACGCTATGTGATCTCGATGGGGTCCTGCGCCAATGGCGGCGGTTATTACCACTACAGCTATTCGGTTGTGCGCGGCTGTGACCGTATCGTGCCCGTGGACGTTTATGTGCCCGGTTGCCCCCCCACCGCCGAGGCGCTGCTGTACGGGATCATGCAACTGGCCCGCAAAATCCGCCGTACCGGCACGATTGTTCGCTAAGCGGGAAGGACAAGACAGATGACCGAAGCCCTGACCGAGCTAGGCACCCATATCGAGCTGAAGCGCACCGATTGCGTTCTGGCCTGGGACATTGCCTATGACGAGCTGAACATTGACGTAACCCCCGGTAACATTGTGGGTTTTGTCGAGTTTCTGAAGAACGATCCGACCTGCAAATTCTCGTCTCTGGTGGATATCACCGCCGTGGATTACCCCGACCGGGCCAAGCGGTTCGACGTGGTTTACCACTTCTTGTCGATGTACCAGAACCAGCGTGTCCGCCTGCGCGTGTCGATCCGCGAGGACGAAATGGTGCCTTCGATCATCGACGTGCACCCCTCGGCCAACTGGTTCGAGCGTGAGGTCTTTGACATGTTCGGCGTGCTGTTCTCGGGCCACCCCGATCTGCGCCGCTTGCTGACGGATTACGGTTTCCGCGGCCACCCGCTGCGCAAGGATTTCCCGACCACCGGCTATACCGAAGTGCGCTATGACGAAGAGCAGAAACGCGTCGTCTATGAACCCGTCAGCCTGATCCAGGAATACCGCCAGTTTGATTTCATGTCCCCGTGGGAGGGTGCCGAATACATCCTGCCCGGCGACGAGAAAGGAGAGGCCAAATGATGGACGGCTCCAAGTTTGACGACGGCAGCGTGGACGCCCTAAGCGGCGAACAGCAGATCCGTAACTTCAACATCAACTTCGGCCCGCAGCACCCGGCGGCCCACGGCGTGCTGCGTCTTGTGCTTGAGCTGGACGGCGAGATTGTTGAGCGCTGCGACCCCCATATTGGCCTGCTGCACCGTGGCACCGAAAAGCTGATGGAAAGCCGCACCTACCTGCAAAACCTGCCTTATCTGGACCGGCTCGACTACGTGGCGCCGATGAACCAGGAACATGCATGGTGCTTGGCCATTGAGAAACTCTGCGGCGTCGAAGTGCCCCGCCGCGCCTCGCTGATCCGGGTGCTGTACTCGGAAATCGGCCGCGTGCTGAACCACCTGCTGAACGTCACCACACAGGCCATGGATGTCGGCGCGCTGACCCCGCCGCTGTGGGGCTTTGAAGAGCGCGAGAAGCTGATGATCTTCTACGAACGCGCCTGCGGTGCGCGTTTGCACTCGAACTATTTCCGTCCCGGCGGTGTCCATCAGGACCTGCCCGACGAGCTGCTGGACGATATCGAAGAATGGGCGATCGAGTTCCCCAAAGTTCTGGACGATATCGATGGTCTGCTGACCGAAAACCGCATCTTCAAACAGCGGAACTGCGATATCGGCGTCATCACCGAAGAAGACATCCAGGAATGGGGCTTCTCGGGCGTTATGGTCCGTGGTTCCGGCCTCGCGTGGGACTTGCGCCGCGCGCAACCCTATGAATGCTATGACGAATTCGAATTTCAGGTCCCCGTCGGCAAGAACGGTGATTGTTATGATCGCTACCTCTGCCGCATGGAAGAAATGCGCCAGTCGACCAGCATCATCCGTCAGGCGATCACCAAGCTGCGCGAGGCCACCGGCGACGTGCTGACCCGTGGCAAACTGACCCCGCCCAAACGCGGCGACATGAAGACCTCGATGGAAAGCCTGATCCATCACTTTAAACTTTATACCGAGGGTTTCCACGTCCCCGCCGGCGAAGTCTACGCAGCGGTCGAGGCGCCCAAGGGCGAGTTTGGCGTCTACATGGTGGCCGACGGGACCAACAAACCCTACCGTGCGAAACTGCGTGCTCCGGGCTTCCTGCACCTGCAGGCGATGGATCACGTTGCAGGCGGTCACCAGCTGGCCGACGTCGCCGCCATTATCGGCACCATGGATGTCGTCTTCGGGGAGATCGACCGCTAATGTCGCGCCCCGCCTTTCTTTGCTCTGTAAATACTCCCGCCGGAGGCTCCGACAGCCGCCGCGCAGCCGAGGGGATGAACTAATGCTCCGCCGTCTTTACAAGGACCAACCTGAAAGCTTTGCCTTCACGCCCGCCAACCAGGAATGGGCGCAGGGGCAGATCTCTAAATACCCCGAGGGGCGTCAACAATCGGCGGTTATCCCGCTGTTGTGGCGGGCTCAGGAACAGACCGGTTGGTTGACCCGCCCCGCGATCGAGCACATCGCCGATATGCTGGGCATGGCCTATATCCGCGTTTTGGAAGTGGCCTCGTTCTACTTCATGTTCCAGCTTCAGCCCGTTGGGTCTGTTGCCCATATCCAGATTTGCGGCACCACGTCCTGCATGATCTGCGGCGCCGAGGATCTGATCGCGGTCTGTAAAGACAAGATCGCGCCGACCCCCCATACCGTTTCTGAAGACGGAAAATTCAGCTGGGAAGAGGTCGAATGCCTGGGCGCTTGTACCAACGCCCCCATGGCTCAGATCGGCAAGGACTATTACGAAGACCTGACCGCCGAAGGTTTCGCCAAAATGCTGGACGAGATGGCCGCAGGCAATGTACCGGTGCCGGGTCCGCAGAACGGCCGTTTTGCCTCGGAACCGCTGGGTGGGCTGACAACGCTCAAGGATTTCGACAGCGGTCACACCAAGTACAATGCCAGCGTTCAGCTGGCGACGGACATTGGCGACACGATCAAACGGATCGACGGCACCGAAGTTCCGATCCTGACGCCTTGGCTGAATGGTCGTGACGAAGCTCCGACCCAGCCTGCTCCGGCGACCCCAGCACCAGAAGCCCCCGCGCCGAAACCTGTTGCCAAACAGGTCGAAGAGGCCGCCAAGGAAGCCAAAACAGCCAAGGAAGACGCGCCCAAAGTTGTGGCCTCTGCCAAAATGTCTGGCGAAGAAGAGCTGGCCGACCGCAAGGGCGATTGGAAATACGAAAAGCCCGCTGACGACGCCCCCAAGGCCGCGCCAGTCGCCAAAAAGAAACCTGCAGAAGATAAATCGACGGACGGTGAGATCGAAGAGGTCGCGCCTGAAATCCTCAGCGGTGCCCGCGAAGGTGGCGCGGATGATCTGAAGCGGATCAAAGGTGTTGGCCCTAAGCTGGAGCAGACGCTGAACGAGTTGGGCTTTTACCACTTCGATCAGATCGCTGCCTGGACCCAGGCCGAAATCACCTGGGTCGATAACCGCCTGAAATTCAAAGGCCGGATCACCCGTGACGATTGGATTGGCCAGGCCAAGAAACTCGCCTCGGGCGAGGACACTGAATTCTCGAAACGCGTCGACAAGGGCGGCGTGTATTGAGGGGTATGAAGAATGGCTGAGCAGCAAACAGATACGGAACGCAGGGGGCGCAAGGTTGCGTTGCTGATCGCGGGAACCGGTGTGTACTGGGCGCTTGCCACCTTCATCGGAGAGCAACTGGGGCTGGATCAACGCACACGCGCGTTGCTGGACCTGATCGCCTTGGTCGGTTTTGCGCTGGCCATCGTGAAGATCTACCAAATCTGGCGCTCGCGCCAAAACGATCAGAGGTAATGGGATGCTGAAGGACCAAGACCGTATCTTTACCAATCTCTACGGGATGCACGAGCGGACCCTTGCGGGTGCTCAGGCGCGTGGACATTGGGACGGCACAGCCGGGATCATCCAGAAGGGCCGCGACTGGATCATCGACCAGATGAAGGCCAGCGGCTTGCGTGGTCGCGGCGGTGCGGGCTTCCCCACTGGTCTGAAATGGTCGTTCATGCCCAAGGAAAGCGACGGTCGCCCGGCCTATCTGGTGATCAACGCGGATGAATCCGAACCGGGCACCTGTAAAGACCGCGAGATCATGC
>JBOEGN010000028.1:0-47344 GCA_050633445.1 Thalassovita sp.
GACCGCAAGCAATTTGGCAAGTCCCTGATCGACTTCCCACGGGTCTCGGGCAAATTGGCAATGATGGCGGTTGAAATCATGGTCACCCGCCAGCTGACTTATTTTTCTGCCGCGCAAAAAGACAGCGACAAACGCTGTGACCTAGAGGCCGGCATGGCCAAACTATTGGGCGCCCGAGTGGCCTGGTCTGCGGCAGACAACGGCTTGCAAATCCACGGCGGCAACGGTTTTGCGCTGGAATATGAAATCAGCCGCATCCTGTGCGACGCTCGTATTCTGAACATCTTTGAAGGGGCCGCTGAAATTCAGGCCCAAGTGATCGCGCGCCGCTTGTTGGGCTAACCTGGCGAAAATAGAAACGTTGAAACGGCCCCATTTGGGGGCCGTTTTTTTTTGCGGCTTCGCCGCGCCTCCGGCGGGAGTATTTGGAGAGCAAAGAAGGCGTTACTCCGGGACGCAGACCTGCCCGGCGGCCATGGCGCGCAATGTGCGCAGGACAAGGGCCGCGATGATTATGATCAGGACAGCAAGCAAGGCGGTTCCGATATACTGGTGCGCAGTGCTGCCAGTTTTTGTCGCGTAGGTGAAGCTGGCGATGGTTGCTGCGGCCACTGGAAAGCTGAGCGCCCAGAAGCTCATGGCGAAGGGCAGTTTCACGATACGCGGCAGTTGCACTGCGACGATCAGCGTGAACAGAAAGGCGCCGTTCAGCAAGATACGCGCCAGGCTGTCAACCTCGCCCACCAAACGGACCCACGCGACCATGCCAACGGCGGGCGGTGCGATCAGGATGACCAGTGTAGGCTGTAACTTGCCCGGTAGCGGGTCATGAAAAATCAGGCGGTTCATCACGAGCGTCATCAGGACGACCCAGAAAATCAAGCCAACGGACATAAAGTACCAGCTAAGCTCGGGGTAGCCTAAGGGGACGCCGGCGATCGGGACAATCACATTCCCCACCGCCGGGATGAACCAGGCCGGGTTCAGGTGACCCGTTTGGAACGCCCGCGCGCCGATCCAGGCTGACACGACGGCAACAGTCAGTACGCCTTGTAGCAGCATGCCAGCCAGCCACATCGGCTCGGCCAATGCCGGGAGACGGCTGAGGCTGGCCGCAGCGAGCAACAGCAATGAGATTGAAATCGCGGGAAAGAAAGCGATCCGCACGGGGTGGTGCCATTCGCCGGACACCGCTGCGGGATATTTTGCTGCCTTCAGAAGATATCCAAGCGAGACCGCAACAAACATCACCAGGGCGACATAGTAGATAGCGGTCGAAGCCGCGCTGCCGATGCCCCAACTGACTTCGGCCGCGTGCAGGGCCAGAGACAGGCCGGTCATGCCCATGATCGTTGCGAAGAACGTGACCGGATAGTGTTCCAGCCGATTGCCTTCGGTCGTGTGCGCCGTATCTGTCATTTGCTGCCCTTCCGCTGCCGTGCAATTCCAGTGATGAATGCCAGAAGTTGCATATGGATCGCCCGGCGACTTTGACCTAGGTCAAAAGGTTAACGCAATGCACATCTTTGCAATCGGGGAGTTGGATAAGAAAAAGACCGCCTTATAAGGCGGCCTTTTGGGTTTTGTGTGGGCAGCGCTTAGGCTTCGCAGATCCGTGCAGACAGAACGGCGCCCATATGTTCGCTGCGCTTCAGGTAGGTCGCGATCTGCGGGGCAGCCTCGTGGCTGTCAAAACGCGGAGCCAGAGCGCGCAGCAATAGCCATTCGGACAGGGCCATGAAGTCAGCAGCCTTGGCTGATGGATCGGCTGTCGTGGCCATGGCTTCGCGGGCTTTGCTCCATTCAGCCACGGACTCGGCAGGGGCGCTAGCGCTGGTGAACGCGGCGAACCGATCTGCCGCCTCGGCCGCGCGGCCTTGCAACAGGCGGGTGGCCAGTGTCAGTGCGTGGATGCCGCTGGCACCTTCGTAGATGCGGCAAATGCGGGCGTCGCGCCAGACCTGCTCGATCCGGTATTCCTGAAGGTAGCCATAGCCCCCCAAACATTGAATGCCCAGATCCGCCGCACGCGAGGCAGATTCAGTGCAAAAATGCTTGGCGATCGGGGTCAGGAATTCGACCAGCATCGGGTCCTCTTCCTTTTCCAGTTCGACAATCGCGACATGGCTGATCGCGCGGCCCAGCAGAGACAAGGCCCGCATCTCGCCCAGCATGTTCTTAATGTCGGCGTGATAATCCAGCGTCACCGGCTGACCATCTGCGCCACGGCCCTGGGTGCGTTCGGCGCAATAAGCGGCGGCGATATCATGGGCACGGGTGGCATGGGCCACACCTTGCAGCGCCACATCAATCCGGGCGTGGTTCATCATGGTGAACATCGCCTTAAGGCCTTCGCCCTCTTTGCCGATCAGCTCGCCCGGAGCGTCGTCAAAGGCCATCTGGCAGGTGGGCGAGGCATGCAGGCCCATCTTTTCTTCGATCCGGGTGATTGTGATCGGGTTGCGCGTGCCATCGGGCTGATTGGACAGACAGATGAACAGCGACAAGCCTTTGACACCACTGTCAGAATCCCCGGTGCGAGCCAGCACCAGATGGAAAATCTCGTCGGTCATGTCCTGATCACCGCCCGAAATGAAAATCTTCTCGCCGTTGATTTTCCAGACATCACCGTCTTGCACAGCGCGCGCACGAATACGCCCCAGATCCGAGCCTGCGCCCGGTTCGGTCAGACACATGGTCGACAGCCATTCGCCCGAGGCCATGCGCGGAATATAGGCCGATTTCTGTTCGTCAGTCCCATAATCCAGCAACGTGCGCACGGCACCAGGCACCAGCCCTGTCACCATCTGCAACGAGTGATTGGCACCCGAGAAAATCTCGGAGACCGCCGCCAGCGCGACACCGCCCAGACCTTGGCCGTCATACTCTTCGGGGACGGTCAGCGAGGGCCAGCCCTGTTCGGCATAGGCGGCATAGAGCGCTTTATACCCTTCGGGCATCTGCACGCGGCCATCAACCAGCTTGCAGCCTTGGGTATCGCCAACTTCGTCCAGCGGGGCGATCTCGCCTTCGGCGAAGGCAGCAAAGGCTTGGGTGATCTCGCGCATCAGATCGGTGTCCCAATCGTCCAGCGACGCGGCACCACCAACCTGGTCCAGCGTAAAGAGAATGTCATCGACGGGGGCGGCAAAGGGTTTCATGGGGCAACCTTTCCGAGGGCTATAAGGGGCATGAGGGGAGCGTCCCCGCCCCGAGATCCGGGGCAGAGCAAGTATTTTCAGGCAGTGCGTTGCTTAGTCCATCAGACCCAGCAGACGCGCTCCATTATTCTTAATGATGTCTTCGCGCAGGTGGTCCTTGATCGCGATTTTCGCGAAATCGAACAGCCAACGGTCAGGGCTGATCATCGGCCAATCCGAACCGAACAGCACCTTTTTCTTCAGCAGGCCGTTGCAGTAGCGCACCAGGATGTCGGGGAAATATTTGGGCGACCAACCGCTGAGGTCGATATAGACGTTAGGCTTGTGGGTCGCGACCGACAGCGCCTCTTCTTGCCAGGGGAAAGACGGGTGCGCGAGGATGATTTTCATGTCGGGGAAATCCACCGCCACGTCATCCATGTACATCGGGTTCGAGTATTTCAGGCGCATACCGTTGCCGCCGGGCATGCCCGAGCCAACGCCGGTCTGACCAGTGTGGAACAGCGCGATCCCGCCCGCTTCTGCAATGACCTCGTACAGCTCATAGGCCATGCGATCATTGGGATAGAACCCCTGCATGGTCGGGTGGAATTTGAAGCCCTTGATGCCGAAATCATTGATCAGACGGCGCGCTTCACGGGCACCCATTTTCCCCTTCCAGGGGTCGATCGAGGCGAAGGGGATCAGAACGTCATCGTTTTCGGCGGCCAGCTCGGCCACTTCTTCGTTCTTGTAGCGGCGATAGCCAGTCTCACGCTCGGAATCGACGGGGAAAATCACCGCGGCGATGTTCTGTTCGCGGTAGTGCTGGGCGGTCTGCTGGATGGTCGGCGGGTGGGTCCAGGGCGCGCCAAAATACTTGGCCATCGTGGTTTGCAGATCATCATAGCCATCGTCGGCGTGACAACCGCAGGGTTCCTCGGCGTGGGTGTGGAAGTCCAGGGCGCGGACTTTCGTAATATCAACCATTGTCTGGTCCTTTCAAATTCGGGTCACCGGCGGCGCGTGGTCTTGCCGCCGGATATGGTCTTTCGCTTAGACGCGGATCACATCTGCATCGGCCTCATCATAGATGCGGGCCTCCAGCTCGGCGCGGCGGGCCAGCACTTTGCGAACGTTCAGGTTGCCTTTGGCCGTGACCTCGTGATCCGCCAACGAGGGCGCTTCGGCCAGGATCAACGCAGCGCTGATCCGGGTCGAGCCGCCGGTGGCACCCTTGGCCAGATCGGCCAGACGGGCGCGGACGGCTTCGACCATCGCAGGGTCTGTCACGATCTCGCCGGGTTTGCCGTTCTGCGGTTCTGCGGGGAACAACAGCACCCCGATCGAGCCACGATCCTGACCAGTGATCACCAGGTCGCTGATCAATCCGTCCAGCGCCGTCATCAACTGGCCACGCAGCGCAGCCGCGCGGACCCATGTGCCCGAGGTCAGCTTGAAATCTTCCGACAGGCGGCCATCAAAGCTGAGCCCGCGATCATAGTCATCAGGATCAACGAATTTCACCGCGTCACCCGTGATCAAGAAGCCTTCGTCGTCAAAGCTCTCGGCGGTTTTCTCGGGATCCTCGAAATAGCCGGTCATGATGTTTGGGCCCTTGCAGCGCAGTTCGTAACGGCCATCATCTTCGGGGATCAGCTTGATTTCAACGCCGGGAACCGGAACACCGATAATGCCAGAACGCGCGACTTTTTCGTGCACGATCAGCGTCGCGGGGGCGGTTTCGGTCATACCCCAGCTGGAGACCATCAATGGCACCTTACCGGTGACCTCTTCGGCCATCTGCTCCAGCGCCAGCCAGGTTTCCTGCGGCAGCGACGCGCCGGCATAGAAGGTGAAATCCAGCCCATTGAAGAAATCGTTCCGCAAGTCAGCGTCAACCTTCAGCGCCTCGACCTGGCGGGCAAACCCGACGGGAACATTGAAGCCCAGCGTCCCGGTGTGCATCTTCAGGTTTTCCAGCGTGCGCGGGAACAGTTTGTCCGTCGGCTTGCCGTCATCCAGATAGATCGCGCCACCATTGGACAGCATCATATTGAAGTTATGCGAGCCGCCAAACACGTGGTTCCAGGGCAGCCAGTCCAGAATTTTCGGCGGCTTAACCTTAAGGCCCGGGAACACGGTCGCGATCTGAGCCTGGTTCACACACATCATTTTATGCGTGGTCAGAACACCTTTGGGATTCGAGGTCGAGCCCGAGGTGAACAGGATCTTGGCCACGGTTTCGGGGGTCACAGCGGCATGGGCGGCATCCACATCCGCGTCGCCACCTTTCACCGCATCAGCCATGGAAATCACATCGCGCGGCGCACCTTCGGGGCTGCTGGTCAGAATGTCGTAACCGGCCAGAGCCTCCATCGCGATGGCATCGCCATAACGCTTGGCATCATCCACGAACAGCAGGCCGGGGCGGGTTTTTTCCACCACATACAGCAGACGGTCATGGGCACCGGGGATCAGCGAGTATTGCTCGGCGACAGGCACGCTGGCCATACCGACATATTGCGTGGCAAGCGCCAGCATCGCGTGATCAACCGAGTTGCCGGACATCACCAGCACCGGCCCTTTTTTGTCATAGCCGTTGGACAGCAGCCAAGCGCCCAGGTTACGCACGGTTTGCAGCGCATCCTTATAGGTCACTTCGCGCCAGCCTTCGCCCTCGCGTTCGGCGATAAACACCGCGTCGGGGGTCTTTTCGGCCCATTCATGCAGCCAATCGCCAGTGGTATTTGCCACGTCACCCAGCTCGTAGGCCGAGCGCAGCACAAGCGTACCATCATCGCGCGTTTCGGTGCTCACGTCCTGAGGGACGGTAAACTGATCGGTCATCAGGTGGATCTCCTCAATCCAAGGGCTCGATACGGCCCAGTAGTTCTATCAATTGCACGCGCTCTTGTTGGCTCAGGCTTGCCAACCGATCCTCCTCGGCTTCGGTCAATGCGCGCGAGGCGGCGTCACGCCTCTTTATTCCTGCCAACGTCGCCCGCAGCGCATAAGACCGGCGATCTGTCGGCACGCGGAAACGGCCGATCAGATTGGCCTGCTCCAGCGCATCAATGATCAGAACGGTGTTGGACCGTTCCATGTTCAAAGCAGCGGCCAATTGCGATTGGGTCACGTCGGGATTGTCCACGATCACGCACAAAGCGGAAAAGGTGGTGATACGCAGCTCGAACCGATCAAGGGCTCGGGCTGCGTTAGATTGCATGATGTTCGAGGCACGCTTGACATTATACCCCGTGAACGAGCGCAGGTGACGGTCCAGGGGACCGTTCTGCGCCTCAGGCTTCTTGGCGGATTTGGCGGCGGGCTTACGAACCATAAGCGATCACCGGAACGTGGGAGCGCGTTTTTCGAGGAAGGCGCGCAGGCCCTCTTCGGCATCCGAGCTGGTCTGGGTCAGCGCAGCACACAGGCTTTCGGTGAACAGGCCGTCTTGCTTGGACATGTCTTCGATCCGGGCCAAGGCGTGGATCATCACATAGTTGGACAGACCAGCGTTCTTGGCGATCTTGCGCGCCAGGTCCATGGCCAGGGCCAGGGCTTCGCCTTCGCCAACCGAGTAATGTGCCAGGCCAAGGGCCAGACCCTCGTCCGCGTTGTATTTGCGGCCGGTCAGCATCATCTCGGTCATCCGGTCAGCGCCTAGGATACGGCCCACACGGACCGAGGCACCGCCACCGACATAGATGCCGCGACGTCCTTCGGGCAGCTGGAAGATGGTCGAAGGTTCCGCGATCCGCACATGGGTCGAGGTTGCCAGTTCCAGACCGCCACCAATTGCGGCCCCGAAAATGGCCGACACGACCGGCAGACCCGAGTATTGGATCTTGTCCATCACACCGTGCCAGTTGCGCGAATGGCGCATGGTGCCTTCGGCGTCACGGGCGACGTGCTCGCTCAGGTCCAGACCCGAGCAATAGTGACCGTCGGTGCCAGTCAGAACCACAACCTTGGCTTCAGCCGGCGGGTTCGAGAAGAATTCGTCCAAAGCCGCCAGCAGCTCGTCGTTCATTGCGTTCCGTTTGCCGGGACGGTTCATCGTCACGACTGCAATGTTGTCCTGCAACTCGACCTTGATAATATCAGTGCTTGTCATTGTTATCTCCGCTATTAGCTATGCGTCATAACTATATCTGAGCGTAGAGTCCAGAAAATCCTTCGCTGCAGGTGCACAGTCGGACCTGGGCTGAAACAAAAACACCCCGACGCACGCGGCGCCGGGGTGTTGTTTTGTAGATACCAGATCACTGTTCCGATCAGTGCAGCAAACGCACCAGGAACAGGGTGATGCCGGGGAAAACCACCAGCAGGATCACCCGGACGATGTCCGATCCGACAAAGTACATAACGGCCTTGTAGGTCTCGATCATCGGGGTTTTGCGATCCATCGAGTTGATCACAAATAGGTTCATTCCCACCGGTGGTGTAATAAGACCGACCTCCACAACGATCAGAACGATGATGCCGAACCAGATTGCGACCTCTTCGGTGGTCATGCCGAAATCGAGATTCGAGATGATCGGGAAGAAGATCGGGATCGTCAGCAGGATCATCGACAACGAGTCCATGACGCACCCAAAGACCAGATACAAAGCCAGGATCATGGTCAGAACCAGCCAGGGGCTGAGACCCAACCCAATAACCCATTCCGACAGCGCCTGCGGCACCTGGCTTTGCGCCAGGAAGCCGTTATAGAACCCTGCGCCCAGAACGATGAAGAAGATCATCGCAGTGCCGCGCGCGGTTGCAATAAAGCTCCCTACCATTGTCGATTTGGTCAGACCACCGTTGATCAGAGCGATCAAACCAGTACCAAATGCACCGACAGCGGCACCCTCGGTCGGGGTGAAGATACCCAGATAGATACCGCCCACAACTGCGACGAACACGATCAGCACGGGCCAAACATCGGCCAGCGCGCGGAAACGCTCGCTCATCGGTTGGGGCTGACGCACACCAGCCGCGTCCGGGTGAATACGCACATAAAGAGAGATCGTCAGCATATAGCCAACCGCAGCCAAAATACCGGGAATGAACGCGGCCAGGAACAGCTTGGCGATGTTCTGTTCGGTCAGGATCGCATAGATCACCAGGATCACAGACGGCGGGATCAGAATGCCCAGCGTCCCGCCAGCGGCCAACGTCGCGGTCGAGAAACCACCCGAATAGCCATAGCGTTTCAGTTCCGGCAGAGCGACCTGGCTCATGGTGGCCGCAGTGGCCAGCGACGATCCGCAGATCGACCCAAAGCCCGCACAGGCGCCAACAGCCGCCATCGCCACACCACCACGACGGTGGCCCAAGAAGGATTCAGCCGCCTTGAACAGCGCCTGGCTCATCCCACCCAGGGTCGCGAAATGCCCCATCAGAATGAACATCGGCACGATGGACAGCGAATAGCTGGAGAATGTCGAATAGGTCTCGGTTTTCAGCTTTGCGAGGCCGACAACCCAGCTGCCGTTGATAAAGTACAGACCCACCAGACCGGCCAGGAACATGGCCAGACCGATTGGAACCCGTACAAATATCATCAACAAAAGAAGCGGAAAGGACGTCAGTCCAATTTCAAGATTGGTCAATGGTCTGCTCCTCCACCAACGTGGATGATTGTCTTGTCCTGAAAGAATTCAGCGATACGCACAAGCGCGACATACACACCGACAATTGCCGACACACAGGCGGCAACAAGGCTGGCCGCATAGGCCCACCAGATCGGGAATTGCAGCAGGAACGTGGTTTCCTGATACCGCATTTTCGAGTTCATACCCTCGTACAAGCGCCAGGCGATCAGGATCAGCACGGCCGCAAACAGGATCTCGACGATCATCTGAATAAAGCGGTTCACCCGCACAGGCAGGGCCGAGGTGAAGATATCAACAGAGGCATGGCCCCCGGAGATTTGACACAGTGGAATAAAGGAAAAAATGGCAAACGCGATGCCGGCTTCGACAAGCTCGAAGTCGCCCAGAACCGGACCAACGCCCGTATCCAGAATTGTTTGCGCAAAATCACCCAGGATGGCTTGGGCAAAGCCCGAGTGGAACAGAGTGTTCAACGTCCGGCCCAGCACCGACACACATGTCAGAAGCACCAACAGAGTCAGGATGACCCCGCCGATGATCGCCATGTATCGGGCAAGTTTATTCATGAACTGTTGCATGAAGGTCCTCGTCCTTGACTAGAGAGGGTGAGGCAAACCACGGCAAGATCACTCTTACCGTGGTCACCAATGATATAAGGAGGATGCCCCTTAGTTGCTGTGCTTGGCAATCAGGGATTTCGCCTGATCCAACAGAGCCTGACCATCAAAGCCTTTGCCGTCCATTTCGGCGACCCAGTCGGCCTCTTGGCTGGAAGCAGCATCACGCCATACCTGAACCTGTTCGGGGGTCAGAGTGTGGATCGCGTTGCCGTTCGCAACAGCTTTGGCACGAGCCGGAGCGTCCGATTCCTGCATCAGCTTACCGGCCCAGGCCGAAACGTCAGCACCCGAGTTAGCGTCGATGACAGCCTTCAGATCGTCGGGCATGGATTCGTACTTGTCACGGTTCAGCGCAAAGATGAACGTGGTGGTGTACAGCGATGCATCACCGAATTCGGTGTGGTTGCCTACCAGTTCAGGCACTTTCAGCGCGCCGGTGACTTCCCACGGAATAACGGTCGCGTCGATCACACCTTTGGACAGGGCCTCGGGCACGGCGGGAACCGGCATGCCGATCGGGGTTGCGCCCATCTCGGTGAAGAACTTGTTGGTCACGCGTGTCGGCGCGCGCAGTTTCACACCGTTCAGATCGGCAGGCGCCGTGATCGGTTTTTTCGAGTGGATCAGGCCAGGACCGTGCACCCACAGGCCGATGACCTTGAAGGGGGCGTATTCCTTATCCATCATGTTCGCCTCGGCATACTCATAGTATGCGCGGCTGGATGCTTCGGCGTCGGTCATCATGAAGGGCAGCTCGAAGGCTTCACCCTGAGGGAAACGACCAGGGGTGTAACCCGCAACGGTCCAGATGATGTCCGCAATGCCGTCTTCCAGCTGGCCAATCAGATGAGGCGGCTTGCCGCCCAGCTGCATCGAGGGGTAGCGCTCGATTTTGATCCGGCCTTCTGACTCGGCTTCAACCTTGTCAGCCCAAACGTCCAGGATCAGGCGCGGTACATTGGCCTGTGCAGGCAGAAACTGGTGCAGTTTCAGCGTTACTTCCTGAGCGAAGGCTGCCGAGGTGCTACCGGCCAGAATGGCGGCAACAGCTGCGGTACGCAGTGCTTTGGTAAATAGTTTCATATGGTCTTACCTCCCGTGGTTAAGATCAGTTTCGGCCGAGATCCGGCCATAACATGCCCAAGCGTGGACAAGTTATTCTGTGGCTGCAACTTTCGGATCAGGATGGGGCACGAAGCACAGGTCAAAGCCATGGAACGGCCCAAGGGGGCGTCCGTCCGACACTTTATTCATTGCACTTCCCATCACTGCGTTACTCTCCTCTGTGCAGCGTTGATGTCATTTTTCGAAATCCGGCTGGTTCTTCGGATGCGCGTCCGAGAAGGCCAAATTTGATTGACACTGTTCATAAACTTTATTGATACGTGGCAAATGCGAAATATCAACATTAAACCTCTGAGCCGAGAAAACCTGCGGCACCAGACAGATGTCGGCCAGGCCCGGCGTGTCGCCAAAACAGTAGGCCGTATCGCCGTCCTGTTTGGTCAGGATATCCTCGCAAGCTTGTAAGCCCTCCCCCAGCCAGCGTCCCAGCCAAGCGTTCACCGCGTCCTCGTCCAGCGACAGCTCGTTGCGCAGGTATTGCAGCACACGCAGGTTTTGCAGCGGGTGGATCTCGCAGGCAATCACTTGGGCAAACGCGCGCACCTTTGCGCGCTGCACCGGATCGGCGGGCAGCAGGCTTGGGTCCGGATAGGTTTCGTCCAGCCATTCGATGATCGCCAGCGACTGGGACAGCTCGTCGCCATCGTCGGTGATCAAAGCCGGCACCAGCTTCTGCGGGTTCACCGCAGCAAACGCGGGCGATTTCTGTTCGCCATGCTTTAGGTGCACGCTCTCGAAATCATACTCCAGCCCTTTCAGGTTGAAGGCGATCCGACAACGATATGCAGACGAGCTGCGGAAATATCCAAGAAAGCGCATAGGCGTCAGGTCTCCATCACGATTCAAACCGGAAAATCATCATGAAAGACGCGGCGCAAATGTGACAGCCCAAACGGACATCACACAGGGTGCTTGCGCTTTAAGGTCAGCAATGGCCAAGTGGGTCAACACGGGTCCTCCTCCCCAGGATTTGTGTTGTTGCTCATTAGATATGTAGTCATATCGTTATAGCTCATGTCAATCGAGTAGCATGGAATTGTTAATAACGCTAGCCACTGATAAAGCTGACCCTATGGTCGGTAATAATGAAAAACCAGAGAAAAAATGTCCAAATATCATGATATGCCGGGGCACCTGATCAGGCGTGCTCATCAAGCTTCAACCGCCTTGTTTCACGAACATATGACGCGTGAAGGCGTTGATATTACACCATTTCAGTTTGCCGCCCTGTCGGCGATCAAACTGAACCCCGGAGTGGATCAGGCGACGATTGCGGCATGGGTGGCCTGTGACCGGGCCACAATGGGGGGCGTGGTGGACAGATTGGTCGAAAAAAAATTCGTCCTGCGCACTGTTTCGCCAAAAGATAGGCGCGCAAGGGTTCTGACATTGACTGATTCGGGTGCTGAAGTGCTGATTCACATCGAACAGGTGGCCGCCAAAGTACAGGATGAAATCACCCATGGTTTGAACGAGGACGAGCGTCAAACCCTCGTCGCTTTGTTGCAAAAGGTTAGCCGGAACAATCCCAAGTAACGCGAAAAGGCCGACCACATTGGCCGGCCTTTCCTTTGGATCAAAGCGTGGGGATCAGTTCAGCGCTTTGTCCGTAATCATGTGGGTCCAGGCGCCTTCAGGGGCCTTCGAGATCACCGGATCCGAACCGCCCGCCAGCAACGAGGCAACGGTACGTTCGTAGTCGGCCACATCAAGGGATCCGTTCGATCCGGCGGTCAGTTTGGCGACTTCACCCATCATGCGCATCTGATGCTCTTCGGTCTGAGCGCCCGAGGCATCGTTGTCCAGCACGATCATGGCCGCGTCATCGGGGTTCTCTTCGGCCCATTTCCAGCCCTTCATCGAGGCCCGGACGAATTTCACCATCTTCTCGACAAACGCGGGGTCGTTCAGGTTTTCTTCCAGCACATACATGCCGTCCTCAAGCGTGGCGACGCCCTGATCTTCGTATTTGAAGACCACCAGATCGTCGGGGCTCAGGCCCGCGTCGATGATCTGCCAGTATTCGTTATAGGTCATGGTTGACACACAAGCCGCCTGGCCTTGCAGGATCGGATCGACGTTGAAGCCCTGCTTCAGCACGGTCACGCCGCCGTCCGAACCATCCGTGGCCAGACCCAGTTTGCTCATCCAGCTGAGGAAGGGATACTCGTTCCCGAAGAACCACACGCCCAGAGTTTTGCCCGCGAAATCGGCGGGGCTGGCGATACCTGCGTCCTTGCGGCAGGTCAGCATCATGCCCGAAGATTTGAACGGCTGCGCGATGTTCACCAGCGGCAAACCTTTTTCACGCGAGGCCAGAGCCGAGGGCATCCAGTCCAGCACCACGTCAGCGCCACCGCCCGCGATCACCTGCGCAGGCGCAATGTCCGGGCCACCAGGTTTGATCGTGACGTCCAGGCCCTCTTCTTCATAAAAGCCCTTATCCAGCGCTACATAATAACCCGCGAACTGCGATTGCGTGACCCATTTCAGCTGCAACGTCACCTCGTCCGCCGCCTGAGCCATCCCGCCCCAAACAGCCAGGGCCGCAACACCCAGCGTTTTCACCATGGTTTTCATTTCATACACTCCTAGTTGATTATTCGTTGATTTGTTTTGCTCAGCCTCGCTGTGACGGGTGCCAAAAGGTCACTGCTTTTTCCAACAGCGCGACCCCGCCGTAAAATGCGGACCCCACAATGGCGGCGACAACGATCTCGGCCCAGACCAGATCCAGCGCCAGTTGCCCCACACTTGTGGAAATCCGAAATCCCATCCCCTTGATCGGGGACCCAAAGAATTCCGCCACAATCGCCCCGATCAGCGCCAGGGTCGTGGCAATTTTCAGCCCGTTAAAGATGAACGGCATCGCTGCCGGCAGCCGCAGCTTCAGCAGCGTCGTCCAATAGCTCGACGCATACGTCCGCATCAGATCGCGCTGCATATTATCCGTCGCCTGCAGCCCCTCGACCGTGTTCACCAGCATCGGGAAAAACACCATCACCACGACCACGGCCGCCTTGGACTGCCAATCGAAACCGAACCACATCACCAGAATGGGCGCCATCCCGATGATCGGCAGCGCGGCCACGAAATTACCCACCGGCAACAGCCCGCGTTGCAGGAACGGAAACCGGTCCACGACCACCGCCATTCCAAAGGCAGCTCCGCAGCCGATGACGTACCCGCTCAGCGCGCCTTTCAGCACGGTCTGAACGAAATCCTCCCACAAGATGCCGGTCGAGGCCGCAAAGCGCACCGCAATCGCGCTGGGTGCCGGCAACAACACCGGAGAAATCTCGAACCCATGCACCACCGATTCCCAGATCAACACAAGCGTCACTCCAAAAACGACCGGCACCGCCAAGGACGTCGCCCGGCTGCGCGGCAACCGCGACAGATAGATGTTCAATCCCCACCCCGCGGCCCACGCCAAAATCCCGAACAGAATCCAGCCCATCATGCCATCCCCATCCGTTTCAGCGTCACCCGCTGGATCACCCCAATGATCGCCACCAAACTGGCCGCGAGCGCCGCCGCCATGATCAGCGCGCTCCAGATCTGAATGGTCTGGCCATAGTAAGATCCAGCCAACAGGCGCGCGCCCAAACCCGCCACGGCCCCTGTCGGCAATTCACCCACAATGGCCCCCACCAAAGACGCCGCCATCGCGATCTTCAGCGAGGCAAACAAATACGGCATCGAGCTGGGCAACCGCAACTTCCAGAACTGCTGCCCGCTGTTGGCGCTCCAGGTTTTCATTTGATCCAATTGCATCGAGCCGGGGCTGCGCAACCCCTTGACCATGCCCACGACCACAGGAAAAAACGACAGATACATCGAGATTATCGCCTTGGGCAGTAAACCGGAAATGCCAACCGCGTTCAGCACGACAATGATCATCGGTGCTATCGCCAAAATGGGTATCGTTTGCGAGGCAATCACCCAAGGCATCACGCTCATATCCATCACCCGGTTATAGACGATCCCTACGGCCAGCCCGATGCCCAGAACCGTTCCCAGAACAAACCCCAGCATCGTCGAACTCAAAGTAATCCCGGAATGATAGATCAACGACCGCTTCGATGTAACTTTCTTCTCAACTGTAGTTTTCCAAATCTCGACACCCACCTGATGCGGGGCCGGCAACTTGGGTTTTTTCTGGCTCCAGGTTTCCGCCACCAATTCGGTAAAGCTCAACTCGACCTTCGCACGCTTGGCTTGATCATAAGCCCACGGGGCATTCAGCGCGACAGCAGCCCCATACCAAAGCGCAAAAATCACCGCGACAACAGTAAGAACCGGAATAAACGCTTGCTTCATGCGCGCCTCCCGCCTGCTTCTTTGCTCTGCAAATACTCAAATCCACCCCCCAGACGAGCGCGCAGTTTTCTGAGTATTTTAAGAACAAAGAAAGGATTTTGGTGTGCAATCACTTCACGGTACAGGCTGGAGAGCCGATGACCGTGAGCGAAGAAGGGGCCCGCGTCCTTAACCCAAGCGCGGGGAGATTGCGGGGGGAGGCTGGTTGCAGTTGCCCCTCGGGTCTCTGTCAGGTTGTGGAGGAGGTCAATCGTCATAAGCGTGTCCTGCCCTTAGGCCTTCGCGAACGCGATGGGCGATTTCCAGGAATTCGGGCGTATCGCGAATATCCAGCGGGCGTTCGCTTGGCAGTGTGCTGTCGATTACATCGGTGATCCGTCCAGGGCGCGGCGACATCACCACGATTTTGGTGGAAAGATACACCGCTTCTGGGATCGAGTGCGTGACGAAGCCGATGGTTTTATTCGTGCGCGCCCACAGTTGTAGCAGCTGTTCATTCAGGTGGTCGCGGACGATTTCATCAAGTGCGCCAAAGGGTTCATCCATCAGCAGGATGTCGGCATCAAAGGCCAGCGCCCGCGCGATCGAGGCGCGTTGCTGCATTCCACCCGATAATTGCCAGGGAAATTTCTTCTCGAAACCGGCCAAGTCCACCAGTTCCAGAACACGTTGCACACGGCTTTTTTGCTCGGGTTTGTCGTATCCCATAATCTCGAGCGGAAGGCGGATGTTTCCACCGATGGTTCGCCACGGGTACAAGCCTGCATGTTGGAACACATAGCCATAAGCGCGGGTTTTACGCGCTTCCTCGGGGCTGACACCGTTCACGGTGATCGTGCCCTCGGTCGGAGTTTCCAGATCGGCCATCACCCGCAGAAAGGTCGTCTTGCCACAGCCCGAAGGGCCGATGAAGCTGACGAAATCGCCTTTGTTAATATCCAGAGACACATCGCGCAACGCGTGCACGGGGCCATCATTGGTTTGGAAAGTTAGGCTCAGATTCTGGGCCGAAATGACTGGTTGGTCGGTCATACCGATCTCGTTTCTCCTCCGTCTACGCGGATATTGTGCCCGGTGAAATAGGCGGCGACGTTCGAGGCCAGAGAGGCGACACTGGCCGGGACTTCGGTCATCATGCCCATGCGGCTCAGCGGACCAATCGCCGTACATTTTAGGGATTGCGGAAGGCCGCCAACGGACCCTGGCAGCACGTTATTATTGGCGCCGTAGCCGCCTAAATTTGGCTTGGTATGGGCACCCAGACGGGTGTGGAAAACATTGAACAAAAAGCGATGGGCGGCACTTGCCCCCCTGCCGCTAACTGCGTCGATGATCTGCACGACCTTCCTCATGGATCAGATACCCGCCGGGATGTTCATCGGATCACGCTGGATCATTTTCGGGCTGGTCAGCTCCTTCCATTTCGACAGGGCCACGCTGGCCGAGTTGAATGCCGGACGTGGGATAAAGCGACCTCGGCCGGGTTGAGGCTGGCTGTTTTGCCCCCAGGCCCAGATGACCTCGCCGCGGTTCAGGGTATAGCGCGCCTGCGCGGTGACATCGAAGCCCTCGAAGACGTTGTAATCCAGCACGGAGTGGTGATTGGCCTGGCTGATCGTCTTGCTGATCTTGGGGTCCCAAACCACGATATCGGCGTCCGCGCCTTCGACAATCGCGCCTTTTTGCGGATAGATATTCAGGATCTTCGCCACGTTGGTCGAGGTCGCCGCGACAAACTCGTTCGGCGTCAGCCGCCCGGTTTCTACACCTTGGGTCCACAGCACGGCCAGACGCTCCTCCAGCCCGTTCGAGCCATTGGGGATCTTGGTGAAATCATCCACTCCCATGCGCTTTTGCTCGGTCGAGAACGCAGCGTGATCGGTTGCCACCACTTGCAAGCTGCCCGACTGAAGACCGGCCCACAGGCTATCCTGGTGATCCTTGTTGCGGAAGGGCGGCGACATCACCCGCCGCGCGGCGTGGTCCCAATCCTTGTGGAAATATTCGCTTTCATCCAGCGTCAGGAACTGAATCAACGGCTCGCCATAGATGCGCATACCTTTCTGACGCGCGCGGCGGATCGCTTCGTGCGCCTGCTCGCAGCTGACATGCACGATATACAAGGGCGTCCCAGCCGCATCGGCGATGGTGATCGCCCGGTTGGCGGCCTCGCCCTCGAATTCAGGCGGGCGGGAATAGGCATGCGCCTCGGGGCCAGTTTTGCCTTCGGCCAGGAGTTTTTCCTGCATTGCGGCCACCAGATCGCCGTTTTCAGCATGCACCATCGGCAGCGCACCCAGCTCGCGACAGCGCTTAAAGCTGGCGAACATCTCGTCATCCTCGACCATCAGCGCGCCTTTGTAGGCCATGAAATGCTTGAACGAGTTCACGCCCATGTCGACGGCGTCTTTCATCTCGGTAAAGACCTGCTCGTTCCAGCCGGTGATCGCCATGTGATAACCCACGTCCGAGCAGATCTGGGGCGCCGACTTGCGGTGCCATTCGTGGATCGCGTTTTTGATGCTGCCATCCTCGCCGGGTAGGCAGAAATCCACCACCATCGTGGTGCCGCCCACGGCCGCAGCCCAGGTGCCGGATTCGAAAGTTTCCGCCGCTGTCGTCCCCATAAAGGGCATTTCCAGGTGCGTATGCGGGTCGATCCCGCCGGGGATCACATAGGCGCCCTCGGCGTCAATATATTCGTCGCCCTTCAGATCCTCGCCGATCTGTTTGATCTTTTCACCCTCGATCAGAACGTCGGCTTTCCATGTCCGATCAGCGGTGCAAACGGTTCCGCCCTTGATCACCTTGGTCATGTCGTTACTCCCTGTCTTATCTGTTGGCGCGGCGGGTCAGACGGACCCGAAACACCCTATCGCATCGCCGTGGACCCCGATGTCCAGCGGTCCGAAATCCGACTCAACACACAGCGAGAAATACCCCGCCATGGGCAGGAAAATGACGCGGTACATTCCGTTCGATCGCGTCACGTTCCAGCATTTCTGAGTGATCCCACCACTGAAATTCACGGTGACAAGGCGCGGTTCGACCACCGCCTTTTCGAAGTCCGCCAACGTCGCCACATCCGAGCGATTGGCGGGCTGAAACCCCTCGATCGCTTGTCTGACTTGCGCCTTGACGTCGTCCTTCGTCACCACTTTGGGCCCTCCGGGGTTATTCCACGATTTCGGCGGTTTCGACGACCGCATGCAGCAGTACATCCGCCCCCGCCGTCGCCCATTCCTTCGAAATCTCTTCAGCCTCGTTGTGACTCAACCCGTCCACACAGGGGCACATCACCATCGCAGTAGGCGCCACCTGGTTGATCCAGCACGCATCGTGCCCCGCCCCCGAGATGATGTCCCGATGGCTATAGCCCAGACGCTCCGCGGCCGAGCGCACCGCCGTCACACATCCCTCGTCAAAGGTCACGGGGTCGAATCCACCCACCTTTTCAAACTCTACGCCCAGGCCCATCTCATCGCAAATTTTCTGAGCACCATCTTTCAGCCGCGCCTCCATATCCTGGATCACGGCCAGGTCGGGACAGCGGAAATCAACAGTGAACACGACCTTGCCGGGGATCACATTGCGCGAGTTTGGGAAGACGTCGACATGCCCCGCAGCCCCCACCGCATGAGGAGCGTGTGACCAAGCAATCTCGTCCACCAGTTCCAGCACCTTGGCCATGCCCAACCCGGCGTTTTTACGCATCGGCATCGGTGTCGAGCCAGTATGCGCGTCCTTGCCGGTGATCGTCACCTGCGTCCAGCTAAGCCCCTGTCCATGGGTGACGACACCGATATCCTTGCTCTCGGCCTCCAGAATGGGGCCTTGCTCGATATGCAGCTCAAAGAAGGCATGCATCTTGCGCGCGCCAACTTCTTCGTCACCTTTCCAGCCGATCCGAGCCAGCTCATCCCCGAATTTCAGCCCCTCAGCGTCCTCACGGTCATAGGCCCAATCCTGCGTATGAAGCCCCGCGAACACGCCCGAGGCCAGCATCGCCGGGGCAAAACGCGTACCCTCCTCGTTGGTCCAGTTGGTGGCGACAATGGGATGTTTGGTCTTGATGCCCAGATCATTCAGGGTACGGATCAGTTCCAGCCCAGCCAGAACCCCCAAGACACCATCATATTTCCCACCCGTGGGCTGCGTATCCAGATGGCTGCCCACATAAACCGGTAAAGCATCAGGATCGGTCCCCGGGCGCATCGCAAACATGTTACCCATCTGGTCCAGACCCATGGAACAGCCCGCACCCTCGCACCATTTTTGGAACAGAGCGCGGCCCTCACCATCCTCGTCCGTCACGGTCTGACGGTTGTTACCGCCTGCGATGCCCGGCCCGATCTTGGCCATATCCATCAAGCTGTCCCACAAACGATCACCGTTGATTTTCAGGTTTTCTCCGGGCGCTGGCATTGGTCTTCCCTCGTCTAGTTTCTTACTGACAAGAGGGCCACCCTGGCTGGAGAGCGGCGCCCTCTTGCTACTTTTTTACCATTTGGTAAATTCACGATTACGAACAGGCCGACTTATGTCAAGAATTCTCTTGGCGACTTTTCCCTGTTGAATAGACTAAACTGATCGCCGATGAATTTTGCATCACTTCAATAAACGGGGTTTGAATGACTGTCCCAAAGACCGCTCCTGCCAAGAAACCCAGCCGCATTCAGTTGCGAAATCGCAAAAAGATTCTGGATGCCGCGCTGGAGGTTTTTTCGACCCACGGCTACCGCGGTGCCACACTGGACCAGATCGCCGACCATGCCGGCCTGTCTAAACCAAACATCCTCTACTATTTCGACGGCAAAGAGGCGATCCACGTCACCCTGCTGAACAAGCTTATGGAGACCTGGCTGGATCCGCTGCACGACATGAATCCCGATGGCGAACCGCTCGAAGAAATCTGCGCATACGTCCGTCGCAAAGCACAAATGAGCCGCGAATTCCCCCGCGAAAGCCGCCTGTTCGCCAACGAGATTCTGCAAGGCGCACCGCGTATGGGCCCCCATTTGAAATCTGACCTCAAACCGCTCTTCGATGAGAAAACCAAGGTTATCCAAGGCTGGATGGTCGCCGGAAAAATCAACCAGGTCGACCCGCGCCACCTGATGTTCTCGATCTGGGCCACAACCCAGCACTACGCGGATTTCGAGGCCCAGGTCTCTGTCCTCACCCCAGACGAAACCGACATCCTCACCAGCGCCGAGACCTATTTGGACACCCTATTCCGCAATCTCCTCGGCCCGAGATCCTAGACAAAACACCCGCGACAATCGCCAAACCGGCAGGCAGTTTCAGCATGAAAATGCCTGCCTAAACCTGCGCGCCGCAGGCGCTCCTTTTGGAAACGGCCGCTAAGATTTCACTCCGCAACAGCGGCGTTGGCAGGGTTGTTCGGATGATCCAACCAGTTGCCATATTCGTCCGGCACTTCGGTGCCCGTGCGCTCATCCATTTGGCCCGGCGCAACGCGTTCCATGGTGATGCAATTCTCGACGGGGCAGACGTTGACACACAGATTGCACGCCACGCATTCCTCGTCCTTCACGCTGAACACGCGATCCTCGGACATGTCGATGGCCTGGTGGCTGGTATCCTCGCAGGCCGCATAACAGCGCCCGCATTTGATACAGGCATCTTCGTCGATCTTAGCCTTGGTGACGTAGTTCAGGTTCAGGTACTGCCAGTCCGTCACGTTCGGCACGGCGCGTCCGACCAACTCGCTCGTCGATGTCATGCCCTTACGATCCATGTAATCGCTCAGCCCCGAGATCATCTCTTCCACCACCTTGAATCCATAGGTCATCGCGGCCGTGCAGACCTGCACGTTGCCTGCCCCCAAGGTCATATACTCCGCCGCATCGCGCCAGGTTGTCACACCGCCGATGCCACTGATCGGCAGGCCATGGGTTTCAGGGTTCCGCGCAATCTCGGCCACCATGTTCAGCGCGATCGGCTTCACCGCTGGACCGCAATAGCCCCCATGCGTGCCCTTGCCATCAATTGTCGGTTCGGGCGCGAAATCGTCCAGATCGACCGAGGTGATCGAATTGATCGTATTGATCAGGCTGACCGCATCGGCGCCGCCACGTTTGGCCGCCTCGGCTGGCTTGCGGATGTCAGAAATGTTCGGCGTCAGCTTGACGATACAGGGCATACGCGAGTGTTTCTTCACCCAGCGCGTCACCATTTCGATATATTCGGGCACCTGCCCCACGGCGCTGCCCATGCCGCGTTCAGCCATCCCATGCGGGCAGCCAAAGTTCAGCTCGACACCATCCGCACCCGTATCCTCGATCCGTTTCAGGATATCGGCCCAGCTGTCCTCGTCACAGGGCACCATCAGGCTGATGATCAGCGCGCGGTCGGGGTAGTCACGCTTGACCGATTTGATTTCCCGCAGGTTGGTTTCCAGCGGGCGATCCGTGATCAGCTCGATATTATTCAGACCCAAAAGACGCCGATCCGCCCCCCAGATTGCCCCGTACCGCGGCCCGTTGACGTTCACCACCGGCGGCCCTTCGGACCCCAGGGTTTTCCATACGACACCGCCCCATCCGGCCTCGAAGGCGCGGCGGACGTTGTATTCCTTGTCCGTTGGCGGGGCCGAGGCCAGCCAGAACGGGTTTGGGGATTTGATCCCGATGAAGTCGCTTGCGAGATTGGCCATTCGCTTATCTCCCTCTGCTTACGCCGACAATGCGGCGTGGATATCTTCGGCGGCGTCGCGCCCTTCGGCCACGGCGGTCACGGTCAGGTCGTCGCCGCCCGAGGCACAGTCGCCCCCGGCCCAGACGCCCGCCATGCTGGTGCGGCCCGTTTCGGTGACGGCAATCTTGCGCCCGTCCAGATCCGGCAAATCGGTGCGACCCAGGGTCTGCCCAATCGCTTTGAACACCTGATCTGCGGCCAGACGGAAGGTTTCCCCGGTCGGCGCCAGATTATCGTCGGTATATTCGAATTCGATCTCGCGCACTGTGCCGTTGCCGATCACCGCCTTGGGCGAGGCATTGGTGATGATCCGCACGCCCTTGCTGGTCGCCAAATCCTGTTCGAACTCGCTGGCATTCATCCGGTCCTTGCCGCGGCGATAGACCAGCGTCACGTTCAGCGCGCCCAGCAGCTTGGCCTGCACAGCGGCGTCAATCGCGGTCATGCCGCCACCAATCACCACCACTTCACGACCAATCGGTACCGATCCCAATTCCGAGGCCTGCCGTAGATCCGCAATGAACTCGACCGCGTCCACGACACCGTCCTTGTCCTCGCCATCCACATTCAGGGCATTCACTCCGGCCAGCCCAATGGCCAGGAAAACCGCGTCATAGTCAATGGTCAGAGCCTCCAGCGACAGGGCCACGCCCAGCGCTTTGCCTGCGTTCACGGTGATCCCGCCGATCTGCATCAGCCAGTCCACCTCTTTCCCGGCAAAACCATCCACGGATTTATAGGTCGCGATTCCGAATTCATTCAGCCCGCCCGCCTTGGGGCGCGGATCAAAGATTTCCACGTCATGGCCGTGCATCGCCAAGCGGTGCGCACAGGACAGACCCGCAGGGCCCGCCCCGACAACGGCCACACGTTTGCCTGTGGGGGCTGCGCGGTCAAACGGGTGCAGGCCTGCCTCCATCAGAGTGTCCGTCGCATAGCGCTGCAAACGGCCGATCTGGACCGGCTCGCCCTCGGCTGTTTCACGAACACAGACCTCTTCGCACAAGGTCTCGGTCGGGCAGACCCGCGCGCACATGCCGCCCAGAATGTTCTGCCCCAGGATCGTTTTGGCCGCCTCGGTGGGCGTGCCGGTCGCGATCTGACGCACGAATAAAGGGATGTCGATGCTGGTCGGACAGGCCGTCATACAGGGCGCATCATGGCAAAAATAGCAGCGATCCGCCGCGACCAGAGCCTCGTGATCCGTCAATGCCGGATGCAGATCGGCAAAATTCTGAACATATTCGTCGGTCGCCAACCGCCCTGCGGCAATGCCTGGCGTCAGGGTGTTTGAACTCATTCCAACCTCCACTGTGCTTGGTTTTCTTATTGAGTTCAGTATTCCACGGATTTATTTTTTATCAACTGGTAAAATTATTGACTGCGAATTTCGCGCCTGTGTCCGACCAGAATGCCCGGTTTTTCATCATCTTGCTTGCCAGAACCTTTTTGGGATGTAGGCTCGGAAACCGGGATGGGGGGAAGATGATATGCCGCTGAAGGTGTTTTCCGACAGGAATCGGCCCGTTCACATGGGGCCTTACCCCTTGGAAAAACTGGTGCGACTTCACGGCGACCGAGCCCCAAGCGATGCTCCGCCCGACAGTCCGCTAAGCTTTCATCGCCCCCAAACCCCCGAAAGTATCGTGAACGCGATGGGCGAGTATCAGGCCATGCTGGACGCCATTCGCGACGGGTTCGTGAATAAAACGCGGGCTGGCGTTCCCACTGATCCAACCGCGCGCGCGCAACATCTGAAGGCGTTCGGCTACTTCTCAAACGCAAGCATGGTCGGGGTCTGTCGTTTGCCCGCCAGCGCCGTTCTGGACACCCCCACCCACAACCCAGATGTCCAACGTTTGGCGCAAGAGCTGCGGACGCGGCAAACCAAAACCCTGGCCTCAGGGATCGACGTGATCATGGCCGAGCTGCGCGAAGCGATGGAGGCCCCGCCTAAAGGGATCACAGGACATTCGCACGCGCTGGTTTTTCTCTACGAATTTCCACGCGATCCTTGGCCGGGCGAGGCAGGGACCGATTGGATCGCTGACGCTCAGGCCCATCGTGCCAGTTTACGCGCGTCCGAAACCGCCGTGGTGCTGGCCAATTATCTGCGGCTGCTGGGGTGGCAAGCGATGGCGCATAGTGGGGCCAGCACGGATGTGCATATGGGGGCGTTGGCTGTTAACGCCGGTCTAGCGACGGTTGAAGGCACGCAGCTGACCGCGCCCTGGCTGGACACTCGGTTCGGGCTGGCCGTGGTCACAACGGACATGGAGCTTACCGCTGACCAACCCTTGGCCCCGATGGATCAGCAACCGCGTTCTCTGATGCAGGGCGCGCGATGGTGGTTGGGGGGCCGCCACGCGAAATCAGGACGCACACAAGACCCATTTGCCACGCGGCGCTTTATGGATGGCGCGCATCCGTTCGAAACGCTCAAACGCACGAAAACCCCGACGACATATATTGACGAGGCCAACGTCGCCCGCGTCCCGAAACGCACAGATATGTTCGCGCGGGCACAGTTTGGAGATATGGGGCCAAACCTGCAAAACGGAGCCAAAAATGGTCATTATGCCCGCAAATCAGCCCCCAGCATGGCGCAGCGGCGCGTTTTGGGGGCATTTACGACCATTCAAAACGGCGATGCAAATGCGGCAGGGGCCCGCCCGACCGACCCTCGGATCAACGCGGCGAATATCAAGGCGACCTGCTATTTCCTCGGGGCGGATGCGGTCGGATTGTCCCGCTGCCCCGATTGGACCTGGTATTCGCATGATGCCACCGGAGCACCGATCAATCCGCCTCATGATCAGGCGATCAGCATGATTATCGACCAGGGCTATGAAACGATGGAGGGGGCCTCGGGCGATGATTGGATCAGCGTCGCCCAATCCATGCGTGCCTATCTGCGGTTTTCATTGCTGGGCGGCGTGCTGGCCAAACATATCCGCAACCTGGGCTATGCGGCCAAGGCGCATACGGTGATGGATGGCGAAGTGCTGCAACCGCCCTTGTTATTGCTGTCCGGCCTGGGCGAGGTCAGCCGCATCGGCGAGGTCATTCTGAATCCCTTCCTGGGGCCACGCCTGAAATCGGGCGTCGTGACGACGGACATGCCGATGGACCATGATCAACCGATTGATTTCGGCCTGCAACGGTTCTGCGAGTCTTGCAACAAATGCGCGCGTGAATGCCCCTCGGGGGCGATCACGGCCGGACCAAAGCTGATGTTCAACGGCTACGAGATTTGGAAATCCGACAGTCAGAAATGCGCGACCTACCGCATCACCACCCAAGGCGGCGCGATGTGCGGGCGCTGTATGAAAACCTGCCCGTGGAACCTGGAAGGTCTTTTCGCCGAGGCCCCGTTCCGTTGGGCAGCGATGAACCTCCCCAAAGCCGCCCCGTTGCTGGCGAAACTGGATGACGCGGTGGGCAATGGTGGGCTGAACGAGGTTAAGAAATGGTGGTGGGATATCGAACTGGCCGAGGATGGCGGCTATCACCCGACGCCGACGCCCGTGAACCGGCGCGACCTGCAAACCGATCTGGACCTGCGCTATGAGGATCAAACGCTGGCCGTTTATCCCGCCAATCTGGCGCCGCCGCCGTGGCCCTATCCTTTTCCGATGGATCGCGAGGCGGGCATCGCGGCCTATCAGTCGATGGTCACCGCCAAGGAGTACCGGGAACGCATCGCCTCGGGCGATATGTCGGTGGTTCATCGCTATACCGTGCCCGGCGATGCGCCTGTGATCCGGGTCCAAGTGACCAAGGCCGAGCAGATGACGCCTGACGTCACCAAATACGAATTCGCCACGTTGGACGGCGCGCCCTTGCCCGACTGGACCGCCGGCGCGCATCTGGACGTTTTGGTCTCGCCCGAGTTTCTGAGGCAATATTCCATGTCGGGCAATCCTGCGCGGACCGACCACTATCAGATCGGTGTCCTGCGCGAGGATGACGGCCGCGGAGGCTCGGCGTTGATGCACCGTATTTTTCATCCCGGTCGCAAGATTTTTATCTCGAAACCCATCAACCATTTCGGGCTCGAGGAAGACGCCACCAAGACCTTTCTTATGGGCGGCGGGATCGGCATCACCCCGATGATCGCTTTTGCGCACCGATTACATGCCATCGGTCAGGACTTTGAGCTTCACTATTCCTGCGCGTCCCGCACCATGGCCGGGTATCTGCACGATCTGGCCACCGCGCCATGGGCCGACCGTGTGCACCTGCATTTCAGCGATGACGGTACCCGCGCCGATCTGGCCCAGCTTTTGAGCGGATACGAGCCCGGATGGCACGTCTATACCTGCGGCCCTGATCGCTATATGGCCTCGGTCGTTGAGGCGGCGGAACAAGGCGGTTTCCCTGAGGATGCCCGGCATCTGGAGTATTTCAGCCCGCCCGAGCAGCCTGTTTATGAAAACCACCCTTTCCAAATCCAACTAAACGATGGCCGCATCTTCTCGGTTCCTGAAAACAAGACGGCAGCCGATGTTCTGAACGAAAATGGCGTTCCGATAGACGTGAAATGCGCGGATGGCATCTGCGGCGTGTGTAAATGTGGCGTTCTTTCTGGTGATGTGGATCACCGCGATTTTGTCCTGTCCAAGGCCCAACGGCAACGTATGATGATCCTGTGCCAGTCCCGTGCGACCGACCCAGATGGCGTTCTGAAACTGGACCTTTAAGGCGCATTCCGCTGGGGAATCGGGCAGGTCTCCCACCTACGCAGCGACAAATGCGCCGCAAGCTTTTTCTGCGTTTGCGAAATAGACAGACTCGTCGTATCCGAGGACTCATGTCGCAGAAAAAACCGCGCCTTTCCAAGACCGACTGGCTGCTTGCCGGTTTCACCGCCCTGGCCGAAGATGGCCCGGACGCGTTGAAGGCCGAGCCGTTGGCGCGCCGTCTTGGCACCACCAAGGGCTCGTTTTATTGGCATTTTGCGGATGTTCCCGCCTATCACGCCGCGATGCTGGATCTGTGGGCCGAACAGGCCGTCAGCCACATCCCCGCCGCGATGGAGGCCGAACCGACCCCCGCCGCCAAGCTGCGTAAGCTCAGCCAGATCGTTGCCGCCCACCGTCCCGATTCGCTGGGTGGTTTGAAACTGGACGCCGCGATCCGGGCTTGGGCGCGTGCCAACCCGCTGGTTTCGGATCGTCTGGCCGAGGTGGATCGCGAACGTCTGCGATTCCTGGAAAACCTGCTGTCGGAAACCGGCATCACCAATCCTGAATGGGCGCGGATCATCTATGCCGCGGATATCGGGATGGAAGATCTGTCGGCACGCGACCAGGCTGACAATGCCAGCGCTATGGGATCGCTGGTCGATCTGGTTCTGGCGCTACGCTAACCGCCGCATAAACCGATCAACAAAGCGTTGACGCGCCTCGGGCAGTGGTTTGTTGCCCAGTGTTGGCGCCAGATGATGCTGTAGAAAATGTCCCGTGGTCTTTAACCCATCCGCGATCTCGCCGTCCGTCGCCCCGCCCTGCCCCAACATACACAGCGGCAGCGGCAACAGACGATCCGCCCATTCCCCCGCGCCCTCACGCGATACCGCCCGACCGGTTTTGGGCGAGACATAGGCCAGATCGTCGCGACTGCCATTGACCGCGCATTTACGTAGGTCCAGACCAAAGCCCAACTCTTCGAGCAGCGCCATTTCCCATTTCAGATAGGCCAGCGGCCAGACCTGAACCTCGTCCAGAATATCCAGCAGCGCTTCGGTCCGGTGATATAGCGGCAAGTGGGCCTCGCGTTCGGGCAGCAGGAACATGAGCATCGCCGCCACCGCATTCAGCCCTGCCAGAGCCAACCGATCCGCCAATGCCAGGGCCGAGCGGCTGCGCACAGGCTCGACCGTAAAGCTGCCGATATGATCGTCCAGCCGCGCGCGCCAACGCAGGTCCAGCTGTGCCCCCGGTTGCAGGATCGGCGCAATCTTGCGGCTGGTTGCGCCCCGCATCACGCCCAAGTGGCGACCGCGTTCGGGTGTGAACACATCCAGAATCGCCGCGTTTTCCCCGTGCCTCCGCACGCCCAGCAATATGCCCTGATCTCGCCACTCCATGGAGTCAGTATCCCTTGGGCACGCGCGTTATTCCAGCCCCGGTTCGTCCAGCAAATGCCGACCCTGACTGTCTTCGACTTCGATCACCCACACATCGGGGTCAAAGTCGCGCTGGCGGGTGATCGCGCCATCCACGTCGGGTTCGTTCCCGTCGGACAGGGTGACCCACCTGCGCTCGCCGCTCATCAAATCGAACGAGCGTTGATACACCACCGCCTGCCCATCCAGCGTGTTTAGCTTAACCAGAACTGCCCCCGCGTGATCATCCCCATGAGCCACAACAAAGGCCGGAATATCATACAGGCGCAACCGGGTCAGATAGGCATCGACCCAGAACCGCGCGGTCAGCCGATCGCTCATTCCAGATCCGCCGCCGCCAGCAGAGCCTTGGTGTAGTTTGTGCCGGGATTCGCGAAAATCTGTTGCGCATCCCCGGCCTCGATCACATTGCCTTGGCGCATGACGATCATCTTATGGCTCATGGCGCGGACCACGTTCAGGTCGTGGCTGATGAACAGATAAGCCAGCCCGTATTTCGTCTGAAGATCGCGAAGCAGCTCGACAATCTGCACTTGCACGGTCATGTCCAGCGCGCTGGTGGGTTCGTCCAAAACAACCAAACGCGGGCGCAGCACCATGGCCCGCGCGATCGCGATCCTTTGGCGTTGCCCGCCCGAGAATTCATGCGGATAGCGGTGCATCGTTGCGGGATCGAGACCGACCTCGACCATTACTTCGGCCACCAGATCATGCGCGCTGCGGCCGGGTTCTACGCCATGCACGCCCAGCCCTTCGGCAATAATCTGTTCGCAGGTCATCCGCGGAGACAGGCTGCCGAACGGGTCTTGAAACACGATCTGCATGTCCTTGCGCAGGGCGCGGAGTTGCTTCGTGGACCAGGCACGAATGTCCTGACCGTCGAAATGAATGTCACCCTCGGACCCGATCAGCCGCATGATCGCCAGCGCCAAAGTCGTCTTGCCCGATCCGCTTTCTCCAACGATCCCAAGCGTTTCGCCCGCGCGCACGCTGATCGTGGCCTCGTTCACGGCTTTCACATGGCCAACCGTTTTCTTAAAGAACCCGCGTTGGATGGGAAACCACACACGCAACTGATCTGCGCTGACCAATTCCGCCGCGTCGGCGGGCACGATACCGGGCTGACCTGCCGCCCGCGCGGACAGGAGTTTTTGCGTATAAGGGTGCTGCGGGTTGGCGAAAATCTCGGCCGTGGGGCCGCTTTCAACGATTTCACCGTCCTTCATCACGCAGACCTTGTCGGCGATGCGTTTCACGATGCCCAAGTCATGGGTGATGAACAGCAGCCCCATATCCTCGCTGGCCTTCAGCTCGGCTAGCAGTTCCAGAATCTGGGCCTGAATGGTCACGTCCAGCGCGGTCGTAGGCTCGTCCGCGATCAGCACGTCAGGCTTGTTGGCCAGAGCCATGGCGATCATCACCCGCTGCCGCTGCCCACCGGACAGCTGATGCGGATAGGCGCCCAAACGGCTTTCGGCGTCACGGATGCCGACCTTGTCCAACAGCTCCAGAATGCGGGCGCGGGCAGCGTCCCCCGCCAGCCCCTGGTGCAGGGCAATACTCTCGGCCAGCTGTTTTTCGATTGTGTGAAGGGGGTTCAGGCTGGTCATCGGTTCCTGGAAAATGAAACTGATGTCGTTGCCCCGAACTTTGCGCAGCAACCGATCAGAAGCACCGATCATCTCTTGGCCCTCATAGGTGACCGAGCCGTGAACCTCGGCCGCCTCGCCCAGCAGCGAAACCGTAGACAACGCCGTCACGGATTTACCCGAGCCGCTCTCGCCCACCAAAGCCACGGTTTCCCCGCGATCAACGGTGAAGCTGACGCCTTTGACGGCCATGTTGGTCCGCCCGTCCTGACGAAATCCGACCTTCAGGTCTTTGACCTCGAGAATGCTCATTGAAACGTTTTCCTGGGATCAAATGCGTCGCGGACGCCTTCGAAGATGAAGACCAGCAGCGACAGCATCACCGCAAAGACAGTGAATGCAGTAAAGGCCAGCCACGGCGCTTGCAGGTTCTGTTTGGCTTGCAAGGTCAGCTCGCCCAAAGACGGCGCCGAGGATGGCAGGCCGAAGCCCAGAAAATCAAGACTGGCCAACGTGGCGATTGTTCCAGTCACGATAAAGGGCAGCATGGTCACCGTAGCCACCATCGCGTTCGGCAGCATATGGCGGAACATAATCGTCGCATTGCTGACGCCTAGCGCCTTGGCCGCGCGGACATATTCCAAGTTCCGGGCGCGCAGGAATTCCGCCCTGACGACCCCCACCAAAGCGGTCCATCCGAACAGCACCGTAATGAACACAAGCAGCCAGAAACTGCGCCCCAAAATCGCGAACAGAATGATGATCACATAGAGCGACGGCGTCGCGCCCCAAATCTCGATCACCCGTTGGAAAATCAGGTCCAGCCAGCCGCCGAAATATCCCTGCAAGGCCCCGGTAATCACGCCGACAACCGAGGCCAGAGTGGTCACGATCAGCGTGAACAGGATCGACAGACGGAAGCCATACAGCACCCGCGCAACCACGTCGCGCTTGGTATCATCCGTGCCCAGCCAGTTCTGGCCGTTGGGCGGCAGTGGGGCCGCGCCGGGTCGATCCACCGTCGTATCAAAGGCGTAAGGAATGATCGGCCAGATGGCCCAACCCTCTTGGAAATGCTCAAGACTTTCTTGCAGGCTGCCGCGGTCGATTGCGGCGATGATTTCCTCGGGGTCGTCAAAGCATTCTTCCATGCCACCCGATTTGATCAGGCACTGCACCTCGGGGTCGCGATAGGCGGCCTCGGTCTGGAAATCGCCGCCGAACGCGGTTTCTGGGTAGAACTTGAAAATCGGCGTGTGCAGCTCGCCGCGATAGCTGACAAGGATCGGTTTGTCGTTGGCGATGAATTCAGACACCAGCGAGATACCGAACAACACCGAGAAGATGATCAGCGACCAAAACGCCCGCCGGTTGCGCTTGAAATTGTTCCAGCGGCGTTGATTGAGCGGGGACAGAGCCATCAGCCTTCCCTCCGTTCGAAATCAATGCGCGGGTCGACGATCACGTACATCAGGTCCGACAGAATGCCGACGACCAGCCCGATCAGGCCAAAGATGAACAGCGTGCCGAAAATCACCGGGTAATCGCGGGCCACGGCGGCCTCGAACCCCAAACGACCCAGGCCGTCCAAGCTAAAGATCGTTTCGATGATCAGCGAGCCGCCAAAGAACACCCCGATGAACACCGCCGGAAAGCCCGCGATCACGATCAGCATCGCGTTGCGGAACACATGTCCGTACAGAACGCGGTTTTCCGTCAGGCCCTTGGCGCGGGCGGTCATCACATAGTGTTTCTTGATCTCGTCCAGAAACGAGTTCTTCGTCAGCAGCGTCAGCGTCGCAAAGGCCGAGATGGTCGAGGCGATCACAGGCAGCGCGATGTGCCAAAAATAGTCTCCGATCTTCCCTAGCCAGCTAAGCTGATCGAAATTGTCCGAGGTCAGCCCCCTGAGCGGAAAAATCTGCCAGTAAGATCCCCCTGCCAGCAGCACCAGCAGCAGAATCGCAAACAGGAATCCGGGGATGGCATAGGCCACGATGATCAGCCCGCTGGTCCAGGTATCGAACGGGCTGCCGTCCTTCATCGCCTTGCGGATGCCCAGCGGAATGGACACGATATAGGCGATCAGCGTGGACCACAGGCCCAGTGTGATCGACACCGGCAGTTTTTCGACCACCAGATCGGTGACGCTGATGGACCTGAAATAGCTCTCGCCGAAATCCAGACGCATATAGTTGCCCAACATGCCCAGGAACCGCTCCAACGGAGGCTTATCGAAGCCGAACTCCTTTTCCAGCTGCTCGATGAATTCAGGCGGCAGGCCACGGGCACCGATATATTGCTCGTCCCCGGTTGGGGCGCTGGTTCCAGCATCCTCGCCCGAGCCAGAGAAGCCCTCGAACACGTCCCCCTGCCCCTGCATCTGAGCGATCACCTGCTCGATCGGGCCACCGGGCACGAACTGTACCAGCGAAAAGTTGATGATCATGATGCCGATCAGCGTGGGGATGATCAGCAGCAATCGTCTTAGGATATAGGCGCCCATGCGGCGGTTACCTCAGCGCGCCGGCCGCTTTCAAAGCAGCGGCCTTGTCAGCGTTATACCACCAGAAATCCAACACACCCAAAGCGTAGGTCGGCAGTTCGGCGGGGTGTTCATACTGGTCCCAATAGGCAACCCAGCTGCTGTCATTGTACCAAACGGGGATCATGAAACGTTCATAGCGCAACACGCGGTCCAGCACACGCAGGGCGGTGTCGCGATCCTCGGCCGTGGTGGTTTGCAGTGAATAGTCGATGATCGCATCCACCAGCGGACTGGCCAGACCGGCGGGGTTGAACAGGCTAAACGCGGCCTCGGACGAGCCATACATCTGATGCAGCCCGGTACCTGTATCCAGAAAGGTCCGATAGCTGTCGAACACCAGATCATAGTCGCGTTCGCGCGTGCGCAGGGTGTATTGCGCCGGGTCGATCTTTTCGAATTTAGCGTCGATTCCCATGGCCTGCAGGTTCTGCGTGAAAGTTTCCACGACCGCCTCCAGCGTGGCGGACCCGCTGGAGGGAATGGGGAATTCGATCGTCAGCAGTTCTCCGTCAGCGTTGCGACGTTTGCCGTCATCCCCAACGGGCCAACCCGCAGCATCCAGCAGCTTCATCGCTTTGCGCAGATTCCGGCGGTCATTCAGACGGTCAGGTTTCGAGCTATGCGCCCTCACCGCCGTGTCCGTCAGCAGATCGTCAGGCACCAGATCGCCGAAGGTTTTCAGCAGCTCCAGCTCGGCACCTTCTGGAATGCCGTTGGCCTCAAGATACGAATCCTGAACAAAGGAATGGCGCTGCTTGAACAGCCCGAATTGCAGCGACTGGTTGGTCCATTCAAAGTTAAAGCCCAGCGATACGGCCTCGCGCACGCGCTTGTCCTTAAAGATATCACGGCCCAGATTGAATACGATCCCCGAGGGCGTGGGCGGCGTGCCGTCCGGCAGCGTCTCCAGCTTGACCCATTTCTTATCGACGGCCGGGAACTGATACCCGGTCGCCCATTGTTTCGAATTCCCCTCGGCGCGGAAGGTATATTCGCCTGCCTTGAACGCCTCGAAGGCCGCAGAATCATCGCCGAAATACTCGATCCGGATAGTATCAAAGTTATGCCGACCCTGATTGATCGGCAGATGCCAGCCCCAGTAATCCGGGTTGCGCTTGTAAACGATTCGCCGGTTCACCTCGTAGCTGTCCAGCATGTAGGGCCCCGATCCCAGCGCCGCGTCCAGGCGCGGCTCGTCCAGACGGGCGCCGGTTTCGTCGTACCAGTGGCGCGGCCAGACGGGTACACCGCCAACCTGATCAATCAGGCTGCGGCGCGAAATACCGGGGGCAAAGGTGAATTTGACGGTGTGGTCATCCAACGCCTCGGATGACAAAACGCGCTTTTTCACCGCGTGCGCATAAGACGGCAGGCCCTGTTCCAACAGCAGGTTATGCGAAAACACGACGTCATGCGCCGTGACCGGCACCCCGTCCGAGAATCGGGCCTCGGGCCGCATGTAGAAAATCACCCAGTTCTTGCCCTCGTCATATTCCAGACGCTCGGCCAGCAGACCGTACATCTCGCCGTACACATCTGCGGGGGCGCCCCCGCTTGAGGCCGGCATTTCCCCCATCAGGCTTTCATAGACCATCCAGCTGTAGCGCCCGGCGCGGCCCTTGCGGCTGTAGGGGTTCATCGAATCAAAGGTGCCCGGCGCCCACAGTGCAATCTCGCCGCCCTTGGGTGCATCCGGGTTCACATAGCTGAAATGCGGATAATCCGCCGGATAGGTCAGGTCCCCGAAAAAGGAATAGCCGTGACTGCGAATGATCTTTTCGTCTGCGGCTTGGGCATCCTCGGCCAAGGCGGGCAACGCCAACATCAGCGCCGCAAGGGTCAAAGCCAGGGTAGAAATCCATGCCGTGATGGGAAACGGGCGCGTTTGCGCCTGCGCACGGGTCCGATGGGGTTTCAAATGCCTTTCCTCCTCGTCGATCCGGTCTGCCGGTTGTTGTTAGGATGTAAGCTAATGGGGGGCGATGACCATGTTCAAGCAGCGAATGCCCCAATCACCGGGATTTGTGCAAATGCGATCATACACTTGCACCACCAACAAAACAAAAAGGCCGCCACCCAGCGGGTAGCGGCCCTAAACTGTCAGATCAGCAGGGGATCAATTGTCCAGGCTGTCCAGATACGCGATGACGTTGGCGCGATCTTTTTCTTTCTTCAGGCCCGAGAAGGACATCGCGGTGCCAGGGGCGAACGCTTTGGGTTTTTCCAGAAAAGCGTTCAGGTTGTCAGCGGTCCAAGTGTCAGCCACAGCCGCCATTTTACCCGAGTAGCCAAAGCCAGCCTCGGCGCCCACCGAACGGTCAACAACACCGTACAGCGAGGGGCCAGTGGCGTTCACACCAGGCTCGATCTTGTGGCAGGCTTTACACTTGCCGAAGACTTTTTTGCCTTTGTCCAGATCAGCCGATGCCAGCATCTCAGCGAAATCGGGGCCTTCTTCTTCGGCCGCACCATGCGTATCTTCTTCGCCTGTGTCGATTACATAGGCTTGCTGTGCGTGGTCACCGTGTCCGCCGCCGCCGACATGGTACAGCGATTCCGCCGCCCAGTTGCCCAGCAGGAAAACAAGCAGAGAGCCGCAGAGCGCGCCGCCGACTTTGGTAAGGGTCATCGTGTCAAACATGGTTCGCCCGTCTATTTACGTGTCTGTCGGCGCGTATCTATCCGCTTCCACTTGTCTTACGCAAGGTGTAGTTTCCGCGACCAATCGCCCCCGGGGCAGAAAAACGACAGGAACCACGAAAAATGACCAATCGCATCGCGTTTCAAGGCGAACCGGGCGCATATTCGCACCAGGCTTGCCGTCAGGCCCGTCCCGACATGGAGGCCCTGCCCTGCCGCACCTTCGAAGATGCGATTGATGCTGTGAAAAACGGCGAGGCTGATTTGGCGATGCTGCCGGTTGAAAATTCGACCTATGGCCGGGTGGCGGACATCCATTCTCTGCTGCCTGACTCTGGCCTGAACATCATCGAAGAGCATTTCGTTCGCGTGCACATCAACTTGCTGGCCCTGCCCGGCACCAAACTGGATCAGGTCGACACCGCCATGAGCCATACCGTGCTACTGGGCCAGTGCCATGAGTTCCTGCGCGAACATGGCATTCACCGTCGCGTTGGCGCTGATACCGCTGGCTCGGCCCGACAGGTTGCGGAAATGGGCGATCCGTCGCTGGCGGCGCTGGCAAGCGAACTGGCCGGTGAAATCTACGGGTTGGACGTTCTGGCCCGCCATATCGAGGATGAAGGCAACAACACCACCCGTTTCCTGCTGATGAGCCCTGACGCCGATCACGCGCGTCGCGGCAATAACGGCATGATCACCACCTTCGTCTTCGAGGTCCGCAACATCCCCGCCGCGCTGTACAAGGCCATGGGCGGGTTCGCGACCAACGGTGTGAACATGACCAAGCTGGAAAGCTATATGGTTGGCGGATCCTTCACTGCAACGCAATTCTATGCGGATATCGAGGGCCACCCCGATGATCCAAACGTCAAACTGGCCCTAGAGGAACTGGAATACTTCACCGCCAGCCACAAGATTCTGGGCGTTTATCCAGCGGACGAGCGACGCCACTGAATTCGACACCAACCACAAAGAAAGGCCGCGCAACCCAGCGCGGCCTTTTCTTATTCACACGCTCGCTCGCACAGATCAGGCTATTTGTGCATGGCGTTTAGCCAGTTGCTGCCCGAAATCCTCCATCATCGCGTCAAACCGTTTAGAGACTTGCCCTTTGGCCAGCTTCACCGATTGCAGCAGCAAACGCGCAGGGATGGTTTTCGCTTCCATCATGACGGTGTTGGTCATTCTGGTACGGTTCTTGGACATGGGCACCAGCTCGATCCGCATCGTTGCCTTAATGCCCTGACCAATCGCCGTATAGCAGGCCCGTTCGGGGCAGGCATATTCCGTCAACTCGACATTCAGGTCACGGGCCTTTCCGCGAAAACGAAAGGTCACATCCCAGGCAGCACCAATGCCCAGCGCATCCAGACTGTCGACACGCTGCACATCCGCCCCGCGGCGCAGGGCCGCTTTCTCGAAGCTCTGAAAATCCGAAAGGCAGTCGAAAACGTAGTCTGCCGGTGCGTTCACATCCACTTTACTAGAAAGATCCATCTTTTTACCCGTTTTGTCTGTGCCTTGCCCCAACCGAGCGCAGTTTCGCGTTATTCCAACCTGTCGGCAAGCCAGTTCCGCAACAGAAATTGCGCAATGGCCCCTTTTCGCGCTGGCATCAGTTCTGGATGCTGTCCAGAAAAGGCCAGCATGATGTCCTCGCGGCTGAACCAGCGCGCATCTTCGATCTCGTTCGGGTCGATGGTGATGTCGCGATCAGTCGCGGTCCCGCAGCACCCAAACATCAACGAGGACGGAAACGCCCAAGGTTGGCTGGCCAGATACCCGACGGGCCCCACGGTGATGCCGGATTCTTCGAAGACTTCGCGGCGCACGGCGGCTTCCAGTGTTTCTCCGGGTTCGACGAAACCTGCCAACAGCGAATACATCCCCTCGGGCCACCCCGGAGAGCGCCCCATCAACACGTCATTGCCATGGGTGATCAGCATGATCACCACTGGGTCGGTGCGCGGAAAATGATGCCCGCCACAACTGGGGCAATCCCGCTGCCAGCCGGCCATGGCCATTTCGCTTTCGGTGCCGCACATCGCACAGAAGCGGTGCGAGCGGTGCCAACTGAACAACGAGCGGGCCGTCGCGGCCAGTTCAGCATCGCGCGCGGTCAGGCGCGTCATGATGCCGCGCAACTCTGAGAAGAGATGGTTGTCCGGCAGGCTGGGATGATGCTGTTCGCTCTGATCCAGAAAGCTGTTCAGCTGCGCCTGATCCAAATCGCCCGGATCCCACCCCGAGATATCATGCGCGAAAACTGGCCCCGTTTCTTCGAGCCCCAGAAAAATCTCGGTGCTGCGCGCCTCGGCCAGGATGGGGTGATCCATGGGCACACGCGCCAGGTCGGCATTGCGGTCCAGACCCCATACAGCAAGGGGTTTTCCGCGCCACAACACGATGCTTGTTGCAGCCGCATTGCTTCGTGCCGCGGCCAGATCTTCGGGTGCGCCGCGCAGTTCAGCAGCCCGGTTCAGACCGGACCCGCCAAAGGTCACCGTTTCCGCCAGTTTCATGTTTTGGCCCCTCTTGCTCACTCGCCTAAAGGTTAAACCTGAACTTACTTCGAATTTCACCACCAATCGCAGCCATATTGGACAAGCGGCTGAAAAATTGAGAAAATTATGCCGTGACGTTGAAATTTCACGTGCCAGATACAATATTTACTTGAATCTAACCTCGAAACCATTCAGCCAATAGGCGAACACAATCAGTTTTTGAAGTCCTTGCCGTTGAACCAGCCAAAGTCATTTGATGTCCCTTTGAACGAGACGCATCTCAGAATTCTGCAAACGACAGACGTTCATCTGAATCTGTCGTCCTATGACTATTTCACCGACCGGCCCGATGCGACGGCAGGGCTGTTGTCGCTGTCCAGCGTGATCCAGGATGCCCGCAAAGAAGCCCCGAACACTCTGCTGTTGGACACGGGTGATTTTCTGCAAGGCACCCCACTGGGCGATCTCTATGCGCAAAATCACCCGGACGGAGCCGCGCTGCATCCCGCGATCTCGCTGATGAACGCCATGGGCTATGATGCGGGCACTATCGGCAATCACGAGTTCAACTTTGGTTTGGATTTTTTGACCCGGGTGATTTCCTCGTCGCGGTTCCCGATCGTTTTGGCCAACGCTGTTGTGCGTGTGGGTGAAACGCCTTTGGACGATAGCCCTTTGTATCAGCCCTATACGATTCTGGATCGCGCTGTTGTGGACCAGACCGGCCAATCTCACGTTCTGAGAATCGGGATTATCGGGTTCGTGCCGCCTCAGGTCAGCATATGGGAGCGTCGGCATTTACAGGATCGCGTGCATATTCGCGACATCGCCGAGACCGCGCAGGCCTATATTCCCAAGATGCAGGACGAGGGCGCAGACATTATCGTCGCGCTCAGCCATTCCGGGATCGCCGCCCCAGACGAGGCTTCGGCCCGTGAAAACGCCAGCATGCAATTGGCCGAGCTGGACGGGATTGACGTTGTCCTGTGTGGCCACCAGCACAAACGCTTTCCCAGTGCGGATTTTCAGGGAATACGCGGCGTGGATGCCGAACGGGGCACACTGCATGGCAAGCCTGCGATCATGCCCGGACATTGGGGGCGAGAGCTGGGCGTACTGGACCTGGTTCTAAGCCATGATGACCAAACCGGCTGGCGCATCACCGGACACAACAGCGTCTTGCGCGCAGTTGAACCCGAAACGCCCGCAGATGCGACGCTGGGCAAGCTGTTGGATACCAATCACCAGGCCACGCTGAATTATATTCGTACCCCGGTCGCCGAAACGCGGCAGCCTCTGCACACATATTTCACCTATTTGGGCTTCGACTTGGCGACGCGAGTCATTGCCTTGGCCAAGCGTGAACGCGCGGCGCAGCTGCTGGGCAAAACGGACCTGCCACTGCTGGCAGCGGCCTCGCCTTTTCGGGCAGGCGGATCGGCCGGCCCGCAATATTTCACCGAGGTCGAGACCGGGCCGCTGACCATTCGAAATCTGTCGGATCTCTATCTGTTTCCCAATACGTTATCTGTCCTGCACGTCACCGGCGCGCAATTGCGCGATTGGCTGGAACGCTCGGCAGGGAAATTCATGCAGGTCACACAAGGAGAGGCCAACCAGCAGGCGCTGATCAAAGGCTTTCCCAGCTATAACTTCGACATGGTTTTGGGCGTGGATTATGAAATCGACCTGACGCAACCCGCGCGCTACTCGATCCGCGGAGAGTTGCAGCACCCCAAGGCCCAAAGAATCAGCAAATTGAACTATGCGGGGCATCCCGTGTGTGACGATCAGGAATTTTTGGTCGCCACCAACAGCTATCGCGCGGGCGGGGCGGGATTGGTGCCCGGACAATGCGTCGGCACCGAAGTGATGAGCACCCAAGAAGAGGTCCGCACGATCCTGATGAACTATTTCCGTCGGGCGGGCGTATCGAACCTGCCGATCTCGTTGAACTGGCGGTTTGCGCATGTGCCCGCCACATCGTTGTTATTCCCGATGTCCCCACATGCGCGGCGCTATCTGCCTGGTTTCCCGCTAAACATCACCCGGACGGACCAGGTTATCGACGGATACGAGATGTACCGGTTCCACCTGTGACACTGCGGTGACACGCCGTCTTGCGAATCCGGTTCCAGCCCCCTATATCAACGCATGAGAGGTTGGCGCGGGCAGGCGCCTCGCCAACCCGGTCAGATCCGGAAGGAAGCAGCCGTAACGAGCCCCGCTTGGGTCGTTGTCCAGCCTCTCACCTGATACAACGTGCCACCGTTGGCACAAACAGCCACCCAAGGAGGGTTTTTGATGATTGTAGCCAAGACCACCCTTCGGGCTGTCGCACGCTAAGGCTTTCGCCATTTCAGGACTGCCCGAAACCGCACCCCTTTGCCGCACATCCGGCATAAGGGCACTTTTCGCGTTACATAAGGCAGACAAATGACACCGTCCTTGAACACGCTCGGCTGGACTCAGTTTTTCACCAGCCAACTGACCACAGAAGAATTTGAAACTCTCATTCCCGTCCGTATCGCCGAGGTACGCCGACGCAGCCTGATCGCGCTTACCGACGAAGAGACGCGGATCGAGCTGGCCCTGACCGGCGAACACGTCGCCAGCGACTTTGCTGTGGGTGATTTCGCCCTGACTGACGGCGAAAAGGTTGCACGCCGTCTGGATCGGCGCAGCCTGATCTCGCGTAAGGCGGCTGGGCTGACCTCAGATACACAGCTGATCGCAGCCAATATCGACACGCTGTTCATCACCACCTCGTGCAATGCCGACATGAACGAAGCCCGGCTGGAACGCTATCTGGCCATCGCGATCGAAGCCGGGATTATCCCCGTTGTCGTCATCACCAAGGCCGACAAGCCCGAGGACATGAGCGCCGATATCTATGTCGAACGCGCCAAAGCGCTGTACGCAGACGCCGAGGTTCTGGCCATCAACGCCAAGGACCCGACAGATATCGCGCGACTGGAACCCTATTGCGGCACCGGGCAAAGCGTCGCTTTGGTCGGCTCGTCCGGTGTGGGGAAATCCACGATTGCGCGGGCGTTGACGGGGCATGATATCGCCGTCGGGGACATCCGCGATGACGATGCCAAGGGTCGCCACACCACCACCGCGCGCTCGATGTATCAGATGCATGCAGGTGGCTGGCTTGTGGACACCCCCGGCATGCGGGAACTGGCGCTGCACGATGCCTCGGACGGGATTGACGCCCTGTTCGCCGACATCACTGAAATGGCCACGGGCTGCAAATTCTCGGACTGTCAGCATGAAACAGAACCGGGCTGTCTGATCCTTGCCGCCATCGACGCCGGAGAGCTGGACGCCGACCGCCTGGAACGCTGGCGCAAGCTGAAGGACGAGGACCAGCGCAACTCGGAATCCGTGGCGGAATCGCGGTCTCGGGGGCGCAAGTTCAGCAAAATGGTGAAGTCCGCCATGAAAGCCAAACGCGGACGACGCGGACAGTAATCAGCGATACGTTGCCACAGCGGCAGCTGGTCTCATTGCGGGGCCACTGCCAAGTAGCGATCATCGGTGCCTCATCCAAGCAAGGGGAGGCGCCGATGACACGACTTTTAACTCTGATCACACTGCTATTTTTAGGGACCGCCGCAACGGCCCAGATGACAGTGACGCAGATCACAGCCGACAGCTTTGCGCTGGTCGGCCCCATAGGGAATCGCAACGCAGAGAACCTGGGCAATAACTCGACCCACGGGTTGGTAGTCACGTCAGAGGGCGCGATTCTGATCGACGCGGGGGGCAGCTATTTGGGGGCGAAAGCGCTGCATAAGGTGATCCAGGGTGTCACCAATCAACCCGTGAAATACGTTATCAATTCCGGCGGGCAGGACCATCGCTGGATGGGCAATGGCTATTGGAAGGAACAGGGCGCGACCATCATCGCATCATCCGATGCGGTCGAGGACCATCGTGATCGGGCCTCGATGCAACTGACCGTGCTGGACGCGCTGATCGGCAGTGAAAACCTGACCGGCACCGAACCCGCGTTTGCCGATATTACCTTTGACGAATGGTACGACCTGAGCCTTGGCGGTACGACCCTGCAAATCCAGCACCAAGGCGGCGCGCATACGCCTGGCGACTCTTATGTCTGGCACCCCGCGGCACAGACCGTATTCACCGGCGACATCGTCTATATCTCGCGTTTGCTGGGGGTGCTGGACGTTTCAGACAGCGCCAATTGGCTGAAGGTTTTCAACGAGATAGAGGCCCTGTCCCCCACGCATATCGTGCCCGGCCACGGCCCCGCAACCGATCTGGCCACAGCCAAGGCGGATACCCGAGACTATCTGGATAATCTGCGCACCCAAATGGGTTTGCTGATCGACAATGGTGGGGATGTAATCTCGTCCGTGACGGTGGATCAAAGCGCGTTTTCCTACCTGGCCAATTTCGACCAGTTGGCCAAACGCAACGCCCAGGCGGTGTTTATTCAGATGGAGTGGGAGTGATCGCCCAATCCATCTGCGCCTGCGTTTCCACGGCGCAGGGGCGGACGCGACGCAGATGAGCCAGAGCTTCGGTCGGGGGCTCGCCTGCGTCGATCATCAAACGCAGGGCCGCCATGCCGGACCGACCGCAGCCCCCTTTGCAATGGATCAAAACACGCCCGCCACCGTCCAGCGCATTTCTGGCGGCCTGGCTGATCTCGGGCCATTGAACCACGACCTGGGCCCCCGGCGCACCAAAATCGGCCACCGGCAAATGCACCCATCGCGTGCCACTGTTGCGCAGGTCCTGCCCCAGGTCATGCGCCCCATGCGCGACCATCTCGGCCTCGGTCGTCATCGAGATCACAATGGCCGGTTGCCATTCTCGCAGATGCTCCAGATCGGCCTCATAATTCCCGTTGCGACCCGGCAAGGGTGCCAAGGCCAGAATCCCATCGCCCAGCTGCAAGGCATGAATGACAAAGCTTTCCATGGCCTAGGTCAAATCTCCTGCCATGACGGTAAGTTAAGACGCTTGACCTTTTGCTTAGTGAGGACTGCCATTATTGCCCCAAACAAGACGCCTGAAACCACTCCGAAAAGCAAAAACGACAGCAGGCCCAGCGGTTTCCCGTAAAGGATCCAGAAAACGACCACCGTTGGGACGCTATAAATTACACCTGCTATCATGCCGATCCTCGTCGGGTTTTGAAAGTGTAATGGCGTAGCCTCCAGCCCCAAACGGTGCAACAGGCGAAACGGCAGAGGATAGTATTCCCGTCTCGCGACACCTTTTGATTTCATCAAATTCTCATAGCGGGCAATTTTTGCCCGAAACTCACTCGACAACGCCATACCATTTCCTCAACTCACAAATCGTTCGCGCCCCATGTGTCGCAGGCCGCAATCTGACCAGTCTTATATCCCTTTGCGAACCACTTTGCACGTTGCTCCGAGGTGCCATGGGTAAACGTATGCGGTTGCGGCACCCGGCCCGCGCGTTTTTGCAGGTGATCGTCGCCAATCATCCGGGCCGCGTTCAACGCCTCGTCGATATCCCCCGGCTCCAGTAAGCCATCCACATGCCGCGCCCAAACCCCGGACAGGCAATCGGCCTGTAGCTCCAGCCGGACAGTCAGAGCATTGGCGCGCTCGCGACTGACCTGGCCACGCGCGGCGTTGACTTGCCCCAAAATCCCCAACTCATTCTGGACATGATGTGCGACCTCGTGTGCAATCACATAGGCAGCAGCAAAATCCCCGCTTGCCCCCAAACGCTGAGACATGGTGGTAAAAAACTCGGTATCCACATAGGCCTTTTGGTCCTCAGGACAGTAAAACGGCCCCGTCGCCCCGCTGGCATTGCCACACGGGCTTTGCGTGATCCCGGCATACATGACCAGCACAGGCGGCTTATAGTCCGCCCCAACCTGCGCCGGAAAAATCCCGGCCCATACGTCTTCGGTCGTCGCCAAAACACGCGCCGTGAAGTCTGCGGCCCGCTGTTCCTCAGCGGTTAACTCGCGTTGGACACCGGGCTGCGGACCTCCCTGCCCCTCTAATAAGGGCAAGACATCCACGCCGGCAAAATACCCGATCGCCAGCACTATCAGCAGCCCCACACCACCGATGCCAGCCTTGCCCCCAGCACTGCTGCGCCGCCGGTCCTCGATGTTCCGGCTGCGCCGAATACCTTTCAATCGCATAACCCTGCCCTTTTTCTTCACAATGGGGCCATTCTAGCGGCATTCACACAGGCTGCGACATGGCAAAACCCGGACGGTTTTCCCCCTCTCAACGCTCACCAACATCCGCACTGCGGCGCGAACGGGACCTTGCCACAGGCATTCCGGTAGACGCGCCGCCCCTGCGGGCTTAGGTTACCTCAAACCCGCGAGTCAAAAGGGCCCGACATGAGCGATACTCCCGATACAGGTTACCAGGTTCTGGCCCGGAAATACCGGCCCGAAACCTTTGCCGATCTGGTCGGTCAGAACGCCATGGTGCGCACCCTGAAAAACGCGTTCGAGGCGGACCGTATCGCCCAAGCCTTCGTTATGACGGGCATTCGCGGGACCGGGAAAACCACCACTGCGCGGATCATCGCGAAGGGCATGAACTGTATCGGCCCCGACGGCACCAGCGGCCCGACGATTGAACCCTGCGGGCAATGCGAGCATTGCGTGGCCATCATGGAGGGCCGCCATGTTGACGTGATGGAGATGGACGCCGCCAGCCGCACCGGTGTCGGCGACATCCGCGAAATCATCGAAAGCGTGCATTATCGCGCCGCCTCGGCCCGCTATAAAATCTACATCATTGACGAGGTTCACATGCTGTCCACCAGTGCGTTCAACGCGCTGCTGAAGACACTGGAAGAGCCCCCCGCCCATGTGAAATTCATCTTTGCCACCACCGAGATTCGCAAGGTTCCGGTCACCGTTCTGTCGCGCTGTCAGCGCTTTGACCTGCGTCGGATCGAACCCGAGGATATGATCGGTATGTTGCGCCGCATCGCGGGGGCAGAAAACGCCCTGATCAGCGACGATGCCCTGGCGCTGATCACCCGCGCCGCCGAAGGCTCGGCACGGGATGCGACCTCGCTTCTGGATCAGGCGATAAGCCATGGGGCTGGCGAAACCTCGGCCGAGCAGGTACGCGCCATGCTGGGTCTGGCCGACCGGGGCCGCGTGTTGGACCTGTTTGACATGATCATGAAGGGCGATGCCGCCGCCGCGCTGACCGAATTGGGTGGGCAATATGCCGATGGGGCCGACCCCATGGCCGTGCTGCGCGACCTGGCCGAGATTACGCATTGGGTCAGCGTCGTTCAGATCACCCCCGAAGCCGCCGAAGACCCAACCGTTTCGCCCGACGAACGTGCGCGCGGTCAGGACATGGCTGGCCGTCTGCCCATGCGTGTGCTGACGCGGATGTGGCAGATGTTGCTGAAAGCGCTGGAAGAGGTCGGTCACGCCCCCAACACCATGATGGCCGCCGAGATGGCGATCATCCGCCTGACCCATGTCGCTGACCTGCCCGCCCCCGAGGACCTGGTGCGCCGTTTGAAAGACGCGACACCTCCGCCGCCGCCGCCGCAGGGGGGTGGCCGGACCGCTCCCCAGGCACCACAAGGCCAGACTGACGCCTATTCCGGCGGGCGCGCGCCCTCGGGGCCGTCGGGCGGGCCGATGATGGCACTGGCGCAGGAGGCCGAACAGGCGCTGGCGCGCTTCCCAACCTTTGAACACGTGATCGAGCTGATCCGCACCAACCGCGATGTTCACCTGCTGGTGGGCGTTGAAACCGGCGTGCGGCTGGTGTCATATCGCCCCGGTCGGATCGAATTTGAACCCTCAGCCAAGGCGTCGAATGATCTGGCCTCGCGTTTGGGCAGCGCCCTGCAACGCTGGACCGGCAACCGCTGGGCGATCAGCGTTGTGAACGAAGGCGGCGGCGAAACCATCGCCGAAAAACGCGACGCCGCCGACATGGCCATCCGCGAAGAGGCCCGGCAACATCCCATGGTGCAAGCCGCGCTGGCTGCTTTCCCCAAAGCGAAAATCACAGACGTGCGCACCTACGAAGACATGGCCGCCGAGGCCAGCATCGAAGCCCTGCAAGAGGTCGAGGACGAATGGGATCCGTTCGAAGAGGATTGACCTCTGCCCACTTGTCCGCGCGCCTTTGCGCTGCGATATGAAGACCAATAATTCCCGCGCAAACCGCGCAAGACATACAGGAGCGATCCCATGCTGAAAGGCTTAGGCAACCTTGGCGATATGGCCAAGATGATGAAAACCGCCAAGGAAATGCAGGAGAAAATGACCACCCTGCAAGAGGAAATGGCCTCGATGACCGTGACCGGCGAATCCGGCGCAGGCCTGGTCAAGGCGACCTGCACGCTGAAATCCGAACTGACGGCGCTGGACATTGACCCCTCGATTTTCCAGCCGGACGAAAAAGAAGTGGTCGAGGATCTGATCCTTGCCGCAATCAAGGACGCTCAGGCCAAGGCGGCCGAGAAATCGCAAGCGGAAATGGCCAAGCTGACCGAAGGTCTGGGCCTGCCCGCTGACATGAAACTGCCGTTCTAACTCCGACGACAGGGGACCCGCGTGAGCAGCAACCGTGACATCGACGCCTTGATCGAGATGATGGCCAAGCTGCCGGGCCTGGGTCCCCGCTCGGCGCGGCGCGCGGTTTTGCACCTGATCCGCAAACGCGCGCTACAGCTGACACCGCTTGCCGAAATGATGCAGACCGTCGCCGAGACCGCGCGGGAATGCCTGAACTGCGGCAATATCGGCACTGGGGACATCTGCGACATCTGCGCCTCGGATGCGCGGGCCACAGGCGTGATCTGCGTGGTCGAAGACGTGGCCGACCTGTGGGCGATGGAGCGTTCGGGCGTTTTCAAAGGGCGCTATCACGTGCTGGGCGGCACCCTGTCCGCACTGGATTCCGTCGGCCCCGAGGATCTGCGCATTCCACGTCTGGTGGACCGCGTGAAATCCGAACATATCTCCGAAGTAATCCTGGCGCTGAACGCCACTGTCGACGGCCAGACCACGGCACATTACATCGCGGATGAGCTGGAGGGGCTGGCGGCGCTCAGCTCTCTGGCGCAGGGTGTCCCCATTGGCGGCGAGCTGGATTATCTGGACGACGGCACCATCACCGCCGCCCTGAATGCGCGCAAACCGCTTTAGATCACCACAACGTCCAGCGGTGGGAAACCGTTGAACCCAACCGACGCATAGGTCGAGGTATAGGCCCCGCAATTGCGGATAATGATGCGGTCGCCAGCCTTTAGGCCTACCGGCAACTGAACGGGCCGCTTTTCATACAGCACATCGGCACTGTCGCAGGACGGGCCAGCCAGCACACAAGGCGCCGTATCCTCGTGATCGCGATCAGTGATGAACTGATACCGGATCGCCTCGTCCATGGTTTCGGCCAGCCCCGAGAATTTGCCGATATCCAGATAAACCCAGCGCAGCAGATCATCGTCAGACTTTCGTGACACCAACAGAACCTCGGCGGCGATCATCCCGGCCTCGGCGACCATGCCCCGGCCCGGTTCGGCCATCACTGTTTCGGCCCCATGGAACCGCTCTTCGACCATTTCCATCACACGAGCGGCATAGATCGTGGGCGGCTCAATCGCCTCGCCGTAAAAGGCAGGGAAGCCACCACCAATGTTGATCACAGACAACGCAAACCCCTGCGCCCGTGCACGCGCCCAAACATCTGCAACCTGATCCAGCGTTTCGGTCCACATCTCGGCCCGCTTGGTCTGACTGCCCACATGGAACGACAGCCCGACAGGCTCCAAACCCAGGGCAACGGCGCGCGCCATCAGACGCAATGCCATCGCGGGATCGCAGCCAAATTTGCGCGTCAACGGCCAGTCCGCCTCGGTCGATCCGACCAGCAAACGGATATAGACCTGCGCGCCGGGTGCGTGCTCGGCGATCTTAACAAGCTCTTCGTCGGCGTCCACGGCAAACAGGGTGATCCCAGCCTGATGAGCGAACGCAATATCTGACGGCCGTTTGATCGTGTTACCAAAAGAAATCCCCGAGGGCTGCGCCCCCAAAGACAGGCACAGCTCAATCTCGGCCCGCGAGGCCGCATCGAAATGCGATCCTTCGTTGATCAGCACCTCCAGCACTTCGCGCGCTGGGTTGGCCTTGACGGCATAGTGAATATCCGCGCGCCCCAAACCGGATTTCAACGCCTGATACTGACGCGACACGGCCGCACGATCCAACACCAGCGTCGGACGGTCAAAATTCATGGAACGGATAAAGGCTTCGATCCCATCGCATGTGCGAATGGCGTCACCGCCCGTAAAGGGTGCTACGTATGCGTTCATGGTCATCTCCAATAGACCCGGCCATATATGACCGCTCACTTCCAAGGGA
>JBOEGN010000028.1:47390-62038 GCA_050633445.1 Thalassovita sp.
AGAGGCGCGTGCGTTGGCGTCTGTGACGGAGGGAATTAGGGCCAAGCCCCCGCCCGATCAAGAAAAAATTGCACACACAAAAGAAGAATTCTTGCCCCCAAATTTCTGATCAAATCTTTCGACCCTTGGGAAACACCAGCCATACGAAGAATCAGCCAAAATCCCGTATATTTGCCCCATGCCACGCACCCTTGCGCGAAATTCGATCAAATCTTCTTTGACACGTCCAACCCTGTCCCAACGCGGTCTATCCCCACCTTAATCAGGGAATCACCCCTGCTGTTTCTTCTTGGCAAAAATACCCACTGCGCGCCCTCTATTCCCCCAAAACGCAAAAGACCCGAGCGATCCGCCCGGGTCTTGCAACTGGTCATGTCGTGCCCGATCAGGGCTGTTCGTCGTCCGTGCCGCTGGGCAAGTTGAAGAAGCTGTCCGCGTCCGAGAAATCCTCGTCCTTCTTCTCTTCCTCGTCATCGTCCTTCAGGCTGAAGGTTTCCAGACCCTCGATCGCGGTCGGGATTTTCGGCTCGGCATCCATGGTCAGGCTCTGTTCGGTCGACAGCAGCTTGCGGCGCTCGTCATCCGACATTGCTTCGCCATCTGCGGCTTTCTTCGAGGCGGCTTTCTGCACCGCGGCATCCAGCTCGGACTGTTTACACAGGCCCAGCGCAACCGGATCAATCGGCTGCATGTTGGCGATGTTCCAGTGCTCGCGGTTGCGGATCGACTGGATGGTCGGCTTGGTGGTGCCCACCAGCTTGGCGATCTGGCCGTCGGTCAGCTCGGGGTGGAATTTCACCAGCCACAGGATCGAGTTCGGGCGATCCTGACGCTTCGACAGGGGCGTGTAACGCGGGCCACGGCGTTTTTCTTCGCCCTGAGCGGCCGCATTAAACTTCAGCTTCAGCTTATACAGCGTGTTTTTTTCGGCGTTGGCGACTTCTTCTTCGGTCAGCTGGTTATTCGCAACCGGGTCAAAGCCCTTAACGCCGGGGGCCACGTCGCCATCAGCAATGCCCTGAATTTCCAGCTCGTGCATCCCGACGAAATCGGCAATCTGCTTGAAGCTGATCGTGGTGTTGTCGATCAGCCAAACAGCGGTTGCTTTCGCCATAATTGGTTTGGCCATGTCATCTCTCCTTGACGCAAATCTTCCCCGTTGCCTGAATCGGGCTGCCCGGGGCCGGGCGGTTTCCATTGTAGGGGAACTTGGGGACTATATAGTGGCCTTTGCCAAAGAAGGAAAGAGTGAATGAGATTTGTGGTTCTCGCACTGGTTTATGTGCTGAATATCGCCATCCCAGCCCAAGCAGACGGAGAGAAGTCCGGCGCCTTTGACTACTACGTTCTGGCACTCAGCTGGTCACCGAATTGGTGCGCGTTGGAGGGCGACGCGCGCAACTCTCCTCAATGCGAGACGCGACATGATTATGGCTGGGTTCTGCATGGTCTGTGGCCGCAATATCATCGCGGCTGGCCCTCGTTTTGCCCCACCGTAGAGCCGCACCCCACCCGCCGCATGAGCGCGGACATGGAGGATATAATGGGCAGTTCAGGCCTGGCTTGGTACCAGTGGAAAAAGCATGGCACCTGTTCCGGGCTTAGCGCCAGTCAGTACTATAATCTGGCCCGTCGCGCCTATGACCTGGTGAACCGGCCACAAATATTCCGCCAGCTGGATAAGCCGGTGAAACTCCCTGCGTCATTGGTAGAAAAAGCGTTTCTGAAGGAAAACCCGAATTGGGAGCCGGACATGCTGACAATCACCTGCCGTGACGGTCATATCCAAGAGGCACGCCTGTGCCTGTCTAAAACCCTGACCCCGGTGCCCTGCGGGCGTGACGTAGTTCAAGATTGCAAAAGGACGGATGCATTGTTTGCACCCGTCCGATAAAACCATTTACTCAGCCAATTCAGAGCGCCAATTCTTCTGGCGCTTTGCCGGCTTCCAGCGCAGCGATGAACCAGTCGGGACGACGCCCCTTACCGGTCCAGGTTTTGCTGGGATCGCTGGGATCTGCGTATTTCGGCAGACCTTTCGCTTTTGCACCTTTGGCGGTTTGCCCCATCAGATCAGCCAGGCTGAACCCCAATTCTTTGGCTTTTGCTTCCAGCTCGGCCAGTGCGGCCTTTTTCTGACGATCTTCAAAAGTTTCGATCGCCTTGCTGACTTTCTTTTGCAAAGCCTTCAGATCAGGCAAGGACATTTCGGCTAAATCAGCCGCCGTAGTCGCATTCAATTCTGCCATTTTAGTGCTCCCTTCCAAAAAAGCATATGATGCTTTAGACCAGAAAATGCGCACAGTGCAATCTATCTTATTGAATTAAGGGAATATTATAGGATATTCACGACCATTGATATACGCGAGACACATCCGTCATCACCCAAAATTGTAGAGAGGGCTGTGACACTCTGATTTTCTGGCCTATGGCAACAAAACCGTGCTTCCTGTGGTCTTGCGGGCTTCTAGCGCTTGATGCGCCTGTACCACCTGGTCCAGCGAAAACCGTTGATCAATTCGAATGCGCACATCCCCATTCAGGACCTTTTCGAACAGATGCCGCGCCATCTCCTGGCAGGCAGTGTGGTCTGCGATATGGGTGAACAATGTCGGGCGCGTGATCTTTAACGACCCCTTCGGGCCCAGGATACCCAGATTGAATGGCGGCACCGGACCCGAGGCGTTGCCGAAGGAAATCATCATGCCCAAGGGCTTTAGGCAGTCCAGCGACCCTTCAAATGTATCCGCTCCGACCGAGTCCATTACAACATCCACGCCGGCGCCATTGGTCAGCTCTTTCACGCGCGCGGGGAAATCTTCGGTGCTGTAATTAATGCAATGCGTCGCGCCATGATCCAGGGCCAATTGGCATTTTTCATCCGTGCCCGCGGTGCCAATAAGGGTGATGCCTTCGGACCGAGCCCATTGGCAAGCAATAAGCCCAACACCACCGGCGGCAGCATGAAACAATACCGTATCCCCTGCCTTTAGCGGTGTGGTCCGGTGGAGCAGGTATTGCGTTGTCATGCCTTTCAGCATCATCGCAGCACCCTCTTCGAACGAGATACCGTCAGGCAGCGGACAGACCTGCGCGGCGGGCATAACCCGCGCCTGGGAATACGACCCAGGAGGCATCGCCGCATAGGCCGCACGATCACCGACCTTAAGATGGGTCACTCCCTCGCCGACGGCCTCGATCACACCAGCGGCCTCCATCCCAAGGGCCGAGGGCAGCTCTAGCGGATACAAACCGCTGCGCTGGTAGCAGTCGATAAAGTTCAGCCCGCAGGCCTTGTGCGCAATGCGAATCTGACCAGGCCCCGGATCACCGACCGGGCGATCCTCGATCTGCATCATTTCTGCGTCACCGTATGCGTGAATGACCACTGTCTTGGGCATCTGCCGCTCCTTCACTCTGGTTTCTTGGTGATTTCGATCCCCACAGATTGCTGCGAAAACGCGATGTAGCGATAGCAATCCGCCGGCAGGCATTCCTGAAGGGCCTTCCATTCGTGGTGCCGCCAGCCGGGGTATCCGTACAGCTCATCGAACAACAGGATCGTGCCGACCTGAAGCCGAGGGCGCAGTGCATCCAGCATAAACCGCGTGGGCGTATAGGTATCAAGATCCAGAATGGCCAGAGAAATCAGCTGGTCTGGGCGCTCGTCCAGCCAACCGGGCACTGTGTCCTGAACCCAGCCTTTGACCAGCTTCACGTTCGGCGCGACTTTGGGCAGCTCTCCATTAAGAGTGAAACGCCCTGCCTGCCCGCCTTTGGCATGACCGGTCCAGTCTTCTTCCAGCCCTTCGAAACTGTCGAACCCCCAAACGGTGCAGTCCTTACCCAGCGTCTTGGCCAGCAGGTTCACACCATCACCGCGCCAAACCCCGAATTCCGCGAACACACCGGCTTTGCCCAGCTTTTCCACGGCCTGCTTTACACAGTAGTTGCGAATGCCGCGCCGTTTCGAGAACAACATGGCGTTGGACATCTGCTCTTTGAAGGTCTCAAAGCTGTCGCGGATCGAATCCTCGATCAGCAGGTCAATCGGCGAAGGGCGGCCATTTTCTTCGGCCATATATCAGCCCCCAACCTTGAGAACGATTTTGCCGATATGTCCGCTGCTTTCCATCCGAGCATGGGCCTTGGCGGCGTCAGTCAGATCGAATTCGCTGTCCATCACAGGCCCGATTTTGCCCGCATCCAGCAGGGGCCAGACCTGTTCGCGCAGACTGTCGGCAATATTGGCTTTGGCCAGATCGCTTTGCGGACGCAAGGTTGATCCGGTCACAGTCAGGCGACGCGCCATGATCTGCGCAAAGTTCAGCTCGACCTTGGGGCCTTGCAGGAACGCGATCTGCACCAGACGACCGTCATTGGCCAGCGCACGGATATTGCGCGGGATATACAGCCCACCAACCATATCCAAAATCAGGTTCGCACCGCCTTCTGCGCGCAGCACCTCCACGAAATCCTCGTCATTATAGATGATCGTGCGTTCGGCCCCCAAAGCAGCACAGGCGGCCGCCTTTTCCTGGTTGCCAACCGTTACGAAAACCCGCGCGCCGAACTCTCGGGCCAGTTGGATCGCGGTCGTCCCAATCCCGGACGAGCCGCCATGGATCAGGAACCGCTCGCCCGCCTTCAGTGCGCCGCGCTGGAACACGTTGGACCAGACGGTGAAATAGGTTTCGGGCAGGCAGGCGGCCTCTTTCATGCCCATACCCTCTGGCACTGGCAGACAATGCGCGGCGGGCGTGGCGACATATTCGGCGTAGCCACCACCTGGCAGAAGGGCACAAACCTTGTCACCGAGGGCCCAACCGCTGACACCGGCACCGACGGCTACAATCTCGCCCGAGGCCTCGAGCCCAGGCAGATCGCTGGCCGTTGGCGGCGGCGCATAGGCGCCCGCACGTTGCAACGCGTCAGGCCGGTTCACACCAGCAAAAGCGACATTGATCACCACCTGCCCCGCCTGCGGTTCCGGTATCGGCCGTTCGCACAGTTTCAGGACATCTGGCCCACCCGGCTCGGTGATTTCCACCGCCCGCATCATCTCGCTCATTGCGTTCTCCTCAGGTTTTGTTGTCGACATGGCCGGGCAGGTCGCCCTGTGCACCGGCCGGAGGTTTCACCTGCCCCAACAGCGCCAATGGTCCGGCCAAAAGCGCGCTGAGCGCCTTGTTGTTACGGACGCCAGCCTTGAATTTTTCAAATCTCATGACATCGTCGATCCGGCGGTCCAGGAAATCCCAGGTGGCCTGATGCTCAAGCGAATCGTCGCCCAGCCAGAACAACACAGTGGAGCCATAGACACCGCCCAGCGTGGCGCGCTTGGTATACCAGTTCACATCGTCCGAGCTGTCGCCAAGCGTGTTCCAGATCAGATCGCATGTCCCCCAAATCAGACGCGCGCCGTCGGCCGCATATTGCGGCAGCGCGAACAGGGTCGAGCCGCGACGCACGGCCTCTTTGTCCTCTGCGGCCTCGATCCGGCTACGCACCAGGGCGGCCACCTTGGCGCTGTAGCGCATGTCCGTAGTGTCCAGCGCCTTGTAACGCTCGATCATCAGACGGTCACCGCGCTGGTGATATGCAACGGCCAGGTCCACGGCCCCGCGCGGACAGACAGCGCGCGCCAACGCCATATCAACGCCCGTATCTTCGACCGCGGCGGTAAATGTCTGGGCTGACCAGCCGTCAAATGCGACATGGATCAGCGCCGCATCCAGCAGCGTTTCCTTGAGGTTTGGGGCGGTCATGGCAGGCTCCTTTGCAGGCTTTGGGACACCCTAGACAAATAGAATGACCTTTGCTATATGGCCACTTCCTGCAATTCATTGCAACTCAACTTAGAAAGGTGGTGAAAACCACATGCAGGTTAGTGTTCGCGACAACAATGTCGATCAGGCACTCCGTGCTCTGAAAAAGAAGCTGCAGCGTGAAGGCGTGTTCCGTGAAATGAAGCTTAAGCAACATTTCGAGAAACCCTCCGTCAAAAAAGCGCGCGAGAAAGCTGAAGCCGTCCGCCGTGCCCGGAAACTGGCGCGCAAGAAAGCTCAGCGCGAGGGTCTTCTGTAAGATCTCCTCGAAAGCTTGAATGCAAAGATGACCCCCGTGCCTTGCCCGGGGGTTTGTCTTTTTCTGGCGTCCGGTTTTGCCGCACGGTCAGATTTTGGGTATTTGAACCAAGAAGAAGCAGACGTCTGTACCAAAGTGAAAGCGCGCGCCGGAGGGGACCGGCGCGCGCTTTGGTTTTTAGCAGGTTGTAACCCCGACCTGATCGGGCCGCCGCGGGAAAGAGGAGGAGCGGACAGGCCCTGGACAGGCCGGGGTAGAGCGGGGCGGATTGGAGTTCGCCCCTGACCCGACAGCTGAAACTTAGAAGAAGCCCAGCTTGTTGGGGTTGTAGCTGACCAGCATGTTTTTGGTCTGCTGATAGTGATCCAGCATCATCTTGTGGTTTTCGCGACCGATGCCCGACTGTTTGTAACCACCAAAGGCCGCGTGGGCCGGGTAGGCGTGGTAGTTGTTGACCCAGACGCGGCCAGCTTCGATGTCGCGGCCAAAGCGATAGGCACGGGTACCGTCGCGGGTCCAGACACCGGCGCCAAGGCCGTACATGGTGTCGTTGGCGATCTCCAGGGCTTCTTCTTCGGTTTTGAAGGTGGTCACCGAGACGACCGGGCCAAAGATTTCTTCCTGGAAGACGCGCATTTTGTTGTGGCCCTTCAGGATGGTGGGCTGAACATAGTAGCCATCCGAGATGTCGCCATCGAACTTCGCAGCGTCACCACCGGCCAGCACTTCGGCACCTTCTTCGACACCGATTTGCAGGTAGGACATGATCTTGTCATGCTGCTGCTGGCTGGCTTGGGCACCGACCATGGTATCCATTTCGCGCGGGTCGCCTTGTTTGATGGCTTTGACGCGGGCGATGCAGCGCTCGATGAACTCTTCATAGATGTCTTCCTGGATCAGGGCGCGCGATGGGCAGGTGCAAACCTCGCCTTGGTTGAACGCGAACAGAACGAAGCCTTCGACGGCTTTATCCAGGAACGCATCGTCCTGGGCCATCACGTCCGAGAAGAAGATGTTCGGCGATTTGCCGCCCAGCTCCAGCGTCACCGGGATCAGGTTTTCGGTGGCGTATTGCATGATCATGCGGCCGGTTTCGGTCGAGCCGGTGAAGGCGATCTTGGCGATACGAGGCGATTTCGCCAGCGCGGCACCTACTTCGGCACCATAGCCGTTGACGATGTTCAGAACACCGGCAGGCAGCAGATCTGCAATCACTTCCATCAGAACCATGATTGCGGCGGGGGTCTGCTCGGCGGGTTTCAGCACGATGCAGTTACCAGCAGCCAGCGCGGGGGCCAGTTTCCAGGCAGCCATCAGGATCGAGAAGTTCCACGGGATGATCTGGCCGACAACGCCCAGGGGCTCGTGGAAGTGATAGGCAACGGTGTCGTTGTCGATCTCGGACATGGTGCCTTCTTGGCCGCGCAGAACGCCAGCAAAGTAGCGGAAGTGGTCAACCGACAGCGGAATGTCAGCGGCGGTGGTTTCACGGATCGGCTTACCGTTGTCCCAGGTTTCGGCGGTCGCGATCAGGTCCAGGTTTTCCTCGATACGGTCGGCAACCTTCAGCAAGATGTTCGAGCGTTCCGCAGCCGAGGTTTTGCCCCAGGCGTCTTTGGCAGCGTGTGCGGCATCCAGGGCCAGATCAACATCAGCAGCACCCGAGCGGGCCACTTCACAGGCTTTCTGGCCGGTGATGGGGGTGACGTTGTCCAGGTACTGACCACCAACAGGGGCAACGAACTTGCCACCGATGAAGTTGTCATAGCGCGCTTTAAAAGGCGATGCGTACTTGGTCGCGGCGGGATTGGTCATTTCGTTCATTTGGAATTCTCCTCCTCAGTTGCCGGTCTCCCGGCGGATGAGGCGGAGTTTTCCGTGATTCGAAGTGTGAAACAGCCCCGGTAAAACCTTCCGTTTGGGCGAACTGTCTCAAGAGTGAGACACTGCGAGACAGTTCATGAGGCCGGGTTTAATCCAAGCCCAGACGTTTCATCCGGCGATAGAATGTGGCCCGACCGATACCCAGTTCACGGGCGGCAGCACTGGCATTTCCACCCGAGCGCGCCAGTGCACGGCGCAGCGCGGCGCGCTCGGCCCGTTCCAGCCCAGTTTCACTGCGGGGTGCGGCCGAGGTCAGACCCAGCAGGTCAGATGCGGGTCGTGGATTGCAAAAACTCTCGGCGGTCAGACCCAGATACCGACGGGCCGCACGGGTGGCCCCGATCACCAGATCGTCATGGTCAACCGCCAGCAGCAATGCCTCGTCCGGGCGATCACCAGCCACGTCTATGAAGCGCGCGCCAGCATAGGCAGCGCGGAAATGCTCGGTCTCGATCTGGCGGGCGGTCTGCGCGACGGCATTGGAAATCAGGCGGGTATAGCCTTCGGTCTGCGCAGCCCGGCACGAGGACACATCAACTGCCGCGATTACCTCGCCGTTGGCACCGTAAATCGGGGCGTCCATGCAGCTCATTGCGATATTGCGGCTGTGAAAATGCTGATCCCGGTGAATGACCAACTGACGTTTTTCGGCCAGACAGGTGCCGATACCGTTCGTACCCTCGGCCTGTTCGCTCCAGATCGCGCCGCTGCACAGGCCCCAGCTGTCAAAAATGTCGCTGTCGGCCCCAGAGTACCGCTCTTCCAACACGACGCCCTCGGCATCGGTCAGCAGCACGCAACACCCTGTCATCCCGACCAGACGGAACAGTTGATCCAACTGAGGGTTCGCCAGTTCCAGAAAGTCACCCATTGCATCGCGGCGATGGTGCACATCGGTCATCATCACCCGCTCGGGCGCCCGTTTGTTGCGCGGATCCAACCCATAGGTCACGGCCGAACGACGCCAGGACGCCGCCAACCGCGAGGTCGCAGCAGCGCTTGGCGAGTAAGCACATTCAAGAACTTTGTCAGCGTGATGTAGTGACATGATGAGCCTCCGATCTCCTAAAACTCGGGGTCTAGTCTAACGGGGAGAGTAGGCAGGAAAGGCCCGCCCCGTCTATACCGACCAACGTCGCACCACACGCGCGATCCGTCCGGCAAAACGTCGCGCGGTTTCCAGGTCATCCTCGTCGATCAGCAGGGTTTTGTCCCGTATGGTCGTGGCGGACAGACCCATCCAGCTGCCTGTCTGGTTGATCCCCTGTTTGGTCTGATCGACGGGCGCACCAATCTGGTCCTGCCCGATCCAGACCATGCCGTGCTGCATCGCAAAAAGGCTGAGCTGCGTCAGCGTGCTCAGCTTGTCGCCCGACGGAAATGTCGCCACGGTGAACCCTGCGGCCAGCTTGTCCGCCCAGCGCTGCTGTTCCCATATCTCGCTTGTGGCATCCATGAAGGTTTTGAACTCGGCCGCAGGTCCACCCATATAGGTCGGCGCACCAAACAGGATGGCATCCGCAGCGTCCAGCGCCTGCCAATCCAGCGGCTCCATCTGCGTGACATCAATCAAACGCGCGGCGCAGCCGTCTTGGCCCAGCGCAACGGCAAGCGTGTCGGCCAGCTTGCGCGTGTGCCCCGCGCCCGAAAAATAGGTGATTGCGACATTAACCATGATCGCTGGATGCCACGGCTCAACCACGGGATGCAAGATCAGACAGTCTGGTCATACAGGCAGGGCCGTGGTTTTGAACACCGTCCGCAGCGCAAACGAGGATTGCATCTGCGCCACCCCCGGCAGGCGGGTCAGGTGCTGACGGTGAATGCGGGCGAAATCCTCGGTATTTTCGGCGACGACCTTTAGAATGTAATCCGCCGTCCCTGCCATCAGGTGGCATTCCAGCACGTCGGGGATGCGCGCTACGGCTTTTTCAAAGGCATCCAGCGTTTCATCCGCCTGTCCCTGCAAGGTAATCTCGACGAAAACCGTGGTTGGGACATCCATTTTGCGGGCGTCCAGCAAGGCGACGTAGCCCTTGATATAGCCCTCTTGCTCTAGCCGTTGAACGCGCCGGTGACAGGCCGAGGGGGACAGATTCACGCCCTCACTCAGCTCGGCATTGGACATGCGGCCTTTGTTTTGCAGCACTTTAAGAATGCGACGATCCGTATCATCCAGAGACATTTTTACGCACGTTCCTTCGAATATTTTACTAATTCCTCGCAGATTATCCCGAAACCACCGCGAAACACGACCAATATTTCAAAACACTTGCGCGGAAACTGCGACATTCTGGCATCAAGCGTAAAACTTCGGCAGGGAGGACCCCCGACATGAAAATCGGCTGCCCATCAGAGATCAAACCCCAGGAATTCCGCGTCGGCATGACGCCCAACGCCGCACAAGAGGCCGTGGCCAGTGGCCATCAGGTGTTCATTCAGGCCGGGGCCGGTGTCGGTTCCGGCTTTGACGATGCGTCCTATGTTGCAGCTGGCGCAACCATTTTGGACACCGCCGAGGAGGTCTTCGGCACCGCGGACATGATCGTTAAGGTCAAGGAACCGCAAGCCATTGAACGCAAGATGTTGCGCGAAGGTCAGCTGCTGTTCACCTATCTGCACCTGGCCCCTGATCCCGAGCAGACCCATGATCTGTTGGCCAGCGGGTGTACCGCGATCGCCTATGAAACCGTGACCGATGCTAACGGGGCCCTTCCCCTGCTGGCGCCAATGTCCGAGGTCGCGGGCAAGCTGGCGCCTCAGGTCGGCGCCTGGACCCTGCAAAAAGCCAACGGAGGCCGCGGCGTCCTGATGGGGGGTGTCCCCGGCGTCAGCCCTGCCAAGGTGCTCGTGATCGGCGGCGGTGTCGTCGGCACCCATGCTGCGCGTATTGCTGCTGGCATGGGCGCGGATGTGACTGTTTTGGACATGTCGCTGCCTCGGATGCGGTATCTGGACGATGCATTTCGCAGCGAATTCAAGACGGCCTATGCCTCTAAGGGGAACACGGCCGAACTGCTGACCACAGCCGATATGGTCATTGGCGCCGTGCTGATCCCCGGCGCTGCCGCGCCCAAGCTGGTCAGCCGCGCGCAGCTGTCCACAATGAAGCCGGGCGCTGCTATCGTTGACGTCGCCATCGACCAGGGAGGGTGTTTTGAAACCTCTCGCGCAACCACGCACCAGGATCCGATTTTCGAGGTCGACGGCGTGATGCATTACTGCGTGGCCAACATGCCCGGCGCGGTCGCGCGCACGGCAACGATCGCTTTGGGGAACGCAACAATGCCGTTCCTGATGGCGCTGGCGAACAAGGGTTGGAAGCAAGCCTGCGCCGACGATCCCCACTTGCTGAACGGCTTGAACGTCCATGCGGGTCAGTTGACCTATGCCGCGGTTGGCAAGGCTCTGGGTCTGGACGTTGTGTCGCCTCAGATGCTTGTGAAATGAGCTCCCTGGTGACGCGAGCCCCGGGCTGGCGTCACCTTGACCCCTGCACCATTTGGTGCATCCTCCCTTGGCCCGGTTTCAGGCCCCCCCTGAAACCGGGTTCTTTTTCGGGGATCAGCCTTTGTTCAGCGAGTCCCGGATTTCCAGCAGGACGTCCAGCTCGCTGGGGCCCTTGGGGGCCTCGGGTGCGGCTTCTTCTTCCTTCTCGGCGGCCTCTTTCACCTTGTTCACGCTGCGCACCAGCATGAAAACAACGAAAGCGATGATCAGGAAATTGATCACGGCCATGATGAAACTACCGTAGGCAAAGACCGAGGCTCCGGCCTCGCGCGCGGCCTCGAGGCTGGCACCTTCGGGGACATCCCCGCCCAGAACCGAGTAGTTGTTGGTAAAGTCCACACCACCAGTGAAGACACCAATGATCGGATTGATCAGGTCAGCCACCATGGATTTGACGATCGCGGTAAAGGCCGCACCGATGATGATACCCACGGCCATGTCCATGACATTGCCCTTGGCGATAAACGTTTTGAATTCCTGTAGCATTCAGATTTCCTTCCCTCTTTGTTGCAACTGTGGACCCGTTCGCGCGTTTCTCAACAGTTGATGGTGCAATATTCCACAGACTGCCCCCCTGTCGCATAGGGAAAAAACAACTAAATTCCCCCTAAGACCCCGAATTCAGGAGCACGACATGACTTTCCCACAAGATTTTCCGATTGCCACCCGCTGGCCTGCCACAAACCCCGAAGTATTGCAGCTGTATTCCTTTCCCACACCCAACGGTGTCAAAGTCTCGATCATGCTGGAAGAGATCGGCCTGCCCTACGAAGCCCATCTGGTGACACTGGCAGACGCCGATGTGAAGTCGCCCGAATTCCTGTCGCTGAACCCCAACAACAAGATCCCCGCGATCATCGACCCCGACGGCCCCGGCGGCGAGCCCATGGGCCTGTGGGAATCCGGTGCGATCCTGATCTATCTGGCCGAGAAGACAGGCAAATTGCTGCCCACCGACACCGCGAAACGCTATGAGGTGCTGCAATGGGTGATGTTCCAAATGGGCGGCGTTGGCCCGATGTTTGGTCAGTTGGGCTTCTTCTTTGCTTTCGCCGGCAAAGATATCGAAGACCCCCGTCCCCGCGAACGCTATATCAACGAGGCCAAACGCCTGCTGGCCGTGATCGACAAACAGTTGGACGGCCAGGATTGGATTTGTGGTGACTACTCTATCGCAGATATTGCGTTGGGCGGCTGGCTGGGTGCGTTGAATTTCTATGGTGCGCAAGAGATCGTCGAATGGGAAAGTTTTCCCAACGCCGTGGCCTATCTGGACCGGTTCCTGGCACGCCCCGCTGTGCAAAAAGGTCGGAACATTCCTCCGCGCGAAGGATAAGGGAAAGGAGGCGTTGCCCCCTCTGCCTTTCAGGCATTCACCCCCAGGGTATTTTCACCAAGAAGAAGCCCTAGCGCGCGCGGATGTCGCGGATATCCTGGGCGATTTTTTCCGCGATCATAATGGTGGGGGCATTTGTGTTGCCTCCGACCAAGCGCGGCATGAGCGACGCATCCACGACACGCAGCCCTTGCAGTCCGTGTACCCGGCCTTGGGTGTCAGTGACGGCCATGTCGTCGCTGCCCATTTTGCAGGTTCCCACCGGGTGGTAGATCGTGTCTGCCCGGTTGCGAATATCAGACTCGAGCGCGGCGTCGCTACTGCCGGTGGGATAGAGCCGTTTGCCACGCCAGGGTGCCAGGGGCGGTGCGGAAAGCAGGGTCTCCATCTGGCGCGCGCCTGTCATCATCAAGTCCAGATCGCGCGGGTCAGACAGAAAGGCCGGGTCGATCCGCGGTGGTTTTGCAGGGTCCGCAGAGGTCAGGCCCACATGGCCGCGCGAATGGGGGCGCAATGCGCAGACATGACAGGAAAATCCGTGACTGAGACGGATCTTACGCATGTGGTCATCCACGATACCAATGACGAAGTGCAGCTGTAGATCCGGGCGGTCAAGACGTGGATCCGAGCGCAAAAAGGCGCCGCCCTCGGCAAAGGGGGTGGCGAACAAACCGGTTCGGTCTTTTCGCCAGCGCAGGCCTGCCCGTGCGAGCTGTGCCAGACCTTGGGGGTTCAGACCGATCACATCTTTGCGCGGAGATGTATAGGAAATCACATAGTCCAAATGGTCCTGAAGGTTCTGCCCCACGCCGGGCAGCTCGTGCACAGGTTCGATCCCGTTTTGGCGCAGCTCGTCCCGGGGGCCGATGCCCGAAAGCAGCAGCAGTTGCGGCGAGCCAAATGCGCCAGCGGACAGGATCACCTCGTGGCGCGCCTTGATCACGCGGGTCAGCCGGTTGTGGCGAATTTCAACACCGTTTGCGCGCTTGCCATCCATCAGAATGCGATTGGTGTGCGCGTGCGTCAGCACCGTCAGGTTACGGCGCTTCATCGCGCCAAACAGATAGGCCGCCGCGACCGAGCATCGCTCTCCTTTGTTGGGGCCATCATGGAATTGCGTGACCTGGTACAGCCCGGCGCCCTCTTGTTGGGGGCCGTTGAAATCATCGTTGCGACGGATCTGAACCTGTTGAGCGGCCTCAATAAACGCATGAGAAATCGCGCGCGGTTCGCTTTGATCTGTGACGCTTAGCGGGCCCTGATCTCCATGCAGGTCGTCGGCCCCACGCGCGTTGCGTTCAGCCCGTTTGAAGTAGGGCAACACGCTGTTCCAATCCCAACCTTCACAGCCCAGATCAGCCCACTCATCATAGTCACCAGGATGGCCACGCACATAGAGCATCGCGTTGANNTTGAAAGCCCAATTGTTGATCTTGGGACGGCCTGACACCATCGTAGCGACCATGGCAGGGGCGCGGATCAGAAACCCCCTGCCGCCACCGCCCGCTTCGATCAGGCAGACCGATGTGTTGGGGTTCTCGCTCAGGCGCGCAGCCAGAACCGACCCGGCCGATCCACCTCCGACGATCACATAGTCATATTCCATGCGCCACCTCCCGACCGGAACCTAGCGCCACGATCCAGAGCGCGCCTAGCATGACGCCACGCAAACCTTAGCCGGGCAGCGTCCCCTTCAGGACATAGCGCAAGATTTCGACCACCTGACGGGGGTCCTCGGTGACGGCCAGGGCGGCTGCGTCCACTTCCTTCAGCGCATGTTGGTGATCGGCCCCGTGCAGCACGATCAGCGATTTTCCCAAAGCCGCCGCAT
>JBOEGN010000029.1:0-13673 GCA_050633445.1 Thalassovita sp.
TCGGAGATATCCCTGAACATCTATAGGCGAGGCAGCCAAAACCGGAACGCCCTTTGGCCAGCGGTTTAACAGCCTCTGGGCTCCAATCCGTGTGGTGATTGCACTTGGTCTGTTGGTGCCACTTAGATCGGGCCCGAACTCAGCGCAATATCTGACGTTGTGGACGGCTAAGATGGGTTCTGGTCTTGGCACATTGGTTTGGACGACCTTTGTCAATGCTTTTACCGAGCCAAGCAATATCACCACAAGACCTCCCGAAGCCACGACCGTTGATCTGGTGAACCGGATATTCCTGAGTGAGGTCTGTGCAGCGTCTTATAATCAAATCAATGAGGGCAACTCTCAACAGTTCCAGATCCTTCAAAAATACGGCAATCAGTCTGAGGTCGCGAACTTTTCCAGCCCGGCGGATATGATCGCGCTGGCACAGATGTTCCAAGAATCTGCTGTTGTCATCACATGGGATCGGCATGCCCCGGGAGATGACATTGATGAACATACCTGTGGCTACGTCAGGGTAAATCTGACTGAATTTGATGAAGCCGTTGATGCCTCAGACTCTGGCTTTGCAGGAGGGCCCATTCGCACTGCGCTGCTTGATATTCACCAAGGGGTAAAAGCGCAATATGTGACCCAGATCGGGGCCATTGCAGAAGCGGTGCGACCAGCCGCGCTGGCCATTGCCCGCCATCAGATTGAGATCATTAGAAAGCCAGAGTTTGGCCAAGATGCGCTTCTGGCATCGATCCCAGCAGACATCCGGCAGGTGACGAATGATGCAGCGGCAGCGCTCTCAACTGAGTTGGAGCTGACCTATGACCAGATAACAGGTGCGACCTACGGCAACCGAACTACCATGGTTCAGCAAGGCTGGGGTGCTGCGGGCATGTGGTTCAGCAATATCGCCAAAATCAATCAACAATATATGGAGGCGATCAGCTCAGGCGTTCCGGTCTTTGGCAACGTCGCGGATGTCGAAGAAGGTGAATCTCGTGCACGTGGCGGATTTATGCGCTGGTTTGGTGTGGGCAACATGGGGCTCAGCGGATCTTCGGCTGAACGGATTGAGCAAACCACCCGATTTGCCAGTGACACCTACGCCGAGCATACCATAAAGGATATCAGCGGCGCTCTGAGATGCGGTAGTCTGGCCGTCGCGTCCTTTGGCGATGGCGCTGACCTCTCGCTGGATTGAAGTGTAGCGGGGCAGGAGTGGCCTGTTAAAACAGGTGTTTGATCTGCTCGCGTAAAACAGCGAGCTTCTTGGGGTTTGAATCCTTGAGAGCGGGCAAGATATGTAGCATTCCACCGAATGACCGGGAGGTTGCTAGCCTTATCAAACTTGATGCTAACATAATCCTGTTCGGCATCATGTAGCGTCAGCAGAAACTCTTAGCTTGTATGTCCAGTTTGTTTTGAACGGCACTGATCAGGCCTACGCTAGTCGCAAGCAACTCATCCAGCATGACCGAAACTGCCGACATGCCAAAAAATTCCTTCTCGAAACTGCGAGTGATGTCTTTGCAGTTTAGCAAGGGCAGTTTGTGAAGTCATTCCCGACCTCTCTCGCGCAATTTTTGCGTCCTACTGGGGAGGGATAGGTGGTATCAATATATGAAACGGTTCAATAGACTCGGTCGAATCGGTGCTACTGAAGCGGTCTCCCGCGAGAGTGTATGCCAATGGAAGGCCAATCAGGCAAGCTCAGGCCGGGGAGGGTGTTGTGGGATTAGCCGTGAAAACTCCTTATTTTAGGGCATCGCCATTGTGATCGAATGGAAGATAGTCGATGAACCGCTGGAATCGACTGGTTACATCACGCACCTCTCTCACGACAGTGAATTCATGAAGAAATCACTTGTTGACACGGAGGGATTTTTCGCCAAAAATGAAACGGTTCAAAAATGTAGCAAATAGGGAGGAGCGACATGAGACGCAAATACATCACAAGTGCGGTTTTAGGTCTGGCGATGCTGGGGGGCAGCATCGGTCCGGTCATGGCCGAGGCGCTGAAAATCGGGGCTTTGCTGCCGTTGACCGGGCCGGCGTCGCCGGTTGGGATTCAGCAGCAGCAAGGTGTTCAGTTCGCCATTGACCAATTCAATGCCAATGGCGGCTTGCACGGAGATCCAGTTGAGATCGTTTTTGACGATAGCCAGGGTAAGCCGGATCAAGGCGTCCTTGCTTTTAACCGTTTGGCAGACCTTCAGGGCGCGCCGACCATGTTGACTGCGTTTTCGTCGATCTCGTTGGCAATTGCACCGTTGGCGACACGCCGAGAAATTCTGGTGATGAACCCGGCCGCTCAGTCGGACAAGCTGGAAAAAGCGTCGCCTTACCTGTTCAATACGATCCCGCTGGTAAACGCCGAAGTTGGCGTTATCGCTGATTTTGCCAAGGGCAAGCTGGGGAGTCGCGCTGCGATTATCTATGAAAACGGCACGGCTGGCCTGGATTCGCGGAACGACTTTAACAAGCACTTCAAAAAAATTGGCGGCGAAGTGGTTGCCGACGAGCCGGTCGAGTTTGGTCAGACCAACTATCGTGCAGCACTGCTGAAAATCGCGGACTCTAAGCCAGATTTCGTGTTCATCGCAATCACCCAAAGCCATGAAGCTTTGATTGATCAGATCAGCCAGATTCCCGACTTTCCGACGGGCGTTGGTACCACCTTCCTGACGCTGTTCCATGGCTATGAGAACACTGAAGGTTGGTATCAGACCGCAATCAAATCGGGTTTTCCGGAAGACGCGCTGCACACCGCGTTCAACGCTGAGTACGGCACCGAGGAGATGCCCTATTTCGCGCGTGAATACTACAACACCACCAATGTCATTCTGAAAACTGCCGAAAAACTGGTGGCAGATGGCACCGAGCTGACGGGCCCGAATCTGCGCGAGGCGATGTTGGAGATCGATACCTTCGACTCTTCTATCGCGACCGTCACCTTTGCAGGCGGCAACAACGCGAAGCGCGTGATCGAAGTCCAACAGTTTGTTGGCGACGAACGCCAGACCGTAGTGCAGTAAAAGGCGGGATCGAATAATATGTCTATGCTCTACCTGCAGCTATTGCTGGACGGGATAGTGACGGGCTGCGCCGTTGGCGTGATCGCAGTCAGCTTCTCTTACTTTTATGCGACGAGTGGAATCTTCAATATTGCCCACGCTGGGGTGTATACGCTCGCTGGCTATACAGCATGGTGGCTGGTGGGGATGGGCGTTCCATTCGCATTTGCCCTGGCAAGCGCCGTCGTTGTCGCGGCGCTTGTCGGAATGGCGATCCAGATGTTGGTCTATGATCGACTTGAATTGCGGGGGGCGTCTCCGCTGGTCATCTTGATCGCCTCAATTGGGGTTCTGGCGGTTCTTCAGAACGCCATGGCGATGATCTTCAGCCCGAATATCGTCCAGTTTGACCTTGGTTGGAGAACCACGCCGGTGTCCATCCTGGGGCTGACTCTTAGTATTCCGCAGACGCTGATCGTGGTTTCAAGCTGTGTCCTGTGTGTCGGAATGCACTATTTTTCGCAGCGCACAAATCTGGGCAAGCGAATTCGGGCGGTCTCGTCCAATCGCGAGCTTGCAGAAATCACCCATATGAACCCGCGCGCTGTGTTGGTGATTGTAATTGGTATTTCCTCGGCCTTGGTGGCGGTTCCCGGCGTGTTGGTTGGAGTGGATCAGGCCCTGCAACCCTATTCGGCACTGGTGATCCTGCTGACGGCTGTTGTTGCCATGATCGCCGGCGGTATCGGTAGCATCGGAGGCGCCTTCTTTATGGCGGTTCTGCTGTCCGCGATCCAAAGCGTTTCGGTTGCCATGGTCTCGGGGCGTTGGAGCGTCGCCGTCGTCTTTGGGATCTTCATTCTGTTCATTTTACTAAGACCGTCCGGCCTGTTCCGGCAGCGCGTCTCGCGTACTATCTGAGGGGGCCAAGATGAACTTTCTACTAAGCTATATCGTCCTGGCAGAGATCTTCTGCATCATCGCGTTGTCGACCAACCTGATGATGGGGATTGTTGGGATTTTCTCGGTCGCGCAGGCGGCAATCATGGGCATCGGAGCCTATACCTTTGCCATTCTTCTGATGAACGATGTGGGGTTCCTGTGGGCCATTCTGGCGGCCGCATTTGTCAGCGGGTTGATCAACTTGATTTCCGCTTTGCCCTCGCTGCGGCTGGCAGGTGACTACTTTGTCATCACCTCGTTTGGGATGCAGCTGGTCGCGACTGCCGTCTTTATGAACTGGAATGCCGTGACGGGTGGCGCTGCTGGCCTGTTTGGCATCCCGATTGCCGAGATTGCTGGCTACAGCTTTATCACATCCGCACAGTTCCTGATTTTGTCGACGATTGCTATCGTTCTTGTCTCGATCGGGTATTGGCTGCTGATGCGCGCGCCCTATGGCAAGCTGTTGCATGCCGTCCGTCTGGACGAACTGGCAGTGGTGGCCAGCGGTCGCCACGTCTTGCGCCTGAAGCTCAGCGTTTCGGCGGTGTCTGGCATCTTTGCGGGCATCTCGGGTGCGCTTTATGCGGCCTATATCAGCTTCATCGACCCCTCGTCCTTTGACATGCATGTGTCGATCCTGGTGATCACGATGGTTGTTGTCGGCGGCGCGCGGACATTGGCCGGGTCTATCATCGGCCCGTTCCTGTTGCTGGCCATTCCTCAGGTTCTTGCCCTGATCGACATTCCCAGCGCGTTGGCTGGGCCGGGGCGTCAAATGGTTTACGGGCTGATCCTCATCGCCTTCATGATGTGGCGGCCGCAAGGCATCGCCGGAAAGAGTCTGTGATGTCTTATCTGGAAACAAAAAACGTCAACAAGCGCTTCGGTGGTATTCGGGCGCTGACGGATTGCAACTTTGCTATCGAGGCGGACAAGGTCACATGCGTCGTCGGCCCGAACGGGGCGGGGAAAACCACGATTTTCAACGTGATCACCGGCTTTCTGAAGCCGGACACCGGAACCGTTACGTTTAAAGGCGAAGACCTAAGCGAACTGGCCCGCCATACCCGTGTGGATCGCGGCATCGCCAGGACCTTTCAGAACTTGCGGCTGTTCGAAGAACTGAGCGTTCTGGACAACGTACTGGTGTGTCTGAGTGATGACGGCGCCAACGACGCGCTGACGGCGGTCTTTCGGCCCTTTCACAGCAATGCCGTTCTGCGTCGCAAGAAAGACAAGGCGATGTCCCTGCTGGAAGAGGTCGGGCTGGCCCACAAGGCGGACTCGCTGGCGTCGGATATGAGCTATGGGCAGAAAAAACTACTGTGCATCGCCCGTATCCTGGCAACCGATGCCGAGCTGTTGCTGCTGGACGAGCCCACCTCGGGACTGGCGGCTGGCGCGCTGGACGCAATGGTCGCGCTGATTGCGCAGCTTAAGGCCAGCGGCAAAACCCTGTTGGTGGTCGAGCACAACACTCGGATCGTGCGTCAGATTGCGGATGATGTCCTGTTTTTCCACCGTGGCACCTTGATGGCACAGGGCACGCCCGAGGCCATCATCGCAGATCCCAAATTGGCCGAAATCTATTTTGGCGAGGAGCACTAACATGCTTGAAGCACGTAATCTGGTCTCGGGCTATGGTGATAAATCGGTCCTCGAGAAAGTCTCGTTCCAACTGGAGCCCGGCAAAGTTCTGGCCTTCTTTGGGCACAACGGCGCAGGTAAATCGACCACCCTTAAGGCGGTTTTGGGTCTGTTGCCCACCTACGAGGGCGAGATTCTGCTGGATGGTCAACGGATCGAACATCTGTCGATCAAACAGCGGCTGGAACGGGGGCTAAGGCTGTTGCCCGAAGGGCGGGGCGTTTTTCCCGATCTGACAGTCGAAGACAACATCGCCATCGTTGCGCAGAACATTTGTTCGGCAGGGAAGAATAAAATTGATGTCGCGCAGGTCTATGATCTGTTCCCGGTTCTGGCCGAGCGTCGCAAAACCATGGCGGGCGAAATGAGCGGCGGGCAGCAGCAGATGCTGGCCTTTGGTCTGGCGATCCTGGGCTCACCGAAATGTCTTTTGCTCGAGGAACCGTCGGTGGGCTTGCAGCCCGACCTGGTGGAAGAGCTGTTCGGGAAAATCTCTAACATCTGCAAAACGCTGGATATTTCCGCGATCCTGATCGAGCACAAGATCGCATCCGCAATGAAAATCGCCGATCAGGTGATGATCATTAACAGCGGCAAGCTCGCGTTTCAGGGGACCACGGCCGAAGCCGAAAATGAAGACTTCTGGGACTATTTCTAATGGATGGTGCGATGCAATGGGCCGATCTAGGGGCCGCGTCTATCCGGTACGAATACAGGCCGGGGCCGGGGCCGCTTCTTGTCTTGATACACGAGCTGGGCGGATCCCTGGAAAACTGGGATCATGTGATCCAAGCGCTGGAGTCTGATTGCGCGGTCCTGCGGTATGACACGCGCGGGGCCGGGTTGTCCGAGAAGATCACCGCGCCCATAAGCATGGCTCATTGCGCAGATGACATCGCAGCTTTGGTGGATCATCTGGGATATACCGGGCCTTTGGTCGTCGCCGGATGCGCGGTGGGGGCGGGGATCGCACTGCGGTTTGCCATTGATTACCCGGACATGGCTTCAGCCGTGGTCGCGATCAACCCGGCAATCGACGTGACACCGATCAGCGGGGCTGCGTTGGAACAGATGGCAGATCAGCTGCCGGTGGACGGTGTTCGAGCCCTCGAAGGCGCGGCCCTTGGCAAACCCTATCCTGACCGGTTTCGCGACCGTGATCCCGACAGGTTCGCCGATTTTCGGGCGCGCTGGCTGAGCAATGATCCGGTCTCGCTTGGGTGGTTGTGCAGGATGCTGGCCAATACCGATTTGCGACCCAAATTGCCGACAATCGAATGCCCGGTGACGTTGGTGTCTGGGCTTCATGACACGCTTCGACCTCCGGCTTATGTGCGCGAGATTGCAGCGCTGATTGACCAGGCCAGTTTGGTTGAAATCGACGCGGGGCACCACGCCCCAGATCACGCACCCGAAGCTTTGGCCCAAAGCCTTCAAGCGACCATTTCAGAATTGAACGACGGGCAAACAGGCTATCAAAGGAGGGCGAACAGATGATCTATTCCCGAAATATCGGCGATTGCCGTGTCACCAATGTGATCGAGTATTGCGGCCCCACTCATCCTCCGGCAATGGCTTTTCCCGGATGCGACCCCGAGGTCATCCAGCGGAATTCGGATTGGCTGGATAACAATCATTACTTTGCGAATATCGACCGCTTTGTTATCGCGATCCAGATGTGGATTGTGCATTTTCAGGACCGCGTGATCCTGATTGATGCCGGCGTCGGCAACGCGAAGGACAGAACTGGCATCGACCGGATGCACATGCTGAATACGCTTGTGCCTCTATGGTTTGAGGCCGCCGGCGCGGGTTTCGATCAGGTCACCGATGTGGTGATGACGCATCTGCACGTCGATCATGTCGGTTGGAACACGGTGCCTGACGGAAAAGGTGGCTGGCAGCTGGCCTTTCCGAATGCGCAATACCACTTGCCTGCGGCGGATCTGGACCATTTCCGGTCAACCCCCTACGTGGCAAAAGATCCGGGTTTCGATGATAGCGTCCAGCCGGTGCTCGACTCAGGCCGGTATCAGTTGGTGCAGCCTGGCGATTGCGTCGCTGATGTGTTGCATGCCGAGCTGGCGCCCGGCCATACGCCCGGTCAGCTCATTTACTGGTTGGGTGAACCCGAAGGTGACGCCGTGTTTTCGGCCGACATCTTCCATCACCCGATTCAGATCACGGAACCCCAGATCAACAGCGCGTTTTGCAGCGATCCTGACGCCGCGCGCAGCACACGCCGGGCGTTCCTTGATCGGGTTTCGGAAAGCGGTGCTTTGATCATGCCTTGCCACTTTGGCGCCCCCCATTGCGGACATGCACGCAAACAGGGTGATGGTTTCCGTTTCGAGCCAGCGGCGTTTGCCGCGGCAGGTAAACTGTAGCGGAGGCGACTGAAAACAATGAAAAAGATACTGGTTACGGGCGCGTCGGGCTGCATCGGAAGCTGGGTAACGCTTTTGCTGTTGCAGGCGGGACATCAGGTTGTGGCGGGGGACATCTCGGAGAATACGCAACGGATGCAACTGGTGCTGGGGCAGGCGCTGGACCATCCCAACCTGACGCGCATTCAGCTGGACGTGTGTGATCGTCATGCTGTTGAGACCTTGGTGCAGAATGAGCAATTTGACGGTGTTATCCACCTGGCCGCTTTGCAGATTCCGCTGTGCAAAGCCAACCCGATGGGCTGCATTGATGTGAACATCAAATCTCACATGATCTTTTTGGAGTTGCTGCGCGAGCACAGGTTCAACTACTGCCTGGCCTCGTCGACAGCCGTTTATGGCCCGCCGATTGGTCGTGCATTTGACGAGCACGAGAATATCGTCCCCGCGACGCTTTATGGGGTGTTCAAATACGCGGCAGAAGAGATGTCGCGGATTTATCACGCGGATTATGGGGTCAACAGTGTGGCTTTGCGGCCCTGGGCGGTCTACGGGCCTGGGCGCGATGTGGGGCTGACCTCGGATCCGACAATGGCTTTGCTGCACGCGGCGCAGGGGAAACCTTTTCACATTCGGTATCACGGTGCCGTCGGGATGGAGCATGCCGAGGATGTGGCGCGCGCCTTCGTCAAGGCAACGCTGGATCTGCAACCGGGGGCAAAGGTCTATACCCTTGGTGGTCCGGTCGTCCCAATGGAGGACATCGTATCCGTCATCAACGATCTGACCGGTGCCAAAGGGCTGGTGAGCGTCGATTCCGAGTTTCTGCCCGTGGCGGGCGAGACCGCAGATGTTGGATTCCAGTCTGATCACGGTCCGTTTGTGTATCGCGACCTGAGAACCGGTTTCCAAGACACGCTGAAATTCTGGCGCGCGCGGGGCGTGATCTGATGCCCCTGATTTGGCCAAAAAGGAGTACCACATGAAGTGGATGCGAATACTGAACGACGGGCAAGAGGTCTGCGGCTTGCTGGAAGGCGACGAGATTGCGCTAACAGACATCTGTGATCTTGACGGGGTTTTGTCAGGGAAACCTTGGGCGAAAACCGGCCAGCGTGTGAATGCGGCTGCGGCCTCGGTTCTGGCGCCGATCTTGCCACGCAATATCATTTGCGTGGGCCTGAATTACTATGACCACGCGCTTGAATCGAACATGGCCGTGCCCGAAACCCCCATGATTTTCGCGAAGTTCACCAATACCATCGCCGGGGATATGTCGCAGTTTTCATGGATGGACGGTGTGACTGATAAGATAGATTACGAAGCCGAACTTGGCGTCGTGATCGGGCGCGAAGCCTCGAATGTGTCAGAAGAACAGGCGATGGAGCACGTCTTTGGCTATGTCGTGGCCAACGACCTTTCGGCGCGGGATGTGCAGCTGGGGGATGTGCAATGGGTGCGCGGCAAAAGCTTTGACGGCTCGTGCCCCATTGGTCCGGCTTTGGTGACCAAAGACGTGGTTTCGGATGTCCATAACTTACGGATAACGTGTCGCGTAAACGGAGAAACGGTGCAGGATTCAAGCACCTCAAAAATGATCTTCTCGGTTGGCAACGTCATCTCGCATCTTTCGAAAACCATGACCCTGAAACCCGGAGATCTGATCCTGACCGGAACCCCGCACGGTGTCGGGCAATCCCGGCCCACCCCTTTGTTTCTGAAACACGGGGACGTGGTGGAGGTCAGCATCGACGAATTGGGAACCCTTACGACCCACATCGCTGGTGCGGTGTCGTAGACTGGGGGGAGCCATGAACGCGTATGATTTGGATGGACGGTTCGCGGTCGTGAACGGAGGCGCAAAAGGGCTTGGTGTTGCATGGGCTCCCGTGGAGCGGCTTCGCTGACCCGAGGATACCGGCGCCTGGGTCGGCTGGATGGGGCGCGGGGAATGTTCGTCCTCGATTTGTGCAAAGAGCAACATTTCCGGCGGGCGACCTACTAACCCCGACTATGGGCAAGGCGAATGCGAAAAAGGGAACGGAAAAGAAGCTAAAATTGAAACGGTTCAATATGTGTTTAACACGTCCTGCTTCAAGAACGGCCCCCTCATTTTGGAGAGGGCAATGACCGGAGCGTCCACAGACATGGAACGGCTGTCGAGGAAACAATGATAGACAAATTTTCAAATAGTGTCGCCGAGGCGATTGGCCCAATTCAGGACGGATCGACCGTCTTGATGGGGGGCTTTGGCGCCGTCGGGCAGGCGGATCAGCTTATCGAAGGGCTGATCGCGACCGGCGCAAAAGATCTGACAGTTGTGGCGAATAACGCGGGTCACGGCAAAGTTGGCTTGGCGCGTTTGCTGGAACAAAAACGGGTGCGCAAGCTGATCTGCAGCTTCCCGCGCATCGCGGGCTCGACAATTTTTGAAACGCTGTACGAGGCGGGCGAGCTGGAGCTTGAACTGGTGCCTCAAGGCACTCTGGCCGAGCGGATGCGCGCAGCGGGGGCGGGTATACCGGCCTTCTATACGGCGACATCGGTGGGCACGCCCCTGGCCGAGGGCAAGCCAACCATCGAGGTCGACGGCAAAACCTATGTGCGCGAAAATGCGTTGTATGGCGACTTGGCGCTGGTCGAGGCCTGGACCGCAGATCGTTGGGGAAATCTGACCTATCGGCAATCGGGTCGGAACTTCAATCCGGTGATGGCGACCGCTGCACGGCAAACGGTCGTTCAGGTCCACAAAATGGCCGAGCTGGGCGAGATCGACCCAGAAGCCATCGTAACCCCAGGGATATTCGTGGATCGCATTATCCATATTCCGCAAAAGGAGTGGGACGTATGACTTCTCCTGCGAAATTCTTACCTGAAAACGTCACGGCGCGCGGTCGCGATCAGATCGCTGCGCGGATCGCGCAAGACATCCCCGAAGGTTGGTTTGTGAACCTCGGAATCGGGGTGCCCACATTGATCGCAAACCATGTCCCCGAGGGCCGTGAGGTCATTTTCCATTCCGAGAATGGCATTCTTGGGGTCGGCGAAGCCCCCGCAGAGGGTGAAATTCAGCCATGGTTGGTGAATGCGGGCAAGCAGCATGTCACCCTTGTCGACGGCGGCTCGTATTTTCATCACGCGGACAGTTTTTCGATGATCCGGGGCGCGCATTTGGATCTGTGTGTGCTGGGTGCTTACGAGGTTGCCTCGAACGGGGACATCGCCAACTGGATCACGTTGGATCGCACCAAAGCGCCCGCCGTCGGCGGCGCGATGGATTTGGCTGCCGGGGCGCGGCGTTTGTGGGTGGCCACGGATCACCTGACCCGCGACGGGGTCTCCAAACTGGTTGCGAACTGCACCTACCCCCTGACCGCGCCCGGACAGGTGCAACGGATCTATACCGATCTGGCCGTGATCGACGTGACCGAGGACGGGTTTCTGGTCACCGAAATGGTCGACGGGCTGACGTTTGACGTGCTCCAGGATCTGACCAATGCGCCATTGAAATGGGTGGCGGAATGAAGCTGCATTGGTCCCCTCGTTCCCCCTATGTGCGCAAGGTCATGATCGCAGCCCAGGAATTGGGCGTTGCCGATCAGATTGAAACCGTTCGCACGCAGGTGGATTTCGTGAGCTATGCCGAGGCGCTTTCCCCCGACAACCCGTTGGGAAAACTGCCGACGCTAGTTCTGGAAGATGGCCGTTCGCTGTTCGATTCTCGGGTGATTTGCGAGTATTTGGACGCGATTGCGGGGCAGGGCCGTCTGTTTCCTCAGGCCGTGCATGTCCGCTTTGAGGCCTTGCGTGACTTGGCGCTGGGCGATGGTCTGGTTGATGCGCTGATGATGCGCCTGATCGAGCGGGTGAAACCCGAGCCCAGGCAAAGCCCGGACATTCTGCACGCCAACCACCGCAAATGCCAAGCCGTGTATGACCACCTGAATGCACAGGCCTCGACACTGGCCAAACGACCCTTTCACATCGGGCATATCGCGATCGGAGTCGCGCTGGGCTACGCAGATTTCCGGTTTGCGGATGACGATTGGCGCAACGGCCGGCCCGCGCTGAGCGACTGGCACGACGGTTTCATGGCGCGCCCATCTGTGTTGGCGACCCCTGTCATTGATGACTCTGAAAATACTCAACTTTCCAGCGAAGGAGCGCACGCGACATGACGGCACAACAAGACAGGATTCGTTCCGACATCTGCTGGAGCACACCCGACCAAATCCATGTACATGGCCTGAGCCTGCCAGACGAAATCCTGGGGCAGATGAATCTGGGTGATATGGCCTTTTTGCTGCTGATGGGACGCAAGCCAACCGATCAGGAATCCAAGGTATTCAATGCGGTTGTCATTACCCTGGTCGAACATGGCGTCACCCCGTCGGCCTTGGCCACCCGCCTGACCTATGCCGCCGCACCCGAAGCTTTGCAGGGAGCCGTCGCGGCCGGTTTGTGCGGTCTGGGCAGCGTGCTGGTCGGCAGTATGGAGGGAGCGGCGCGACTGCTTTACGAAGCTGTGGAGCGCCTTGAAGCCGGCGAAACCGAGGCAGTCATCGCCACGGATATTGTTGCCACAGCAAAGGCCGAAGGCCGGCATCTTCCCGGTTTTGGGCATATGATCCATCGCCCGGTCGATCCAAGAACCCCCCGCCTGTTCCAGATCGCAACCGAGAACGACATGGACGGTCGTTACGTGTCGATGATCCAGGCCATCCACGCGGCGATGGAACAGGACAAGGGCAAACGGATCACCCTGAACGCGACCGGTGCGCTGGCGGCTTTGTGCTGTGAATTCGACCTGCCCTGGACCGTCGTTCGGGGCATCGGCGTGATGGCGCGCTCGATCGGTTTGGTTGGCCACATCCTCGAAGAAACCCGACAGCCGCTGGCGTTCAACGCCTGCGTCGACATCGAACGCAGCGCCACGCAGCACCATTTTTCCCCCAAACACCAGACTGCCGAAGGATCTACCTCATGAGCACCGTTTCCCTTGGAACCAGAGATGAATACAACGATATCCGCGATGCAGTTATTGCGCTGTGCCAAAGATTTCCGGGCACCTATTGGCAGGAAAAAGACGCCGAGCGCGCCTATCCGACCGAATTTATCAATGCTCTGACCGAGGCGGGGTATCTGGGTGCCCTGATCCCCGAAGAATACGGCGGCGCGGGCCTGCCAGTTGCCGCGGGCGCTGCGATCCTAGAAGAGATCAGCCGCTCGGGGTGTAACCCGACGGCGGGCCACGCGCAGATGTACATCATGGGCACGATCCTGCGCCACGGCAACGAAGAGCAAAAGAAACGCTATCTGCCCAAAGTCGCCTCGGGCGAGTTGCGTTTGCAGGCCTTCGGTGTCACCGAACCCACCAGTGGCACCGATACCACATCGCTGAAAACCTTCGCGCGGAGGGATGGCGATGACTATGTGATCAACGGTCAGAAAATCTGGACCAGCCGCGCCGAGCATTCCGATTTGATGCTGTTGCTGGCGCGCACGACGCACAAGGCTGACGTCAAAAAACGTACGGATGGTCTGTCGGTCTTTCTGGTCGATATGCGTGAAGCGCTGAAAAACGGCATGACGATCCGCCCGATCCGCACGATGCTGAATCACTCGACCACCGAGGTGTTCTTGGACGACGTTCGCGTCCCGGCGGAAAACCTGATCGGAGAAGAGG